>NZ_VKHR01000072.1 GCF_009663145.1 Shewanella sp. TC10
MTAGCTGGATGGCTTAACAAAAGTACAAGAGGCCGCGACAATTTATTGCCGCGGTCTTTCTTTTGGGCTGAATATGATATGAGCCGTATTTTGACTTGTGTATTTTTCAACAGCCACTCAATAAAATCATTTTGCCAATAAAAAACGCCATTAAGAGAGCATTTCTCCTAATAGCGTTTAATATATTGCTTTTTAAATCAGTATTTTTTGTCACTATATTTTGAGTAAATACGAGTTATATCAACTCTACAATGACTCACTGGTTAGTCAGTTAATAGACCTTAACGGCACTTACCTGAGCTACAGCTTGATGCGCCGCCACAGCCACCAAACTTTCCTTTTGCCATTGGCGCATCCATCCATTCAGGCTCAGGGAAAATAGGCCAATTAATCTTCTCTATTTTTTTACTGTGCATGTTGATATGACCGCGATATTGGTTAATTCCATCGGTACTGAATTCAAACATAAATTTTGCTCGCCAACATAAACCTGTTGAACCGCCAATACTTGGTCTAGCCGATTCCATCGCAATAGCCAGTAATTGTACTTTTTGATTTGCACAAGATTTCTCAGCGTATCGGCGACTGATTTCAGCCATCTGGCGTAACTGCCAAAAGAATGCAGCAACAACTACAACAGCAACGATTAAAATAAAGTCTGACATCATTGGCTAACGGCCCTAAATAATCCGCCGATGGCGGAAGAAAGTTTTTCACTACGATCAGCACTTCTTAAATCAAGTAATAGTGAATTTCGTAGACTTGGAATAGCTACGATATCAGCAAAAACTTGATTAAAGAAGTTTTGTGGTTGGTTAGCTAAGACTTCAAGATAAAGTTTGCGAGTTACATCATCTTTTAAAGCTGTCCAACTTCTTGCTGCAATAGTGATCAATAAATTTTCATCGAGTTGCTGTAAATTAACCAGTTGTTGAATAGCTTTTTGAGTCAATTCAGGTTGCGAAGCAAGAGCGCGAAGGTAGATATGTTTATGTTCCACTTCGGCAGATGACAAATTATCGTATAAGGTTTCAGCTAATGTATTTGAAACAGCAACATGTTCTAAACATTGGCAAATTGCGGCTTGTACTTCTAAGGGAGCAAGCTTCATTGCTGTATTAATATGCTTATCATGATCAAACTTATCTAAGCGGACACAGACATCGGCAATGCCTTGTAAACCCAGTTGCTGCCAGCTGTCATCTTGGGCATTTTTTTCATTCAGATTTGAAAAATACTGAGCGGCATATTCGTACTGGGCAGACGCTTGTTGGCTCAACTGTTTTTTTACCAATGCGTTAAATAAGGCTAGCTTCTCCTGACTCGGTTTGAAGCTGAACGGATGATTAGCATAACGCTCTTGTTCTTCATCAGAAAGCGCTTTGGTTGGATCTCGCCCTAAGGCTTCTAAGATCATTTTGATAAATTGGCTACGTTGAGCTGGAGACAATAACCCTTGTTCATCAAGCGGAAGCTTTAAAAACCAAATAAATGGTATCTCATTTTCTCGCCAAAACACGATGGCGAATTGAGCATGGCCTTGAATCGGAAAAGGGTAAGGAGTATTCAATGCTTCAATTTGGTTGAATAACACTGGATCAATGTTTTCAACTCTGCGGCCTAAATCATAAACCTGAAATTGAGTGTTAGCGGTGTCTAGGAATTGGCTTAAGGTTTCGAGTTGTGTCATGGGAGCTTATTTATCGCGATTAACTTTGCCGCTATTATAGGGTTAATAGGCGTCTGATGATATAATTAGTAGCACAAACAACTGTGATTATTCAAACCGTTTAAGCGAAAATCTGCCGTTATGCCTCATATTCAAACCGCTCAATTTTTAAAACAGTTAGAACAACAGCTTATTCAAAGTGCTTTATGGTCGCAAACCGTGCCTTCTGAACAAGCCCTTGCCAGTACTGCACCATTTGCTTGTGATTCATTGCGCTTTGAACAATGGTTACAGTTTATATTTATTCCTAAAATGAACCAATTGATAGCGCAGGGCCTTCCATTGCCAACGCAAATTTCACTCTCTCCAATGGCTGAGCAAGCTTGGGTAAATCATCAAGATTTATCAACATTGACTGCACTATTAGGGCAGATAGACGACTTTTTAACGCGTCAGTAATAGGTATATAAATGACAGAAGATAAATACGTTAGCCCATTTGCTGATGACGAATATTTTGATAGTCATGGTGATGTGGATCCTACAGGGGTTGAAGATAGCGATGAAGTCGCTCCTGAACTTGAGATTTTATTTGAAGATGAGCATATTGTTGCGATTCACAAACCTGCAGGTTTGTTAGTTCATCGTTCTTACCTTGCTAGAAAAGAGCGTTTTTTTGCGATGCAGCTAACGCGCGACCTAGTAGGTAGTCATGTATTTCCTGTTCATCGTCTAGATAGACCCACATCAGGTGTGTTGGTATTTGCTAAAAGTAGCGAAGTGGCTCGCGCATTATGTGAGCAGTTTGAGCAACACCAGATTGAAAAAACATATCTTGCATTGGTTCGAGGCAATATGCATGAAAGTGCAAGGCTTGATTATGCTCTTAAAGTTGAGCTTGATGATGTGGCTGATAAAAAAGCGCGTAAAGATAAACCGCCTCAAGATGCCGTTACTGACTATGCACCATTATTAAATACGGAAATCCCTTTTAGCTCTGGTCGCTACCCAAGTAGTCGCTTTTGTTTAATTAAATTAAGCCCACAAACTGGACGTAAACATCAGCTGCGTCGCCATATGGCTCACCTACGTCATCCAATTATTGGTGACACAACACACGGTGATGGTAAACAGAATAAATTTTTCAGATCGCACTTTGACATTAATCGTTTGTGGTTGATTGCTAAATCAATTCGATTTATTCATCCTGTAACCAATGAGCCTATGCATATTGAGACTGAGCTTGAACAAGAATGGCTAACGATATTTGAACAATTTGGTTGGCAAGAGCAACTTGATAATACAAGCCCTTTCGACATTGCTTAATTTGGCGCCTGATGTGAGGCTAAACAGCCTTATCTTGTGTAATCAAAAGCATAGAAACTAAAAAATATAAGAGATACCACTGATAGGTATCTCTTTTTGTTGCTATCTGCAAAATGTACTTGCAAACTTTCGTTGAATTTTTAGCTGGCTTTTAGCGGCCTTTTGGTATGTGCTAGCAACACAGACTTAAGTTTTTCAAACTCTTCAATCTTTTCTAATGGTTTACTGGTGTCTTGTTGCTCACTACGAAAATAGAAGTTACGTCTAATATGGGCTGATTTGTGTTGCAGTTTGAACAATCTGTGCCTGTTGGCCTGACGCATAACAGTAACCTTAACGATTGGGTAAGTTATTACTTTTGTTTGTATTTCATACTTGCAGCCTAGTATTAGAATACAGTATGGTGAAGTTATTAACCTCATAGAGCAGCGCACTGCTTAGTGAATTATAGAAGTCAGTTAACTTAAAGAGAAGTATATCATGGAAAAAGTTAATTTAGTGTTCGGTACGGTATATGGTAGTGCTCAATTTGTTGCTGAAACACTCACCGATAAAATTGCAGAACTCGATTTTAAAACTAATTTACTGCAACCTAATGATTTAGTCGGCTATGTGCCCAGTGAAGATGAACTACTGATTATCGTGACTTCAACAACCGGCCAAGGTGATTTACCCGATGATATCGCCCAATGGTTTGGTGAATTAAAATCAGTTGCTCCTTATTTACCTAAACTGCAATACAGTATTATTGGTCTTGGTGATTCAAGCTACGAAACCTTTTGTGGTGCTGCGAAACAATTTGATGAATTACTCATTGAGCTGGGTGCAACCAGCTTGACTGAAACATTAGAAATCGATGCATGCGAAACCATGGAACCGGAAACTGAAGCGACAGAATGGATACCAACTTGGCAGGCCGCGGTTCAATCTCTCGCCAGTTAAGAAGGCTTAGCCAGCAATGGTTTAAGTTTGCCCAGCGCCTGAGTCAGGCGCTGCTTATCCCTATTGCCATTTTACCTGCTGCGGGCGTGATGCTCGGCCTGTCATTTAACCCTTTACCATTTATTCCCACTGAACTTGCAACGGTTTTCTCTGCTGTAGGTAATCTTATTTTCACCATGATGCCTTTGTTGTTTGCTATCGCGATTGCGATTGGTTTTTGCAAAGATCAGGGTATTGCTGCATTTGTCGCTGTTTTTGGCTATGGGGTGTTTATTTCAAGTCTTGGCGCATTTACTGCTATTTATGAGTTAAATTCCCGACCGATATGGGGAATTGAAACCATAGATACGGGGATCGCAGGTGGGATATTGGTCGGCGCACTAACCTGTTTTATCGTGCGATTAAGCCAAGATGTAAAACTACCAGCCATGTTTTCGTTTTTTGAAGGTCAACGTAGTGCGGCTTTGCTCATTATTCCATTTTCAATGGCATTGGCCTTTGTGTTAGCGCATATTTGGCCAACACTTGCTTACTATATTGATTCGTTATCACTTTGGGCTGTCTATCAAGATCCGGCGATTGCCTTTGGGGTATATGGCACCATCGAGCGATTTTTAATTCCTTTGGGGTTACATCATATCTGGAATGCCCCTTTTTATCTTGAAGTAGGGCAATATTTTCATGAAGGGAAAATGGTACGTGGTGAAATTGCTAGATACCTTGCTGGCGACCCATTAGCTGGCAATCTAGCAGGTGGTTATTTAATAAAAATGTGGGGCTTACCTGCCGCTGCATTAGCGATTTGGCGCTGCGCGGATAAGTCTGAACGTAACCGTGTTGCCGGCATTATGTTATCAGCCGCAGCCACAAGTTGGCTTACGGGCATCACTGAGCCGATTGAGTTTGCATTTATGTTTGTGGCACCTGTGTTGTTTGTAATTCATGCCATATTCACTGGGCTTGCTTATACCGTCTGTATTTTACTTGATGTTAACCATAGCGTGGTGTTTTCCCATGGGTTAATTGATTTCAGTTTATTGTTTGCTCAATCGTCTAATACCAGCTGGTTTTGGTTCTTAGGGCCGTTAACTGCTTTTCTGTACTACCTTATTTTCAGAGTCAGCATCATAGCGTTTAATTTGAAAACGCCAGGTCGATTAGCGTTAGAAGATGATGGCAATAAAGAAAGCCTAAGATCAATGATAAGCGCATTGGGTGGGCCAGATAATATTGTTGAGTTAAATGCCTGCCTCACCCGATTAAGAATCGCGGTTGTTGACCCTAAGCTGGTAGATAAACCTAGACTAATGCGTTTAGGTGCTAAAGGAGTCATAAAGGTCGGTAAAGGCGTGCAAGTGGTATTCGGCACTAAAGCTGAAAGTCTGCGTAAACTATTACAAAAGTATTTAGATACTCGAGTTTGATTAACCCGAGTATTGACTCCCATTTTCGATTATTGACTTAGCAAATCTTGTAAGCTTTAACTTAACCGTATCCTAAATTATAGAATTATCACCTTAAAGCCTTTATTTTTATTAATACCTTAAAGAAAACCACTTTATTATCTTCCTATCAAAATAAAAAGCCCAGCGTCAGTTACTTTTTTTAAAGCTGTGGTATTAATGATTTTGTAGCAGCGTATATTTTATCTATATGAGTAGTTTATTTATGAACAAAACACATATTAGCCCACAAAGTGATACCGATATAACATCATTGCCTCGCAAAATTTTACTTACAGATTGTGAAGACGCCCAAGGGTTAATAGCTAAAATCACTGGAGTGTGTTTTTCTCATCAGCTTAATATTATCAAAAACACTGAGTACGTCGATCACCAACAAGGGCGCTTCTTTATGCGTACAGTGCTTGAAGGTGAAATTAACGATGAAGTATTACTCGCTGACTTACGCAAAGTATTGCCAGAGCAGAATCATATGAAATTGGTCAATGCCGGTAAAAAGCGCATTGTGGTATTAGTGACTAAAGAAGCACACTGCCTAGGCGATATTTTGATGAAATCCTATTATGGTGGTTTAGATGTTGAGATAGCAGCCGTCGTTGGCAACTACGATACTCTTGCTGGCTTAACAGAAAAGTTCGATATTCCTTTTCATTATGTCAGTCATCAAGGGTTAGACAGACAAGCACATGAGCAGGCGATTCTTGAAAAAATCAATTTATACTCGCCAGACTATATTGTACTTGCGAAGTTTATGCGTATTTTAACCCCTGAGTTTGTCGCTGAATTCCCTAATAAAATCATTAATATTCATCATTCATTTTTGCCTGCATTTATTGGCGCTTCTCCTTATCGCCAAGCATGGGAGAGGGGAGTGAAGATCATTGGTGCAACGGCGCATTTTGTGAATAACTGCTTAGACGAAGGGCCTATCATTAAGCAAGATGTGATTAATGTCGATCATAGCTTTAGTGCTGAAGAAATGGCGCATAACGGCCGTGATGTGGAAAAGAGTGTATTAAGTAAAGCGTTGCAGTTAGTGCTTGAAGAGCAAGTAGTGGTTTACGGCAATAAAACGATCGTATTCTAAAGTTAAGACGACTCTATCGATACTTTCAATAATCCCGACAATATTCCCGACAATAAAAAAAGGCTCAGTACGAATACTGAGCCTTTTCGTTATTAGAATAGGTAAGTTAACACCTACATATTCCTAATAAAGTGTATTAATCAACGATACGTAAAAGTTCGTTAATACCTACTTTACCGCGAGTTTTAGCGTCTACTTTCTTAACGATGATTGCAGCGTATAGGCTGTATGTACCACATTTAGAAGGTAAGTTACCTGATACAACCACTGAACCTGCAGGTACACGGCCGTAATGAACTTCGCCAGTTTCACGATCAAAAATACGTGTGCTTTGGCCAATGTATACGCCCATTGAGATTACGCTGCCTTCTTCAACAACAACGCCTTCAACAATTTCACTACGTGCGCCAATGAAACAGTTATCTTCAATGATGGTTGGGCCAGCTTGTAATGGCTCAAGTACGCCACCAATGCCAACACCACCTGATAAATGCACGTTCTTACCGATTTGTGCACAAGATCCAACAGTTGCCCAAGTATCAACCATAGTGCCTTCATCAACGAATGCGCCAAGGTTAACGTAAGAAGGCATTAATACGGTGTTCTTACCGATAAATGAACCTTTACGAACGGTTGCTGGTGGAACAACACGAATAGCTTCTTCTTTAAAGCGTTCAGCTGTGTAGTCAGAGAATTTTTGTGGCACTTTATCAAAGTACTTAGTGTCACCGCCTTCAACAACTTCGTTGTCGAAAATACGGAAAGAAAGTAAAACAGCTTTCTTTAACCACTGATGTACATGCCATTCGCCATCAATCTTTTCTGCTACGCGAGCTTGACCTTTATCAAGCATGCTAATAACAGTTTCGATATCTGCACGAACACTTGGCTCTACCGTGCTAGGTGTGATGTCCTGACGAGCCTCAAATGCAGCTTCTATGCGTTGGCGTAATGCCTCCATTACTTTCTCCCAAATTGTATTTATTGATGTAAAGGTTGTGTCAGCGCTTCAGAAAGCGCCTCAGATAATTGTGTTTGTTGTGCTTCGCTGAGTGCTTGGCCGAGAGCAGTTTGTAAAATAAAGAAATCTTCAGCTCGCTCTCCGATGGTGGTAATTTTGGCTGATAATAATTTGATATCGCAGCGGTAAAGTACATCACCTACTTTTGCCAACAGCCCAGGACTGTCTAAGGCAATAAGCTCCATCATACTTGTATCATGCTTCGCACCCGGTAAGAAACTCACTTGTGTGCGAACTTTAAAAGGTTTCATGATTCGTGACATTTTTCTAAACTTTGCTGGTTTAGATTTTTGTGCTGTTAAACGCTTCTCAAGTGATTTTTTAATCGACTGTATGCGGGAAAGTTGGCTAATTGGTTCGCCATCTTGCTCCAGAATAACGAATGTATCTAATGCATAGTCGTCATTTGATGTCATAATGTTAGCATCATGAACATTAATGTTTTTGTTATCTAACACAGTCATAACAGTGGCGAATAATTTGGGTTTATCTTTAGCGTAAACAAATAACTCACTGCCACCACGGGTCGTATGCTTCGAAATAAGTACTAACGGCTTTTGTTTATCATGTTTGAGCAGCGCTTCCGTATGCCAAGAAACTTGGTTTGGTTGATGACGCAAAAAGTAGTCATCTTTAAATCTACTCCAAAGCTCATTAATCGCTTTTTGTTTAACTCCACGTCTTAATAGCTCTTTTTGTGCTTTCTGCTGAGTTTCAAGTACTCTGTCAGCGACATCGATTGGTTTTTCTTTACCTCGAGATAGCACGCGCTGGGTGGAGAAATATAAATCCCTTAATAGTGAGCCTTTCCAGTTATTCCATGCTTTATGGTTGGTTGCACAAATATCGGCAACCGTTAGGCAATATAAATAGCTTAAATGCACCGCATCTTGTACTCGGTCTGCAAAAGTTGCGACAACCTCTGGGTCAGATATGTCGCGGCGCTGAGCAGTAACTGACATAACAAGATGGTTTTCAACTAACCAAGCCACTAATCTGCCGTCATGATCGCTTAAGCCATGGAGTTTACAAAAATCTAAGGCATCGGTGGCCCCTAACTTACTGTGATCGCCGCCTCTACCTTTAGCAATATCATGGAAAATAGCCCCGAGGACTAATAAGCCTTTTTTCGGCAATTGATTAATGAGAATAGCACCGAGTGGAAATTCATCTTTTTGTTCGGGTTGAGCAAAGCGCTCGATATTAAGTAATAACCGATGGGTATGTTCATCAACAGTGTATGCATGGAATAAATCAAATTGCATCTGACCTTCAATTTTACGCCATGCAGGTAAGTATGAAGATAAAATGCCGTGCTTATGCATTAATGATAACGCAGCTATACCACGAGGGTGTTTTAAAATAGCCATAAAATACTTTCGGCATTCAGGGCTATCTTGCAGTGGTGCTTTTAAACGTCTTCTAGCTTGTCTCAGTAAACGCAAAGTAGGGGCATAAATTCGTCTTACATTGGAGTTTTTAGCGACCAAGAAAAATAAATTAATAATTTGTTCAGGGTGTTGTTCAAAAAGTTGATCATCTAAGACTTCAATATAACGACCACGACGCTGATAATTATCATTGATCGGATAAATGGTTAATGAAGAAGACAAGCTCAATGTTGCACGCTTAAATAGCTGCAACAGCATTTCATTTAGCTCCATCACACGTCGTACCGTGCGGTAGTAGCGCTTCATCATTTGTTCTACAGCAAGTTGAGTATCATCTTTATATCCCATCATGCTAGCCACTTGTCTTTGTAAATCAAATAACAAGCGGTTTTCGTTACGGCCTGAAATCATGTGCAAGCTAAATCGTAATTGCCACAAGAAGTCCTGACATTCTACTAGCTCTTTTAACTCAACAGGTTCAAGAAAATCATGGTCGACGAGCTCAGACAATGAGGCAGCATCAAAATGGCGCATTGCCACCCAAGCTACAGTTTGAATATCACGCAGCCCCCCTGGACAAGACTTGAGATTAGGCTCTAAGTCAAAGGCATTTGCTTTTAAGTGGCGTTGGTGTTGCTCTTCAATTTTTCCGAGGAAAAAAGTATCTGATGGCCAAAAACCTTCTTGCCTAATCGCATCGTAAAGTTCATCGAATAACGATGCTTGTCCAATTAGCAGCCTAGCCTCAAGTAGGTTGGTGGCGGTGGTGATATCTTGCTGACCTTGAACTAATGTTTCTTCAATAGTGCGTACACTATGACCCAGCTCTAGACCTGAATCCCATAAATATGTAATGAATTGGCTAATGGCATCTTTAGCTTGCTGACTGGCAATATCTGATTGGGATAAAAGTAGCAGATCAATATCTGAGTGAGGATGAAGCTCGCCGCGGCCATAACCGCCCACGGCTATAAGGCTAATATGATGATTGTTTAAATCAAATTTAAGCCAGCTTTCTTTTAAAAGGTCATCAACAAATTGACAGCGCTGCTGAACAAGTTCCGTTATTGGATTATTCGCAGTGAACTGCTCCAATAAACGCTGGTTAAATTCTATAAGCGTGTTTTTAGCTACCAGCGCAGTGTTCATTGATGTCCTTATTTACGTTAAATTTTTAAACAGTTCTAGGGAAGTCTTCTTCGCTACGTAACGTAAGCACTTCAACACCCGTTTCTGTTACTAATAATGTGTGTTCCCACTGAGCTGATTTTTTACCATCTGAAGTGGTTACTGTCCAGTTATCTTCTTTATCTAAAACAGTTGTGTAGCGTCCAGCATTAATCATTGGCTCAATGGTGAAACACATGCCAGCTTTTAATACTGTGTTGTCATTATTCTTATAATGAACCACTTGTGGCTCTTCATGGAAGCCTTCGCCAATACCGTGACCACAGTAATCTTTTACGATTGAATATTTATCTAAACCAGATTTGCTGGCTTTAATGAACTTTTCAATTGCAGTTCCAATTTCACCTAATTTAACACCTGGACGGACTTTTTTAATTGCAAGGTACAGGCTTTCTTGGGCGATTCTGGCAAGTCTTCTGTCTTTAGGACTGACATCGCCAATTAAAAACATCTTCGATGTGTCACCATGGAAGCCATCTTTAATGACAGTGATGTCGATATTTAAAATATCGCCGTCTTTTAATTTATAACCACTTGGAATGCCGTGACAAACCACTTCATTTACTGAAGTACAAATAGACTTTGGGAATCCATGGTAATTCAGTGGTGCTGAAATAGCGTCATGTTCTTCGGTAAATTTTGCACAGATGTCATTTAGCTCATCTGTGGTAACACCGACCTTTACATGAGGTGCGATCATTTCTAGTACTTCTGCAGCTAATTTGCCTGCTGCACGCATTTTTTCGATTTGTTCTGCTGTCTTGATGACTATGCTCATGAATATTCTCTTACCCTTGTATCAGTCAAAAAAGGCGCAAATAAATTTGGCAAAATTTGTGCTTTTTACCTAGTTATGGTATAAAGCGCGCCGTTGTGTTTAAGTCTTAATGAAGCTGTAATTTGAATAAAGTATAAATACTTTCTTCACTTACTGTTCCACTAAGCGTAAAATATGGCGGCCATTATACATGTTATAGATGGCAATTTAACTAAATACTAAATCACACACGTATCGACACATTCTTCGGGGTGCTCTTAGTGCGCTTTTTTAGCAAGCAAGAGTCGAAGGTATGGGATTCGTGGAGGTCTAACCCCCAAAATTAAGGTATATAAAATGACTACTGTTTCAATGCGCGACATGCTTCAAGCTGGTGTTCACTTCGGTCACCAAACTCGTTACTGGAATCCTAAGATGAAGCCTTTCATCTTCGGTGCTCGTAATGGTGTTCACATCATCAACCTTGAGCACACTGTGCCAATGTTCAACGAAGCATTAGCGTTCATCAGCAACGTTGCTTCTAAAAAAGGTAAAATCCTTTTTGTTGGTACTAAGCGCGCTGCTGGCGAAGCTATCAAAGAAGCTGCAGTTTCTTGTGACCAGTACTATGTTGATCACCGCTGGTTAGGCGGCATGTTGACTAACTGGAAAACTGTTCGTCAGTCAATCAAACGTCTTAAAGAGCTAGAAAGCCAGTCAGTTGACGGTACTTTCGACAAGCTTACTAAGAAAGAAGCGTTAATGCGTACTCGCGAGCTAGAGAAGTTAGAAAAATCTTTAGGCGGTATCAAAAACATGGGCGGCTTACCTGACGTATTATTCGTTATCGGTGCAGACCATGAGCATATTGCTATTAAAGAAGCTAACAACTTAGGTATCCCAGTTGTTGCTGTTGTTGATACTAACTCTGCTCCAGACGGCGTTAACTACATCGTTCCTGGTAACGATGATGCTATGCGTTCTATCCGTTTGTACACTACTTCTGTTGCTGCAGCTGCTAACTCAGGCCGTGGTCAAGATTTAGCTGTTCAAGCTGAGCAAGACGGTTTCGTAGAAACTGTTTAATAAGGCGTGATGGTTTCCATCTCCCTTATTGGCCAATAAAGAAATTGGTGAGCAGGGGCCTTATGGGCCCCTGTTTTTAAATGCAATATTAGACGAATTTAAATAGAGGATTTAACAATGGCAATTACTGCTGCCCAAGTTAAAGAACTTCGTGACCGCACTGGCGCTGGCATGATGGACTGTAAAAAAGCATTGACTGAAACTAACGGTGATATCGAGCTAGCTATCGATAACATGCGTAAAAGTGGTGCTGCTAAAGCTGCTAAAAAAGCAGGTAACATTGCTGCTGAAGGTACTATCCTTATCCAAAGCGGTGAAGGTTACACAGCTTTACTAGAAGTTAACTGTCAAACTGACTTCGTTGCTAAAGATGGCAACTTCTTAGCATTTGCTAACGAAGTACTAGCTGTTGCAGCTGCTTCTAAAGTATCTATTGAAGATCTTAAAGCACAATTCGAAGAAACTCGTGTTGCGCTAGTAGCTAAAATCGGTGAAAACATCAACGTTCGTCGCGTTGAATACATCGATGGTGCTGTTCAAGCTACTTACCGTCACGGCGACCGTATCGGTGTTGTTGTAACGGGTGAAGCTGATGCTGAAACTCTTAAGCACATTGCTATGCATGTTGCTGCTTCTAAGCCTGAATTCGTTAATCCAACAGACGTTCCTGCTGATGTTGTTGCTCGTGAGCAAGCACTTCAAGTAGAAATCGCGATGAACGAAGGTAAGCCTCAAGAAATCGCTGAGAAAATGGTTATCGGTCGTATGAAGAAGTTTACTGGTGAGATCTCTCTTACTGGTCAAGCTTACATCATGGAACCTAAGAAAACTGTTGGCGATATCCTTAAAGAGAAAGGCGCTTCAGTAACTAACTTCATTCGTTTAGAAGTTGGTGAAGGTATCGAGAAGAAAGAAGAAGATTTCGCTGCAGAAGTTGCTGCACAAATTGCTGCTACTAAAAAAGCGTAATTAAACATCTCTTCATACCCTAAAGCCGCAGCAACCGCTGCGGTTTTGTTATAATTAGGAAAAAATTATGAGCACCAATCCAAAACCTGCATTTAGACGCGTTCTTTTAAAGTTAAGCGGCGAAGCGTTAATGGGCGAAGAAGGCTTCGGTATTGACCCTAAAGTTCTTGACCGTATGGCGCAAGAAGTAAAAGAGTTAGTTGAACTTGGGATTCAAGTTGGGGTTGTTATTGGTGGTGGTAATCTATTCCGTGGTGAAGGCTTAGCACAAGCTGGTATGAATCGTGTTGTTGGTGACCATATGGGTATGCTTGCAACTGTGATGAATGGCTTAGCAATGCGTGATGCGCTGCACCGTGCCTATGTAAATGCTCGTTTAATGTCTGCAATCCCACTGAAGGGTGTGTGTGACGACTACAACTGGGCTGAGGCAATTAGTTTATTAAAATCAGGTCGAGTAGTTATTTTTGCTGCTGGTACTGGTAACCCATTTTGTACGACCGATTCTGCTGCGTGTTTACGTGGTATTGAAATTGAAGCTGAAGTGGTTTTAAAAGGAACTAAGGTTGACGGTGTTTACTCAGCGGATCCTATGAAAGACCCTGAAGCGGTAAAATACGACTCATTAACTTATGACGAAGTATTAGAAAATGAATTTAAGGTGATGGATTTAGCTGCATTTACGCTAGCCCGTGACCATGACATGCCTATCTTAGTGTTCAACATGAATAAACCTGGTGCTTTACGTCGTGTTATCATGGGTGAAGAAGAAGGCACGCACATTAAAACTAACTAAATCTAATTAGGTTGGTTTGTTTTACGCTAAAATTTTCATTTGAACGAGTATCGACATAGATTTGTCTATGTGCCATTCTCAGGTAGTCGTTCAAGTAATAAGTATTTGTGACCAAAAGGATATTTATCGTGATTGATACAATTAAAGAAGATGCTCAAGACCGTATGAGCAAGTGTGTTGAAGCTACTAAAAACCAAATGGCTAAAGTACGTACTGGTCGTGCTCACCCAAGCCTACTTGATTCAATTCAAGTTTCATACTACGGCTCAATGACACCGCTTAAGCAAGTTGCAAATATTGGTATTGAAGATTCACGTACCTTAAACGTAACCGTGTTTGATGCTACTATGGTACAAGCTGTTGAAAAAGCTATCATGAGCTCTGACTTGGGTCTTAACCCAATGACTGCGGGTAATGCAATGCGTATTCCTTTACCTGCTTTAACTGAAGAACGTCGTAAAGATTTCATCAAAGTCGTTCGTGGCGAAGCTGAAAACGGTCGTGTTGCAGTGCGTAATGTTCGTCGTGATGCTATCAGTGAAATCAAAAAACTTGAAAAAGCAAAAGAGTGTACTGAAGATGATGTTCGCCGCAGCGAAGATGAAATTCAGAAGTTCACCGACGCAAGTATCAAAAATATTGATGGAATTTTAGCTGCTAAAGAAAAAGAATTGATGGAAGTCTAATTCTCGTCCTAGCAAAGCTAGAGTTAAAGCGCCGTGTAAGGTTATACTACACGGCGTTTGTCTATTTGAAAGGGTTGTAATAGATGTCATCCACTGTTGGATATGAGCCAGAAACACAATCGAGTGCTGATATGGAATCATCGGAAATTTTGCCTGGTCAACTTTCTGATGTCGTTAAGCAGTCGCTTCCTCAACACGTCGCTATTATTATGGACGGTAACGGTCGCTGGGCTCAGCAACAAGGAAAGCCAAGAGTGTTTGGTCATAAGGCCGGGGTCAAAGCAGTGCGCCGTGCTGTTAGTGTTGCCAGTCAACTGGGTATTGAGTCATTAACCTTGTTCGCTTTTTCAAGCGAGAACTGGCGCAGACCTGATAAAGAAGTCAGTTTATTAATGGAATTATTTTTCTCTGTCTTACAAAGAGAAATAAAACTGTTACAAAATAATCAAGTTCGATTAAATATTATTGGTGATATCAGTCGTTTCTCTGCACGTTTACAAAAACAGATCCAAAAAGCACAACAACAAACAGCAGATAACACAGGTCTGGTTCTAAATATTGCCGCAAATTACGGTGGCCGTTGGGATATTTTACAAGCTGCACAAAAGTTAGCTGATAAAGTCGCTCAAGGAGAAATCGAATCAAGCGAATTGAATGAAGAAACATTAAATCAGCAGCTTTGCATGAGCGAGCAACATGAAGTTGATTTAATGATTCGCACAGGCGGTGATTACCGCATTAGTAATTTTATTTTATGGCAGGCTGCATACGCTGAATTGGTCTTTACTGAGACTTTGTGGCCAGATTTTAATGAGCAAGCATTTAAAGATGCACTTGCTGTTTTTGCCAGTAGGCAACGTAGGTTTGGTTTGACAGGTAGTCAGATTGAAGAAATACGTGCTATTTAAAAATATTTAAGAGGCTTTTGCTTTGTTAAAACAACGAATTATAACAGTTTTATGGTTACTTCCTTTAGTAATAGGTGCCATATTCTTCTTACCCGCTGAGTATTTTGCTTGGGCACTTATTCCTGTCTTTATGATAGGTGCTAAAGAGTGGGGAAGCTTTATTGACCCACAATGTACAGCAACGCAATGGACCTTTACTGCAACCGTGACATTAATCTTATTGTCATTGAATATATTTGTGCCTGTTGAGGCATTATGGCTAAAAGGCCAAGTTCATCCCATCTTTTTGGCTATCATTACCATTGGTTTATTTTGGTGGATAATTAGCACTTTACTGATTTTTACCTTCCCAAAGAGTGGTGAGACCTGGAAAAACAGTCCGATGTTAAAGTCGATGTTTGGTCAGTTAACTCTCATTCCATGTTTCGTATCGCTTATTACACTTAAATCAATTAGTAGTAATGTTGACCCATACTTTGGCGGAGCATTAGTATTTCTCGTAATGCTCGTGGTTTGGGCTGCTGATACAGGGGCATACTTTGCAGGCCGCTCATTAGGAAAACATAAACTAATGCCTAACGTCAGCCCAAATAAAACCTTAGAAGGTTTAGGTGGTGGCTTGGTCGCAACCATGGTTGTTGTTATTGGGGTTATGTACTATTCACCAGAGCAAGAATTAGGTTTAGTGATTGCTGTGACCCTGATTACTGCGCTGGCATCCGCTTTTGGCGATTTATCTGAAAGCATGTTTAAACGCGCTGCCAATATTAAAGATTCAGGTAAAATCTTACCTGGACACGGTGGAGTGCTAGATAGAATGGACAGCCTTACTGCTGCACTACCTGTGTTCACCTTTATTTACCTTGCATTCTGGGTTTAATTTACCATGCAAAATATGGTTATTCTTGGAGCGACAGGCTCTATTGGTAGTAGTACTTTAAGCGTTATTGGGCATAACCCAGAGCAATATAATGTCTACGGGCTAGTGGCTAATTCCAGTGTTGATAAAATGCTAGCTCTTTGTATTGAGCATAAACCACGTTATGCGCATATGGTAGATGCGCAGGCCGCTAAATCCCTTAAAGCTAAATTGCCAGCCAATCTATCAACTGAAGTGATTACCGGTGAGGATGAGCTAATTGATTTAGTCTCAGCATCAGCAGTCGATACAGTAATGGCGGCTATTGTTGGAGCGGCAGGGCTAAGATCTACTTTCGCAGCTGTTAAGGCTGGCAAGAGAGTCTTATTAGCCAATAAAGAAGCGCTTGTGATGTCTGGTGAGCTCTTTATGAATGCTACCCATGAAAGCGGCGCAACATTGCTTCCTGTAGACAGTGAGCATAATGCCATTTTTCAGTGCCTACCGACAGAAGTTCAATCAAACCTTGGTGAATGTGATTTAGCTGCATCTGGTATATCGCATATTTTACTCACAGGTTCAGGTGGCCCGTTTTTAACCGCAGATATTGCTACGTTAGATGCGATGACGCCAACCCAAGCCTGTAATCATCCTAATTGGTCTATGGGACCTAAAATTTCTGTTGATTCAGCTACGATGATGAATAAAGGCCTTGAGTTTATTGAAGCTCGCTGGCTATTTAATACTAATGCTGGGCAACTTAAAGTCGTTATCCATCCCCAAAGTGTTATTCATTCTATGGTGCAATATTTAGACGGTTCTGTTATTGCGCAAATGGGTAACCCTGATATGCGTACACCAATTGCGCATTGTATGTCTTTTCCTGAAAGAATTTACGCTGGAGTTGAACCTTTGGATTTTTTCAAAGTCCGAGAATTAAGCTTCTGTGAACCTGATTATCATCGTTTCCCATGTTTAGCACTTGCAATGCAAGCGTGTGAAAAAGGACAAGAAGCAACAACAGTGCTTAATGCAGCTAATGAAATAGCTGTTGATGCATTTTTAAATCAACACATAAAATTTACCGATATTGCTCGAGTGAATGAGACCTGTTTAGAAAAGGTACCTCAATCTTCATTAAGCACCATTGAAGATATTATGAATTTAGATGCTCAAGCTCGAGTTATCGCAAAAGAAGCAATCAAAGCAATTAACTAGTTCGTAGGAGAACGATGTTCGATTTTTTATGGAACCTGGGGTCATTTATTGTCGCACTGGGTATTTTGATTACAGCACATGAATACGGACATTTTTGGGTCGCACGTCGTTGTGGTATCAAAGTAGAACGTTTTTCTATTGGTTTTGGCAAAGCAATTTGGCGCAAAGTTGGTAAG
Organism: Shewanella sp. TC10; assembly: GCF_009663145.1. Taxonomy (GTDB): domain Bacteria; phylum Pseudomonadota; class Gammaproteobacteria; order Enterobacterales; family Shewanellaceae; genus Shewanella. The sequence goes on from NZ_VKHR01000072.1 coordinate 17,542, forward strand.
GATGGCACTGAATATGTCGTCGCCATGATCCCGCTTGGTGGCTATGTCAAAATGCTTGATGAGCGTGTTGAAGACGTTCCTGAAGAGTTAAAAGATCAAGCATTTAATCGTAAAACAGTTTGGCAGCGTATCGCTGTAGTTTCAGCGGGTCCCATTGCTAACTTTCTGTTTGCAATAGTTGCCTTGTACATTATGTACATGATTGGTGTCTCATCTCTTAAACCTGTTATTGATACAACCAGAGAAAATACCCCAGCTGCGCAAATTCAGCTGCAAGAGCCTATGCAAATTGTGTCAGTGTCTGGTCAAAAGGTTAGAAACTGGGAAGAGGTTAATCTTGCTTTGGTGAGTCATATTGGAGGCCGAGAAATTGATATCAGTCTTCAACCATTGTCGAGCTCAGATGCAGATCAAACGCCGCTTAAAACTTTTACCCTCGATATACGAGACTGGCAATTCGATCCTGATAAAGAGTCGCCAATAACTGCGATGGGATTGGGAATATACCGCCCAGGAATAGAGCCAGTTATTGGGCTTATAACAAAAGGCAGTGCCGCTGAGATAGCAGGCTTAGAATTGGGCGATGAAATTATCAAGATTAATCGTCAGCCTTATCAAGATTGGAATGGTTTTGTAGATGTGATACAAACGTCTGCTGATAAGGATGTAGAGCTAACCGTTCTTCGAAATAATCAACAAAAGACATTAGTGGTGACTCCACAAGCACAAACCAACGCCAATGGTGAAACAATCGGTGTTGTAGGTGTTAGCCCAACTCAAATTGATTGGCCTGAAAGTATGCGCTTCCAGCTTGAGTATGGCATAGTAGATTCCTTTGCTGCAGCAGCAGATAAAACATGGCAACTTGTGGTTGTCAGCTTTAAGATGATTGGAAAATTATTTACCGGCGATGTGTCGGTGAAAAATCTGAGCGGTCCGATTTCTATAGCTCAAGGTGCTGGTACCAGTGCTGACTATGGATTGGTGTATTTTCTCGGGTTTATCGCACTCATCAGTGTGAACTTAGGCATCATTAATTTAATGCCTTTGCCAGTACTCGATGGGGGACACTTGCTGTATTACTTTATCGAAGTGATTACGGGTAAGCCTGTGCCGGAGAAGGTACAGGATATAGGATTCAGGTTTGGTGCAGTTATGCTGCTGTTGTTGATGAGTATTGCACTCTTTAATGATTTTTCCAGACTCTGAGCAGGGAACACAAATAATTAGAAGTGCTCTATGAGATTGAATAAACTTTTTGCCTCGATGATTTTAGTCGGCGCGTCATTTTCAGGCAATGGTGTGGCTGAAACTTTCCAACCATTTGAAGTGACCGACATCCAGATTGATGGTTTACAACGAGTTGCACTTGGTGCTGCCTTGTTAAGTCTCCCCGTAAAAGTGGGTGATACTGTTGACCAAGTTAAATTACAACAAGCGATTAAAAGCTTATATGCCTCAACGAACTTTGAAACAATCAGTGTAGCCCACGATGGTGGCATATTGCTTGTTAATGTTAAAGAGCGTGCGACGATCAGTGCTGTTACTTTTGAAGGTAACAAAGATATTAAAGACGAGCAGCTTCAAGAAAGTTTGGACGGCTCTGGTATTAAAATCGGTGAGTCACTCGATAGAACCATGTTGTCTGGCATTGAAAAAGGTCTACAAGATTTCTATTACGGTGTAGGTAAGTACGGTGCGAAAGTTGAAGCTGAAGTTATTAACTTACCTCGTAACCGTGTTGAACTTAAGTTCAACTTCACAGAAGGCTTAGCCGCAGAAATCCGTCAAATTAACGTAGTGGGTAATACGGTATTCTCTGATTCAGAGCTTATCGGTTTACTTGAGCTTAAAGACTATGTTGCTTGGTGGGACTTATTTGGTGAGCGTCGCTATCAGAAACAGAAGCTTCAAGCTGATTTAGAAACGGTTAAAACCTATTATCACAATCAAGGTTATATTCGATTTGAAGTCACTTCGACTCAAGTTGCAATGACACCTGATAGAAAAGGTTTATACATCACCATTAATGTAGATGAAGGTGAGAAATATAAAGTTTCTGAAGTTAACTTAACCGGCGAGTTAATGGGCCGTGAAAAGTTAATGAAAGCGATTTTGCCAATCAAAGAAGGCGATATGTACAACGGTGGTGATGTGACATTTACCGAAGAGATGTACAGTAAATATCTAGGTCGCTTTGGTTATGCTTATCCAGAAGTGAAAACCTTCCCTGAAATTAACGATGAAACCAAAGAAGTTGCGTTAAATATCAATGTTAATCCAGGAAAACGTGTTTACGTACGTTCTATTAACTTCAGTGGCAACGCCGTTACTAAAGATGAAGTGATGCGTCGTGAATTACGTCAAATGGAAGGTGCCTGGTTAAACTCGGCTCAAGTTGAACAGTCTAAAGCGCGTTTAAACCGTTTAGGCTATTTCGAAACCGTTGATACAGAGACAGTTCAGGTACCGGGTAGTGATGACCTTGTTGATGTCGCATTCAATGTAAAAGAGCAACCATCTGGTTCATTTAATGCTGGTGTGGGTTACGGTACTGAATCTGGACTGAGTCTTCAATTTGGTGTGCAGCAAAGTAACTTCTTAGGTACAGGTAACCAAGCTGGCGTAAGCTTAAATACCAACAAATACTCTAAGAATGTTAACTTCTCTTATACTGACCCATATTTCACCAAAGATGGCGTGAGTTTAGGTGGTAGCATTTACTGGAATGAATTTGATGCGAACGAGGCTAACCTTGAGCGCTATAAAAACAAATCTTACGGTATTGCATTAAACTCAGGTTTCCCAATTAACGAATACAACCGTTTAAATGGTGGTATTGGTTATCGTCATAACTCGATTTCTGAGATTTCGGCTTATGAGCAAGCATTGCGTTTTTACAATGTATACCGTGAATCTGATGATCCAAATGCCGACTTAAGTTTTGATAACTTTGAACTTAATGGTGGTTGGTCTCGCAGCACATTAAACCGTGGTACCTTCCCAACAGATGGTTCATCACAACGTTTCAGTGCTAAAGCGACTATCCCAGGTTCAGATTTACAATACTTTAAGACGGATTTAGATACTAACTTCTATCTTCCATTAACTCGTAACCATGGCTTCGTGTTATTAACGCGCGCTAGGTTAGGTTATGCGAATGGTTATGGTCAGTTTAATGATAATGACCAAATTCTTCCTTTCTGGGAGAACTACTATTCAGGTGGTAGCAGTTCGTTACGTGGTTTCAAGTCTAACTCTGTTGGCCCACGTTCATTCTATTTATACCGTGGTAGTGAGCCATGTTCACCAGATCCTTCTGGCGAGAGTTGTTCGTTACCAGGTGAGCCAAACCAAATTCAAGTGAGTTCAGGTCGTTCAATTGGCGGTAATGCAATTGCGACTGCGAGTATGGAAATGATTGTTCCAACTCCATTCTTGGATGAGGCTTATTCTAATTCAGTACGTACTAGTTTCTTCGTTGATGCTGGTAACGTATGGGATACCGAGTTTGATTATGACTCGTATAGATATCTTCCAGCTGATGAGTTTGATAAATTGGAAGATTATAGTGACCCAAGTCGAATCCGTGCCTCTTGGGGTATGAGTGTTCAGTGGTTATCACCGATGGGACCTATGGTGTTTAGCTTGGCTTGGCCGATTAAAGAATACGAAGATGATGAAACAGAGATCTTTTCGTTCAATATTGGCAAAACGTTCTAAAACAAATACACTCGGCAAGTTTTGCTGATAATAACAAGGAGTCTATTTTGAAAAAGATGGTAAATCGCGCGTTAGTAACACTGGCATTTTTAAGTGCACCTATGATGGCACATGCAGAAAAAATTGCTGTTGTAGATATGGGCGAAGTATTTGAGCAACTACCTCAACGTGAACAAATTTCACAATCTCTAAAAACAGAGTTTGGGGATCGAGTTGCTGACGTACAAAAAATGCAAGAAGAAATGCGTGTTATGGTTGAGAAGCAACAACGTGATGGTGCGTTGATGAGCGAAAGCCAAAAAACGGATCTTGTACGTAAAATGGAGTCACTAAAGTCTGATTTCCAACTAAAAGGCAAAGCACTTGATGAAGACATGCGTCGTCGTCAAGGTGAAGAGCAGAATAAGCTTTTAGTTAAAGTACAAGAAGCTATCAACACTATCGCTGAAAAAGAGTCTTACGACATCGTACTTCAACGTGGTGCAGTTATCTATGTTAAGCCTGATGCAGACATCAGCGATAAAGTTGTTCAAGCGTTAAGTAAAGGCAACTAATGAAAACTGTGACTTTAAAAGAGCTTGGTCAGCTGTTGGGAGCGTCGGTTAAAGGTGACGAAACATTGGTTATTACCAGTGTGGCGACTTTGGAAGATGCTACCCAAGATCAACTTTCTTTTTTAGCCAATAGTAAGTACCGTGCGCAGCTTGAGAACTCTCAAGCTGGTGCGGTGTTATTGAGTGAAAAAGATGCTGAAGATTACCAAGGTAATGCTTTGGTTTTGAAAGATCCCTACGTTGGCTTCGCCCGTGTAGCCCAACTTCTTGATACCACTCCTAAAGTGACTTTAGGTATCCATCCTTCCGCGCAAATCGATCCGTCAGCTCAGTTAGGTGAAAATGTGGCAATTGCTGCAAATGCCGTAGTGGGTGCCAATGTTATTTTAGGTAACAATGTACAGATTGGTGCAGGCTCTGTTGTTGGTGAACAATCGGTGATCGGTTCTGGCTCTTGTTTAAAAGCCAATGTGACTTTTTACCATAATGTGGTTGTAGGACAAGATTGTATATTCCATTCTGGTTGTATTATTGGCTCAGACGGCTTCGGCTATGCCAATGAAAAAGGCAACTGGATTAAAATACCACAAACAGGTGGTGTTCGAATTGGCGACAATGTTGAAATAGGTGCAGGCACTACAGTGGACTGTGGCGCGCTTTCTCCTACAGAAATTCATGATGGCGTCATCATCGACAACCAGGTACAAATAGCGCATAACTGTGTTATTGGTCAAAATACTGCAATTGCAGGTGCTTCATTTATTGCAGGTAGCACGACAATTGGTAAGTATTGTATTTTAGGTGGCGGCTGTGGTGTTGCTGGTCATTTAAAAATTATTGATGGCACCCATGTATCTGGTAGTACCAATATAACGAGCGAAATTCGTAAACCTGGTCTGTATTCATCTGCTACAATTGCTATGGATAACAAGACGTGGCGACGTAATACCGTTCGTTTTCGCCACTTAGACGAATTATTTAATCGTGTTAAAACGATTGAAAAGAAAATCAAAGATTAGAAGTCATGGCTCATAGTAGCCATTGCGAGGAATTAAGCGTGTCAAACGAATTAAATACAATGGATATTGAAGAGATCCTTCAGTATCTTCCTCATAGGTATCCATTTTTGTTAGTTGACCGTGTATTAGATTATACCGTTGGTGAATCTTTACATGCGATTAAAAACGTGACGTTTAATGAACCATTTTTCCAAGGTCACTTTCCTGTAAAACCTGTTATGCCTGGTGTTCTTATTATTGAAGCTATGGCACAAGCAACAGGTTTATTGGCATTCAAGACCATGAGCCCTGAGCCTTCACCAGATGTTTTATATTTGCTAGCTGGTGTCGATAAGGCGCGTTTTAAACGCGTTGTTTCTCCAGGTGACCAAGTTCATTTCCATGTCAAAATGATTAAAGAACGCCGAGGGATTGGTGTATTTGAAGGACAAGCATTCGTCGATGGCGAGTTAGCTTGTTCTGCCGAAATTATGTGTGCACGTAGAGAGATCAACAAGTGATTGATAAGTTAGCATTCGTACATCCAGACGCAAAAATCGGTAACAATGTCACTATTGGCCCTTGGAGTTATATTGGCGCTGATGTTGAAATTGGCGACGACACTTGGGTTAGCTCACACGTTGTCATCAAAGGTCCAAGCGTTATTGGTAAGGGCAACCGTTTTTTCCAGTTCTCATCTATTGGTGAAGAATGTCAGGACAAAAAATATGCGGGTGAGCCAACCACATTGATTATGGGTGATAATAATATTGTCCGTGAAAATGTGACCATTCATCGTGGCACTATTCAAGATAATAGCGAAACCCGTATTGGCTCTAATAATTTATTAATGGCCTATGTTCATATCGCCCATGACTGTGTTCTAGGCGACAACATCATCATGGCAAATAATGCATCTATTGCAGGTCACGTACATGTTGGCGACTGGGCTATTTTAGGCGGTATGACTGGTGTACATCAGTTTGTGCATATTGGTGCTCACGCCTTTACTGCTGGCTCGTCAACTATTTTCCAAGATGTGCCGCCATTTGTTATGGCTGCTGGTAGCCCTGCTATCCCTCGTGGATTAAATGCAGAAGGCCTTAAGCGCCGTGGTTTTACTAAAGAAACACAACACGCGATCCGTCGTACTTATAAATCTCTATATCGTAAAAACTTAACTATCGAAGAAGCATTGGCTGAAATTACCGAAGATGCTGAGTCAGATGAGTATGTTAAAGGTATGGTTGATTTTATTAATGGCTCTTCCCGTGGGATCATTCGATAGAATAAACAATGACAAATAATACCCCTCGTATATTTGCAATGGTCGCCGGAGAAATCTCCGGCGATATTTTAGGTGCAGGATTAATTAAATCCTTGCAAAAGCAATATCCAGATGCCAGATTTATTGGCATTGGCGGTCCGCAGATGGAAGCGCTTGGCTTTGAAAGCTTTTTCTCTTATGAAGAGCTTGCTGTGATGGGGATTGTTGAGGTCCTAGGGCGATTACCAAGATTACTCAAGGTTAGGGCTACGCTAATTGAAAAAATTTGCCAAGCGAAACCTGACTGTTTTATTGGTATCGATGCTCCCGATTTTAATATCGGTCTTGAGCTAAAGCTTAAGAATAAAGGTATTAAAACTGTTCATTATGTCAGTCCATCTGTTTGGGCTTGGCGTCCAAAACGTATCTTTAAAATAGCGAAAGCCACTAATATGGTATTGTCGCTACTGCCTTTTGAAAAAGCCTTTTACGATAAATACCAAGTGCCTTGCACTTTTGTTGGTCATACATTGGCTGATGACATTCCAATGGAAAGTGACAAACTTGCTGCACGCGAATTACTTGGACTAGATTCAAATGCAGAATACTTAGCGGTATTGCCAGGTTCTCGCGGTAGTGAGCTTAAACAACTTGCTGAACCATTTATCAAAGCTATCGTCATCGTTAAGCAGAAATATCCAGACATTAAATTCGTCACTCCTCTAGTCAATCAAGCCCGTAGAGAGCAGTTTGTTGCTGCACTTAAAGAGTTTGCTCCTGATCTAGAGATTGATCTTATAGAAGGTCAATCACGCGAAGTAATGGCTGCATCGGATGCTATATTACTTGCATCAGGCACTGCAGCGTTAGAAGCTATGTTGGTTAAGCGCCCAACAGTCATGTCTTATCGCGTGAATGGACTGACTTACAGCATTGCTAAAAGGTTGATGAGCCTTGAACATTATTCTTTGCCGAATTTATTAGCCGATAAGGCATTAATTCCTGAGGTTGTGCTCATTGCATTCATCTTGCACAACCTCAGGAAT
>NZ_VKHR01000083.1 GCF_009663145.1 Shewanella sp. TC10
CGTAGGAGTCTGGGCCGTGTCTCAGTCCCAGTGTGGCTGATCATCCTCTCAGAACAGCTAGGGATCGTCGCCTTGGTAAGCCATTASCTTACCAACTAGCTAATCCCACCTAGGTTCATCCAATCGCGAAAGGCCCGAAGGTCCCCTCCTTTCCCCCGTAGGGCGTATGCGGTATTAGCAGTCGTTTCCAACTGTTATCCCCCTCGACTGGGCAGATCCCTAGGCATTACTCACCCGTCCGCCGCTCGTCAGCATTGATAGCAAGCTATCAATCTGTTACCGCTCGACTTGCATGTGTTAGGCCTGCCGCCAGCGTTCAATCTGAGCCATGATCAAACTCTTCAATTAAAGTTTTGTTGAGACCTAAGTCTCGGCTCAATGAATTCTGATTACATTATGCAGACTCGGAAGAATCTACATMCTGTTTGTTACATATTGCTATGAACACTCATCGTTACATTGATAATAATTTTGATTGCTKCATTCTTTACGAGAAAGAGTGAGCAATTTCGATTAACTCAACACCTGTGAGTGTCCACACAGATTTACTTGTTTGATTGTTAAAGAGCGTTGACCGTGTTGGTCAGGGATGCGTATTYTACGCTTTCCCTCGTTGGCGTCAAGTGTTTTTTCAAACTTCTTTTTGCCGTTAATTTGAAGTGGTTAAMACCGTCTCAAATCAACCTGACTCAGTGTTTCGCTATTGCGCTCTGCCGTGTCAGTGGATGCGCATTATAGGCAGATTTAGAAACACCGCAAGGGCTTTTTGCAAAAATTATGACAAACCTGACTCAACTGAGCAATAATTAACCACAACGTAGACTTTTCACACTAACCTGCCTGTTTTTTAGTGTATTCGATCGAAATAAACATTAGTGATGAAGTATTAAAATAGGGACTGTGTTGTGCTTAATTGCCATTAATAGCGCCATCGACTCATAACAATATTCATTTAGCTATTGGTTTTATGTGCTATTTAGCCTATTTTAATTTTATTAGGGAAAATTATGCTTCACCATATTGTTAGGAATATCTATGTTCAGTTTACGTCTGCTCGCTTTTTTAGTTTGTTGTACTGTAAGTCATATCAGTTTTGCCACTGTCATTTATACATGGGTAGATAAAGATGGTGTGTCTCATTACAGCCAACAGCCACCAGCAGATGTCGACTCAAAGAAAGTCTACAGTGAAGACATTGAACCTGCACAAGTAGGTTATGTTCCAGTGTTACCCAACACATCAACTTCGAACAACACAAGTCAAGGGTCGGACTTGGCGGCAAAAGCTAAACTCATCAAAGAAAAAGACGCTGAACAAGCTGCTTCAATTTGTGAAAGTGCGAAACACAGTTTAAATGTATTAAGTAGTTATCAACATTTACATCGAAAGGATGCAGAAACAGGTGAAGAGATTGTCATCACCGAAGAAGAAAGACTGGCGCAAATTGAAAAGAATGAAGAACGTAAAAAGCTTTTCTGCAATTAATTTAAATATGCCATAAGCATTTAAAACTAAAAAAGGAGCCCTAGGCTCCTTTTTGTTATTTCACTGTAAATCACGATTGAAATATTTACTGCGCGTTACGCACTGTATACATAGAACGAAACTCACCATCATTACAAGTTTCTGTACCTGAACGCCAACCATCTTCAAATGCATCAATACCAGATAAGGTTTCATCTTTCATAGACTCTAAAGATTCATTGGTTTGCTTTTGCTTCAATGCACCGCTGCAGCCTTTGTTATATCCATAATGATAAAGGCTGTTATATTCCACATTACCGACACCGATAATATCAGATTCACTTTTTTCCGGTGAACTACTACAACCTGTTGCAGCGATTGAGAGTAATGCGATACCTAATACGACAGTTTTCTTCATGGTATTTCCTTTTACTTGAATTTAGGTTGAAGATTAATAACGCCTTTCTAATCAAATTAGTTTAAAAATCACCCACTATCAAGTAGTTCATCCCGGTTATAGTGAATAACTAGCTTGTTCAGTATTTATTGCGCTCAGGTTAAAACGAAAAAAGGAACGATACTTTTGCATCGTTCCTTTCTATATAAAGGTAATACAGTTGAACTACTGTTTAAATGTCAGCAAGCCATCTACAACATCAATGAGAATTGGCTTTCCTGGAAGCAACTCACCTTTTAATAGATGATGCGCTAATGGGTTTTCAATTTCTTGTTGTAATGCCCTTTTAAGTGGACGAGCCCCGTAAGTTGGATCAAAACCAGCTTCTGCAATCAAGGCTAAAGCATTTTTAGAAATAGACATGGTAAAGTCTTTTTCAGCCAAACGTGCTTTTAAGTTTTCTAACTGGATCTCAGCAATATGAGCAATATGCTCAGCCGCTAAAGGATGGAACACGACGGTTTCATCTATTCGGTTTAAAAACTCAGGTCTAAAGCTTTGAGTCACAACATTCATGACTGATGATTTCATTTGTGCATAGTCTTGAGATGCAAAACCATCTTGGATGATGTCAGAGCCTAAATTCGAGGTCATGATGATCACGGTATTTCTAAAGTCTACCGTGCGACCTTGACCATCAGTTAGGCGGCCATCGTCTAGTACCTGAAGTAAAATATTAAACACATCAGGATGCGCTTTCTCGACTTCATCTAATAAGATCACTGAGTAAGGTTTACGACGTACAGCTTCTGTTAAATAGCCGCCTTCTTCATAACCTACATAACCTGGAGGCGCACCGACTAATCTTGAAACCGTATGCTTTTCCATAAACTCTGACATATCGATGCGAACCATGGCAGACTCAGTATCAAATAAGAAACTTGCCAATGATTTACACAACTCGGTTTTACCTACACCCGTTGGCCCTAAAAATAGGAAAGAACCAATAGGACGATTTGGATCTGCAAGTCCTGCTCGGCTGCGTCTTATCGCATTTGATACCGCTTCAACCGCTTCGTTTTGACCTATGACCCTTTGGTGTAGTGCTTGCTCCATTTGCAATAATTTATCACGCTCACCTTCAAGCATTTTCGAAACCGGAATACCTGTGGCTTTTGATAACACTTCAGCAATTTCGGTATCAGTGACTTTATTACGTAATAAGGTCATGTCCTGCATTTCAGCTTGTGAGGCTAAATCAAGTTGCTTCTCTAATTCTGGAATTCGACCATATTGCAACTCTGACATACGAGTTAAGTCACCTGCACGTTTGGCCACTTCCATATCCATACGAGATTGCTCTAAATCAGCTTTGATATGTTGGGTACCAGCTAAGGCAGCTTTTTCTGTATGCCAAATTTCATTCAACTCGCCAGCTTTTTCTTCAACTTGCTTAAGTTCACCTTGTAAATGAGAGAGACGTTTGCGACTAGCATCATCTTCTTCTTTACTTAGCGCTTGCTCTTCAAGCTTTAATTGAATAGCACGGCGATCAAGTCTATCTAACGCTTCTGGTTTCGAGTCAATCTGCATTCGAATACTAGAGGCGGCTTCATCAATTAAATCGATGGCTTTATCAGGTAGCTTTCTGTCTGATATATATCGATGTGACATACTGGCGGCCGCAACAATTGCAGGATCAGTAATCTCAACATGGTGATGGAGTTCATAACGTTCTTTTAAGCCACGTAAGATGGCAATGGTATCTTCAACATTAGGCTCTTCCACCAGCACCTTTTGAAAACGGCGCTCAAGTGCTGCATCTTTTTCAATATACTGACGGTATTCATCTAATGTCGTCGCGCCAACACAGTGTAAGTCACCACGAGCCAGTGCAGGTTTAAGCATGTTACCTGCATCCATCGCACCTTCGCCTTTACCAGCACCGACCATGGTATGAAGTTCATCGATAAATAAAATAACCTGACCTTCTTCTTGGGCAAGTTCATTTAAAACTGCTTTTAAGCGTTCTTCAAATTCACCACGATATTTAGCACCAGCGATTAATGCGCCCATATCTAAAGATAATACACGCTTATTTTTAATACCCTCTGGTACTTCGCCATTCACTATACGCTGCGCTAAACCTTCAACAATTGCAGTTTTACCCACACCAGGCTCACCAATTAATACTGGGTTATTTTTACTGCGGCGTTGCAGAACTTGAATCGTACGGCGAATCTCTTCATCACGACCAATAACAGGGTCAAGTTTGCCTTGCTCTGCGCGTTCAGTGAGATCGACTGTGAACTTATTTAATGCTTGGCGTTGATCTTCAGCGTTGGGATCATCCACTTTTTGACCGCCGCGAATTTGTTCTATGGTGGTTTCTAACAATGCTTTAGTCGCGCCAGCATCTTTCAGCGACTTACTTAACGCATCAGTTCCTTCAAGCGCTGCCATGACAAACAGCTCTGAAGAGATATATTTGTCTTTGCGCTTTTGCGCTAATTTGTCACACAAGTTTAGTAAGCGAATAAGGCCTTGGGATAATTGGATATCACCGCCAGTACCTTCAACTTGTGGCAAACGTTCTAACTCTTGGCTTAACGATGAACGCAGGCCACTCACATTAATCCCTGCCTGAGTTAGCAAAGGATGAATTGAACCTGAGTCTTGATTTAATAACGCCATCATCAAATGAATAGGTTCAATAAACTGATGATCACGCCCTAATGCCAAAGATTGGGCATCTGAAATAGCGATTTGAAATTTGTTGGTCATACGATCGAGTCTCATACGGCCTCCTAAACAATTTAATAAAAACGGAATGTTTTGATAATTAAAATATGGGGATGTTTATGAATAATTCAATCTTGAAAAACAAATTCAGTACATTAGTGTTAGATTAATTGATTCAGATCAAATCGAAAAAATAGATTAAGACTTTAACCAAATTAAAGAAGCCATCCGACCTGTTTGCTGATCGCGGCGATACGAGAAGTAATCATGGTTTGTAAAGGTACAGGTATCTGCACTAAAGACTGTTTCTATACCCATAGTTGATAAGCGTAATTTGGCTAGTCCGCTTAAGTCTGCTAAATACTTGGCACCATGCGGGGCAAAGTATTTACTCGCATTAGTATCATGCTGTTCAAATTGCTGCTTCACTTCTGCACCAACTTCAAACGCTTCAGGACCAATTGCCGGACCTAAATAAGCCATGATGTCAGCTTTTTCACCGCTAAATTTATTAACTGCGGCTTCAATAACGCCATCACATAACCCACGCCAGCCAGCATGAACAGCAGCGACTTGTGTCCCTTCTTTGTTGCATAACAGCACAGGTAAACAATCTGCTGTCATTATTGCTAATGACAAATGAGGTGATGATGTATAACTACCATCAGCTTTAGGAGGGAGTTTATTGGCTAATGATGCGGCTGATAAATGAGAGCAATCAATAATCTCAGTTCCGTGAACTTGGTCTAGCCATAGTAAAGGGGCACTTAAGCAAAGCTGCTGTTGTATCAAGACCCGGTTAGCTAATACATCAGACATTTCGTCACCCACATGCAAACCTAAATTAAGGCTGTCAAAAGGAGACTTGCTTACACCGCCATGACGATTCGTCATAGCGATGCCTACATTATCAGGAACTGGCCAACTGGCTTTATACACGTAGTGCCCTTTTATCTGACGCTATATTGTCAGAGCTTATAGATACTCTATTGGATTTTCTTCAGTATCTTTACGCATTGCTTTTGCAAGCATTTGCATATCTTCAGGAATAGGCGCCTGCCACGACATGATTTCATGAGTGAAAGGATGCGCTAATTCTAAACGGACTGCGTGCAAAGCCTGACGATTAAAGTTTTTCAAAATATCAAAAAACTCTGGGCTGGCTTTTTTAGGCGGACGAGGACGACCACCATAAACAGGATCGCCTACTAATACATGACCAATGTAATCCATATGCACACGAATTTGGTGAGTACGGCCTGTTTCAAGGCGTAGTCTTAATCGAGTGTGTGCACGGAATTTTTCTGCTACACGGTAATGGGTAACAGATGGACGGCCACCTGCGATCACAGCCATTTGGGTGCGACGCGTTTCATGACGCTCAATCGGCTCATCAACTGTGCCACCAGCAGTCATAGTACCAATAACAATTGCTTCATATTCACGTACGATGTCGCGAGCTTGCAATGCGGTAACTAAATGGGTCTGTGCTTCAACGGTTTTGGCTACAACCATTAAACCTGTGGTGTCTTTATCTAAACGATGAACAATACCCGCACGTGGGACATGCTCAATATCGGGACAGTGATGCAATAAAGCATTCAATAAAGTGCCATCAGCATTGCCAGCACCTGGGTGAACCACTAAGCCAGCTTGCTTATTAACAACGATAATATGCTCGTCTTCATAGACAATATTAAGCTCAATATTCTGCGCTTTATCTTTTACTTCTTCTTCAAGCGTTGCTTCTACCGCAATTAACTGCGACTCTAGTACCTTCTCACGAGGTATATCGACAACAACGCCATCGACTGAAACTGCACCAGATAGGATCCATTCTTTGATGCGTGTACGGGAATAATCAGGGAACAATTCAGCCAAAGCTTGGTCTAATCGAAGACCTGTTTGGATTGCCGTGATCTCGCTTTTTAGGTTAATCTCTTGTGTCATAGGAACCGTACCCCTTTTTTGGGGTCCAAAGTGAATGTGCTATCTGTTACAATCGGATTGTTTTCTATTTTACAGTGAAATGGAAAAATTCTTAACAACAACTTATAAAAGAATTGAATTTACATATGTCTAAATTTGCCAAAGGCGCCGCCCTAGTATTGTTTTCATTAGCTTTATCAGCTTGTAGTACCTCAAAAGGTTTTGAAGATGAAGACCTCAATGGTAAGTCACCAGAGGGACTTTATGCCCAAGCAAGAACCTCAATGGAGCTTGGAAACTATTCTAAAGCAGTAAGAACCCTTGAAGCTTTAGACTCTCGTTACCCATTTGGTCCGCATAAAACTCAAGTTCAACTTGATATGATTTTTGCGTATTACAAGATGGATGACGTTGCATCTGGCATCGCCAATATCGACCGTTTTTTACGCTTAAACCCTACGCACCCTGATATCGATTACGTCTATTATATGCGTGGTTTAACAAATATGCAGGCTGATAATTATCTTTTCCATGACATGATGAATATCGACCGTACCGATCGCGATCCTAAAAATGCTCAAGATGCCTTTAAAGATTTTGATCGTTTAATTAAAAGCTACCCAAATAGTAAATATGCAGCTGACGCTCACCAGCGCATGCAGTACCTTAAAAACCGTTTAGCACAGTACTCGATTAAAGTTGCTGAGTATTACATAAAAATGGAAGCTTGGAGTGCGGCAGCTGTTCGTGCTCAATCAGTAATGGAACAGTTCCCAGGCACTCCTGCTACAGAGCGAGCACTGGAGATTATGTCTGAAGCTTACGGTGAATTAGGGCAAGATCAGTTAAAACAAAATGTATTAACTGTAATGGCTGCAAACTTCCCTGATAATAAAGAGCTTAACTAACCAAAGTTTAGTTACTCATTTTAGTGACTTATTTTAGTGACTTATTTTAGTGACTTATTTTAGTGACTTATTTTAGTGACTAGTTTAGTGACTTTTTAAAACACTAATTGAAAGCCCGCAATGATTGTTGCGGGCTTTTTCATTATTCAGTTTTGCCGTTAAGCATTTCGATGCTCATACACAAAGCCGCCATAAAGGTATTTAGTTGCCTCAGCCCCAAGTACTGCAACTTTATCTCCTTCGTTTAATTTACCAGAGTGTATTAAGTTCGATAGGCTCACCCAGATTGCTGCAGAGCCTAAATTACCGAACTGTTTCGCATCATTAATGATTCTATCTGGTGTAATACCTAGCGCCTCAGCCATTAACACATCAATATGACCATTCGCTTGATGGGGCAAAATATAGGCAAAATCATTTAAATGATAACCGCGGCTTTGTAATGCTTGCCAGCCGAGTTCAAATAACTGACTCCCCTGCTCCCTCACTGCATGGATGTTATGATGAAAACGCGCCATGCGCTTTTCGCCAACATCATCTGAACCACTATCTAAATAAAACCCAGGCTGCTTTTGATGACCTATTTGTCCTAAATAAATATCAGAAATTTTGGCTTTTCCACTCAATGCTGGGCCCAATATTGTGGCGGCTGCACCATCACCCATTTGCACATAATTGACCAATTGCTCAGTATCGATAAATGATTTATCCATATCAAAATAAACCGAGCCGGTTTCTACACCAACTATCGCTACTGGTTGCTGATTTACGGCACAAAAAGCGGAAGCAATCTGTAAACCATTAGCAAAGCCTGTACATGCTTGCCTTAACTCTAAGTAAGGGCCGTGGTATGCCATAACATCAGCGAGCCATGCAGCATTAGGTGGTACTTGTGTATGCGGAGTACAAGTGTGAGTAATTAAATAATCTAGCTCGCTCGCCGTTAGATCCGCGCTTGATAAAGCTTGGGCAATAACCTGTTGGCTTAATTCAATACTAGTGGGTGAAGCTGAACTCGTCGCTTTGGATAAATCCCTCACTAAATAACGGCCTTCTATCCCCAAACGTTTCGCGATGCTTTTCGCTTTACGCGCATTCAACCGACCAGCTTGCTTAGATAAACAGCCCAATAAGGTTTCATTATCGATATGACAACCAGGCAATTGATGAGCAATTGAGTATAAGGACAAATCATGTTGGGCAAATTTTACTGCCATTTTTCCTCCAGTTTTTGCTGTAGGGAATCTAAACACACTCCCATATGTTCAAAAGCATTGCCTTGACTGCTCAACAGTTGGAATAAGTGTTGAGTAATAAATTCTTGTTGCTGACAAAAATCTGAATGACTGGCACCGAGTTCAATCGCGTGATGACGGCTGATAT
Source organism: Shewanella sp. TC10 (assembly GCF_009663145.1). Taxonomy (GTDB): domain Bacteria; phylum Pseudomonadota; class Gammaproteobacteria; order Enterobacterales; family Shewanellaceae; genus Shewanella. The sequence goes on from NZ_VKHR01000083.1 coordinate 8,824, forward strand.
AAACATGTTTGGCTTCATCCTTTTTGATTAAACCGCATAGCTGGCTAAAAGGGTGATGCAAACCTAAATGGCTATGTTCAAATGCCTGCATGATTTGAGTGACGCAGGTATCTAAAATTGCAATTCGCACAAAGTGCTCTTGGTAATCATCAACACGACTGAGGCTAGTATAAAAACGCTTTGCAAGTCGCTGCACCTTTGAAACAGTTTCTATTTCAGGCAAATTGTCAGCAACACTTTGCAGTGCAATATCATGTCGGCATTCATCTGATTCAACTTCCACTAGCGATATAATGATTTTTTCTGAATCTATAGATGACACAGAATGACCATTTACCAAGTTATTAGTCATCGAATTAGTACGTAACCTAATAATTTCTTGATTAAACACTAGTTGAGCGGACTGCTCTCCACATAACAACAATGGCAGTAGGTGTGCCATTGATTCTGCTTGACTATCATTAAATGACAGAGGCGTATGACCTAATTGATTTATCCAATCTTGCAGACGCAGAGCATTGTTCCCATTTGAGATTTTAGGTGATGTTTTTTTACCAAAGCAGCGACTAATGCTCATATTGGGACTCATTTTTATGACTTTTATTGGGACTTGTATTGGGATTCATATTAGAACTCACGAAAAAGCGTCTCCATTGATGATAAATAACAGGCAACACCAAAACATCAAAAAGCCACGCGAGACTAATGACTAAACAAGACAGCATACTGAGTTGTGCTATGGGGGCAAAGTCAGACGCTAAACCAATGCCAAACCCCAATACTAAGGTTAAGCTAGTAAAGCTAATGACAGGGATAATGGCGGCATATTTAGGCCAGAATGAAAGAAACGAATTAGCTTTATTTGGCTGGGGCAGTTTTAATAACAGGTGTAAAGTATCATCAACAATGATACCTAACATGATGCCCAATACGACTGCACTACCAATGCTGATATAGCCACCCATTATTTGCCAAGCACCAAATACCCAAAGCAAGGGTAAAAAGTTAACCATCAATCCTATTAAAGCAAATACCACACTGCGTTTAATCATCCCAATAATGATACTGAGCATGAGTAATGCAACGACAAACGACCACAACATATTTTTTGCGTTCTCAATGGATAAATGCGCAAAAAGGAGGTTACTTCCAAGTGCTGGACTCACCATTAAATCTGCACGATTATCAAACAGCCAAGATGACACTCTATCTTCAAATTCAATCATTTGCCTTGCAGTTAAAGGAGCAAGATAAATAGTCAATAAGCTTGATTGATAGTGCGCAGAAACTTCGCTGTTAAGTCCCAATTCTTGTACTGAGTTTTGGCTGACGACTTGCTTAAATCGACTTTGACTTAATCCAGCGCTTTTAACCCAATCACCAATATGAGTCACTTTATTCACTTCGGGTTGTTGTTTTAAATAGCGGCTAAATTGATATAAGAAAGCTAAGTAAGCTTTATCGTATATTTGATGAGGTTCGGTGCTAACTTCATAATGAATAAGATTCACTCCATCAAAGTATTGCTGCATCTTTTGTTTCGATTGGCTAAAAGGGTTGTCTTTTGGGAAGTAGCTCAGAGGATCATCATTAAGCTCAAGCTTGGTGACGCTAAATGATGCAAGGACAGAGATAACAGCAACAGTAAGCAATAAACTTTTTGGATATTTTATGGCAACTCTTGCTATCGGCTCAGCTGAGAAAAAAGTTTTAGCAGCAACGCTGGTTTTCTTATTATTCCCATTGTTTAAGGTATTAATCGCTTTTTTATTTCGCCCGTAATTAACCACAATAACCGTTAAGCTATGGCATAGCAGATAATGACAAAGTACGGCAACAGCCACTAAAGCGCCAAAGGATTGAATGGGTGGTGAGGGACTAAAACCGAGCAAGCCGAAACCCAACATAGTGGTTAATGTGGCATAAAATAGCGGTAACTTGTTATGCTCAAAACTAAATTTTAGCGCTTCAAGCTCACCTTGATGAACTGCTCGCTGCCAAGCCAAATATAAATGTGCAGAATAAGCTAATGACAATGTGATAATAATGACGGGAATAAACGCACTGATTGCGGCTATGGTTAAATTAAACCAACCTGCGATGCCAAGGGTAAAAATAAGCGTGGCCAAGCAATTTAACCCTATCGCCAGTAGCCATATTCTAGCCCGAATGAAAAAAGCAGCCATTAGTGTAATGACCAGTAATAAGCTTGGGGCAAACCAAGATAAATCATGTCGCAACACTTTAGCGTACTGCCAGTTAAGCGCCTGCTCACCGCTCAAATAGATATTCACCGTGCTTTTTTGTACGGGCTTTTCTTCGACTACTTTTTGGTTGCCAGCTTTTTCATAAAGTGGAATCCCAGCATCCATCCCTTGTTTGTCAGTGACATTTACCTCAGACGACCAGTACGTTTTTGCTCTATCCAATAAATTTTCTATCTTAGTTTCTCGCCAAAGGGTGTTATTGGCGAAAGTATGCTTATCAGCGTCACTGAAACTAATGTTTAGCAAAATAGCTAAACCAGAATCAGATATGACTAGAGGTAATCTAGGATGTTGTTTATAACTCAATAAGAAAGCTGAACGATTTACGGAAGATTTAAGACTTGAATCGTCGGCCATAGAGCTAGAGATATTAGCGTCTGAGATATTAGCACCAGAGATAAATGAGGCATATCCTCCGACATTAGCAATATCATCACTGCTTTGTAACAGCTTGATAAATTGTAATAAGCGAGCTTGTTGCTGTGGTTGACGCCAGTCTTGTTGGTTTTCTAATAATAATAGTAAATTATTGGATTGTTCAAACTGGCTGTTCAGCTGTTGATAACCAATAAAGCCTGCATCATCATGGGCAAAATAATCATTAAAATTGACATCAAGGCTTATTCTAGTCACACCTAACAGACTTAAAATGACTATAAACGACACAGCAAAACATACCCATAGCGGGTGTTTTTGCGATCGATTAATCAATGCCATTTGCCAATTCAATAGCTAGCTCCTAGTGTAAATTTGTGCTGTTATCCATAATATTCAATCAATAAGACCTCCCTTAGGCGGTTTTCTATTCAACCTTAGGCAAAAAAGTTCACCAATAGCTTAAGTTAAGCACTATGGTTGCTTTGACAGATAGACCTATTTGAACGATTAGCTTTAGCTGAACATTTGAGCCTTTTGTGGGATTCTTAGTCAAACACACCTAAAAACAGCGTTAAAAATAAAAAAAAGTTGACTATAGACCGCAAAAAACGTTTAATTGCGTCCGTCGCCCGAATAGCTCAGTCGGTAGAGCAGAGGATTGAAAATCCTCGTGTCCCTGGTTCGATTCCGGGTTCGGGCACCATATTTAGATTTGGTGGCTAACGCGACCAAATAACAAAAAAGCCTCGCAATGCGAGGCTTTTTTGTATCTGTCACTTCTACATACGCTTACTTTAGTCATAAAAAACCAGTGAGGCAATCAACAGCACAGCTCTTGGCTAAACTATCGTTATTTAAGTGACTGGTTTATTTAAGTGACTTGAGCAAGTCACTTACTCAGATTGTGACTTCAAGTCACTTGCTCAAGTTGATCGTTTTGGAAGTGCGCTTAAGGTTAAGCAGGTTCGATATAGTCAACCAGCATTTGTACCGTTTGATTGCCTCTAAACTCATTCACATCAAGTTTATAAGCGACCCTCGCATGTTTAATCGTCGCATCTGGCCAAGTCGCTAAATCGACATTAAAGGCAATAGCATCCATCATGACTGAACCGCAATCAGTTTCAAGCACCAGTTTCAAATGTTTTTCACCAACAATTCTTTGCTGAATAACACTGAAGTAACCATCAAATAAAGGTTCTTCAAATGACTGTCCCCAAGGACCAGATTCACGTAATAGAAATGCTGTTTCAAGGTTCATCAATTGAACCGGTAATTCGCCATCTGATAACACTTCACCAGTGAGTTGCTCAGGCTTAAGTACTTCTCGCACGGCTTTATCGTAGGCAGCTTCAAACTCAGCAAATGCATCAGCTCGCAGTGATAAACCTGCAGCCATGGCATGACCACCAAATTTGATAATCATACCTGGATGACGACTGTTGATGAGCTCAAGTAAGTCGCGCATGTGCAAACCTTTAATTGAGCGTGCCGAGCCTTTTATCTCGCCATCTCCAGCGTCAGCAAAAGCAATCACCGGTCGATGGTATTTATCTTTGATGCGCGACGCTAAAATCCCGATAACCCCTTGATGCCAATCATCTTGGAAAATGGCTAGTCCCCAAGGTAACTTTGATTCATCTAAGGTGAGTTTTTGTAAGCTTTTAAGCGCTTCTTGCTGCATTCCTGCTTCGAGTTCGCGGCGTTCGCCATTTAAACCGTCAAGCTCATCAGCCATTCTTCTCGCGAGCATCATGTCTTCACATAATAAGGTTTCAACCCCTAACGCCATTTCATCGAGTCTGCCAGCGGCATTAAGACGAGGGCCTACAGCAAAACCAAAATCTGATGCAACGATTCGCTGAGGACTACGTTTAGCGACTTCTAATAAGGCGGTTATCCCAACGCGGCAACGGCCATTTTTAACTCGCTGCAAACCAGCTTGAACCAATATGCGATTATTACTATCAAGTGACACAACATCGGCAACTGTGCCTAATGCCACAATATCGAGCAAACTACCAAGGTTAGGCTCAGCAATTTGATTTAGCCGATACCAATCTCGACTCTTCAGCTCGGCTCTTAATGCTGACATTAAGTAAAATGCGACTCCAACTCCGGCAATCGATTTACTAGCAAACTGACAGCCCTCTTGATTCGGGTTCACAATCGCATCAGCTGCTGGCAAACTTTTCCCTGGAAGGTGATGATCAGTAACAACCACTTGCATACCCAGTTGTTTTGCTGCTGCGACACCATCAATTGAAGAAATCCCATTATCAACAGTAATCAGTACCTCTGCGCCTTTTGATTGTGCCACGGCGACTATTTCAGGACTTAAGCCATAACCATAGTCGAACCGGTTAGGTATAAGGTAATCAATCTTTGTGGCTCCCATCATCCGTAACGCTAATAAGCACACACTGGTTGAGGTGGCGCCATCTGCGTCAAAGTCGCCGACGATTAATATCGACTTCTGCCCCGCTATCGCATCAGCAATAATCACCGCCGCTTCTGGCAATCCCAACATAGTGTCAGGCCTAAGTAACTTAGACAGACTTAATTCACAACCCGTTAAGTCAACATTACGGCGGGCATAGAGCTGCTTTAATAAAGGGTGAATAGTCTCGGGTAAATGACTGTCATCTACGTCTGAACGGCGGACAATTTTGTGGGCCACAAATAAACCTTATCGAAAAATGGGAACAGAACAAAAGCAAGATAACAAAAAAGGCGAGCTATGTGCTCACCTTTTGTTGAATTTACTCGACTAAATTAAGTCATCGACGAATTAAAATTATCCGATAACCCTAACAAATTAAATGTTAGTTTTAATGGTTTTCAATAATGCTTCTGGTGGTTGGTAACCTGGTACTAATACACCATTTTCTAACACGATTGCTGGGGTTCCATTAATACCAAACGCCTGACCTAAACGGTACTGCTCTTCAATATTAGCATCACAACTTGCCGCTTTAACATTGCCGCCAGTTTTAGCATCTGTCATAGCTTTTAAAGGATCTTTTGCACACCAAACCGCTTCCATTTCTTGCGCATTAGCAGATGGGAATCCAGCGCGAGGGAAAGCTAAGTAACGTACAGTAATGCCTAAGTCGTTATAACCGTCCATTTCTTGGTGAAGCTTGCGACAATAACCACAATCGACATCAGTAAAAATCGTCACTACGTGTTTTTCATCTTTCGCTTTATAGACCAACATGTCTTTTTCAAATGGCTTAAGCATATCGATACGCGGGCCAGCAAGAGCAGCTTCAGTTAAGTTTTGCATGCCGTTTTTCAGATCGTACATATTGCCATGAATTAGCTTTGTTCCGTCAGGCGATACATACAATACACCGCGGTCAGTGAATGCTTGGTAAAGTCCATCAATAGGCGAAGATTGGATTTTCAACACATTGACACCAAGTACATCAGATACTTGGCTTTTCAATTCAGCTTCATTGGGAATATCTGTTGCAGAAGCTGCCTGTAGCAGTGGGGCAACAGCTAGCGTAATCGCGAAAGAAAATGCTTTAGTTAACTTCATTAATTAATCCTATTGGGTAAAACTGACTGTCTCAGCTAATACATAGACCTGATATTGTCGGCAAAAGTTACAGACAATGTTTTATTAAAGCAACCTTAACTGCCTCATAGCAGGCTACATGTAACATATTTAATGTAACCAAGGGTAACTTATTCAAAATAAGCATCAACCTCTTGGGTGATGCTCACTATGTAATTGTTGTAACCTCGCCTTGGCAACATGGGTATAAATCTGTGTTGTAGATAAATCACTGTGCCCTAATAATAACTGCACTACACGTAAATCGGCGCCGTGATTTAATAAATGAGTCGCAAATGCATGACGGAGTGTATGGGGGGATAAATGACTGTTAATTCCAGCTCGAACGGCATACAACTTAATTCGATGCCAAAAGGTTTGTCGAGTCATCATTTGGCCACGCTTTGACGGAAATAGTACATCACTTTGTTTGTTATTAAGTAACTCAGCCCTTGCAGCTAATAAGTATTGCTCTACCTCGGTAACAGCGAGCTCTCCTAACGGTACTAGGCGCTCTTTGCCACCTTTACCAACTATTCTCACTAGCCCTTGACGCAAACTGATTTGCTCAAGCGTCAGACTGACTAACTCCGTTACCCGCAGGCCTGTTGCATACAACAATTCCAACATAGCTTTATCACGGCATTCAACGGGATCTTCGACATTGGGTTCATCAAGTAATGCATCTATTTGCTTTTCACTTAAGGCAACTGGAAGCTTGCGTGCAAGTTTAGGGGATTCAATCAAACTGGTTGGGTCAACATCAATGGTTTGCTTTACGATTAAATATCCATAAAAACGTCTAAGACTACTCAGCAATCTAGCCGTGCTCGTTTTGGCAAAATCATTATCAACCCGATATGCCAAATAATCACGAATGGTTAACTGCTCGACATCAATCAAACGCATGCTCTGATTAAGAACAAAGCGTTCAAAATGCCTTAGGTCAGTTCGGTAAGATGCTAACGTATTATCACTTAAGCCTTTGGTGGACCAAAGGTCATCTAAAAACGCATCAATGATAGGATCAGCTTGGTAGTTATCAGTCACTTTTTTTCCTAAAAAAACAGCGTTACTCCACATGAAGTAACGCTGTTAGTGTAACTAAAACGGGTTTAGTTTGACAAAATTTACCGTCGGTAAGTTGTCAATTAACTTGCTGCAACCGTTTGGTTTTTAGCTGGGACAAATAAACATGCAACCATTACGATAGCAACAGGTAATAACCAAGCCATTCCTTCAGCGTGTAATGGCATAAAGCTTAAGAAGTTAATTTCAAAGCCAGCTGCTTTTAAGCCATCAAACACACCGAAGAATAGTGCAACCGATAATACTAAACGGTGAGAAAATTCAGGTCGAGCAAAACGTTCAGTTAAGAATGTCACTGCAACTAATGCAATCGCTACAGGGTAGATGGTCATCAATACAGGAATACTGATATTAATTAACTGAGTTAACCCTACGTTCGCTACAGTGGCGCACACTAAGCTGAAAAAGATAACGAAAGCTTTATATGAAATCTTCGGCAGTATCTCATTGAAGTATTCAGAACACGCTGTGATTAGGCCCACCGCAGTCGTTAAACAAGCAATGCTAACAACAGCCGCAAGTAAAATCGTACCCATAGTGCCAAATTCATGGGTCACGTAGTTAGTTAAGATCTGGCCGCCATTTTCTGCGCCTTTAGCGATATCACCCGCCGTCGCGCCTAAATAGAATAAAGAGATATAAACAAAGGCTAAACCTGAAGCAGCAATAATAGCAGCACGAACTAGGTAACGGGTTTGAGCTTTAGACTCAGTGATACCTTTCTTACGCAAAATATCGATAATTAACATACCGAAAATCACTGAAGCTAGGGTATCCATGGTGTTATAACCTTCTAAAATACCTTTAGAAAGTGGACTGGTAATATAGTCACCAGTGGCGGCACCAATTGCAGCACTAGGAGTAACAATGACCGATACAGCTAAACCAACTAATAAGAAGATTAGAATTGGCGTTAATACCTTACCAACACTGTCGAGTAATTTACCTGGGTATAACGACAACACCATAGCTAAAGCAAAAAATGCGATGGTATAAAGTAGTTGCGCTTTATTAAGTGCCAAAGCACCTACCTGAATAACAGCTTCGGCATTGTCTAAAAATGGGCGTGCACCGATTTCAAAAGCCACTAAACCAGTACGAGGCGCCGCGAAAGCAGGGCCAATAATAATGTAGATAGAGACAGCAAGTGCTGTTGCTGCAAAGGCTGGTAACATCGCCATGACCTTACCGTTTGCTTTAGCAACAGCAATAAGACCTGCAAGAGGTAAACCCACGGCAGTAACAAGAAAGCCTAGCATTGCCAGCGTCATATTCTCGCCAGCTAACATACCTGCAAAAGGAGGAAAGATTAAGTTACCTGCTCCTAAGAAAAATGCGAAAGTCATAAAGCCTAAGCCCAATGTATCGCCAATACTCATATTACTGTTTTGCACAAAATGCCCCATCTTGTTGTTTTGTTTTTTAACAAACTTAAGTGATTAACCACTAATTAGCTACCGCTAATCAAATCCGACCTGTAAGAATGTAAACTATAAATTACACTTCATCGTATTAAAAACTACTCACAAATGGTTATAAAAAAGCCACTTTGTCGATTTCAAATTACCCATTTGTGAGTCGGATTTCATTTTACTGCCATTTAAATGCGTTAGACGCCTTTAAACGGGTAGGAACTAATATCAAATCGCGTTTAGATTAACAAGCGCAAATCCAGCACTATCTAAAAATAACCTTTATCTGAAAACAAGCTTAAAACCCACAAAACATTCTTGCTACAGTGCAACCACATCGCCTGAATTTAGCAACATTGGTGCAACGCCATTTTTCTGGGATAATTAATAGAAAAGCAGTTACCATTAACGCTCCAAAGCACATCAGTCATATCAGAATAAACAATGCCATTTACCTTTAAGCAATTTCACATTGAAGATAGCCACTGCGGGATGCCTGTCAGTACTGACGGGGTCATTTTAGGTGCATGGGCGAAACTACCGCTCGCCAATAAAGACTATTGCTATCGAATTCTGGATATTGGAGCAGGCAGTGGATTATTGTCTTTAATGATAGCCCAGCGAGTTGAAAACCCTCATGTAGAGATACAGGCTGTCGAACTTGAAGATGGCGCTGCTCAAGATTGTCAATTTAACTTTGCCCAAAGCCCTTGGAGCCAGCAGCTTTCTCTCAAGCATTGCAGCATTCAACAATTTACAGATGATAGCCTCAAATCGAAAGCTGCATTGTTTGACGCCATTATTTGCAATCCACCTTATTTTGATAATGGTCCTCAATCTGAAGCTAAACGTCGTGCTACAGCAAGACATACTGACACTCTCAGTTTCGAAACTCTCCTTAGTCATACTCAACAGTTACTTGCACAAACTGGCATGGCGAGTTTCATCATTCCAACTCAGAGTGAATTAGGCTTTCTGGCGGCGCTTGCACACACTAAGCTTGCTATTAGTCATAGAACCACTATCAGCACTGTTGAAACAAAAGCACCTAGCAGACTGCTATTGGCACTCAAACATGCATCTTGTTTAAATGCATCATCGAATAGCCTTCAACAAAAAGCGCAATCAGAAAATGTAGTTATTAGCGATAATTTAGTTATTACCGATAATAAAGGTCAGTACACTGAGACCATGAGCCAACTTTGCCGCGACTTTTATTTGAAACTTTAAGGTTTAATCTGCTTTTGCCCCATTAGTCTCTCGCTGAGATTAACAACTTAGGTTATAATGTCTGGCTATCAATCAGTGAGACCCAAAGCGCATGCTATTTGAAGATTTTGACCTCGATCCCCGCCTATTAGACTCCCTAAAGGCCATGGGACATTTAAGCCCGACTACCGTTCAACAACAAACTTTGCCAATGGCAATGGAACAACGGGATATTTTAGCTAAAGCGCCTACAGGTACAGGTAAAACTGCAAGCTTCTTGCTGCCAGCTTTACAACACTTGATTGACTTCCCACGTCGCTTTAATGGCCAAGCCAGAATATTAATTCTGACGCCGACCCGTGAACTTGCCAGCCAAATCCACCGCTATGCTTGCCACTTGGCAACCGATCTTGAGTTAGATGTTGGGATCATTACTGGTGGTGTGCCTTACGGCCCACAGGAAGAACAACTTGAAGAAAATATCGATCTATTAATCGCCACACCTGGTCGTTTAATGGAATACCTCGATAAAGGCCAATTTGAAGCAACTGAAGTTGAAATGCTGATTATTGATGAAGCAGACCGCATGCTAGACATGGGCTTTTCATCAGTCGTTGAAACCATTGCGATTGAGGCACAAGGCCGTAAACAAAATATGCTTTTCTCTGCCACCTTAGAAGGTAGCGGTGTTGCTCGTTTTGATAGTTTACGCAAAGTCGGATCCAGTGTGGCGAACAACTGATCCGCTGCATAGACTTCTGAAGCGGTTAACGCATTAAACAGCGTAGACTTACCCGCATTGGTGTAACCCACCAATGAAACAGTCGATAAATCACTGCGTTTACGCGAACGGCGACTCTGTTCACGCTGCTTATCTACTTTTTCGAGTCGACGATTAATGCTTWKA
>NZ_VKHR01000097.1 GCF_009663145.1 Shewanella sp. TC10
CTTGGCGGCATATCAAGCATAGCTGMTGCCGCCAAGTACCTTACGTTCGAGAATGAAGAAGTTATCCATTAGCCGATAGATGATTTGGTTAAACAGAAAGATAAATTCGATTGGGTCACGATATATCGTCAATTAGTGATATATCGTGATTTAATAAATACCAGAAATTATTTTTAGCAATTAAAATCAATACGTTATGATTATACTGTGATTGGCGCAGGTTTTGCTCTTTAGCGTACAGCTAATAAGAGAAAACTAGGAACCACACAATGTCAGATCCAGTATCGTCAGAGTCAGTATCAAGTCGGTTAGCCGCTTCTTCCGCCCAGCGTATTGCCATTGTTAATGTCAGCGCATCAGGGAAAATACACGTTAGAGAGCAACAAGGTGTATTTCAAAAAATCCGTCAGCATACTAATACTTTGCTGATCGCAATATTTTTCCTGATCCCTTTCATTAATTTCAACGGGCGTCAGGCTATTTTCTTTGATGTGACCGAGCAGCAATTCTTCTTTTTTAATATCACCTTATGGCCGCAAGATTTTACCGTGCTGGCTTGGGTATTTATGGCAGCAGCATTCGCATTGTTTTTTGTCACGGTATATTTTGGCCGGGTATGGTGTGGTTTTTTGTGTCCACAAACGGCGTGGACGGCAATGTTTATGTGGATTGAAGCGAAAGTTGAAGGTAATCATCATCATCGCACCGCATTAGATAAAGCCCCTTTATCTGTCAGAAAAGTCAGTAAAAGAGTATCAAAACATTCAGCTTGGGCGGTTATGGCATTAATCACGGGTTGCGGTTTTATGGCTTACTTTATGCCAGCACGCGATTTGTATATTGATATTTTCACTTTCAGTAGCGGTTTTTGGACTGGAGTTTGGGTGTGGTTTTTTGCTTTGTGCACCTATTTAAATGCAGGCTGGATGCGTGAAATGATGTGTTTGCATTGCTGTCCATATTCGCGTTTTCAGGCAGTGATGTTTGACTCCAATACTAAAACAGTGAGCTATGATGCCGCGCGTGGTGAAAGTCGTGGCCCACGAAAACGTAATAAGCGACAAGGAGCGCAAACTAATGACAGCAAACCTGCAGGCTTAGGTGATTGTGTCGATTGTCATTTGTGTGTCGATGTTTGTCCGACGGGCATCGATATTCGTAATGGCTTACAGTATGAATGTATTAATTGTGGTGCTTGTGTGGATGCCTGTAATCAAACTATGGAGAAGTTTGGTTATTTACCAAATTTGATTAGTTTTACCAGTGAAAATGCGCTTAAAAAAGGCGAGAAACCTTCGCTCTGGTCCGTAAAAGCATTAGGTTATGCGACAGCGTTATTGGTGATGCTAGTGCTTATTGCCATGGATTTGAACAGTAGAACTGATATCCAGCTCAATGTTATCCGCGATCGCCAAAGCCTATATCGTGTGGTCAGCAGCGAACCCAATAAAGAAGTAATAGAGAATAGCTATTTACTTAAAATTCGAAATAAAACTCAGCAAGCGGCTTTTTATAAAATCAGTATCGCTTATGACAACTTGTCTGCTTATGAATTTGAGGTTGAAACCGAAACCTTGGTATTGATTAAGGCGGCTGAACAGTTGGAATATCCAGTAACGGTAACCAGTGTAATGAAAGATAACCGTGGCATAACGCCAAGAAGTGCACGGGATGTAGTTACTTTCTTGATCACTGAGGTTGATTCTGGAGGCGTGATTGACTCTCAAAAACCATTAAGTCAAGTGTCTCAAGATTCACGATTTTTTAGGCCTTAATAGATAAAAATAATAATAAATACAGGGTACAACGGCGAAAGTGTAACGTTCCATTTTAGGGCGGGTCGAACAAATAACGAACTATTATAGTGCTTTAGCTAATTAACTTATGATAGACCTTTATGTTAACAACTTGTTTCTTTGGGTTTTTTTATAGTGGCATAGAACTGGCAAAACATGATCAGAATTAAATCTAGGAGAGTGTAGCTATGTCGTATATTGAACCAAAAGAGTTCGCCGTAAAAATGGTCGACTCAGGTGAACAGAAAATCTTTATGTCAACCAAGGACACTTTTGTCCGTGCCTTTATGGCGGGGGCAATTTTAGGTCTGGCGGCATTTTTTGCCATTACTGTGATAGTTAAGACTGGCAGCTTACTTACGGGCTCAATTTTGTTCCCTGTAGGTTTTATCATGCTGTATTTAATGAAGTTTGATCTATTGACTGGGGTATTCACTCTGGTGCCATTAGCTGTGTTAGATAAACGAAATGGCTGTACTGTCGACCAAATGCTGCGTAATTGGGGTTTAGTGTTTGTGGGTAACTTTGCCGGCGCGCTTACTGTGGCCTTTTTTGCATCGTTCATTTTGACTTATGGATATAACACAGATGGTGGTGTGTTGGCAGCGAAAGTCAGTAGTATTGGTGAGTCACGAACCTTAGGTTATCAGGAACATGGCTTTGCTGGATGGATGACCATTTTCATCCGTGGCATGTTATGTAACTGGATGGTATCTATGGGGGTTGTTGGTGCAATGATTTCAACTTCAGCCAGTGGCAAAATGATGGCGATGTGGATGCCGGTGATGTTGTTCTTCTTTATGGGGTTTGAGCACTCAATTGTGAACATGTTCCTGTTCCCATTCTCGATGATCATGGGGGGAGATTTCACTGTAATGGATTACCTTGTTTGGAATGAAATCCCTACCGCGCTTGGTAATTTAGTTGGTGGATTTGTGTTAGTTGGTTTACCGCTTTATCTTACTCATGTAAAAGAAAGCCCAGCACGTAAGCGTGAACAAGCGCGCCGCGAAAAGCTTGCATAAGCTTTTGATGATTAATGCTCTGTGCCATTAAGCAGGTTTAGCTTACGGTAGCAGAGCATTTTTATTTTCTATGTCTAAAACACTCAAACTGACCATTGGCCAACATTGCGTTAGCGGGGTTAAACCTGTTAACCAAGATTGCTGTGGCAGCCGACAGCCGAAAAGCCCACAGCTTAATAGTAAAGGTGCCGTGGTCGCAATTGCCGATGGTATTAGTAGCAGTGACGTCAGTGATATTGCTAGCGAAACCGCGATTAGTAACTTTCTTAATGATTATTATGCAACCCCTGACGCTTGGTCGGTTAAAACCTCCGCACATAAAGTCTTACAAGCCTTAAATCATTGGTTGTTTGCTCAAGGCCAACAAGGTCTGCACCGCCATGATGCGAATAAAGGTTATGTCTGCACTTTCAGCGCATTAGTGTTTAAATCTAATACCGCGCATTTATTTCACTGTGGCGATTCACGTATTTATCAATTAAGTGGTCAGTCATTAGAGCAATTGACTAAGGATCATCGCCGTTATGTTGGTGATACAAGTTACCTGAGCCAAGCATTAGGTATTAGTCCATTGTTAAGCTGTGATTATCATGCCCATCCGGTTAAACAGGGCGACATTTTTGTGCTCACAACAGACGGAGTACATGAGTTTTTATCTGCCAAAGTCATTGCTGATGCGATTATTCAAGAGGTCGAACGAGGGCTGAAAAGGGCTAGTGCAGTTACAACTCCTGTTGATAAAAAAGCTATTGATGCAAAAGGTGCTGATTTTGATCGAGTCGCGCAAGACTTGGTGGCGCAAGCGTTGACTGCCGGAGGGGATGATAATCTGACAATCCAAATTGTCAGCGTTGATGGGTTGCCCAGCCATGAGGTGAATGAGTTTAAACAATTGTTGACTCAACTGCCTTTGCCGCCAGCTTTACATAGCGAACAAGAGTTCGAAGGCTTTACCATTCAACGTGAATTGTATGTTAGCAGTCGCAGTCGAGTTTACCTTGCTCAGGATAAAGCATCAGGCCAGCGGGTGGTCATTAAGGTTCCTTCTGATGAAATGCGCCACAATGAAGATCATTTAGAAACCTTGTTAATGGAAGATTGGGTGGCACAAAGAGTATCTAACACTCACTTATTAAAACCATTCGTATCAACATCGCCTAAACAATACCTTTATACAGTAACAGAGTATGTTGAAGGCTGTACTTTGGCCCAGTGGATCCATGATCACGCCCAACCTGACTTAGACACAGTGAGAAATCTGGTTATTCAAATTGCCCGAGGCTTACAAGCTTTGCACCGACAAGAAATGGTTCATCAAGACCTACGTCCTGAAAATATTATGATAGATACTGCAGGTGTGATTAAAATTATCGACTTTGGCGCGACTGCAGTGGCTGGAATCATTGAAACCCAAGGGGTTGATGATCACATGCTGGGCACCGCGCAATACAGTGGTCCAGAGTACTTCATTGGAGATTTAGGGGATAATCGCAGTGACATTTTCTCACTGGCGGTGATTACCTATCAAATGCTTACTGGTTATTTACCCTATGACGCGAATGTTGCAAAGGCGACAACATTAAAAGCGCAACAAAGTTTGCGATATATTCCAGCCCGAAGTCGAAATGCTGCCGTACCTCACTGGGTTGATTATGCACTTGAAAAAGCCCTGGCAGTGGATCCCGCAAAGCGCACCGCAGAAGTATCTGAGTTTATTTATAACCTCAAATACCCACACCCTAAAGCGACTCGAGAGAACGTGCCTTTTATTGATAAAGACCCGATTTTATTTTGGCAGCGGTTATCTTTGTTATTGGGGCTAGGGTTAGTTATTGCTTTGCTGAATTAAGCTGAATATGACTTAATGTAAATAGCTAACTCCAAGATTTCAAAGTTAATAGTATTTACTTAACCGCTCAGCTTAATTCATTGTTAACGATAATTACCAAGCTTTATAAGGCAAAAACTTACCATTCATGGTGATCACCACTCTGTCGCCCTTCGGATCTGTTTGCTTTTCAACATCCATAGAAAAATCAATGGCGCTCATAATACCATCGCCAAATTGTTCTTGGATGACTTCTTTAAGTGTTTCACCGTAAACACCAACCACTTCATATAAACGATATACTAGCGGATCTTGTGGCACATCACGTTGCCATTTTTTGATGGGATAGGCCTTAAGTGCAGCTTGTGAACCTGCAGGAAGCTCCAGTAACTGGCACAGTTTTTCTGCTACTTTCTCTGGCATGCTATTCATCCCTAAACAAGCTGATGTGACCCAAACACAGCCCATTCCTAATTCATCAGCAATGTTTTGCCAACTTAATTGACGTGCATGTTTTGCTAATACAATGGCTTCAACGACTTGTTCTTTATTCATTTTATATTCCTATAGGGATGATAAACACAGATAAGACGTCGCAAGAGTTAGGCCATGATTGAACCTATTTAAAATCAGTGTTTTATAGTTTTAAATCGTAGTCTCGCGTCTGTTTTAGTGCATGATCAGCTAATTATTGGTGCGATATTATGGGTGTGATAAATGATGAGGGACTCTAAGAAGGGCTGCGGTAGAATTGCTGATAACAAAAAGGCTGACAATTATGTCAGCCTTAATAACAAGGTTTCCTAATGCCAACTAACGCTGATGCATTGCGTAGTCAGTACCATCTTTGGCGGTAAACACTTTGCAGTTACCTTCTGTTGGTAAGCAGCGTGAATGCAACATGCTTACCCATTGCTTGTAAGGTGTCGGTAGGTTTTTAATTGGCAGTGCAACTTGAATATCTTCAATGTGAGCTGGGTCGTTAGCACCTAGTTCGCCATTGCGGTCAAAGCTCACTTCAACATGGGTATCGTTATTTTTTAATACCACAGAAGTTGGGTCGCTTTTATGTCCCGTTAGAGCAACAAACTGACATGGGTTTTGCAATCCACATTGGCTGCCATCTTTCATAAACGCTAAAAGATGAGTGTAGTAAATAACATAGCTACTAACATCGGCGTGAGAGCCTTCGGTTAGCGGGAAGTTGTCATCTAAAAATACTTTCGCATTGTTAATTTTATCTGCGTTAGTACTGGTCGCCACAAATTGTTCCTCAATGAAGCTGTTAAGGTTGTGAGCTGCTGTATTGGTGTGCATTGTTGTCATAGTCATAACCTTATCCTCTTCGTTTGGGTCATTACACTGACTGGTTGTTTAACTCAGGTCAGTGTTACTTCTCTTACCATTGATTCATGTTGCTAGCTGCGGTGAACGATTTTCAAAAACTGTTTCCCGATTGCTTAATTTGTAGTCTAGAGTATTTTTCACTACAATTTCACAATAAAAATTTTACACTGTGAATTTTACAAAATGCGAAATGATCAAAGCTTGATGAGAAAGTCACATTTTCTGGGTACCAAGATACGAAATCTACGCAAACGGAATCATTTGACGATGGAAGATTTGTCGGCCAGATGTATCCGAGTGGATTCCAGCTCTGCGCCTTCGGTATCGTATCTATCTATGATCGAGCGAGGTAAGCGTGTACCTAGTGCGGGGATGCTGGCTGTTATCGCCACAGTGTTTCAAAAAGAGGTGGATTGGTTTTTAGATGACATGCCTGAAGAGCAGTCTATTACGCCAGAAAAAGGTCGCCGTGGTGGTATAAGTGGGATGCCACTTGAACCAAGCTTCTTATTTTCCAACGATATTTTACAAATTGCGATCCCTGAAATGTTGTCACAAACAGGGACTTCAGGTAGGCAATTTGCGCAGTTATTGATCCGTGCTCACCAAGAGCATCATCAAAATCACTTCCCTGATCTGGAACGAGCCGCGGAAGATATCGGCAAGAAACAGATGCCATTGAGCGCTGATGAAATGCTCACAATTGCTAAAAGCATGGGACTTAAAATTAAGTGGATTGATGAAACCCCAACTGAGGTGTTAGATGAAACTGGAGTCCGTTCATCACGTTTAACCACCTCATTTTTTGAGCCGCCAGCGACCATTTTTATCAATAAAGCCCTAAAGTCTAATGCGCCGAGGCTCAAATATGACTTAGCAGTACACATCGGGCACTGCGTTTTACACAATAAAGACGGTTTAAAAAGTGTCATGACATCGGGGCGTCGAGTTGAAGTCGATGATGATGCTGCAATGCAGTCAAATACCTTAAATGCGCAAGATATTTTGCATGCATGGCGCGACTTTGAATCAAGCTTTTTTGCTGGCGCTTTGTTGTGTCCTAAGGTGCCATTTAGACAGCTCCTTGACCGTCACGGTTACGAGATTGATATTCATAAACAATTGCAAGTTTCGGCCTCTGTGGCGATGAGAAGGATGACGGTCGTTTCGCCTTATCCACACTGGCATTACTTTGATGCTTATGCGCCAGGTAAGCTTAAAGCCGTTTATCGTGGTAATGGTATTCCACTGCCTTGGGGCAATATGCGCATTGTCGAAGATCCTTGTCATCACTGGGCTGTGTTTAGAAAGATTAACGAGCCATCGGCAGGCACATCAGCTCAAATATCAATTTTGAATGTGGGTAATGAGCCACGTATTTACTGTTGTGAGTCGATAAAAGTAGATGATTCAGCGGGTAACCCACATGTATTGTGCGCGGGGATTGATCTGAACCCTGCCATTGAAGCTCAAGGCAAAGATGCTGAAAAAATCACTGAAGATTTAAAGCAAGCTTGTGTAGATAATGGCGGTTTAGTGGCGATACCTAAATCGATAAAAGCCGATTTAACCAGTGTGGCTAAAATACTCAACATTAATTGGATTGAACGCGGTATCGAAAACGAGGCTAGAGTGATTTGTTCACGTGGTGCAGTGTGTCCACGTCAGCCTAGTTGTTATGCTAGCGGAAAAGCACAGTGTGATTAAAAGCTTTTATAAATGAGAAAGCTGTWGTTTCCCCTCTTGCTCTGGTGTGGGCG
>NZ_VKHR01000074.1 GCF_009663145.1 Shewanella sp. TC10
CTATCAACAAACGCAGTTTGTTGATAGCTTCGGTCTTATTTTTATTGTAAAGAGTAAAAATGCTAACGCTTCCGATGGTGCATCTGAAGTAAATGGATTTACTAATGTCACGATGGCATGGTTGCCAAGGAGTGACCATGCACCGCGAAAGCTAGCCTGACGTCCTCAATTCAAATTGAGTCTTTTAGATTTGTATCTTTTTGCTCTTTATGCCGTCGCGAATTCAGYCAAGACCTGATAAATAATCAGCTTCAACAAAGTCGATACCGAGGAAATGATCTTGTAACCATTCATAAAAAGGCGAATCGCCCTTCTCATCACTTACACCGCGCATTTCTGCAATAACAGTGCTGCCAAAACGTTGTGCATGCTGCGCTAAAAATAAAAAGCGAGAACGTGACAACATACGGCCGTTATAGCCACGGCGATAATCTTTGTTCAAAAATAAAGTGCACAATTCTGCTGCGCCAGTGTAGTCATGACACAAAGTCAGGGTTTCAACTTCATTACGAACTGAGATTTGATTTGAATGATAAACTTCAGTACCTAAACGGTAATGATAAAAGGCATCTTCCATTCCAACAGCTGCTTCGATACCACAGGTACCGACCACTTCATTGGTTTTCAGATCTTCAAGCACCATCAAATAACCTTCATCAAAAGGTTTTTCAACTTGCTTGGAAAAAGAGGCTTCTGCACGAGCGATTTTCGATCGCAGTAGCTCTTCATTGACAGGCAGGGAAGTAAATCCATGACCTGATTCAACAGCTACTTTGTATAGAGCATCGTAATCACTGGCGCGAATTGGTCGAATGATTAGCATCAAACTCTCCTAAATAACACCAAAAAAGCAAAGCCGATAGATTAAAAGCTTCACTTGATTGGTTACCCAAACAAAAAAGCGCAACCCAAGGGCTGCGCAATCTTATCTATTAACCTGCTACTACTTTAGCTACTGCACGTTCAAAACGCGCTAAACCTTCAGCAATATCAGCTTCTGGGATCACAAGAGAAGGAGCAAAACGCACTACGTTCGCACCTGCAATCAGACTCATTAAACCTTCTGCAACTGATGCAACAAGGAAGTCACGGCTGCGACCTGCATATTGTTCGTTAAGCACTGCACCCAATAACATACCTTGACCACGTACTTCTTCAAATACATTGTATTTTGCATTAATGGCCGCTAAGCCGTCACGGAATAACTGTTCACGATGTTTAACACCGTTAAGAACTTCAGGGGTGTTCACCACATCCATTACTGCGTTACCGATAGCACAAGCTAGTGGGTTACCGCCGTATGTAGAGCCGTGAGTACCAATTTTTAAGTGTGCCGCAATTTTAGCTGTGGTTAGCATTGCTGCAATTGGGAAACCACCGCCCAATGCTTTAGCACTGGTTAAGATATCAGGCACAATATCAGTACCCATGTAAGCAAATAGCTCACCAGTACGACCAACACCTGTTTGTACTTCATCAAAAATAACTAAAGCATCATGTTTATCAGCTAATGCGCGAACCGCTTTTAAGAACTCAGGGTCGCCATTGATAATGCCGCCTTCGCCTTGTAGAGGCTCAAGCATAATGGCACAAGTGTTATCAGAGATAACCGCTTCTAAGGCAGCAATATCATTGAATGGTACGTGAGTAACACTTTGCGGCTTAGGACCGAAACCGTCAGAGTAAGCCGCTTGGCCACCAACAGTAACAGTGAAGAAAGTACGGCCGTGGAAGGCTTTATCAAATGCAATGATTTGATCTTTTTGCGGACCGTGGTTTTCAAGAGCGTAACGACGAGCAAGCTTTAACGCTGCTTCGTTGGCTTCAGCGCCAGAGTTGGCAAAATAAACACGCTCAGCAAAAGTGGCATTAACTAGCTTAGTTGCTAATTCTAAAGCAGGCTCGTTAGTCATCACATTTGAAAGATGCCAAAGTTTCTCACCTTGCTCTTTAAGCGCGCCAACTAAAGCTGGGTGACAATGACCTAAACAGTTCACTGCAATACCACCAGCAAAGTCAATAAACTCGTTACCTTGTTGATCCCATACTCGGCTACCTTCACCGCGAACAGGGATTACTGCTGCAGGCGCATAATTAGGCACCATGACTTCATCAAATTGGGCACGTGTTAAGTTCATTTCAACGCTCATTACTTTTCGTCCTTTGGTTAATAAGTGATTTTTAAATCACTCTAGTCCGCTGTCTATATTGATTTTGGTTTAGTATCGCAGCGGTTGCTTGTCTAACTTGAAGGACATTATTAGCTAAATTGTGATCAAAATACCAGTTTTTAGCTGTTAACTATTCATTACTGAAATGATTAGTGAATAAAGAGTGATAAAAATGCGCATACAAAGTGCTTATTTTGCTAATTCTAAGCATAATTAGTCATAAAAAAAGTTATTTGAGCTTAATTCACTTAGCTATTCACCAAAAGTGCATAACTACACAGGCAAATTAAGCTTAAGACTGCTCAATAACCGTGATTAAACTAGGTCGAGTTTGCGATAATTTTGTGCTTTTAGCCTGATAAGTTCTTGCTCTGTAAATTCATAATAATCAAACATGACACGCTTTTCTTGTGGCTCGATAAGGCGGGATTCTTCAAGTAATAACACTTTAGCAAAACAGCTTGCTTTAGCGACTATGGCACTTTCAGGCGAGAACTCGCTGAAATGATAGTTAAAGTCTAGCTCTTTTAGCAATTTAGTAAGCTTACTGTTTTCAAACTCCAGTAAATCTAACATTTGCCAGTTAAGCTGCTCACCATGAGACATCACTTTGGCAAACACTTCACTAGCTGGAAATTCCGATGCCATCACCGCATCATAAAGGTGCTTATCCCCTTTAGCACTGGTTTCTCGAAGCCAAGTGCCCCATGTTTTCTCAAACTGTCTCGCGCTGGCATTTAAAATCGTTGCACTACCCAGCTGTTTCATTAATGAAGCGCTATAGACCAATGCCACATCTTTTTCGTGTAAAACAGCTAAAGCTTTAGCAGCAATAGCCGTCATCATGCTGTATCGCCATAACTTTCTCGTCGTCCACACGAGATTTGCATTGCCAGCAGGCAACCAATTACGTAGGCAAAAATAAGGCACCACAGCTTGTAGGTTTTCAATACCGATATAATTCAACACCAGTTTGATATCAGTTACCTTAACTTCGGAGCGCTGAGGCCTTCTATGGCTCGAGGCAGGACTATTAATTAAGTTAACTAAATCGGTATACAACCAAGAGATATTTTCAACTAAAGGACGGATACGGCGCAGATCTGGGTCTTTGTTCAGTAATAAGTCGAGCAGCAATACTTGTGATTCAACTAAGCCTGATTGTTCAAGCATTTGTTTGGGCGAGCTTAATTGATGCTCTAAGCCATTCATGACCGTAACGCTTAATTGCTCTGAAATCCGCTTAAGGGCATTTTGCGCTTTAGCTTGCTCTTCCATCCGCGCTTTAATGGCTTGGCGTTCGACTTCCAATTTATTGGCCAAATCCTCAAGCTGTTTATCACGATCGTCAAATTGCTGGGTCAGTTTTTCTTTCCCTACGATAAGTTGCTTATATAACCTATTTTCAACTTCAATGACCTTTCCTGGTCTAACTCCACCCGCTACCGACACTGCCACAACTGCTAACCTTAACTCTGATACATATATTGATGATAATAAATGATATCGGCCAAATTATGTAACAATTGATAGTAATTATCTAAAAACCGCCCAATAAAAAAGGCTTCCAGTGGAAGCCTTTTTATCTATTAATAACTTCATACCTTTATGAAACTATCATTTAGCAGACGTTATTTAAGTTCTTGCTCAAACAACTTATAAATACGACGATACTCATCTAACCAACTTGATGGCTGTCTAAACCCATGCGGTTCCACTGGGTAAATCGCCGTTTCAAACATTGGCTTTTCAAGCTCAATTAAACGCTGCACTAAACGAACGCTATCTTGGAAAAACACGTTATCATCTAATACACCACTCATGATCAATAAAGGCTTTTGTAATCCTTGAGCATGTTCAATAGGCGAACTACGCTCGTAAGCAATAGGATCCACATCAGGCGTATTCAGAATGTTTGACGTATATGGGGCGTTATAGTGAGCCCAGTCGGTAACAGGTCTTAATGCTGCACCAGCTTGGAATAGCTCAGGTTCATTGAATAAAGCCATAAACGTTAAGAAGCCACCGTAAGAGCCACCGTATGTCCCGACCTTAGCTGCATCAACATTAGCGTTCTTCGCCATCCAATTTACACCATCTTTTAAATCTTCAACTTCAGGATGGCCCATGTTGCGGTAAACCGCGGTGCGCCAATCACGGCCATAGCCTTTAGAACCTCGATAATCCATGTCCATTACAACATAGCCTTGTTGCGTTAACAGGTTATGGAACATGAACTCGCGGAAGTATCCTGAAAAACCATTATGGGCATTTTGTAAGTAGCCAGCGCCATGGTTAAAAATTACCGCTGGGTATTTATCAGCATTCGCAGCATTGTACCCTTGAGGTAAGTAAACTCTTGCGTAAATATCTTTCGCACCATGACTTGAAGGTACTTTGACGACTTGTGGCGCCTGCCAAGCATAATTGCTAAATGCTTTGCTGGTGTATTGAGTTAATTGCTTAAGTTCGCCACCAATAGGTTGAACATATAGCTCATTTGGATTAATGGCCTTAGAAGCTGTTAGTAGAAGCGATTTAGCATCTGGGCTTAATTGGTAGTCTAAGGTACCCGTCCATTGCGTAAGCTGCTCAGTTTTGCCTGTAGCCACTTCAACTCGGTATACATTGTAAGTACCAGGATGATCTTTATTGGCACGGTAATATAGGTGGTTTGCATCCGGCGACAGTGTTACCTGGTCAACAACAAACTCACCATTGGTTAATGCTGTCGTTTTGCCAGCAGACTTCAGATATAGCTGAGAATAACCAGATTCTTCTGATAGATAATAGAACTTGTCAGTACCCGTTACCCAGCCAAATTGATTGAACGTGTAATTAATCCAAGCGTCATCATGTAAACGGTGCTCAGTGGTTAGTTTGCCACTGTTAAGATCGACACTGGCGATCCAGCGATCTTTATTATCAACAGCTTCCATCATCACTAATAGTTTATTATCAGTGTCATGCCAGCGCATTGCACTTTGATTCCAGCCCCAGTCTTGCATTAACTGAATAGCGCGCGGTTCAGTCTTACTTTTGTAACTCTCTCCTTGAGCTTTAGCATTCTCTGCTTTAACTGAAGCGAGTACATCTTCATCAAAGCCCGTTAAACCTTCAATAGTGATGTCTTTTTTAACATGGTCAACAAGGTCTAGTAGCACTAACCTCTCACCTGGGTTACTGTCTTCTGCAACTCTTGCTCTAGCAGGTACGGCATCAACATAGCCATCTTTACCAAGGTAGTTCGGCATAATGTCGTGCTCTGCACGCCAGCTATAGTTTTTGTCTGATAACGACACGACTAAGTAACGTCCGTCTGCAGATAAGCTCATTTCACTGACTTTTTCACTGTCACCTAAGTACCACGTTTTGGCAGCAAAAGTTGGGTCTTGCGCAGCCAACTCATCAGCGTACTCAGCACGAGTTTTACTCTTATCATGTTGCAAAGCCACATACGCAATCAAACGGTGCTGTTGCTTAGCAATATATGATTCTGGATCTTGAACACCTTTTGGTGCTTTCGCCATTTGTATATCAGCTAACTGCTCTGTCATGCCAGTGTCTAAGTGCAATTTAAATACACTATTACCTTGCATGTAAGCGATATCACCAGACGTTAAAAATTTAACGTTGTCGACAGCATTGTTTTGACGAGTTAACTGCTTTATTTCGCCGCTAGCAAGCTGTTTAACGAAAATATTACCTTGATAGATATAGGCTTTTTGAGATTTATCAGCGTTAAAAACACCATGCTTTTGATCCGCTAAATGTAACTGGTTCAGCTTAAGAATGGTCGCTTGAGATTGATTAATATCTTGATGATATATGTCAGCAATAGGGGATTGATGCTCTTGGCGACTGAAATAAACTGACTGGCTATCGTCTGACCAATATGCATTTTTCGCTAACAGTCCCATCCAATCAGGGTTAGCCATAATTTGGTTGAGAGTCAGTGGTTGCTCTGCCTGCGGAGGCATAGCTAAAGGTACAATTACACTGCTAGATTGGTTAGATACAGTTGAAGCGTCATTGTTGCTTGCAGTAGCGCTGCAACCCGAAATAATTGCGAGAGAAAGCGCACTCAGTGCGGCATTTCGCAGTAGCCTGGTCATATTAAATCCCTTGTCATCAAAGATGAATGATATATTCTCGCCTAAAAGTTAAAAACATCTGGCAAGTGCTTTTATTATTGGCCTTTTATATCACAAAAAATGACAATATTTGTGGGGATTTATCGTTTAAGTTGTAACAGAAGTTAGCATCTAGTCAGAAAGTTATTTAATAGCTCATGACCTTGCTCAGTCAAAATGGCTTCTGGGTGAAATTGAACACCATATATAGGCAGGGATTTATGACTCATCGCCATAATCTCTCGGCCATGGATTGGATCATCAAACCAAGCATCTAATTGAAAATCTTCAGGCAAAAACTCCACTAATAAAGAATGATAACGGGTCACTGTCAGTGGTTGGTTTAACTGTAAAAATAAGCCTGTTTCTCTATGGTTAATAGCACTGGTTTTACCATGCATAACCCTTTTGGCTTTGATGACCTTAGCACCAAAAACCTGAGCAATCGCTTGATGACCTAAACACACGCCTAATAATGGTATTTTTCCAGCAAAGTGAGCTATTGCCTCTAAAGAAATACCGGACTCGTCTGGAGAACAAGGACCAGGAGAAATAATGAGATGGCTAGGGTTGAGCGCTTCTATTTCGCTGATAGTAATCTGATCATTTCGCTTAACCAAGATCTCAAAACCTAAGTGCTGAAAATATTGCACTAAGTTAAAAGTAAATGAATCATAGTTATCAATCATTAACAGCATTAAACGTCCCAACACCTATATTGCTATATTTAAGTTCAATCGAGCACACACGATTGCGCTAGCTTCAATCCTTCAATATAGACGAGCAGTTATGCAACAGCTATCGATGACGAGCTAGAAGTCGCGGATGATAGCATAGCTTGTTAGCTCGCTTAAGTTTTTAGCACTCAGGGAGAATTAATCAGCTGTAACGATAAATTGCTGAGTTATAATAACGACCTATTTTTATCCTGCTCCTAGGTTTTAACCATGCACAGTCACAAGACAACAATCGACAATACTAGCCTATATTTTATAGGGGATGTTTACGGCCGATTAGACAAATTAAATGACCTATTAGTAGAAATTGATTTTGATATCAATGATCCAGAATCTAGCATTCAATTTGTTAAGCTGGTGTTTTGTGGCAATTTAATCGCCGCCAATCCCGGTGAGAACATAGAACATATTGCTTTACTGACTCTAATTAAAGAAATGGTCGATAAAGGCTTTGCTTATTGTTTACTAGGTAGCAATGAGTTTGAAGTAATAGGTTGGAGTAAGCACCACCCCATTACTGACAAGCCCTACTTGCCTGAAATTATGATTGATAACCCAAATGAACTGAGTCAGCAAAGACCTATAT
This sequence comes from Shewanella sp. TC10, assembly GCF_009663145.1. Lineage (GTDB taxonomy): Bacteria > Pseudomonadota > Gammaproteobacteria > Enterobacterales > Shewanellaceae > Shewanella. Next base: position 7,628 of record NZ_VKHR01000074.1, read on the forward strand.
TTATACAGGAGTTTGACCAAGGGGACGAACAGCTATTTAAATGGGTAGATTGGTTTATGGCTCTGCCTATTTATTTAGACTTTGAGCATATTCGGGCTATTCACGCTTGCTGGGATAATAATGTTATCAACCAACTCAATCCTTATCTGTCTATAAAAGAGCTTGAAGAGCATGATAACGCCCAATCCGTATCAAGCAAATCACAAGCAAACGCTGTTCATAATGTCAGTTTGATCGCCCCTAATAGCTTGTCTCAACAATTTTGGCCTGCAACATTTGATACTAGTCACCCATTATCATCCTTGATGGCCAACTGTTTGAATTATCCCAATTTACAACTAACTGACACTCATCCACATCAACAATTGTCAGTACCAGTGGTAATCGGTCATTATCCTCAAGACAGTTTTCCAGATATTCAAAATGAGCATTTAGTCTGTGTAAATTACAATGCAGGAACTGAAGATTATCCTTTAGTGAGTTTTGCTTGGCATCAAGGTAGAAAGAAATCTATTGAAGTGGATTGTGCAGAAAATGCCAAATTAAGCTTAGGGGAATTTTGTTTTATTGATCAACCATCTGCTGATGAGCATATAGCAGATGGCGTCGAAAGCTTATTTGAAGGACTCATTAAACTGTTACCTGAGCCTACAATCGATCAATCTTCATTTGAACAGTTAACATCAACGGTAATTCATTGTGTTTGTTTTGATTGGGATCCATTAGGGCTTAATCAAACGGTGCACAGTCGTCACCCATACGCTGCTTTGATAGAACCGATTACATTATTGGCACTATCCCAAGACTCTGAGCAGCTATCAGCTTACCTTGCTGTTATTGCACGTTATCAATTAGAGACTGAAAGTGACAATCTAGAAAATCATTGCCTGAAAATCGCTTTTAAACTCACACGGCTGGCAAAGACTTACCTCGACTGATAAGTCGGCCCAAACTTTAGATACTAATTACTATTTTCTAACTACTAATTGCTAGGTAATAAAAAACCAGTCATTTTTAAATGACTGGTTTTTTTATGAATCAGGCTTTAACACTACATCGTTATTTAACGACAGTTAAATGTGCACGCCCTTTTGGCTTGTCAGAAGGGCTACTAGGCTTTTCTTCTGTGACTTCAGTATTCTCTGTTGTTTCAACTGCTGAGAAAGAACGCGGCGCTGGAGTCAAATCTTCCGATTCTTCTTCAGGCATGTAAGCATCTTCCATATCAAACACTGTACCAGCTCCATTCTCGCGCGCATAAATCGCAACGATTGCAGCCATAGGTAAAACAACTTGCTGAGGTACACCACCAAATCGAGCATTAAACTCGACAAATTCATTGGTCATTTGTAAATTGCCCACTGCACCACCAGCAATATTAAGCACGATTTGGCCGTCCTTAACAAACTCTTGAGGTACTTGAGTGCCTTTTACAAATGCATCCACAACAACATGTGGGGTAAAGTGATTATCCATCAACCACTCGTAGTAAGCCCGCAACAAATATGGACGGTTAGGTGTAATCGCTTTCATTACATACCCATGCGCATTTCGCGCTCAACCTCAGTTAACGATGCTTTAAATGATTCACGCTCAAAAATGCGTGTCATGTAAGCATGGATATCTTTAGATGTACGAACATCTAAGTTGATACCTAACTCAGGCAGACGCCATAATAATGGGCCTAAGTAGCAATCAGCTAAGCCAAACTCTTCACTCATGAAGAAAGGCATTTCAGCAAATACTGGCGCTAAAGCAACTAAGCTTTCAGTCAGTTCTTTACGAGCCGCGTCAGCTTTATCACCTTTACGAATACGATCGACTAGTACATACCAGTCAGTATCAATACGGTGCATCATTAGACGGCTTTGGCCACGAGCAACCGGATATACAGGCATCAATGGAGGATGAGGAAAACGCTCATCTAAATATTCCATTATAATACGAGATTCATACAGAACTAATTCACGATCAACTAGAGTCGGTACTGAGTTGTATGGATTAACATCCAATAACTCTTGAGGTCTCTCACTAGGTTCTACCTGCAATACATCAACAGTTACACCTTTTTCAGCCAAGACGATACGTACTTGGTGGCTATATAAATCATCGGCACCAGAAAAAAGTGTCATGATAGAGCGTTTGTTGGCAGCTACAGCCATTGTTACCCTCCAGAAAAACGGAAAAAACAAAACAAACGAGGGGCAAAGCCCCTCGTTTAAAGTATGCGAATAATGTATTTTACCCGTTATTCGTGTCTAGTGCACATCTTTCCAGTATTCTTTCTTCAACAAATAAGCAACGATGAAGAAAATAAACAAGAATCCGAGTACCCACCAGCCTAAAGCTTCGCGTTCTAATTTCACAGGATCTGCAGAATATACAAGGAAACCAGTGATATCACGAACTGCTTGGTCATACTCTTCTACACTCATAGTACCACCAGTTGCAGGCTCAAGACCGACTATCTTAGATACTTCAACACCATTTTCTTCTACGGTTTCGTAGATAGGTTTTGAAACACCTTGAAGATCTTCAAGTACATGCGGCATGCCTACTAGTGGAAATACCGTGTTGTTCACTCCGAATGGACGGCTTTCATCTTTATAAAAACCTTTCAGATAAGAGTAAACCCAGTCTTGACCACGAACACGTGCAACCAAAGTTAAATCAGGAGCTGCTCCACCAAACCACTTTGCAGCATCTGCAGGTGGAATTGCGTTTTCCATTAGCTCGCCAATTTTAGCGTCAGTGAACATGTACTTTTGACGCATATCGTCTACTGAAATACCTAAGTCTTCAGCCACACGACCATAACGTTGGTATTGTGTACTGTGACAACCAGAACAGTATTGTTGGAATAAACCAAGTCCACGCTCTAATGATTCATTGTCATGCAGATCGATTGCTTGCTCAGGATATTTTACAAATTCATTGTTGCCACCTGCCGCTATCGCTAGCGCTGGTAACAATGTAACTAATGCAATTAATAACTTTTTCATTAGTGCGTCACCCTCGTAGGAACCGGTTTTGTCTTTTCATTTTTACTGTAAACCCACAGCGCAACGAAGAAGCCAAAATAAGTAAGTGTAAAGATACGCGCTGCAATAGTTAACGTTGGTGTTGCAGGCACAGCACCTAAGTAACCCAGGATTAAGAAAGACACAGTAAATTGTGCAATGTTAATCTTATGGATCAAACCACGGTAACGGATAGACTTCACTTTACAGCGATCTAACCAAGGTAGAATGAACAGCACTCCAATCGCAAGACCCATACCCACTACACCTAATAGCTTGTCAGGAATCGCACGTAAAATTGCGTAGAACGGAGTGAAATACCAAACCGGAGCAATATGTTCTGGAGTCTTCATTGGGTTAGCCGCTTCGAAATTTGGCTTCTCAAGGAAGTAACCACCACCTTCAGGCATAAAGAACAATACGTAGCAGAACACGATTAAGAAACCGGCCACACCCATAATGTCTTTCACTGTGTAATAAGGGTGGAAAGGAATAGCGTCAACTGGCCATCCGTTTTCATCTTTATTCTTCTTAACTTCAACACCATCTGGGTTATTTGAACCCACTTCGTGTAATGCAATTAAGTGAAGGAAAACAAGTACAACAAGCACAAGTGGTAACGCAATAACATGCAGTGCAAAGAAGCGGTTTAACGTAGCACCAGAAACAACATAGTCACCACGGATCCACAATGTTAAGTCATCACCAATAAACGGTATTGCACCAAACAAAGAGATAATTACCTGTGCGCCCCAGTAAGACATTTGTCCCCAAGGAAGCAAGTAACCCATAAATGCTTCTGCCATTAGTACTAGGAAAATCAACATACCGAATAACCAAAGTAATTCTCTTGGCTTTTGGTAAGAACCGTAGATAAGACCACGGAACATGTGCAGATAAACCACCACAAAGAACGCCGAGGCTCCCGTGGAGTGCATATAGCGGAGTAACCAACCGTATTCAACATCACGCATGATGTATTCAACTGAAGCAAATGCACCTTCAGCCGTTGGTACGTAATTCATGGTTAGCCAAATACCGGTCAGTAATTGGTTAACTAAAACAAGTAGTGCTAATGAACCAAAGAAATACCAGAAGTTGAAGTTCTTTGGAGTTGGATATTGACCAACGTGACGATTATAAGTCGCCGTCATTGGGATGCGAGCATCAATCCAATCAACAATATTCTTAACCATTATGCAGCTCCTGTGTCTACACCGATGAGTACCGTGCCGTCATCAACATATTGATGTGGTGGTACAACAAGGTTTAATGGCGCTGGAACACCTTGGAATACACGACCAGCCATATCAAATTTAGAACCATGACATGGGCAGAAGAATCCAGCCGAAACACCTTTGACTTGCTCACCGAATGAATCAGGTAAATAAGTTGGTGAACAACCTAGGTGAGTACAAATACCTACAGCAATGAAAAACTCAGGCTTAATTGAACGCGCAGGGTTAGCTGCATATTCAGGCTGTTGTAATTCTTCAGAAGCAGGATCGCGTAATTGCCCATCCAATTCAGGCAATTGTTCTAAAATTGCATCTGTACGACGTACAACCCATACAGGTTTGCCACGCCATTCAACACGAATTAATTGACCTGGTTCTACTTTACTAATATTAACTTCAACCGGTGCACCTGCAGCTTTCGCTTTAGCGCTCGGATTCCATGACTTGATAAAAGGCACCGCTACAGCGACGGCACCAGCTCCACCAACTACGGCGGTTGCGGCTGTCAGGAATCTGCGGCGTCCGGTATCGACTGGCGCATTGCTCATCCACTTATCTCCCAGAGGGTGTTGGAATTCTTATATTTTAATAACTTAGCAACATTAGAATCACTAATCGCTAAATCTATACTTTGAGGCGGGGCTCATTATAGCGAAAAATTAGAACCAGATCATAGTAAAACACACAACTAAGTTGCGGGAATTGTATGTTTTTTTTAAGAAGTACAAAAAACAACCAAGCATTTTGATACTTTTGAGGGAATATAGATAGAATTGATATTTATAACTTACTGTAAATTAATAAAATTTAATGAAGTTCTTTGCTTCTAAATTAGTCATAGCTGATTAATTAAGCCAAAGTGCAAAAAATTCAATTTGTTTATATAAAAAATCTCAGACATAAAAAAACCCGGTAATAACCGGGTTTTTTTGAAGTAAATTAGAATTTACTTACCGTCAATTGACTTCATGTACTTGAAGAAATCACTATCTGGCTCTAATACCATCACGTCACTGTTACCAGCAAAACTTTCTTTGTAGGCTTCTAAGCTACGTAAAAAACCATAAAACTCAGGATCTTTGTTGAATGCATCTGCATAAATTTTAGCAGATAATGCATCACCTTCACCTCGAACAGTTAGGGCTTTACGTTCAGCTTCTGCAACTTTTACCGTCACATCAGCATCTATCGTTGCACGAATGATTTCAGATTGCTCTTTACCTTGTGCACGATGCTCTTTAGCAACAGCTTGACGCTCTGCACGCATACGCTGGAAAATACTGCTACTCACGTTCGCTGGTAAATTGATTTGCTTAACACGAACGTCAACCACTTCAATACCTAAATCCTGTGAGCTTTCAGCTGCATTTTCTAATGCATCATTTTGCAACTCATCACGTTTACCAGAAACAATTTCTTTAATGGTGCGACGACCAAACTCAGTACGTAAATCATTGTTGATTTTACGTTGTAGTAAGTCTTCAGCAGTCACGATGTTACCGCCACCTGTTGCAAGGTAGAAAGTTTCAAAGTCATTAATACGCCATTTAACGTATGAATCAACCATCAAATCCTTCTTTTCAGAAGTCACAAAACGGTCCGCAGCGCCATCTAGAGTTTGGATACGCGCATCAAGGTATTTAACCTTATCGATAGCTGGTATTTTAAAATGAATCCCAGGTGCAAGCACACGAGTAACGGCTTCGCCATTGACATCATCTTTTAAAATTTCACCAAAACGAGAAACAATGGCACGTTCGCCTTCGTTTACTACCATTAGAGATGAAAAACCAATCCCTAAAAGGATGACTAAAATTATCAGTCCAAATCTACCCATGAGTTAGTCCCTCCCTTGGCGAGAACGAGCTTCGCGAGTTTGGCGGCCATCAAGCGGCATTGAAGAACCAAACGAATTATTTGAAGGGGTATTGATGTGCGTTTCCGCTACAGGCTCAACCACTTTACGCTTAGTTTGATTATCCATCATTTTATCTAAAGGCAGATACATTAAGTTACCGTTGTTCTTGGTATCAATCAGTACCTTATTCGTGTCAGCCATGACTTCTTGCATTGCATCTAAATAAAGACGCTTACGAGTCACCTCTGGTGCCATTTCGTACTCAGGTAATAACTGTTCGAATCGAGCAACCTTACCTTGAGCTTCTAACACTTCACGCTGTTTATAAGCATTAGCATCTTGAGCCATACGCTCTACTTGACCACGCGCTTTAGGTTCAATTTCACGCGCATAAGCTTCAGCTTCACGAATGAAACGTTGCTCATCCTCTTGTGCAGAAATCGCATCATCAAAAGCATCTTTTACTTCTTCAGGCGGACGCGCTGGCAAGAAGTTGACGTCTTGAATTGATAAACCTAATTGGTATGGTTCAAGAATACGTTCTAGTTCAGACCAAGTATCACGACGAATTGCATCACGACCAGTGGTCAGAATGTCATCCATAGTGTTGTGGCCAATCACATAACGTAAAGCACTATCTGTCGCTTCTCTTAAACTTGCATTAGCATCAACAGCGCTGAATAAATACAAATAAGCATCATCTACGCGGTATTGAACATCTAACTCAACTTTAACTAAGTTTTCATCAGATGTTAGCATGCTGCCAGAAGATGGAATTGATCGAACTGCTTTGATGTTCACAGGGAAAACTTCATCAACAAATGTTGCTTTCCAATGTAAACCAGGTCCAACTTCGCCTGAATGCTGCCCGAAGCGTAAGGTGACCCCACGCTCAGCTTCTTTAATGGTATAAAACCCTGAAGCGCCCCAAACCAACAAACCAATAACTAAAACAACAATAATGCTGGTTGAGTTAAATGAAGGGCTTGACGATCCACCTGAACCACCTTTACCACCGCCAAAGCGCTTTGAAAGATTACGAAATACTTCGTCTAGATCTGGTGGGCCTTTATCGTTACCGTTTTTGTTTCCCCAAGGGTCTTTATCTTTTCCCTTGTTACCGGGCTCATTCCAAGCCATTTAGCACTCCATAAGTGGATGAAATAAATGTTATTAGCAAGTAACGTCTACTTCTGAATCTTCAAGTGAAGACTCATCAATAAACGTCTCTAATTCGCCTTGACTCTGTTTTGTTAATCGGCGCCAATTAGCTTCCGATAAACGAACAGACAAAATACAGTTCCCCAGATCGTCATACTCTTTCTGCTGTATCGCGTCCAGTCCATAAAACTGACCAAGATAATGCCCAGCCGTCGCTGGTATTTTCAATGTTTGCTCTACAATAACTTCACCGATTAACTCGTTGATCGCCTGTAGAAGCAATTCAAATCCAATTTGCTTTTGTGCAGATACCCAAACTCGTTCAGGCATCCCCTCATCGTCGTAATCGATGCGAGGTACAAAGTCTTCCAATAAGTCGATTTTATTACAAACGACCAGTTGAGGAATAGTATCTGCGTCAATTTCTTCAAGAACATTTTGAACTTGCTCGAAATTTTCTGTCATATTCTCATCTGCACAGTCAACAGCGTGCAATAACAAGTCAGCTTGACGAGTTTCTTGCAATGTAGCTTTGAAGGCTGCGACTAAGTCGTGAGGTAAATGACGAATAAACCCAACAGTATCCGCTAAAATAACGGCACCATCAGGTAAATTTAGTTTACGCAAAGTCGGATCCAGTGTGGCGAACAACTGATCCGCTGCATAGACTTCTGAAGCGGTTAACGCATTAAACAGCGTAGACTTACCCGCATTGGTGTAACCCACCAATGAAACAGTCGATAAATCACTGCGTTTACGCGAACGGCGACTCTGTTCACGCTGCTTATCTACTTTTTCGAGTCGACGATTAATGCTTTTAATCCGTCCACGCAGTAGACGCCTATCGGTTTCGAGCTGGGTTTCCCCTGGGCCTCGCATACCAATACCGCCTTTCTGCCTCTCCAAGTGAGTCCAACCACGAATAAGGCGAGTCGACATGTGGCGCAATTGCGCTAGCTCCACTTGCAACTTACCTTCGTGCGTTCTCGCTCGTTGAGCAAAAATATCTAAAATCAGTGCTGTCCGATCTAACACTCGACATTCACAAATTTGTTCTAAGTTTCTTTCTTGTGCAGGGCTTAGTGCATGATTAAAAATCACCACGTTGGCTTCAGTAGCAGCCACCATTGCGGCTAACTCTTCAACTTTACCTGTTCCTACAAAAAACTTTCGATCAGGTGAGCGTCGACTTCCGGTAATAACACCAACAGAGCGAGCACCTGCTGATTCAACTAATAATTGTAACTCAGTTATGTCTTCTCTTCGGTCGTCATCAGAAAAGTCAATGTGTACAAGAACTGCGGTTTCACCCGCTTCATAGCGATCAAACAAGTAGCAAACTCCTTAAATATTATTCTGATGCAGGCGCTTCATCATGCTGTGTATGAGTACTTTGTGCCGCAACATTAAATGGGCGTGCTGGTACTACAGTCGAAATAGCATGTTTGTAAACCATTTGGCTTACTGTATTTTTCAACAAAATAACGAATTGGTCGAATGACTCAACTTGTCCTTGTAACTTAATACCGTTCACTAAATAGATTGAAACTGGTACACGTTCACGACGCAGTGCGTTCAAAAATGGGTCTTGTAAAGATTGCCCCTTAGCCATTTCGATTTCCTTTTTTTTATTTTCAAAACAAATTTTTTGAATAATGTTTTATTGTTTAGTTTGAGTATTATACAGCAACGGCGAATAATCTAGCTCGAATGTCGTATAAGTGTAACTAAATTCCCTTCGGCTCCACTTTCAAGCCAATTTAAATCTGGCCAGCTTCTCAACCATGTTAATTGACGTTTTGCTAATTGCCTAGTAGCAGCAGTGGCTTTTTCTACCAAAGTATCATGATCAAATTCTTCATCTAGGTATTGCCAACACTGCCTATAACCTACACAGCGCATAGACGGCATATCTAAATGCAAATCACCTCGGTCTTTTAATCGCTGAACCTCTTCGATAAAACCTTGTTCCATCATGAGTTTAAATCTTTTTGCGATTAATTCATGTAATACTTTTCTATCAAGTGGTGCAATAGCAAATTGGACTACATCGTAAGGTAATGCTTCTGACTTAGTTGCTGTTAACTCAGTCATTGTCTTACCTGTTATTCTAAAAACTTCTAAAGCACGAGATAAACGTTGCGGGTCATTAGGGTGAATACGCTCACCAGCAACAGGGTCAACCTCACAAAGTTGTTGATGCAAAGCATCCCACCCCTGCACTTCAGCCTCTTGTAAAATCTCAGCTCTGACCTTTTCATCGGCAGCTGGGAGAGGCGATAAACCTTCAAGTAATGCTTTAAAGTACATCATAGTTCCACCCACTAACAATGGGGTTTTACCACGAGCAATTATCTGTTCTATTTCATTTAACGCATCACGTCTGAAATCGGCCGCCGAATAACTTTCACTCGGATCCAAAATATCAATTAAGCGATGCGGAGCTAATGCTAACTCATCAGCATTAGGTTTAGCTGAACCAATGTCCATTTGACGATAAATTAACGCAGAATCAACTGAAATAATTTCACAGTTATGGTTTTGCGCCATTTCGATGGCTAAAGCGGTTTTACCCGAAGCGGTAGGCCCCATTAAAAACAATACTTTAGGTTGCTTAATTTGGTTCACGTTAATTCTCTTTTAACCAAGTTTTCCACGGTAACGACTTTGCTTGAGACTCAAGGCTCAATTTCTGTTCGCTATCTAATTGACTGTATTTAAACCAAACTTCGGCAGCAGCTGAGAATGATTGCTTTTGATGCTTTGCAATCCACAATGACAATGCTTCATCCGAAGGGGTTTCTAATTTAATCCAGTTCAATAATTCTGGAATTAATACCGCTAACTGGCTATCCCTCAGATATGGGGGCACATTCTTAATTATCAACTGTTGGTAGCGAATAGATAAGGTTAAACCTAGTCTACGTAGCAATAAATCTCGCTCTTCAAGCAACTCTTTCCAATCTACGTCTGCTTGAATTGACACAGGCATCAGTAAAGGTTGGCCAACCAAACCTGTTTTTATTTTTGATAAAATATCATTTTTATCAATAATAACTGACGCTTGCGAAATATCGAGCAATAGTAACTGACTGTCCTTTGCGATAACCCAGTACTGTCCATCTAATAAAGGCGGCATTGTGGTTTCCGCTGTAACATTAACTTCATTAACTTGTGTTAATGAAGCATTATCATTATTAGTTTGCAGTAATTGACCATAATTGGCTATTGCGGTTGGTGTTACCTCTGCAGAATCGATAGCTCTGGAATTTCCCCCATGAGAACCACCATATTGATGCCCTTGTGCAGGCACAGACATATTACCAAATCGATTGCTGCTAACTTCTCTTGGTTGATACTCTCTATCAGTATCAGTGTGATTAGCACCGATTTGATTTAGATACTGCCCGGCTTGGGCCCCTTCTGCAGGGTAAAAATTACCCGTACTTGTTTGAATATGAGTTTGGGCTTGCAGCTCTTCCTGCTCAGAAGAAGCAGAAGATCCACTTGGGCTATCTGAGGGATGTGAGAAGTGCGAGGAATGCGGGGCGTGGCCACCAGAAACATTCTCGTGATATCCAGCAGGCTCAATGGCTAACTCAGAAATTTGCTCTAAAACTGACTGCAGGGCTTGTAATATAAAGTCATGAACCAGTCTGCTTTGATGAAATCTCACTTCATGCTTTGCTGGATGAACATTGACATCCACTTGATGCGGGTCGATTTCAAGCATCAATACATAACCTGGCTGGTGCTGAATATTAAAACGTCCGAAAGCTTGTTTGACAGCGTGATTCACCAAGCGATCACGAACCAAACGCCCATTGACATAAAAGTAGCAGCTATCGGTGACTTGAGTATCACTTGGCGACTGTAAATACCCAGATAATGTCAGACCATCATGTTCACAAGCCAGATTTAAAGCATGTTCAGCAAAACCACGGCCACAAATTTGCCCAAGACGTTGCTTGTACTGAATTTCAGTATTAGCAGGACGATATTGGCGAATCAACTTGCCATTGTGCGTTAGCGTAAAATGGACATCTGTTCTTGCAATAGCAATACGTTTAAGCCACTCATCAATATGAGTAAACTCAGTTTTATCACTCTTTAAAAAACGTCTTCTTGCCGGGGTATTAAAAAATAAATCAACAACTTCAATTGTCGACCCTTTGGGGTGAGCAGCCGGAGTTATCTTGACATCCATTTGTGAGCCAGCAGCATTCGCTTGCCAAGCTTCAGTTTGCTCAGTAGGCTTTGAAGTTAAACTTAGGCGCGCAACAGAGCTAATACTCGCTAACGCTTCACCACGAAAACCAAAACTGAGAATAGCTTCTAAGTCATCTAATGAGTGAACTTTGGAGGTTGCATGACGTGACAATGCCAGAGCAAGCTCTTCTTTCGCAATACCTTTACCATTATCACGGATTCGGATGAGTTTACTGCCGCCCTTATCAATTTCAATATCGACACGGGTCGCTCCCGCATCTAGACTATTTTCAACCAATTCTTTGACAACGGATGCAGGTCTTTCAACAACTTCACCAGCCGCAATTTGGTTAGCAAGTTGCGGCGGTAGAATTTGAATCGCCATAGTTTATGCCCTCGGAATGACCAGTTTTTGGCCTATTCGTAATACATCGGACTTTAAGTTATTACTTTTCTTGATGCTGGCTACACTGACTTTATAACGCTGAGCAAGCACAGATAATGATTCGCCGCTTCTTACCGTATGCTTCACATTACTTTGCTTTGCAAATGCGGTACCTGCAGGCGGGTTGGCTTCAAAATAGTTCACCACCCCTTTGTGAATCGCATTGGCTAATTTCTGTTGGTGATTGCCATTTAATAACAGTTTTTCTTCTTTAGGATTAGAAATAAATCCGGTTTCAATCAAAATTGAAGGAATGTCAGTTGATTTCAATACCGCAAAACTTGCTGATTCAGGTTTATTCTTATGCAGTTTAGTCACTTTACCTAAGCCAGATAAAATATCAGTCGCGATACTATGGCTTTCAGCCATTGAATGATCCATAGACATATCAATCAAGGTCATCACAAGATACTGTTCACTGTCAGTGTTTTGAATAATGTCGCCCACTCCGCCTAACAGTTCTGAGTGTTTTTCTTTATCTTCAAACACACGACCAATTTCAGTATTCGCACGGCGTTTAGACAATACCCAAACTGAAGCACCTTTAGGATGCGGTGTGGTAAATGCGTCTGCATGAATAGATAATAATAAATCCGCACGACTATTGCGCGCAAGCTCAGAACGTTGATTCAAGTTAACAAAGTAGTCACCACTTCGGGTCATTACCGCTTTCATACCCGGAGTTTCATTAATCTTACGTTCAAGTCTTTTTGAAATCGCTAATACGACTTTTTTCTCAAACGTCCCTTTAGGACCAATAGAACCAGGATCTTCACCCCCATGACCAGCGTCAATGGCAACAATCACATCTGTGGAACGTTTACTCGTTTGCACCACTTGTTTTTTTGCTGCTGGTTGGTTAGCAGAATTATCTAGGTCGACCACTAATCGATTGCCATAAGGTGCTGTAGGCGTCAAAGAAAACAGGCTGGCTTTTACCGGAGATGCTAATTCTAAAACCAAACGTAAAGTGCCTTTTTTAGGCGGAGAGCTGAGTCGAACTTTATTAATCAATTTGCTATTTTTAGCTAAACTATCAAACTTAACTTTTGTTGATGCATTTTTAAGGTCAATCACTAAACGCTGAGGATTTGATAATGAAAAATAGCTGTAGTCAGGGGCTTTAGATAAGTCTAAAACCACACGCGTCGAGTTAGGTGCGTCCCAAATTCGAACACTATCTAATTTATTTGCCGCTTCAACTGTGTATGAAAGGCCGAGTAAAAATACAAAAGCAAAAAATCGAGTCATTTTTTTATTAGGTCATTATTATTGTAATTTATCTACGATGAGCTGACCTGCTGGTGTCAGCCCACTTATTTCTACTTGTCTTTGCTCACCTTGATAGCTCAAATGGATTGCAAGATCTGCTTCAGGTATCAAACCATGCCCTCTATCAGGCCATTCAATAATACTGATGCTTTTTTCAGTAAAGTAATCACGAATGCCCATATACTCGAGCTCTTCAGGGTCAAGTAAACGGTATAAATCAAAATGGTACACTTCCATATCTTTCAATTCGTAAGGTTCAACAAGGGTATAGGTTGGGCTTTTAACGTTCCCTTGGTGCCCTAAACTTTGGATCAAACCTCGGCTTAAGGTTGTTTTACCAGCGCCTAAATCTCCTGATAGATAGATAACCAGAGGAGCTGAAACCCATAGCGACAGCATCCCGCCTAATTCTATTGTTGCTTGCTCGTCTTGAAGATTTTTTGTTATAGAAGTCATGTTAACTTACCAGCACTTGAGGGATTAATCATATAAAAAGTGCAACTTTACAGAGATAAATAGGGTCATCTGCAATATTACTCGATTTAAGCAGCAGAAAAAAATAGAGTCAGCTTAATAGCTGACTCTATTTGAAAATATTAACATAAAATCGAAATGGGCAAAATATCTGTTAAATATCTTCCATTCTTAATGCGCTATGCACCAGTCTTTTTTGTTGAGTCCGCTCAACCCTTACCAAGTCTAATAATGCGTCTTTAATCTCTGTAACAGCAGTGCTATTTGCAGTCTTTTCTATCAGCCCAATCAACCGGTTTTCTAAATCAAGATGCAGTTCAAGTACATCATCTTCAGTCATATTGGCAGCTAAAGTTGACTCATCACAGCGCTTTTTAAAATCTTCAAAAGTGATGTCTTTGTACCAAGTGTCCAGCATCCGCGTTGGCGCTTCATCAATATAATCTTCGATACTGTCATGCACATGTTGTTGATGTTGTTGTAAATACTCCAACATCATCTTTACTCGAGTCGAATCAGCATTGCGCTGTAATCGGCTATAGAGTTGTTTCATGTCTAAACGTGACTTAGCAATAAACTCAAGTAACTCACTTAGTTGTTGGATACGTATCATAAACACTCCACCAGTATCTGCATTCTCATGCAGCTAATAAATTAGTTTGTAAAAGCTTGTATTTATTATGGTTGAAAAATCACAAGGAATATTTGAGCAAGCTCATATTTTACATATAAAAGACAGGTAAATTAGCAAATGTGAAATAAACAGCCTTTAAATCTGCTAAAACCAGCTTATGTGCTCATTAAATCTACAGAGAATTGAAAGCGATAATATTTTCAACATAGTAATTCGAACTGGTGGTCTATTACCCGTCAAGATATAGAAGATTTTACTATTTAGGAGGTTTGGAGCGATCTTATGTTTTCAAAAGAGTGGCTCGAACTAATGGCATATCCATAAAAGATATAGTTGATTTACTATTTGAGAAGTTTGGAGCGACCTAATATTTTCAACAAGAGTGGTTCGAAATAATGACCTATACCTTGGCAAAATAAAGGTATCACTATGCTAAAAAACGCAACTGAGCTAATTGTTAATTTGAAAGTTTACTTGAGATAGAACAAAGAGGAAGTTTGGAGCGACATATCAGGTTCGAACTGATGACCTATACCTTGGCAAGGTATCGCTCTACCAACTGAGCTAATGTCGCCTTACAAAACTTGGTATTGAAATTGGAGCGACATATCAGGTTCGAACTGATGACCTATACCTTGGCAAGGTATCGCTCTACCAACTGAGCTAATGTCGCATCTATATTTCAATTTTTAAAAATTGGAGCGACATATCAGGTTCGAACTGATGACCTATACCTTGGCAAGGTATCGCTCTACCAACTGAGCTAATGTCGCATCTTAATCAATTTTTAGTTTGAAGATTTGGAGCGACATATCAGGTTCGAACTGATGACCTATACCTTGGCAAGGTATCGCTCTACCAACTGAGCTAATGTCGCAAATCTTCAAATTACAACTTCAAATAGCAAGTGGCTCGCTGTAAAAAGTTGAGGCCGCATTATATGTAATATTCACTACACTGCAACCCCTAATTCAAAAAAAAGATTTGATTGCTTAAATTTTAAGATCGGAAGA
>NZ_VKHR01000096.1 GCF_009663145.1 Shewanella sp. TC10
GCCTGGCATTGGCTCTAAAGAAGCCGTAAGGATGATAAGGAAAGTAGAAGCAAATATCCATCAGGGCCAGAGGAGTACCTCAATAACAGGCCGAATATATGGGTGCAATGAACTATTCTCAAAGTCGATATTAAATATCTTGCAAACCGGATGGGTCCATATATGTCTGGCTAGCTTTCGAGGGGAAGGGACGCCCCATCGTAAGCGTTAGTGATTTTTGTAGCTTGCCGAAGCAGACTCAAAATGAAGTTTAAAGCTGGATCATTCTCCGTTGGAAATTTTGCTGTTTAAATTTCGCCGGAGCTGCGGGGTGTTCTAAGAGGGAGTCGCAGTTCACTCCCTTTCGTCTGGTGTGGGCGAAGCGCCACGACCTTGATTTAGACCTTGATTTAGATTTTATTTAAATTTCGGAATTTATAGCAGGCGTAAGCTGCCAACAAACCTTGGGACAAAAACTCACTTCACCAATCGGTGCATCTGCTTATTATCAATAACCCTGATCGTTAGATTATCTAATTGGCTGTCACTATCTGTACCTAAGCCTGAACCAGAGAGATCTTTAACAGCAATAGCAAGCATATTGTCTGCCACAAGCTTGCCGGTAATGGGTTTGTACTTGGCTAAAGGGCCAACAAAGACTCCAGATAACAAGGTAAACAGCTTTTGCCCTATATCTTCTAAGGTTCGCTGACTAACACGCTCTCCTAATAACAAGCTTGGCTGAAATATGTAGAGCTTGGATAAGGGGAGGAGGCTTAAATCCTTCTGCACTTGGCCTTTTACTCGATTGTAAAACACTGTTGATTTTTCATTGGCATCTAAGGCCGTCACCACAAATAATTTAACCCCAGTCTGGCTTTGATGCTCAATCGCGAGTTTGGCAAAGTCGATGACGGCGGTGTGGTCAACCTTGATAAAATTTTCCTGACTGCCCGCTTGTTTGATGGTGGTGCCAAGACAACAAAAAGCGTGGTCAATACTGACAGGTAAATTTAACTCGGTGAGCTGATTTAATTGAGTTTCGACAAAGATAAGCTTTTCAATTCCTGCTGTTTCTGCAGCAAGTTCAGGTGCTCTTCTCCCTACGGCCACCACGGTTTGATATTGGGTATCTGCCAATAAATTTAATAACAAATAATGGCCGATTAAGCCAGTCGCTCCAATGATAGCTGCGTTCATAATGCGCCTTGAAAGTGTGGTTTACAGTGTCGTTAAAATACTTTAACAGCTTTTTGCTTGTTAATTAGGTGTAGATGCCGCACTATTTTATTCACTGTTTTATTGAGCAATGCAAAGACCATATTTAAGGAGAAAACAATGGGACTTTTTGATGCGATTTTAGGTAATTCCTCTGAAATGGATTTAGGTGAGTTACAACAAGAGTTATCGCCAATTATGGCTGACAATGAGTCAGTTCAAATGGGCTATAAACTGATCCGCGATATGTTTGTGTTTACCGATAAGCGCCTTATTTTAATTGATAAGCAAGGCATGACTGGAAAAAAGGTCAGCTACCATTCAATCGCCTACAAATCGATGACTCATTTTATCGTTGAAACTGCAGGCACATTTGATATGGATGCAGAGCTTAAAATCTTTATCTCAGGTACTGAACAACCTATCGTTAAAGAATTAAAGAAAGGGACTGATGTGGTCGGTATTCAAAAAGCGATTGCCAACTTCTCACTATAATTAATGCAATAATTCTTGCTTTAACTAACGGCTGTTTTCATTAACCGTCGTTTGGTTAAATTGACTGTTTTACCCGCTATTTGTATTGGAACGCACCATAGATGACAACAGAAAAACAGCCACAATCACCACTGGATGATGCGCCTAAATCCGTGCAACTTGCGGTCGATTTAATCCAGCTGCTGGAAGAAAATAATATCGATACCGAAACCGCGATAGCAGCATTGCAAATCACCTTAGATGATTTTAAAAGAAAGCAGCAAACAACGGACTAGCAACAAGCACGAACTAAAATAATAAGGAATAGACATGACCGAAGCTCACTTGCCATTAACTGATTTTATTGAATATCCTCAAGCTGAAATGCTTGAACGTGCGAAGCAAAATTATCAGGATGTGAAACGACGTCATTCTATCCGTAAATTCTCAGATAGAGCGGTACCGCAAGAAATTATCGAGCAATGTATTCTTGCCGCGGGTACAGCGCCTAACGGGGCTAATCATCAGCCTTGGCATTTTGTGGCGATAAGTGATGCTGATGTAAAAGCGCAAATCCGTGAACAAGCAGAAGCCATTGAACAAGCTTTTTATGCGGGGCGTGGCGGTGAAGAATGGCTAGATAATCTAAAACCACTGGGCACCAATGCCAGTAAACCTTATCTTGAAACTGCCCCATGGTTAATTGCTGTATTTACTAAAAAACGCAGCGAAGATAATGGCGAGCAAAAACAGAATTACTATGTGCATGAGTCAGTAGGGATTGCCACGGGCTTTTTATTGCAAGCACTGCATAATGCAGGACTTGGGACCTTAACTCATACGCCAAAACCTATGTCTTTTTTAAGTAAGGTTTGTGGCCGTGATAGTGATAATGAACGACCTTATATGTTAATTATTGCTGGTTACCCTGATGAGCAAGCAACGGTTCCAGAACATGCGCTACAGAAAAAGTCATTAGCTGAAATCAGTGATTTTATATAGCAAGAAACTGAATGAGTTGTCGAACTAGACAGCTGGTTTAGAAGATAAATGGTTCAGTATGACTGCTGGTTTAGAAAGATTACTCGTTCAAAAAAATAAGTGAGGTAGTAATGGGCTTTCAACGAATAATGGCTTTGCATGTTCACGATGAAGCTGAGTATCAAGCATATCGAGATGCCATGCTGCCAATCTTGCATTTTTATGGTGGCGATTTTGCTTATGATTTTACGGTGTCGAAAGTATTAAAATCTAAAACCAATTCGCAAATTAACCGAGTCTTCACCATCGACTTTCCATCTGAAGCGGTAATGGATGCCTTTTTTAATGATGAGGCATATTTATCGGTAAAGCAGCGTCACTTTGATGCTTCAGTAACTAGTGCAACAGTGATTGGCTTACATGAAACTGAATAAGTCTTAAGGCTAATGCTGTTTAATTGTCATTCTACCGATTCAGCTCGCGCCGTTTTTAGTCGCTTTGATAGGTTATTACTGCAGTATATATCCATGTTACCTCAAGGTGCATCTTGAAATACCATGGGTATAAGTACAGGACGTTTATGGAAAATTTATATCTTAGCTTAGGGCTCTCACAAGATTCCGATGATGATGCAATAACAACTGCGTATGAAAGTTTGTATCTGTTTTATCACTCGGATGAATACCAAAGTGCTTTTGCTGATATCGATATTAAGCTTGCTAATATTGCTGTGTCCTATGACATTTTAAAATGCCCGATTAAGCGTAAGTCCTATGATGAAATGTGGCAACATTATCAGGCTGAGAAAACATTAGATGCATTAGTTGATGTACCTGATATGAGTTATGAATTTGAGGTAGACGCTCCTATTATGGAGCAATGGCCTGATGTCGTTGAGCAGCATCCACATCTGATTGAGTTATATGACAACCTTGCTAGTTTATCTACTGTGCTGGCTCTTTCATTCAAAGCTTATATTTTAGAGAGTGAACGTTTTGAAGAAGCTGAGCGGCTTGCCTATATTATGTGCGCGCAATATATCCAATGCTTTTTTGATGAAGAGCAAAACATTAAACCCTTGGCAAAGGGCTTATTAACAACGAACTCGCCAGCTGATGTTGTGACCGTCGATGAGCTGTTTGATGCCCAAGGGATTGAGCTTAGCCCTAAACCCAGCCCTTTAAATGATGCAAGCGGCGCTATTGAACCTAAATCGCAATCAAAACCGCATCAGCCAGAAGCGAATATTGCCAGCTTGCCGCTTCACAAGCATCAAAATGTGCAAAGGTTATTATCTAAAGATACCCGTGCGTTACGTCACGCCTCTAAAAAAGCCACAGCTAAAGGAAGCCTGTTTTTGTTAGGATTATTCTTTGTGTCTAACATTGCTGCCTAGTATGTAGTATGTAGTATGTAGTATGTAGTATGTAGTATGTAGTATGTAAGGCGTTAGATCGCTCAGGTTATTTCCAGCCCTGCAGCCACAATTGAGTGTCTTTCAAATCTCGCCAATTAATATCAAACTCTTGTGCATTTATTTCTGCGCGAATGATGCACTGAGTGACATTACTGTCCTCATCATAAGTGACTTTTACTACCGAAAAATGTTTCAGTTTTTGGGTGATATTCACCTTAGTCCATTTACTGTGTAATAGTTTTTTAGGGTGTAATGGATTCATATCTCTCCAGTTTTTATGATTTAACTTATACGAACTAGTACGTTGTGTTGAGTAAACAAGTTCATTAAATGCTGGAGGATATTTGAAGCATATAAGTGTAATCGGTACGTTTTTGAAAGGGTTGTCGCTGTAATAAGGGCATCTAATTGATTACTGATGCTGGGCTGCTAATGCTAACTCAAGCTCTTTTAAGTCGCTGACAATAACGTCAGCTTGATGCTGATAATCAGTGTGTTGGTGGTGATTAATAAACACTGACAGCATACCTGCATTTTTAGCTGCTTGAATATCGTAAAGGTAATCACCCACATAGATAAGTTCAGCTGCTGGAATATTCCACTGACTTGCTATAGCAAGTAACGCATCAGGTGCGGGTTTTGCGGGATAGCATTCTCGAGTTAACACCAGTTCCATGGTGATATTATTTTGAGATAGTTTAGTCGAAGTCGCTGCTTTGCTATTGCGAGTGACTATGGCTGTAGGTAATGATAGTTGCTGTAAGCTTGCCAATAACGCATGCATATGCGGTAACGCCTTCGCATTCATTGCATCTGATGTTTCGTGTTCTATGATGATTTGGTGGGCGCGGTCTTGCTGCTCTTTTGAAGTCATATCTTCGATAAAGTCGAGAACATCGGTTTCAAAAGGGCAGTTTAATTGCTGCTTTATCTTGCCGAAATTAAGCTGTGACTCTACTAATGTGCCATCGAGATCGAATATGACCCCTTTAATATTACTCAGCTTGTTCATTGTGTTCTCATTGGCTTTAGTACAGTGATGTTTGTCATTATGTTTTAAAACCATGACCTTGTTCAATCGTTAAAAGTCATGCTGTCGAGCATTAATGAAAATTCTCCCTCTTGCTTATCGGCGATCAGTAACCCGACTCGATCGATATCTGCAAATGATAAAGCAGGAGCATTGACTGAGCGGCCGCGAAACTGTGGATTAAAATCACTAGGGGTAAATGTGTGCTGGGTTTTCTGGCCTGCTATCGTGGTAAAACTGGCTACATAAGCTTCTCCAAAAGACAATTCAGGGGTTTTAAAACGTAATTGGTATTTTTTCCCATCGCCCATAACGGTTAGCTTTACCGCGTTTGATGCAGGAATTGGGGTATTAATTCGATACTCCATCGAGGCAAAGCCACCATTATTGGCTAATGACACATTACCGCTAAAAATAGGTTGTTCTAGCGTTGCATCATTGTCTATTTCACTGGAAGAAATACCGCCCATGACGGTGTCATTACTGATTTTGGCTGCGCTTAACTGCTGCTGGGAGCTGAATTGAATTTCCATAGCACTCACTGACGTTTGAAATAGCATAGTCGCTAACAAGCTAGTAGATAACAACGGACCTTTTAATAGTACGCCGATTATTGCTGAAGTATACCGCTGTAGTAACTGATGCAAATTGCAGAGTGAAATTTTCATCATTATTTTCCTCATAAAAAAGCGACTTATCTCGGGTGGAGGATAAGCCGCGAAAGGGTCGGACGGAGATAAACGTTAAAACAGTTTAGGTATCACTTGTGCTGAGTGGGTTACTCCTCAGCGACAAAGTCATCCATTAAAATAACCGAGAACATAGATGTGTCATTTTCAGCATCGACTGCGGCTACGCTATAAATGCCATTAGCGGCGAGCGATACTGCTAGTGGGCCAATTGCGACGGTTTTAGTGCCAGTGACCGTTACGCTAACGGTGTAATCACCTGGTGCGATACTTAAGCTGCCTGATGCCGCTTTAAATGGAACATCTGTTAATGCTGGTGAAGCATCACTAATATCAGCAGTTGGGGTTAAATATACATCAACATTGCCCGCTGAATATGAAGCATGGAATACGTTTAATCTTGCTTCTGTTGCAATACGGCGTGTGTGTTCAGCGAATGCCCAAGGTGAGATATCACCATCGCTTAATGAGCCCACCGCAAGTATCGAGTAGCTATAACCTAGCATTAAGTCCACTTCGGCATCGGTAATGACTTCTACTGAATTGTCGGCATCTGCTGCAACAGTAATTGTGTGCATGCCTTCTGGAATATTAACGTATCCAGCTATTTCACCAAATGACAGCATATCAACTGCAGGAGTGTCGCTACCATCAAGGAAAATATCTACAGCTGGCGCGTCTGCTACTGCGTGCACTGCACGAATATCGCTGCCACTATTGATATCATTTAATAATACTTGGCCTTCAGGTAATGCCACCAATAATGCTACTGGAGAGCTTCCTGTCCATTCATTTGGTATGGCTGAAATTAGATAATCCATTCCATCACCAAGGTTCACTGTGCCTGAGTCAAAGACGACATCTTTGCTGCCTGATGCGGTAATTCTGACTTGGTAGTCAGCAGTTGGGACTTCTAATTGATCGCTATTATCCATGTAATCTGCTGATAGAGTCGGTTCCATCATTGAGATGTCAGCCATAGGCTCAGTGACATAAATATCAACTAAACCAACCGCTGGTGTGGCATGTAAAACCTGTACTCGAGCATTGCCACTGGTGACGGCACTTTCTTCGTTGGCAATGAGTTTGAGCATTAAGGTTTCGTCACTAACATTCCCTAAAGCAACAGCGGTATATTCCATATCCTCAGCTGTGGCGAGTTCAGCTTCAAGGACGGTGAGAGTGCTGCCATCAGGCAAAATTGCGTCGACACCAATCGCATAAGTAGCGGTTGGAACTTCGAGTAAACCGCTAGACATGGCGTAGTCGACATCGGAGAGTAAGTTGGCGCCATCGGCAGTAACATTGACCATTGGAGCGTCACTACCTGCATGAATGACACGAACGTCAGCATAGGTTACAACAGGGGTTTCAACTTCAGCGACTGTCGCGGTGTTGTCATCATCATCTGAACAAGCTGTTAAACCAATGACTGAAAAACACAGTGCAAGAGAGTAGATCCTTTTCATCGTTCTTTCCTCGAATTCATTTCTTAAATACGGATTTATCAATCCATTTGATGTTGTGATTTCAGGCGCTGATTTCGAGGGGTAATACGGCAGTTGCTAATTTAGGATCATTTTTTAATTAGTGATTTTTCAAGAGAAAGGAAATTCAGATCATGGGTCTTTTGAATGTAATTAACATCGACAGTCAATCGATTTGGCTTTAATCTGTTGTCAGAATAGGGTTTTAAGGCAGTTTGCGGTGATTCAGACCAGCAGTAAAAAAGAGCAAAATAAACAGCAATATTTTAAAGTGGTTTCGTTTAATTTATTTAATTTTATCGAACCGCCCGCGGCTTTTTATGACTTCGAAAATATTTATTCTCGTCAGCAATGGCAGAAAAAATGTGCTTGGATTTGTGATTATTTATCCGAGCATCAACCAGACATTATTGGCTTTCAAGAAGTGTTTAGTCCTGAAGCGTTAAAAACACTATTAGCCCCTTTAGGTTATGAGTATTTCGCCGCGTTAGATGAGCCAAGATTGATTAGCGACTATGTCTACCAAAGCCCTGTGGTCGCCATAGCATCAAAATTTCCTATCACAGAATCAGCATTGGTCACTCCAGATGAAAATTTATTTCCACTCATGGGAATAGCGAGTGACTTCAGTTTTAGCCGTCAGCCTTTACGGGTAAAAATAGCCTTGGCTGAATTTGGTGAATGCGAGTGTTATGTGGTGCATTTAAAGTCAAAGCGCAGTGGCATGGGCGTGGATACCTTGGCTGATTCTGGCATGACAGGCGGCGCTGATATTATGGCAAGACAAGCGTTAGGTAGCTGGGCATCTAACATGCAGCGAGGTAGTGAAGCTGCACTGTTGTTTAATGAAATTGCCAAGCAGCGAACTAAAACCCAATTGCCTGTGTTGTTAATGGGTGACTTTAACGACACCTTGCAAAGTACCGCGCTAGAAGCGTTTCGTGCCAATGGTAAACGCGTTTTCAGAAACGATATTATCGACCCTAAACTTAAACTGATGAACGATAAAACCTTAGCGGATGAATTTGCTCAGTTCAGTTTGTTTGATACTTATGAGTTGTATCAAACTGGGCAAAAGCTCAATGCGACCTTGGCTCAAGATGAATATGAGTCAGGCTTGCATGATGAAGATGCTGATATTGCAGAAGATGTTTTACCACCTGTTGACCCTTTAAAATACGCTCGCCAGTCGACCCATTATTTTGGCAATACCGGCTCGGTGTTAGATTATATTTTAGGGTCTTGTGAGTTTGATGCATCTCACCCTAGAAACTTAGCAGAAGTCAGTGATTATCAGACCCATGACAGGCATCTTGTAAGGCCTGAATATGAGCGAGACAGCGACATAACAAAACCAACGTTGAAAAGGTCATGACTACCCCTAGTAACTCTCGGTGCAGCAAGTTTACACTTGATAATCCAATGTCCGCCGAGGAATTTACAGAGCATTTTAAAACGCTCGCTGATGTTTGACTG
>NZ_VKHR01000047.1 GCF_009663145.1 Shewanella sp. TC10
GCGTTGCAAATGGTTTTGCARCGCTTTTGGGGTTAATAGCACCCAGAAATATTTTGTTTAATAAACGAATAGGCAACATGCGATGTCTAGGCTATAAATCAACCGTTAAAACTCATCATCGACAAAGTGATGCTCGTTCATCATATGGCCTAACTGAGTTGATTTTGTTTTAAGATAAGCTTCATTGTAGCGGTTTTTACCCACTTGCAAAGGCACTCTTTCTTCAACTTCAATACCCATTTCTTGCATTGCTTTTACTTTACGCGGATTATTGGTCATTAATTTTACTTTGCTCACGCCGATTTGCTTAAGCATAGGCTCAATCATATCGTACTTACGCATGTCCGCTTCAAAGCCTAAACGCTCATTAGCTTCTACCGTATTAGCACCTTGATCTTGAAGTTCGTAAGCACGAATTTTATTCAATAAACCAATACCACGCCCTTCTTGGCGTAAATATAAAATAAAACCTTGGCCTTGCTCAGCAATGTTTTGCATCGCTGTTTGCAGCTGAAAACCGCAATCACAACGTAAACTAAATAATGCATCACCTGTTAGACATTCTGAATGAATACGACCTAACATAGGTCCGTTAGCATCAAGCTCACCGTAAGTTAACGCCACATGTTCTTTGCCGGTTTCGGTATCTTCGAAACCATGCATCGCAAAAACGCCCCAAGGCGTAGGTAACTTAGAAGTGGCGATATATTTAATCGACATGGATAAACCTTTAAGACAACGCTCAATCCTTGAGACTTTTCATCCTTGAACTGACTTTTATGTCATGACTATTCGACTACTGGTTTAGAATTTTGCAGGCGCAAAACCAGTAACAACTTGGACATTCATTTCACGGCCTACAGCCGTCATTGGGTGAACAACCACAAGACCTTTAACCGACTTTTTCAACTTACCCATATCAGCTTGTTCAGCTTTGGTTAGTGCGCGGCTAAATTTTAAATTTTTGATATCTTGCCCTTGTTTATTAAGCTGACGAGATTGCTGATTCTTTAAACTGGCAATACGCTTTGTCACAGTGGCAATTTCTTTCTTAAACTGCATGATAACCGCTTTGTCTTCACGAGCTTCGGCCGCAGCAAGTTTACGACGAAACTTCTCTGCTTTATCATTTAATGTTTGCAGTTCTTGTTTTAAATTCATTTCTTTACCTTAAATTCTTTCATGCTATCGATAGCAATAAGTTGTTTTGTTATCGAACAACACTTTTTCGAACGCAAATTATATACCTAAAGAGGCTTAATAAGCTAACTTGAAAACTTGTTACAGTGCATAAATTTACAAATAGTCGAGTAATAACTCGAGCCCTCTGCCCCTAAAGCATTAAATGCACTATGATTAATATTTATCATCAGCAGTTTTCCTCGATGACAAATACACAACCTTGATCAAGTTTAGGTAAAACAACAATGAATAAAAATAACAAAACATCTTATCGAGCGAGATATACTAGCGCTCAGCTGGTCACTGGTTTCACCCTTATTGAACTGGTCGTTGTTATTGTGATCCTTGGTATTCTGGCTGTTATTGCTGCCCCTAAATTCCTTTCGATATCCGAAGAAGCTCATACTTCAGGTATCCAAGGTGTATCAGGAGCCTTTAAAGCATTTGATGATTTGGTGTTTGCAAAAGCGGCAATTCTCGGTATTGAGAAAAATGATCGTAATAGCAGTTCAAGCTCCACTGACACTCAAGGTGGTTTCTACCTTGATTCTGGGGAGTTTATTCAAACCATTTACGGTCATCCTTGGATATATAGTCAAGATGCGCTGAGTTATATATTAGAGGCTAGTTTGCAAGATGAAGGGGTTAACTTACCCGATCAGCAATGTGTAACAGGTGACGATTTTTGCTTTATGTTATTTCAAGGTTCAAGCGGACCAACAAGCATTGGCGTGCCCTATATTCCTGGGAATTCAGTGGTCGTGTACTATCCTGGTTACAGCGTAAGCGATCAATGCTTTGCATACTATGTTTTTGATAGAACCGATAACGATGTCATTATTGGCGACAATATCACGGGGTGTTAGCTTTTTAGTAATGAGTTAGCGTTTCATTAGTGAGTTCGCGTTTCAGTAACGAGTTAGAGCTTCAATAGTGAGTTAGTACATCACTTTGGTGACTTCTCAACCTGCAACGAGTAAATCACGGATATCGTGTATAACTTGATTGCTACTGCCACGCCATTTAAGGCTTGGGTCCGCCAAGTCTTGTTCGAACTTGCCATCCACTAATACGTCAACATATGACAATATTTGTTGTTGCTTAAGCGACATCTCATCCAATTTATAACCACTCCAAAGCCAGATGTCTTTATCAGGACATTCAGCTTTAACTCGCTGAACCAGTGATAATATAGCCGTTAAGTTTGCTGGAAATAATGGATCGCCACCAGACAACGATAACCCTCGGCGTTTAATGCGAGTATCGTTCAAATCAGCAATGATTTGATCTTCCATCTGTTTATCCACATCATGACCCGAGCGAGGATCCCAAGTCGATTGATTATAACAACCACGACATTGATGCTCGCAACCAGACACAAATAAGGTACAACGAGTACCAGGTCCATTGACCACATCGACTGGATAATATTGATGGAAATTCATAACCATTACCTTAGTTTTACATAAATAAGGCGCTAATCAGCGCCTTATTTGATTGAGCAAGTTTAGCGAAATTGATTAAATATGCTTAACGCGACGCTTCACTTCTTCTTGCTTACCGTGGTTGAACGGTCTGGCATCTGGGCTACCTAAATAACCACATACTCGACGTGTCACCGATACACGGCTTGGCTCATGGTTGCCACATTTAGGGCAAACAAACCCTTTGCTAGTACAGTTAAATTCACCCACAAAGCCACAATCGTAACATTCATCAATTGGCGTATTAGTCCCATAATAAGGTACACGGCTATAGCTGTAGTCCCATACGTTCTCTAATGCTTCTACATTGTGTTGCATGTTAGGGAATTCGCCATAACAGATAAAACCACCATTGGTGAGTTCAGGGTATGGTAATTCAAAGTCAATCTTGTCGTATGGGTTTACTTTCTTTTCAACGTCTAAATGGAAACTATTGGTGTAGTAACCTTTATCAGTAACACCTTCAACTACGCCAAATTGTTTTGCATCTAGCTGACAGAAACGGCTGCACAAGTTTTCACTTGGCGTGCTGTATAAGCTAAATCCGTAGCCAGTTTCTGCTTTCCAAGACTCGGTTGCACGCTTCATCACGTTAATGATTTCAATCGCTTTAGTACGTAATAACTCGCTATCAAATACGTGTTCTTCAGTGCCATACAGCGCATTGATCGTTTCATGTAAACCAATGTAGCCTAATGAAATTGATGCACGGCCATTTTTGAAGATTTCAGAAATATCATCATCAGCTTTTAAGCGAACACCACAAGCACCTTCCATATATAGGATTGGCGCAACACGTGCTTTAACACCAACTAAACGGGCAATGCGCGTGTCTAATGCTTTACGAGCCAATGTCATTCTTTCATCTAGTAAGGCAAAGAACGCTTTTTCATCGCCTTTAGCTTCAATCGCAATTCTTGGAAGGTTAAGACTCACAACACCTAAGTTATTGCGTCCTTCATGAACAAGCTCGCCATTTTCTTCGTAAGTGCCTAAGAAAGAGCGACAACCCATTGGGGTTTTGAACGAACCTGTTACGCGCTCAACTTGTTCATAATTAAGAATGTCTGGATACATGCGCATTGTTGCGCATTCCAATGCCAGCTTCTTCACATCGTAATTACTATCTGTCGCTTTATGGTTAACACCATCACGAATAGCAAATACCAATTTCGGGAATACCGCTGTTTTACGGTTTTTACCAAGACCCGCCATACGCACTGTAAGAATCGACTTTTGAATTAAGCGTGACTCCCAGCTAGTGCCTAGACCAAAACCAAACGTCACAAACGGCGTTTGACCATTGGCTGTGTGTAGGGTGTTCACTTCATATTCTAAAGACTGGAATGCGTCATGACATTCTTTCTCTGTCTGCGCCATAGCGAAGGCTTCTACATCGCTTACGCCCCACTCTTTACCAATAACAAGCTGTTTCTGGTAACTCTTTTGCACAAATTCAGCTAGCACTTCATCGATACGGTTTATCGTTGTACCACCGTAGATGTGACTCGCTACTTGAGCAATAATCTGCGCTGTCACAGCGGTCGCTGTTGAAATTGATTTAGGGGTATCAATCTCAGCGTTGCCCATTTTAAAGCCATGGGTCATCATGCCTGCTAAATCAATCAACATGCAGTTAAACATTGGGAAGAAAGGTGCGTAATCAAGATCATGATAGTGCAATTGACCTGACTCATGAGCTGCAACGATATCTTTAGGTAACAGATGTGATTTAGCGTAGTGCTTAGCCACAATACCTGCTAATAGATCACGTTGAGTTGGGATAACTTTCGCATCTTTATTGGCATTTTCGTTAAGAATTGAACTGTCACTTTGTTCAACCAAACCACGAATTTCGCAGTTAAGTTTACTTTTAGCTTCACGACAAATATCACGGTCATGACGGTACTCAATATAATGACGAGCCACCTCTTTATGAGGCCCTTCCATTAATAAGTTTTCAACTAGATCTTGGAGGTGATGAATCTGCACTTCTTCTTCGTTTGAAACTTGCTTTCTGATCACAGAGGCAACCGTTGCAGCGTAATCTACATCCGCTATACCTGTAGCCGTTGCCATCGCAGCAACAATCGCATCCTTAATTCTAGACTCATCAAATAAAGTCCGACAACCGTCCCTTTTAATTACTACAGGCATTACTTTATACTCCATTTATGCACAGGATATAAACACTATATATCCACAACGACAAATCAATAAACACTAGATATGGTGTATTAGGCAATATTGAAGACTAGAATTCTATGATCTGGATCATAGTTTTAATAGGGTGGGTGAAATGAAAAATATTACTGCCAAGCTCTGCACTAATTAGAAAAACAGAGCTTGACCACGGTATTGAAAACCGTTAACGACCTAAGGCGGAGTTGATTAAATGAGCAGTTTGGCGCACCGACTGTCGACCAGCTTCGATAGCTTCAGCGGCGCGATGAAACTCCATTGTACCAATATCAGCAAGTTGCGGAACCAGACAGACATCAGGTGGGTCGCCCATCAACCTTGCACGCTTATGGCGTTGCTCTAAGATATCCATTGACTGAGACATCACCGCGATCATTCCTGGATGTGATTTTGTTGACATAGAAAACTTTTCAGTCAGCCCTGAAATGTATTCTTTACCTTTACCCAGAATATCCATAAATGCCGATTCAGACTCTTTAGATTCTTGTTGCTGCTTTTCTAGTGCGGTTGGGGCACGGCTTTTCATTTGTTGCGGCAACATATGCATGCTATTTCGGCGATGACCATTTAAATCAACTGCGATAACCACATCCACATCCATTGCGCGGCACATTGACACAGGCACAGGATTAACAACTGCTCCATCAACCAACCAACGATCTTCCAATTGCACTGGCGGCAAAAACCCTGGCATAGAACAAGAAGCTCTTACTGCATGACGCAAGTCCCCTTCTTTAAACCAAATTTCTTGGCCTGAATACAAGTCAGTAGCTACAGCAGAAAATGGCTTGTTCAGTTGTTCAATTTTAAGCTCGCCAATTCGACCAGCTAAAACATCAAAGACTTTCTCACCACTGATTAAGCCACCTTTACGCCAACTTAAATCCATTAAGCCTAAAACATCCCAGCTTGAAAAGCCGCGAACCCAGCTTTCTAGTTCATCGAGGTGATCATTGGCATAAGCTGCACCAACCAATGCTCCTACTGAGCATCCAGCCACTTTATCTGGATGTACGCCCATCTCTGCAAGCTCTTTCAATACACCAATGTGGGCCCACCCCTTGGCGGCACCACTGCCGAGTGCAACACCAATGCGTAATTCTTTGGTCTGGGTTGATTCGTTGGCAACATCCGACATGTTTATCGACATCCTTAAACTGAAAATAATGCAAAATTAAAATAATAAAACGCAGCATAACTGAGGCTTAAGCTGTTGGCTATCTCAGGCTTACACGTTATAATATCTGGCTATCATTTTTTAGGGGATTTACCTTTGTTATTTACCGATTTTTCTTTAGACAAACGCTTACTTGAAAGTCTAAAGCATATGGGCATTTCTGAGCCAACTGAAATTCAGCAGCAAGCCCTGCCGATTGCCCTCGCGGGTAAAGATTTAATGGCATCATCAAAAACCGGTTCAGGTAAAACCCTGGCATTTTTATTACCTGCACTACAGCGTGTAATATCAACTAAAGCCTTATCTAAAAAAGATCCGCGGGTGCTTATTTTATTACCGACTCGCGAGCTTGCTCAACAAGTGTATGGTCAACTGCGTTTATTAGTCGCCAACACCCAATATAAAGCGGTAAGCATTTTAGGCGGTGAAAACTTTAACGATCAAGCAAAATCCTTATCTCGTGACCCTCACTTTATCGTGGCTACACCAGGCCGTATTGCAGATCATCTAGAACAACGTCACCTTTACTTAAATGGTTTAGAATTGTTGATCCTAGATGAAGCAGATCGCATGCTGGATTTAGGTTTTGCGCCGCAACTTAAGGCAATTAATGATGCCGCGGATCACAAACGCCGACAAACATTGATGTTTTCAGCCACGCTTGATCACGACCATATCAATGATATTGCCGCGACATTATTAAAAACCCCAAGTCATGTTGCTATCGGGGCATCGCACAACGAACATAAAGACATTAACCAGCGCGTGTTCTTAGTTGATCACTTAGATCATAAACAGGCGCTACTGCAACATGTGCTGAAGAACGAACAACACAAGCAGGTGATTATTTTCACAGCAACTCGTTCTGATACTGACAGACTAGCAAAATTGCTTGCTGAACAAGGTTTAGAAACTGCTGCGTTAAGTGGTGACTTAAATCAATCAGCTCGTAACCAAATTATGGATAAATTCAGCCGTGGCCAACAAAAGATTTTGGTCACGACGGATGTTGCATCGCGCGGGTTAGATTTATTAAATGTGTCATTAGTGATTAACTTTGACATGCCAAAATTTGCTGAAGAATACGTTCACCGTATTGGCCGTACAGGTCGAGCTGGCGCTAAAGGTGATGCCATTTCTTTAGTCGGTCCTAAAGACTGGGACAGCTTTAAGAAAATCCAAGTATTTTTACGCAAGAATTTCGACTTTTCGACCATTGATGGTCTACAAGGTAAATTCAAAGGCTTAAAAGAAAAGCCTAAAGCCAACAATAAAAATGCGAAAACCAACGATACTAAAGCATCGAATAAAAAACGCAGCACTGCTAATAAGCCTAAAACTGCGCCTAAACGTGACAAGCGCTTTATTACCGGTGTGGATATTGGTGATGCACCGATGCGACGTAAAGCAAAGCCTGTAAAAATTATCGAAAACGATAACTCGATTGTTCAAGATGATGAACAAGAGCTTAGCGAAGATTAAACCCAATTTAAGCCTAATGATGCTTTCGCTCCGTTAGGCAAAACAAACTAGTACCAAAGTAAGGTGAAACATGAAAATTTGTGGCGTGGAATTAAAAGGTGGCGAAGCCATCATTAGCTTATTAACTTACGAAGTAGAAACATTCAATGTACCTGAATGTCGTCAAATCTCATTCAGCATTTCTAAATCTGCTGAAACAGAATCAATTCGTGAGTTTCACTTTGCTTTCCACAAATTAATGGAAGACTACAAAGTTGACGAAATCGTCATCATTGAACGTGAGCAAAAAGGTAAGTTCGCAGGTTCTGCAACTAGCTTTAAATTGGAAACAGCAATCCAAATCACTGAGTTACCAGTAAGCTTGATTAGTCCAGTGATCATTAAAGAAGAGCTTAAGCGCAACCCGCCTCAAGCAGACTTAGAAACATTAGGCTTAAAACGTGTGCAATTACCTGCTTTTGAAGCAGCATATGCACAGCAAAACCGTCGCATGTACGGCAAAGTTTAAGTCAAATACCGACTTAAGCTTTAGTAAACAATAAGCCTATCGATTTCCTTAATCATCAATTTGATGAAACATTAAGATGAATTGGTAGGCTTAGTTTTACCCGCTAATTAAACATATTCCATTGGGCAAACTAACAAGCTATGAGCTCAAAAAAAGCACCCAAAAATCTAGCAGACAAACCCGCTCGTAAAGCACCGCCTAAAATGGCTGTAAAAACCAGCTCGGCTAAAGTTGCAGCCGCAAAAAACACCTTAGCAGGCCTTGTCACCAGTAAAGATGTGCAAGCAAAGCAAAAACAGCAAGCCCAGTTAAAATATCTTAATGGTTATTCAGCCAGCACCATCGAACAAGTTAAACGTCATATTGATAACGACACCTTAGCAAACTTGCTATTAAGCCGTTATCCAACCATCCATGATATCCGTACTGATAAAGCCTTATATGACTATGCGATGGAATTTAAACAGCAATACTTGAAGCAATCAGATCCATTATCAAAAGTCATTTTCGATGAAAAGATAAGCCTAAGTCATCAAGCTTTGGGGCTGCATACATATGCTAATCGCGTTCAAGGCAACAAGGTTAAAGCCAAGAATGAAATACGTATTTCATCAAGACTTAAATATGTGCCAGAACCATTATTAAGAATGGTAGTGATACACGAGCTCGCTCACCTTAGAGAAAAGGACCACAACAAAGCCTTTTATCAATTGTGCACCTATATGACGGCTGATTATCACCAACTCGAGTTAGATTTACGCTTATTACTGACTTGTATTGAATTAGATAAATCTCCGTATTAGTCTGAATGAATCATAAAGTATTGGAGTCTTATCATGTACGTAGCAACCTATAGAGGCGAAGGACGTAGAACCAAACATTATAAATCAGAAAAGGCCGCTTTAAAGTCTATTCGAAATTGGCTAAAAGATAACCTAGATAAAGGTTTCTCTGTGGGGTTAATGGGGCCAGATATTCCTCCTACTGAATACAGTGACTGGGAACTGATCCCATTTGAAGAGCCAAAAGCAGCTTCCTTCTACTCTAGTAAAGAATGGAGCAATTTAAAGGCTGAAGCATTTGAAAAGTATGGAAACAAGTGCGCATGTTGTGGGCGTAGTCCATTGCATAATGTCATCATGCACGTTGATCATATTAAACCTCGCTCAAAATACCCAGCACTCGCTTTAGATATTAACAATCTTCAAATCCTTTGCGATATTTGTAATATCGGTAAATCCGATAAGTTCGAAACACAATGGCGTGAATAAAAAACCATATAACAAAAAAGCCACGTTATAACAACGTGGCTTTGTTCAACATCATGACAGCTTAACCTAAATCCATCATCATTTGTTTACTACTGACTAATTGTTTGAATTCTGCCATTTGCTTCTTAGGTAATACGGAAGCCTCCACAATGCTCACTTTCATTGGGTTAGCTGGGCGACCATTTACATGGAATTCATAATGCAAATGCGGCCCTGTCACTCGGCCAGTATTGCCAGTTAAACCGATAACTTGACCACGCTTAACTCGCTGACCTTTTCGTACTAAGAATTTAGACAAGTGTAAGTAACGGGTTCTAATATTATTGTCATGCTCAATCACAATATATTTACCCGCAAAGCGGTGATTAGTAACCATTGATACCACACCATCTCCAGGTGCAACCACTCGAGTACCGATTGGCGTAGCAAAGTCAGTGCCGTTATGGGGTGAAACTCGACCAGTTACAGGATGCTTACGATGCGGATTGAAGTGAGACGATAGTCGGTATTGACGCTCTAACGGAATACGCTGAAATGCACTGGCTAAACCTTGACCGCGCTCATCATAAAAATTGCCATCAAGGTTTTGAAAGGCATTCACGTTATTTCTTCGGGTGTTAATTCTTACAGCTTGTAACTGTGTATTCCCAGTTGAAACCCCCTCAATGTATTGATCGTTCATCAATACATTAAAAGTATCACCCGCGCGTAAATCTCGTGAAAAATCGAGCTTGCTAGACAATAAGGTTTCAATGGTTTGAATATTTGCAGCGCTGAGCCCTGCTCGCTGAGCAGATAAATAGAATGAACCATTAATCTCGCCACTAATAATACGATTTTGCCAAATGCCTTCGATATTAATCTCTTCAACACCATAAGTGCCATCGTCAAAGCGAGTAAAAATTACTTGATAAGCAGGATTAAAATACAATTCAAGTTTGGTCAGGTTTTGTTGTTCGTCCTGAAAGAATTGAATTCGGTTACCTAAAGACAATGTATCTAATGCCAGCACGTTTAAATCGGCCTCAAGCACCTTATACATGGTTTGCTGGCCAATACCGGCTAGTTCGAATAAGTGACCTAAAGTGTCACCATTTTGAATCACCCGCTCAAAATTAGGTTTGATAGGTTCAACAATTTCAAAAGTTGATGGAGTTTGCGAGACTATGGATTCTATATCCAAAGCAACTGGAATGCGCTGAGAAGAAAACTCTTGCGGTGTTGGCCATAGCAAAGCGGCTGCAACAACAAATACGCTGGCAAGTAATAGTTTTCGATGTAATGCGGGTAAGTTAGGCACTTTACTCAGTCGTGCTTGTAACTCACCCCTGTTAGCTGAAAGCAATCTCGGGTCCGCCATTTATACGTAAAAAAGTAATACCTTTTAGCTAAGTCGAGTCGACAAGTTGTCAACCTACAGAATGCGTACTTAAGCACTAGAAGATATATTAGCGACCTGTTATACCAAATAAATAGCCTAATAAAAATATAAACTATCGTTTGAACTGCATAAATTTGATGTAGACAAAGCCCGAGCGAACAGTATTTCTGCAGTCGATAAATGAAAGTAACATCCTTTGATGAAGTGTGTTATCAGAAGTTAGCGCATGCACTATTGAGTGAAACAATTAACAAATTAACTGCAGTCATAGAGAGTTAGTGAATTAATAACAATTTTAGCCAAAGCCATAAACCGCTCCCTAAAGGTAACAAAAATGGCTACTTGAATAGCCATTTTAATGACAAGTTATCGATAAAACTTAGATTACAGGCGCATCGAACTTATATTCTGCTTGTAAGCGGCTCACTCCGAGTCCATTCATCTTATTCACTTTGATTTGCACACTAATGCGCTCTTTCATCGCTTCAATATGACTAATCACCCCAATCATCTTGCCAGAGGCATTAAGGTTATCCAGTGCATCTAACGCTGTGTCTAAGGTTTGACTATCTAAGGTGCCAAAGCCTTCATCTAAAAACAATGAATCAATACTGGTTTTATGACTGACTAAATCAGATAACGCCAACGCCAGCGCTAAGCTCACTAAAAAGCTTTCGCCACCAGATAAGGTCCGCGTGTCACGCACCGCATCCCCTTGCCAAGTATCCAACACTTGCAGTTCAAGCGCCTCAGATTGCTTACGCTCTAACAAATAGCGACCTTGCAGCCTGTCCAGTTGACGGTTCGCCAACGTCACCAGATGATCCAGTGTTAGCCCTTGAGCAAACTTACGGAACTTATCACCTTTTTGCGATCCAATAAGAGAGTGTAAATAAGCCACATCGTCATAGTCTTGTTTTGCTTGAGTCAGCTGCTGAATTAATTGCTGCTGATTAGCTCGTTTGCTCTCATCTTGTTGTAATTGATGTGTCACCTGCCATAACTGTTGCTGCAATTCAGCAAGACTAGCTTCAACTTGTTGAAGACGATCCCCCAGCTGATCTATGGTTTTCTCAACATGTTCAAGCTCATAATCTAGTTTGTTACCATGAGAAGTTAGTTCTAAAAGTTGACTCTTGGCTTGCTCGACTAAGGTATTGGCTTTAACAATTTCTTGATCTAACTGCTGTTTAAGTTGTTGCAATGATTCACGTTGCTCAGTTGGCATTACTGCCTGTTCAAATTCTACTTGGCTTGTAAACGGACTTTGCGATAACGCCGTATCAAACGCACTTTTAGCGTCATTTAATTCCTGAGTAAAACGCTCAACTTGTTGCTCATTCGCTTGCAGCTGAGCAACGGCCTTATCAAGCTGCTGCAGCATACTTGCCCGCTTATCACTTATTTGAGCTAACGCTTGCTCGACTTGCTGCAATAACTGCTGGCTTTGGTGTTTCTCAGCAGTACATTGCTTATCGGCAAATAAATCAAAGCGCTGCTTAGCAATGGTGCCTAGCTCTGCGGTAACTTGCGCTAAATGAATATCCGTAACGCCCATTTGCGAACTGATATCTTGATATTGGGCTAAAAGGTTGGCAGCTTTTTGCTCAGATAACTTATGCTGCTGAGCTAATTGCCCTTGTTCATCAATAGCTTGCAGCCATTGTGCAATCTGTATTTCTAACTCTGCCAGCCAAGATTCAAACTGGGTCATAACTGGCATAGTCAAACCTGCATTTTGCACGCTAGTTTGGCTATCTGTTAATAGCTGCGCCAGTTGCTGCTGAATATCTTGTTGCTGTTGTTGTAGTTGTTGTAATTTTTGCAGTTGAGTTTGAGTTTGCTGAGTCAGTAAATTCAGCTGATGCTGTTGCTGCTCCGCTTGAGATTGAGCCTGCTGGTGTTGCTCAATTAATTGTTGATGTGCCCCGCTATGTTCGCGAATTTGGCTAAGCTTATGATGTAGCTGCTGTTGCTGCTGCTCTGATTGTTCAACAAACTGATTAAGCAATTCGTTATCAATAACCTGATTAACAGGCGCAAGGTGATTTATCGCCAGACATTCAATAATTTGCTGGTACTCTGATAAATATTGCTCACATTGTTGCTGCCACTTAGTATGCTGCCCAGCGAGTAACTCAAGCTGATTATGACACTGCTTAATATCAAAATTAAGCTGCTCGCCTTTTGTTTTAATGACATTTAATGCATCTGACTGAGTTTGAAAACGCACTTCAGTATCACTCACATCTACCGCTTGATACTGATCAACTAAAGGATGTTCAGTCGCGCCACATAAAGCACACGGCTCACCTTTAATTAATTTAGCGCGCTCGGCAGTAAGATTAACAATCTGCTGCTCTTGCTTAAGCAGGTTTTGCAAATCTTTTACCTGTTGATTTTTCTCGCTCCATTCACCACGTACTTGATTAAGCTGCAGCTCTATTTGTGAAACCTGTTCGGTAAGCTGAGCTGAGTCATTTAAACCTTTCGTTAATTCTTGCTGCACCTCATCGTGTAATTGTGATAATTGCTGCAATCTACTGCGAGAAACTTGCTGATCAATGAGGCTCTGGTATTCAGCCTGTAATGCAGACTCTGAACTTGCCCCCAGTATATGTGTTAACTGTTGCTCACTGGCTTGGCATGTCGCTAATTTAGTTTGAGCATCTGCTTGAAGCTGCTGCAGATGATGTTGATCTTGTTCAAGTCGCTGCTGATGCTGCAAGCCCTGTTGATTATGCGCCTCAATTGCAGCAGTTAACTCGTTATCTTTTTCGAGTAAACCAACATAAGTTGCCAACTGCTGCTTCCACACAGCAATATGGCTTTGAACCAATTGCCCTTGAGGGAAGCGCTCAATCAGCTGGGCATTATTGTTCTGAGCTTGCTGTATTGTATTTATTTCAGCGTGGGTTTGAGTTTGCTCATTCTCTAAACTTTGTAATTGGCTTAGCTGTTGTTGCTTGGCCTTTTGTTGCTGTGAAACCTCAAACTTCAGTTGCTCAATTTTGTTGTCTAATGGCTGAACTTGCTGCTCAATTAAGCTTATTAATTGCTGATGCTGCTGCTTTTGTTGCTCACAGGCTAGCTGTTTAACATCATGCTGAACCAGTGTTTCATCAAAACTCTTTTGATGCTGGTGACGATCTTCAGTCAGTACCTGCTGCTTAGTTGTAGCTTGAGCATGTTGCTCATTCAGCTTATTTAAGTTACTGAACAAAGGCGCGATGATTTGTGCAGGTTCACTCGCGGTGAGTTTTGCAAGCAATGGAGCTTGCGTCGATTTTTCAGCTTCTGCTGCGGCTAAATCTTGTTGGTTTTTATTGAGCTGCAACTCAGCTTTATGGTAATTCTGTGCCCAGGTCAGCTGTTGTTGATACTGCTTCACTTGGCTTTGTAACTGGCTGGATTGCTGCTCGAGTTTTTGTGCATCAGCGATTTTATCTGAAATTTCGGTTTCAGTTAGCAATTCAACGCTATCTGTTTTCGCCTCTAGCAGTTTAAGGTTCTGCTTTTCTTCACTAAAATTAACGTGAACTTGTTCTGAAATCAGGCCATAAATTTCGGTGCCGGTTAACTCTTCTAATAATTCAGCCCTATCGTTAGCATCAGCATTCAAAAAAGCGGCAAACTGCCCTTGGGATAACATCATGGATTTGGTGAATCTAGCAAAATCTAAACCGGTAACCGATTCAGTTAATTCAGTTTTCTGTTTGACTTGGCTAGCAAGAATTTTCCCTGAATCAAGTTCAGCAAGTTCAACTTGTGCGTCTTGCAAATTACCATCAATTTGGCCTCGTGAACGGCGTTGGCTCCAAAAAGCGCGGTACCCTTTGCCTTTTACTTCGAACTCAACCTCTGCCAAACAATCACTGGTGCCGCGAGTCATTAATTCATTGGTGGTTTTAGAGATCACTTTTAAACGAGGTGTCCGGTGATAAAGCGCCAGACAAATTGCATCTAAAATAGTGGTTTTACCCGAGCCTGTCGGCCCTGTGATAGCAAACAAGCCGTTTTCTTTAAAAGGTGACTGAGTAAAATCAATCTTCCATTCGTTTTTCAGCGAATTTATATTTTTAAATCGTAAGCTTAAGATTTTCATGCTTTGTCCTCCGCAAGGCCAAGCTTACTCACTTTGCTTATGTCAGTATCTAGATTGGAACTTCTATCTTCGACTTGGGCAACCACCTGTTTAAATTGAGACTTCACTCTTGATAAGCGTGCTTGCTGCTCAGGCTCTGAAAAGTCCTCTTGCGCTAATCGTCGCTCGAAAACATCATCCACAGACAGCTCTGATAAGGTTTCGTTATCCAATTGCTCAATTTGCTGCTGACGTTGGCTGCGAGCACGTTTAAGCTGCAAAACCTCAACGGCTAAAGGTTCAGTAATATCAGCTATGCGAGTCTGTAAGTCGCTTAAAAAGTCCTGCTGAGCAACCTCAATACTTAACCAAGTTGTTTTTGGGGGAGTCATTGATTCTGCGTCACTAGGTTTGCACTCAAATTCCGCTAAGGCTTGTTCAATATCCGCTAAACTGCCTTTTAGGCTCGCCATAGCCTGAAAACGCGGCACTTCGATGGCTTTTACTTCTGCAAGGCTTGCCTGATTAAATTCGGCTAAAAATACACTCTTCTCACCTGACAATTCATCAAAGCTGAGTGGAATTGGCGAGCCGCTATAGCGAATATGTTCAGTCTTAGCAATTTTTTGAGGTCGATGAATGTGCCCTAATGCGATGTAATCTGCATCAGGGAAAAGCGTTGCATTAAATGCATCAAGACTACCAATATAGATATCTCTCACTGATTCACTGGTACTGGCGCCCACAGTGGTTAAGTGTCCTGTAGCGATAATGGGTAATGGTTGAGGCTGTTGCTTATTAATGCGCTGCGCTTCGCTAAAACATTGCTGATATAAAGAGGCAATTTCATTTCCAAGCTTGCGCTGTTTGTCAGAACTTGATTCACCAGATTGACTGAGAACTAAATCTCTTGGACGTAAATATGGCAAGGCACAAACAATGGCACAGGGATTTTGCTGCTTATCTTGAACAAGCACTATGTGCTCACTGGCATCATCTAACGCACCCGGAATAACGGTAGCATTAAGACACTCCAGTAGCTGCTTAGATTCACCGAGTGTCGCAACCGAGTCGTGATTGCCACCTAATACAATAAGCTTACAGCCTGTAGTTTGTATATCGACAATGAATTGATTATAAAGGCTGCGAGCATAACTTGGCGGCGTGCCAGTATCAAAAATGTCACCAGCAATAATCAGCGCATCCACATCATTAAGTTGTATTTGTTCTAATAACCACTGCATGAACAACCGATGTTCTTGGGCGCGGCTTTTTCCGTAAAAGTTCTGACC
Organism: Shewanella sp. TC10; assembly: GCF_009663145.1. GTDB lineage: Bacteria > Pseudomonadota > Gammaproteobacteria > Enterobacterales > Shewanellaceae > Shewanella. The sequence goes on from NZ_VKHR01000047.1 coordinate 16,064, forward strand.
TAAATGCCAATCCGACGTGTGAATAATGCGCATGAAAACCTTTTTAAAATCGTAATTTGAATACTAGATAAAACAATCCGTGTTTATCGAACCTAACCATATTGATCCCATAGTAGTTTAAAACTCATTAAGAATGACATGGTCACAACAAGAGGCTTAATAATCTTCACGCCTTTTGACATTACTAGGCGTGAACCTAAAGTCGCACCGATAGCTTGGCCGACCAGCATAATCAAACCCAAAACAATGAAGACTTGCCCACCAATCAGAAAGAAAATCAGTGACGAGATATTGGTAGCAAAATTAAGGATTTTGGCGTGAGCAGTGGCTTTAGCTAATCCGTAACCAGCAAGCGATACAAACGCAAGCGCGAAAAAGCTTCCGGTTCCAGGTCCAAAAAAGCCATCATAAAAACCGACACCTAGCGCTGCGGTAAAAGCAAACATGGTTGGGGTTAACACTTGCTGTTTATCATCTTCGGAGATCTTTTTCGAAAATAAGAAATAACAACCAATGGCTAAGATTAAGAAAGGTAAAACAAACTGCAAAATACTCACATCAATCATCTGCACTATGATGGTACCCACAGCGGCGCCGACAAATGCACAAATAATGGAAAGACGCGCCTGCTTTAAATTAATCATCCCTTTGCGAATGAAATATAAACTGGCAAAAAAACTACCGCCGCAGGCTTGAAGTTTATTGGTACCAAGGGCTGCTGCAGGGGGTAAACCCGCCCACATTAAAGCCGGAATAGTAAGCAAACCACCTCCTCCAGCTATCGCATCAATAAAGCCTGCGAGAATAGCGACAAAGAATAAAATAATAGCGATTTGTAAGGTCAGTTCGAACATGGGAGTTATCTTGAATTATTATTTATAGGCCATTAGACCTGCTTTAAAAGTAAAATTCAAAAGCTATCTTTAACAAACGTAAGATTGTGTATTTTGCAAAACTAATTGCAAGATATCATTAACATTTTTGTTTAATAAAGCGACAAACAAAAAAGCAGCCGAAGCTGCTTTTTACTTTTCTAATATTAGGATTATGCTTTTAATCCCTTAATCCCTTAATCCCTTAATCCCTTAATCCCTTAACAATTGATGCTTAAATTAAAATCCCCAGAAGAAATTGGTAATTAAGAAAAGAATAAACATACTGATAAAGTTAATGATAATACCTGCTCGCATCATCTCAGATTGTTTTATATAACCTGAGCCAAATACAATGGCATTAGGTGGTGTAGCGACTGGTAACATAAAGGCACAAGATGCCGCGATACCAATAACCACAGATATCATGACTGGTGAGAGTCCTAGTGGCTCGGCAATAGCTGCAAATACCGGAACCAATAATGCCGCACTTGCTGTGTTACTGGCAAATTCAGTCAATAAGACCACAAAAGCAATGACTGCAATCACAAACAGCGCCATGTGAGCATTACCAAAAATATCCGTTACAAAATGGGCTAAGAATACACTCGTGCCAGTTGCTTTAAGTACCGCACTCAGGGTTAAGCCACCGCCGAATAAGATAAGTACGCCCCAATCAGTTGTCGACTCAATTTTTTTCCAATCAACTAACTTAAGACCTGCTAAAACTACAACTGCCCCTAACGCCACTATCGTATCGAACTTACTAATGCCACCTAAAGCTTGGGAAAGTGGTTTACTGAATATCCAACAACAAACGGTCGCTATGAACACCACTAAGGTTAGCTTGCCACTTATTGTTAGAGACTCTGTCTCAGTTTTTATTTCGCAGCGTGCTGATAAGTCAGGCTTTAAAAAGATGTATAAAGCAATCAACATAGCTGGCAGCATTAAGGCAACCGTAGGCAGGCCGAACGCCAACCAATCACTAAAGGTCAATCCTACCTGAGCGGCAGCAATTGCATTTGGTGGACTACCCACTAAGGTACCAATACCACCAATGTTGGCAGAGTACGCAATACCTAGCAGTACAAATAAGTAAGTGGTTTTATGATTTTTAAATTCAAGTTGATGCAAAATACCTAAGGCTAATGGCAGCATCATCGCTGCTGTTGCGGTATTACTGATCCACATAGACAAAATGGCTGTGACCAAAAACAGTAATAAACACGCAATACTGAGTTTACCTTTGGAAAGTACCAACACTTTCTGTGCAATCAGCCTGTCAATTCCCTGATGGTTCAATGCCGCCGCCAGAACAAAGCCCCCAAAGAATAAATATATAATGGGGTTAGCAAAATTGCTCATGGCAGTTTGAGTATCAAACACATTTAAAAAGACCGCGATAATAGGAATCAAAATCGCTGTAATACTGATATGAATGGCTTCAGTTAACCAAAGCACTGCCGCAAATATCAATAACGACAGACCAGTATTCACCCCTGGCTCAAACGGTAAAAAATTGTATAGCAAAGCGAATAGCGCAATATTACTAAACAAAATAATAAAGTCTTTTTTATTCTTCACTGCTGTAGATGACTTGTTCGGTGTGTTTTCCATTAAAGCGCCCTCCCTTATTTTTTATTGGGAACAATGTAAAGCACACAAGTGGATAAGATAAAGCACTGTTTTTTAGTTAATTTATTACTTTTGAATCAGACAAACTTGTGAGTTCCCGCACACTTAACCATTGATTTGAGAGCCATACGAACAATCACCATGCTAATCTTGTGGTAATTAAGTTCCAAATAAACGCTTTTTAGTATTAGCTCTAGTAAAACTGAATGTTTCATCCCATTCAAAAACTGTGACACACATCTAACAATGAAACAGTCCAACCTGTGCTCAAGCACTTTATTGGCGATAACGTGAGCGAGATCTAAATAGGAAGGCATAAAAAAACCTACTAGTTAAGTAGGTTTTTATTTTAGCTTTCAATGAATTAAAAGATTTATCCGAAAATATTTCAAACAATTCCTTTAGGTTATCAATAACTGAAATCGTAAATTGCAGTTAAACAGTATTAGTTGAATTAGCTTATTAAGAACATCATTTTGCACGACAGTGAAATTCGATATTACTTAACCTCAACTCTGGATAAGAAAGTCATATAGATATCTGTTTTCAATAAGTTACCATCTTAAACAATTCAGTATAGAGGTTTTAGATGGATAACAAGGCAAAATCATAAGTCAATAGCTAGCCTATTGCGTTGATTTTAAAGCAGTTAGGCGCTAAAAACGCTGTGCTGAGTGGCTTAAATTATCCAAAGCTGAGGTTACTTACCCAATAGTTACTTACCCAATAGTTACTTACCCAATAAGTAGTCCAGTCCACTACAAATTGCTGCGACTTGCGCCAAAATACAATTTTCATCGTCTGATAATGGGCTATCAGGGTATACCTCTGTGGTCGTTTTATATTGAGCTTGGGTTAAGCCTGCACACAAGCCAAGTTCTCCACATGGGTAGTTAATGACGCCAAACTGAGCTAAATCCACTCCAATTAATTTCCCATCTTCATCAGCTGGGGCAATATGAGTAACTTGCTCAACGCCTTTGATAATTGCGCGTTGAAACTCTGCTTGAGGGTTTTCTGTATCACCCACTAGGTAAAAGCCGTCTGGAATATTCCAGTTATTATTGACGATGCCATCTCTTGCAGCTAATGCAGGTCTGAACTCAGAGTTATCAGTATCGGTGGTTTCGTGTAAATCAATATGCGCCAGCACATCAACATTAAGTTCAGCCATCACCTTTAATAATGCTGCAGACTCTTCAGCTGGACTATTTGGATAAAATGAACGGTTTGGGTCAACCGCATTAGGGTTCCAGCGATTGATCGTTTCATAACCCCAAGGGCTCACACATGGCGCGACGATGATATTAAAGTGCTCGGCATATTGCTCAGCTTTAGTTTCAACAAAACGAATCGCACCTTGCACTCCGCTGGTTTCATAGCCATGAACGCCACCAGTGACTAATACAACAGGTTTGTTTTCATCCCAAGCTGATTTAACCAGTAATAAAGGGTATTTATTTTCATCGTATGAAAGCGCGCCATACTGGGAAATGTTAAAGCGGTCCCTTAATGCATCAATTTTACTGACCACTTGCTGCTGATAACTGCGTTTAATTTGTTGTTGCGACAACCATTGTTTTTTATTTTCATCTGACCATTTTTGCCCAGTCACACCAATGCCATATTGCTTGCTCGTTTGCATATTTATCCTAGTTGTCATTATTATTTTGGTTATTCTAACACTATCGTTTTATAAATTAGTTTCGAAATCTTCCTTTGCTATTCACTCTTCAGGGACTGTTGTTAAAACTATAGTTAGGACTATAGTTCTAACAACAGCGAGTACTAAAACCAATACCTAAAGCTAAGCGACAGGAAGGTGATCTTTTACAGATAAGCTGTATGAGAAAAAGCGAGTGTCTTTTACAAAGCCAATCTTTTCATAAACAGATTGTGCGGGGAAATTAACTTTTGCAGTACCTAAGTCGACCCGCACAGCCTCGATTCCTCTGGCAAGCTCTATAGAACACTGGATAAGTTTATGAGCGACGCCTTGATTTCTCGAGTTAGGGTCGACAAATAAATCATTAAGAACGAGTACCCTGCCCAATTCAACCGACGAGAAAGTTTGATAATTAAGTACAAAACCGACAACTTGTTGTTTATCGTCATAAGCGGCAAAAATAAACGCGTCTTGGTTTGTTAAGCGCTCAGACAAATAAGCAGCATACTCACTAACAGGTGAGTTCACACCATAAAACGTCATGTATTGCGTAAATAAAGGCAAAATGTCGTTAAAATCGGTCAAGGTTATACGGTTAATAATCATCACTTCCCTCATGGATTGTTTATTAATTTTAGTTTTTGCTAAGGCCTAGAAGTTCAGCCTAAGCCTAGCAATATTTGTATCGTTACAAACCAGAATTCTCTAGCTCTATTTCATCTAAACCTAACTGTTTTGCATAGCTCATGTTAGGCACAATTCTAAACTCAAACTTTAAAATTTTATGGCAAGCTTCATAAAACTCTTCGCCTAGCCATTGCTTGTCGTATTGTAATAATGCTCTAAGTATTGCATCAGCTCCAGATCCTTGTTTAATTGACTCTGGCGCCATTGCATCAATAAAGCTAGCAACTAGTCCATAAAGGTCTTTCTCTGCTTCGCCTTCTACAGACCATAATGTTGGATCGGCATATTGCGCAGCATAATGACTCGCAGCTATATCAGAACCAATACCAAAGTTAACCAGTGTGGCTTTTTCATCACGGCAAATAATATTCTTAGGACAAATCGCCCCATGATGGATGTCTAAACTGTGAAGGTATTGCAGGGCTGTTAGCAGTTGCACAAACCACAAACGAGGTTGACCCACTTCAATAGTGGCGACCTCATCAAGGCCAACGCCTTGGACCCAATCTCTTGCAATGAATAAGTCATCAGACTGGGGCAACTGCCCAAAGGCCAATACACGCTCCACATGAGGATGATATATTTTAGCTAAACTGCGGTACATATTACTTAAGGTGTGCCACTGATTATCAACATCTTGGTAAACACTGACACAACATGGGTAATTACCTTGAAGGTGCATAGCACGCCAGAGCTGGCTTCGTGAGGTGGCAGAAATAAATTTATCTAAACGATAGTGATGATCAACCACAGCGCCTTTTTCTACTTCAATTTTCTGCGGTAAGGTATCGCAGACACCTAAATCAATCAGTGCAGATAAATCACAACGGATTGCATCTAAATCAATTGTGCTACCTTTAGCTGCTGCGCGATACCATTGGTAAATACGTGGTTGTAATGTTTTTTCAGCTAAGTCCAAAAATGCATTAGCGTATGCTTTGATGTCTTCACTGGTGTTCAATGAATCTTTAATATCAATGAACTCTACGTCAGCATCTTCAGAAATAAAGATACAGTTATCAGCCCAACCACCAATGGTATATCCACGACGATGGATTTGCTGAAGACCTGTCACGCTGCGGCGCAGTATTTCGAGCAGTTGATAAGTGGTTTGTTTTTCAATATCAAAGATATTTAATGGCACACCGCGTGGCATTCTAATCGGCAGTACCACTTGTTCGCCATCTTGAATTAACGGCGCACAAAATGGCACACAACTGCAGCCGGACAATGATTGAATCCGTTTAAATTCATCGCGGAGCTTTTGCTCATGGGAATTGGCTTCAATCGCGTCTTCAAACTGGCTGATGACTAAAATTTTAAGTAACCAAGGAGCAGTCCAACCACCTGGGTTATATTCCGACTGCCAAACTTCTAACCCTTGCTGTAAAAACAAACATTTAAGCTTAATAAAGTCTTGGATTTTATTATTACGCTGCTCCACAAGTGCTACTTGGCCAATGGTATCGAGCACCATTTCTTTTTGTGTTTCTGTAACTGGGTGGATATGCGGCGCTGTTAAACCCCATTCCTTGGTTAAAGCTGCAATAATTTTAGCTGGGGTATAAATGCTCAGTTTACCAGTGTCTTTTTCAACGAGGATCTCTTCGCCTTTACGACCCGTGACAAACACCATGCCCTGACACCATGGGGCATAGACACCAACAGGGATTTTATTTTTTAATTTTCCAGCTAGTACACGTGCAACATAGTTAGCTTTCGATAAGCTATTATCTACATGTCTGCCATCTAAAGACCAAGCGTGCAGCCCAGCATTTAAGCGGCCAATATAGCCTTTAACATCGACAACATAGACGCCAAACTCCCCTACGACTAGCGCATCAACTTCCATCGCTTGTCCGGTATGAGTTGGAATTTCTACATTGGTGAGGAGTAAATAATCTTCAGGAAGTTCGTCGGATAAAAGAGAAAATGCCCAACGTTCGGCGTCGTTAACTGGGGTACCAAAGCTAATATGTCTTGCCATTGAAAATGCGACTCCATTAATAATTATTATTATCTATAAATCATTCTGCATATGACTCCATCCTATAATAGAAAGACACAAAAAAACCACCTTAAAGGTGGTTTTTGTTTTCAATTGCTTAACAGTCAATATGTTGTTATTGCTTAACCTAACCAATTAGTTGAATTAACGGTATTTAATTGGTGAAAAGCATTTAAGTAAATAACATCTGCTATCAACAATGTCTTAACGGCAATTGATTAATGAGTATGTGAATGGCCATCTTCTGAGTCGTCAGCAAACTCATCATCACCATCTTGATGTTGCATTACGCCCCATCCGTCGGTCATGCCATCAAATTCTTGTGCAAAAGTATTCAGCTCAATTTCTTTAGCAACTAAATCGTCATAAGTAGGCACCATGTTTAGACAAACAATCAGTTCCCACTTTTCAATTTCTTCGCTGAAATTTAATTCAAGCTCACCATCAAGATCAGTTTGTGCGAGTGCTTCTAGCGCAGACTCAGCATCGCGCTGATCATCAAAAATTAAAAAGAAATCGACGTCTAATGCTACCGATAAATCGATACCAGAATCAGCCATTGCTGCTAACATTTTACCATTATCATCATCAGGGAATTGCATTATTCTGTCCTTATGCACTGGCAACAATTTTAATTAGCTCGCCATTGAATTCAATGACATCGCCCACAACACATTTTTTACGTTTACGAGTATCAACTTCGTTATTCACTTTAACGAAACCTTCAGAGATAACGTGCTTAGCTGCGCCGCCGCCATCCACTAAACCTTGTACTTTTAATACTTTATATAACTCTACAAACTCATCACCACTCAAAAGTGGGAACTCTGCAACTTCGCTGCTCATTTAATATTGGCCTTTACTCATAAATATGTCGGCTATTATACCTGAACATGAATTAATACCAATCTTAAAACCCACCAACTCATGTAAAGGATAACTCAATTCCTATTAGCAGGCGTCGAGCATACTGACAGGATCAGGGTGAATATAGTTGAAACCCAGCTGTTGGCAAATTAAATCGCCGATAATTGTTTTACTCGGCATACTTTGTTGATTAAATTCAGGCTCATCTAAACCCAAATGCAGCGCTGCTTGGCGATAAAACTCTGCACGAGTTGGGTGTTTAGGAGCAGCAAGATTATAAATACTTGCTACGTTTTTTCCTTTTGCTGTCGCTGCGAGAATAACACTCACCGCTTGAATGCAATCATCTAAATGAACGAGGTTTACCGCGACATTGCCACCAGCAATATCTTGCCTTCCGGCAAAAAATTTCCCAGGATGCCTTTTAGGGCCAATTAAACCTGAAAAGCGGATTATGCAAGCGTTCTCCATTTCAGCGAAATGTGATTCGGCCTCAAGTAATATTTTACTTTTATCATCATATGCTTGGGCATCAGTTTCATGCATATCTTCATCGGTTGAGGGGTAAACCCCTGTGGTGCTAATAAAAATGACTCGCTGATATTGACGGCTACCAATAAGCGCCTTTAAACGCTCGATATGATTAAGGTATTGGCTCTCTCCACGCCTAAGCCCTGGAGGGATATTTACAATAAGTGCATCGGCTTCAAACAATGAAGATAGCCTATCAGCTTCTTGATCAAATGTTTCATCATTGATTTGAGTTAAGTTGAGCTGATAAGCAATCACTCCCTGCTGACTTAAATCATCACAACCTTGCACTGTTGTTTTGGTGCCAGCGACTTGGTATTCATCACTCACTAATTGCAGAGCTAGAGGTAAACCAAACCAGCCGCAACCCACAATTGCTACTTTGTTCATTTATTATTCCATCATTATTTATATTTGAAGTATATGAACGTTAATCAAACGTAGAAAAGTCCATATTGCTATAAAGCTAGGCTTGCCATTCGATGAGTCTTAAATATGGCTATTCTTTTATATGGCTTAGGTAAAAACAGACAGGACTTTGAGCTTGTAGCGTGCTAATCACTTTTTCAGATAAAGTATCAATTTTGATAGTTTCTACAATATTCACATCTTCATCGGTTAAACAGCGAAAAGACGCTTGGCCACCATGATCATTACAACTGTATATGTGTGGTTTTTTTGAATCCCGTGAAGTCATCATCACTTTGGCAATACAACCATCTGATAGCGTAACGATTGAACCTGGAGGATATATTCCAAGCACTTTAACTAGCACCTGAATAAGATCTTTATCATGCTTTCCAGCTCGAGTTTTGAACAAAGTGCCAAGCGCAACTTGAGGCGAACCTGTCTTCATCAATAAACCTGCATAGTCATTTGCCAGTGCAGCGATTTGAGTAAGCTTGGGAATTTTGATTTCGGTCAGTTTATTAGGGTATCCGCTACCATCAAGAAACTCATGGTGGTGCAGTACTATATCCAGCATTGGTTCAGGAAATAACCCACTCCTATCAAGCATTTCATAGCCCAGATTGGGATGAGTCTTCATATAATTGACTTCAACCTTTGTTAAATCGGTTCGCTTACGCCTTATAACATCAGGAATTTTTAGCTTACCCACATCATGAAACACACAACCTAGGGCTAAATCACGTAACTCACTGTGACTGAGTCCAATATTATTTGCCATCATCATGGCTAACACAGCAACTGATACACTATGTTGAGTGATACTTGGCTCTTTCTCTACGCTGGTGACGAAAACTATTTCTGGTTGCTTGCTCTCACCAAGATGGGCCATTAACTGCTCTACCACAGTGGCAGATTCACGATACGAAACTTCTGGGTCGCTCACCACTTTACTAAAAGCAGGCCTTAAATCACTGGCGGCTTTATTGAATCTTTGCTGACTAGAGTGAACTGACTTTTTAATTGCCCCTTGGATATCAAACTCAGGAACCACTTCTTCAACTACAATTTCTTCAGCCTCATCATTACTTTCTAATAAATGCATCCCACCTATAACGGTGACATAAGTAATATCTAAGCTATTAATTAATTCTATCTCTGCCTGAGAAGTGACAGGGACTTTATTTCTGAAAAAAGGATTATTGAACCACGACAGAGGCAGTTTGACCGTTAAGCCAACCACCAATTGCGACAAAGGTATATTTATTGATTCCGTTTTTGACACTATGACTTACCTTCGAAATATCCATTTAATCTATTGGTAATAATAAACAGGCAAACTAAACCTGATCATTTTAATCTTTTACATTTTTGTCCGTTCTGTCATCACTATTTGGCGTTAACGGCTGTGACAAGGCACTGCTATTTCTTGGTCGATTGTAATGCTTAATGTGATGGTCATCGACTGCTTGTTCAATCAATTGTTTACTATTATCGGCGACATTATCTAACTCTTCAGCTTGAGCGAGTTCTTTCGCACTTTCAGCTTGCTGATAATTGGTTTCTTTCTGCCAATCTTCAAAGTAATAATGCAGCCGTTTGGATTTCAGTAAATAAATACATGACCAAAAGATAAATAATGCATCTAATGCAAAGCTTACCCGAAACAAAAAGTCATCATGCATAAGCCGTTGATTTAATATTATGGCATCGACTATTAATAATAGCCAAAGTCCGTATTTAATCTTATTAAATAAAGGCCTAGCAAACTGAGGCGCGCGTTTTCTTTCTGCAATGATTAACCCATAGATAATAACTGCGCCCACACCAGCCACTAATGCCATTAGAAAGTCAGTTTTGTCAGGATAAAATAACCTAACTAAACCTGACCGGTCATTAAACTGAGTGAGTGATGCAGCAAAGACACACCAGCCACGGGCAAGAAATATCAATATCAAATACAGAAATATGGGCGGTTTAATGTGGCCTTTCTCATCTAGCCAAGTGATATTACTGAAATTCACTGAATACCTATTATTAGCGATTTAAATTTAAAAATCTGATGCTGGTGTAATACACATGAGGGCAAAACCTCATAAAACAAGCAAGATGCCAAATCTAAACAGTAATATCACTGTAAATAACGCCCAAACCACTCATTTATGGTGCAGGAATTATTGCACTGAGTTTTGAGTACTGAGTATTGAGTTCTGATTACTTAGTAATGAGTACTGACTTAACCATTCAATAAAGCCAAAAGCTGCTCTTCATCCATGATTTTTATCCCTAAATCTTGCGCTTTAGCAAGCTTAGAACCAGCAGCTTCACCCGCCACAAGACAATCTGTATTTTTAGATACGCTACCCGCGACTTTGGCGCCCATAGCTTGCAGCTGTGCTTTGGCGTCATTGCGGTTTAACTGAGTTAAGGTGCCAGTTAATACCCATGTTTGACCTTTAAGGCTTAACTCTGCTTCATCAACAGATTCAATAGCAGGCCAATTAACTCCTGCTTCAATGAGTTTGTCGATCACCTCTAGGTTGTGGGGTTGAGCGAAAAAGTGAGAAATATGCTTAGCGACAATTGCGCCCACATCATCAACTTCCATTAACTCATCCACATTTGCAGCTTTAATTGCTTCTAAAGTTTTATAATGGCTGGCTAGGTTTGCAGCAGTGGCCTCACCGACTTCACGAATGCCTAAGGCATAAATAAAACGCGATAAAGTCGTCGTTTTAGCATCATCAATTGCGGCTATTAATTTGGTTGCCGACTTCATTGCCATACGCTCGAGCATGGTTACCATTGAAGCAGTGATGGTAAATAATTCTGCTGGGCTTTGAACTAACTCTTTATCAATTAATTGCTCAACAACTTTGTCGCCCATACCATCAATATTAAGTGCTTTACGTGAGGCAAAATGTTTAATTGCTTCTTTACGTTGCGCTTCACAAAACAAGCCGCCACTACAACGTGCTACCGCTTCACCTTCAAGACGCTCCACTAAGCTTTGACACACAGGGCATTCTGACGGGAAGGTAATATCTTTAGCATCTTCAGGGCGTTTTTCAGGTACTATTGCCACAATTTGCGGTATGACATCACCCGCTCGGCGAATGATCACTGTGTCGCCTACTTTGACGCCTAATCGAGCAATTTCATCTGCGTTATGTAATGTGGCATTAGAGACTGTGACACCACCTACAAACACAGGTTTAAGGCGCGCAACAGGAGTAACAGCACCGGTTCGACCTACCTGAAAATCAACTTCTTCAAGTAAAGTCATCTCTTCTTGAGCAGGGAATTTATAGGCAATAGCCCAGCGTGGTGCCCGCGCAACAAAACCTAAAGTGGATTGTTTAGCGATATCATTGACTTTAATCACTACGCCATCGATCTCATAGGATAAAGCCGAACGTCTTGCCATGATGTCAGCATAATAGGCAAAGACTTCAGGTAAAGTGCTGCACACTTTCACTTCTTGACTTAATGGTAACCCCCAATCTTTTAACTGGTTTAATTGACCGAAATGACTGTCAGCTAAAGGTGTGTCTTCCCCTTCAACCACGCCTAATGCGTAAGCATAAAAACCCAATGCACGAGTGGCGGTAATTTTACTGTCTAACTGGCGCAAGCTACCTGCCGCTGCATTTCGTGGGTTAACAAAAGCCTTTTCACCTTTAGTTAATTGGCGCTCGTTTAAAGCATCAAAAGCTGCTTTAGGCATGATAACTTCACCGCGAACTTCTAAAAGCTCAGGAAAATTGTCACCACGAAGCTTTAGCGGTACAGAATTAATAGTACGCACATTATCAGTAATATCCTCACCCACAGCGCCATCACCGCGAGTTGCAGCACGCTCAAGTACTCCATTGCGGTATAAAATACTCACAGCTAAACCATCAAGTTTTGGCTCACAACAATAACTCACGGTATCGACTTTGTCGGTAATACGTTTATTGAACGCTTCAAAGTCAGCTTCTTCAAATGCGTTATCTAAACTAAGCATAGGTTTAAGGTGAGTAATTTGATCAAACTTAGCCAAAGGTGCGCCGCCTACTCTTTGAGTCGGAGAATCGCTACTTACAAGCTCTGGGTGCGCTGTTTCAATGGCGATTAAGCGTTGCATTAATCGGTCATATTCAGCATCTGGAATGCTAGGCGCATCATCAACATAATATCGGATGTTGTGGCTGTGAAGTTCAGTACTGATCTGCTGTAGTTCGGTTTTAATGTCTTGCATAAAATCACTCATCTAAAGACAAATAAGGCCGCAAGCGCGGCCTCATTTAAAAGTTGAATCAATTAAGGTTTATGATACTGCCCTAATTCTAGCTAAATATTGTTGTTTATTGGTTTCTGTCCAAGCTAAACGTTTGTCATCCATCACTTCTGCACCTAGGTCATCAGCCAGTTGCTGCGCTGAGTTAAGCATAATAGAGAAGTTCATTAATGGATCGCCATGACAAGGAAGCGTCATAAATAGCACCACGCCTTGGGTTACAAATTGTTCCATGTTATCAGGGTCAAATACACCTGGCTTTAACATGTTAGCCATTGAAAACAGCACTTTGCCATTTCCAGCATTATCTAAATGGCGGTGGAAAATATCCATATCGCCAAACTTAAAGTTTAATGACAATAGACATGGCAATAATTCAGCACCATGTAACTGCTCACCTTCGCGGGCAACCACATGTAGTACCAATACATCTTGAGGATCGCCTAATGGCTCTTCAGCTTCTTTTACTGGCTCAGCTGTAACTGACTTTGCAACTGGCGCAGTCTGTTCTACTTGAGGTTCTGCACCAAATTCAGAAGATGCTTCTGCTACTAATGCTGGCTCTTGATCAACAAAGGTCTCTGTGGATTGTTGCTGAATAGTTTGAGGATCAGCTTGGGCAACTGATGGCTGAGATGACTCGAAACTATCTTCAGCAAACAACGCTTGTTGAGTTGGAATATGTGGCTCAATGGTTGGCGCTACCGTATCAATGATAGGTTCTGCTGTTGGCTGAGGCTCTGCTGCTTGAGAATGTATAGGAGCTTGATTTTCAGTGCCACCAGCCTGCAATACTGGTTCTGTGCGCCCAGGATTGTAGCTAGGAGCTTGAGCATTAACTGCTGATTGATTTTGTAACCCAATGCCTTTTTTAGAGCCCGCTTCATTGACTTCAACATCGTTATGAGCAGACAGAGGCTGCATTGCTGGCGCTTGCTCTGTGTCGCTGTTTGGTTCATTTTCATTTTTAACGCGTCTGACTTCACCAATACCGTCAGCATCAAAACCTTGAGAATCTCGCTGTTGTGATTGTTCTTTATAAAACCCTGTCATTGGGTTGTCTTTGAGGGTTTTAGGTTGTTGTTTACGAATTGACCAAAAACCATGAACTAGTACTGCGATAATTGCTATTGCACCTAGTACAAACAAAACCAGTTGAAAATCTTCCATTGGTGACCCTGTAATCCTGTTTATTCCGCGTCGGCAAGTGCCACCGCTTCATCGATATCTACTGCGACTATACGTGAAACTCCAGGTTCATGCATAGTGACACCTATTAATTGATCAGCCATTTCCATAGTAATTTTATTGTGGCTGATATAAACAAACTGCACACTCTGTGACATCTCTTTTAGTAAGCGACAAAAGCGCTCAACATTGGCATCATCTAGAGGTGCATCAACTTCATCTAGCATACAAAAAGGTGCTGGATTCAGTCTAAATATGGCAAATACTAATGATAAAGCGGTTAACGCTTTTTCTCCACCACTAAGAAGGTGAATTGTACTATTCTTCTTACCTGGTGGTTGCGCCATAATTGTCACACCCGTTTCGAGTAAATCATCATCAGTTAACGCAAGGTAAGCCTTACCTCCACCAAAGACTTTTGGAAACAGTTTTGATAAGTCAGCATTCACCGCATCATATGTGATTTTAAATCGACTTCGAGTTTCCTTATCGATTTTACGGATGGCTTCTTCAAGACTCGCTAAACCTTTATTTAAATCATCATCTTGATTATCTAAATAAGCTTTACGTTCGCTCTGCTGCTCAAACTCTTCAATTGCGGCAAGGTTAATCGCCCCTAAATGACTGATTCTTGCTCGTACTTTATCAAGTTTTTTTTGCCAAACACTGACTTTGGCAGCTTCAGGGATCTGTTTTAGCACCGCCTGAATATTTATCTGTTGTTCTTCAAGTAATTGGTACTGGCCATTGGCCTGACCTTTTAAACCTTCACGACGTAACTTTAACCCGCTGAGCTTTTGAGTCAAGTCTTGAAGGCCACCAAGCTGTTGTTTTTGAATCAATACCGCACTATCTAGTCGAGTTTGTAACTCTGCCTGTTGAGTGCGATTTGAATTTAACAATTGTTGCTTTGCTTGCTGGATGTCTAATTGCTTTGAGAGTTGCTGCTGCAGTTGCTCAAGCTGTTTATCACCTAAACTTTCGTTACTTTGTTGCTGAGATAAGTTCAGCTGATTAATTTGCTCAACTAATCGTTCGCATTGCTGCTGCTGTTGAACTAATTGAGCTTGGGTGACTGCAGCTTTAGTTTGTAAATTTTGTAATTGCTGACGAATTTGCCCCACGTCTCTGTCATGTTGACTGCGTTTGGTTTTAAATTCGCGCAATTGATTACTGGCAGTTTGCCAGTCTTGATTGGCTTTTTGCTGCTCAGACAGTTGTTGTTTATGCAGGTTGTTAAGCTGCTCAGCCTCAAGAGTTAATTGCTCAATTTGTTGCTTGGCAACAGATATTTGCTTCACACAACTTGCGACTTGCTCATCAAGAGTCACTCTTCTACGCTGATTTAGCTGTTGCTGCTTTAACAAACTTTGGCTTTGGGCATCGAGCTTACTGCACTCAAGTTGCATTTGATGACATTTAGCTTGAGAAGCAGACATTTGTGCATGGACATCAGCCACTTGTTGAGTAAGTTCACTCACAGATACTTGTTCACTCACTAACTGAGCTTGTAATTCATCGATTTGAACAGATAGCTGCTGGCGCTCATTTTTCAAAGCAAGTTCTGACTGCTTACCTTCAGTTTTACTGATAACAAAGCCGTGACCTAATAAGTAACCATCTTTACTGGCAACGATAGCCGAATTATCTTTTACTGCAGTGGTTTCAAGTAAACGTTTAGCTTGGTTGATATCTTCTGCCCAAATCACATGAGATAACCAAGGGTTAAGATTGACCGGTGCGCTGAATTGCTCAGTTAAACCCGCAAGTGAATCATCAATGGTAAAACCTAAATCACCATTGGCGTCATTCGCATCAGCGCTCAACACTCTAGTATTTAATACACCTTGAAGCACCAGCTCAACAGCCTGCTCCCAACCTGGGGTGACTTCAATAACTTGCCAAAGCGCTTTGCTGTCATCAGGCTCATTGTTGCTTAACCACTGGTCAATTAACTCATGCCTGGCAGTTATTGATGTTAAGTGCTGCTTATTTTGCTGATATTGCTCACTCACTTGTTGTAAATTAGCTTGTTTGTCTTCTAACTCTTCAGTGAGTTGATGCTTTATCTCATCTTCTATTTCAAGTTGTTGCGTAAGGCCACTGATCTGCGCATCTAACTGGGTTAATTCAGTTTGACTATTTTCATCAGTATTGTGTTGCTGCTCGGCTTTTAGCTCAATTAATTGCTGTTGCTGCTGAGATAAAGATAATTGTTGATGCTGCAGTTTATTCTGGGTTAATGCCGCTTCCATTTTGGCATTAGAGGCCGCATCTGATAACACACTTAAATGTTGTTGTAAGTCTGCCGCACTCTCATCAATATCATGTAACTGTTCATCTATGATTTGCAGCTCATCCTCGCTAAGCGCTAGTGATGGCGTTAACTGAGCAACCTCAGCTTTAAACTGCTGCTCTTGAATCGTCAGCGTCTGCAATTCTTCAGTCGCTAACTTTTGCTGACTGATAAATTCTTGTAGCTGTTTCTCAAGTTGTGAGTCTTGTTGCTGCTGATGCTTTAATTGTTGTTCTAGTTTAGCGATTTCAGTGCCAGCTTGATAAAACTGAGTCACCAAATTTTGTTCTGAATCAGATAAATCAGCTAATTGGGCTTTTAATTGGGTCAAGGTCAGTTCGGTGCTTTCACCATCGGCATTAGCTGATGCGATATTCACATCAAGTTGCTGCATTTCTTTATCAATCACACCCGTTTGATTTTGCAGTTCTTGATAACGCATCACTAGCAACTGTGAATGTAAATCTCGTTCTTGCTGTTTTAACTCGCGGTACTGCTTTGCAGCTTGAGCTTGTTGATCTAATTTTTCTAATTGACTACCAAGTTCTAACCGAATGTCACTTAATCGCTCAAGGTTTTCTCGAGTATGACGAATACGGTTTTCGGTTTCGCGGCGACGCTCTTTGTAACGAGATATTCCGGCGGCTTCTTCAATAAAGACTCGAAGTTCTTGAGGCTTAGATTCAATTAGCCTTGAAATGGTACCTTGCTCAATAATGGCGTAACTGCGTGGTCCAAGCCCTGTACCCATAAATAGGTCGGTAATATCTTTACGTCGACATTTCTGACCATTTAAATAATAATTCGAATCACCTTCTCGACTCACTTGACGCTTAACTGAAATCTCTTGATAACTGGCATATTGACCAGATAATCTACCATCTAGGTTTTCAAAACTAAGCTCGATACTGGCGACAGATACAGGCTTACGGGCGCTTGAACCGTTAAAAATAACGTCCATCATCGAGTCGCCACGTAAATGCTTGGCACTACTTTCCCCTAACACCCAACGAACAGCATCAATCACATTGGATTTTCCACAGCCGTTCGGACCAATAATGGCCGTTAAAGGTTGGTTAAAGGGAATTTTGGTGGGGTCAACAAACGACTTAAAGCCAGCAAGTTTTATTTGTTTTAATCGCATTTTGCTTGTGTGGTCGTCCGTAAGGATGAAAGATAATCAATTAGTCTGACAAAGACATTTTACTAACTTTACCAATCACGCTGCATTTTGTAACGATTTTTATGACTTAAACACACTTTAAGGCTTGTTTTCCGACCAATGCATCACCACAATCAGTAATAAGCAGTTTTTTCAAGGACGTATTAGATGGCAGTCAAACCCGTAAAAAGTGGCGTTAACTATTTTATTGATGGCTTTAAGCTGATAAAACAGCCAGGCCTTCGTACCTTTGTATTCATTCCTTTAATGGTTAACTTGGTGTTATTTTCAACCGCTATTTATTTTGCTGTGGGCAAATTAGATGAGCTTTTTGGCTGGATGAACAGCCAAATTCCTGAATATCTTACCTGGCTTAACTTCTTTCTATGGCCGCTGGCAATTATTAGCTTATTGGTAGTGATGTCATTTGTATTTAGCTCAGTGATGAACTGGATTGCCGCACCATTTAATGGCTTATTGGCTGAAAAAGTCGAAATGCACCTAACAGGCAAGTCATTAAACTCTGGCACGACTATCGACTTAATCAAAGATCTGCCTCGTATTCTTGGCCGAGAATGGATAAAACTTAAATACTATTTGCCACGAGCATTAATCTTTTTAGTTTTATTTATCGTTCCTGTGGTTGGCCAAACCGCTGCGCCGATTTTATGGTTTTTGTTTAGTGCTTGGATGATGGCGATTCAGTATTGTGATTTCCCGTTTGATAATCACAAGGTACCATTTAACGATATGAAATTTGCTTTAAGTCAAACTAAAGGCACCAGCTATACCTTTGGCGCAACCGTGACATTATTTTCGATGATCCCGATTGTTAACTTCATCGTGATGCCAGTGGCCATTTGTGGCGCTACAGCCATGTGGGTTGACAAATATCGTGAAGCTTACAAACACCCTGAGATAGCACCTGAATAAGTTTTAAAAACCACTTCATTAGAAATGAGTAAACGCCCTGACTTCACGTTGGGGCTTTTTATTGCGCTAAATTCTCGATACCAAACCTTTAAAACCAAAGCTTCTACACCAAACCTTCAATAATAACTTTCAGCAACAACCTCTGTAACAATTTGAAACCATTATCGTACAAATAATTAACGACCTTATTGTAAGTTTTTGCGACAATTGCTCAAACTACATAAAAATCAGCGTGCATTGTGAACAAAATCTTTTCTATTCAGACTCTTTCAGCTGGATTGTTATTGGCGAGCAGCACTTTATCAGCCCCTGTATTAGCTGGTAACCCAGAACAATTCAATGTCACTATTCCGACCTTGTCTACAGGTGTTGAGATAGATGGCGACTTATCCGAACCACAATGGCAGCAAGCGGCTAATGTGCAGCTTAAATATGAAACCTCACCAGGTGAGAACATTGCAGCGCCAGTAACCACTGATGCTAAAATTTTTGCCACAGAAACCAGTTTATTTGTTGCCTTTATTGCTCATGATATTGACCCAACTAAAATAAGAGCCAATCTACGTGACCGAGATAATTCTTGGGGCGACGATCAAGTGGGTATCAAGCTTGATACGTTTAATAATGCGCGTCTGGCTTATCAGTTCTTTATCAACCCTTATGGCGTCCAAAACGATTCGATAGAAAATGAACTTACCGGTCAAGAAAGCGATGCATGGGATGGCATTTGGTACAGCAGTGGCAAAATTACGCCAAAGGGATACCAAGTTGAAGCTGAACTGCCTTTAAGGTTATTTAACTTTGATGACAGTAAAGATATCCAAACTTGGGGAATTGAATTAGTCCGTTTTTATCCTCGTAATGAGACCCATAGAATATCTAGCCACAAAATTGACCGAAATGTGTCGTGTCAGTTATGTCAGCTTGGAACTGTTACTGGTCTTGCGGGCGCTCAACAAGGACAAGATATACAAATAACCCCTTCGATAGTTGGAGCACGTAACAGCCAACGAGAGTTAAACCCTAGTCAGCCTTGGGAAGATGACGATAATGTTGAAGTTGGTCTCGACCTACGCTGGGGGATCACCCCAACAACATTGTTAAACGCCACCATTAATCCTGATTTCTCTCAAGTTGAAGCCGATTCAGGACAGCTAGATGTCAATAATAACTTTGCTTTGTTTTACCCTGAAAAGCGGGCTTTCTTCTTAGATAACAAAGATTACTTTGATACCCAACTCAGCTTATTACATACCCGAAATATCAGCTCGCCTGATTATGGGGTGAAGATCACCAGTAAAACAGATGATCACACGCTAGCTGTACTTGCCGCCAACGATGAACAAACTCAGTTTCTGGTACCTGGAAATTTAAGCTCTGATGTCGCCACCATTGATGAAGAAAGCTATAACCTCGCCGCACGTTACCGATTTGACCCAAGTAAAACATTATCTTTTGGTGGTTTAGTCACAGCAAAACAGTCTGACAATTACCATAACTATGTCGCCAGTTTTGATACTAAATGGCAACCCACTGAGCAAGACACTTTTACTGCTCAGTATGTGTTTTCCGACACCGAATATCCTGAAGACTTTTTCCAGCAGTTTTGTAACGGCGATGATTGCTCAACACCACCACAGGAATGTGAAACAGGCAATTGTGACTATAACGAGCGTGTTCTGCGTACCAAAAAACAAGATAACTTTTCTGACAGTATGTATCGCATCAGTTATGACCATGACCGACGTAATTGGCGTGCCTTTTCTCGTTTCGAATCAATTGGCGAAGATTTTAGAGCTGACTTAGGTTTTATTGAACGCATTGATGCTAGTAAGTTTGTTGCTGGCGGTAATTACTATTGGTATCCAACAAATAGCTTTTTTAACAAAATTGATTTTGGTGGTGACTGGGATATTACCCATAACCAAAATAATGAAAAAATAGAGCAAGAAGCCGAAGCTGCAATTAGGCTTAATGGTGGTTGGCAGAGTTATATTGCCAGTGGCTATGTTCATAAAGACCGAGTTGGTCGCCGCCAAGACTCCTCATCTTTAGCAATTGATGACAATACCACCATGTATACCATTGACTTGATGTGGTTTTATACCAACTTTGTGCCAATTGAATCGTTAAAGCTTGAGTTAGATGTCAACTATGGCGATGACATTGATTATGCAAACGATCGACCAGCCACTGTCACTATGTTTAATCCCGCTTTTGAGTGGAAAATTACTGAGTCAGTTATTTTAGATGTGAACCATAAATACCAAGCTTTAGATGTTGATGAAGGCCGTTTATTTACCGCAAATTTAACTGACTTGCGTCTTAACTGGCAAATCACATTAAATAGCTTTTTACGTTTAACCAGTGTTTACACCGATATTGAACGCGACCCTGATTTATACAAATATCAAACACCAAATGAGCAGTATCAAAAATTAGGCAATGAGATTTTATACGGTTATAAACTCAATCCGCAAAGTGTATTTTATGTTGGTTATTCAGATGGGTTAATTGCAGATGATGATATTGACTCATTAACCAAAAGAGATGAAACCTACTTTATGAAGGTCAGCTACGCTTGGTTGTTGTAGGTTTTGCTGTAGGTATTTCTTTAAGGTGCGGATGTGGTTGAAGATGTAGGTTTAGGTTTAGGTTTAGATTTAGGTTTAGCTGTAATAAGCCCCCTAAATAAACCACGGTTTATCAACTCATAGTTACATAAACAATACGGCTTTCAATGTGAGAGTTAAAATACACCAACAAAAAAAGGACTGCTCAGCAGTCCTTTTTAATGTGCGTTTTTCAACTAAATTCCATTAATAAATCACGCGATTACGTCCAGCTTCTTTAGCTTCATATAGCCCCAAGTCAGCGCGATGTAATATAGTATCTAGATTGATATCGGTGTTTTCAGCACTCGCTATTCCACAACTGAAATTAACGGTTAATTCACCAGCATCAGTAGCGAATGGCTGCCCAGCAAGTTGCTGCCTAAATTTATCCATCACAGTAAAAGCGCGCTCACCGTCGAGGCCTTTAAATGCCACGACAAATTCTTCGCCACCAAAACGCGCGACAGTAAAGTGTTGTCCAAATGCAGTTTTCAAACGCTTAGCAAACTCAAACAAAACCTGATCGCCCACATCGTGGCCGTAGGTATCATTGACGTTTTTGAAGAAGTCGATATCAATCAAGCCTAAAGCAAATTGACCTGCTTCACTGACATCTTTTTCGTGCTGTTTAAAGAAGTAGCGACGAGTATATGCTTTAGTCAGGTAGTCTCTATTAGCTTGTTCCCAAAGGCTACGCAGCATATCGAGAGAGTCTAAGGTATTTAATACTCGGCAATGAAACTCTTCATGAACAAAAGGTTTTTGTAAAAAATCGTTGGCGCCATTTTTTATGAAACGAGCTGACAAGCTTTCATCAGTGTCATTTGATAAACCAATAATAGCTAAATCTTCTCGGCTGAACTTTTCACGCACTTTAAGAATTAACTCAAAACCATCGACATTAGGCATATTGTAGTCAGTGATGAGCAGCTGAATGTCTGGTGTTTCGTTTAATACTTGAATAGCCTCAGCACCATCACAAGCTTCGAGGACTGTAAATAACTGTTGCTCTAACAGCACTTTAACGAATTTACGACTTACAACAGAATCATCGGCTACCAATACTTTTACATGTTGGTTTTGATCTAAGCGAGCAACCAGTTTCACTACATATTCATAGCTAAAACGATTTTCTTTCAGTACGTAATCAGCAATACCGAGTTTCAGTAATTTTTTACGCTGACGAGAGTCTAAGTTTGAAGATAAAACGATACAAGGAGTTTGATAAGACATCAGCACCAGTTGCGCGATTTCGCCATCTGGTGCATCTGGAAGGTTTAACTCTGCAACAACCACAAAGTATTTATGCTGTTCCAATAAAGCATTGGCTGATGATACATCAGCTGCAACGTCAACTTCACAATGCAAGTCTTGCATTAATAAATGCCGAAGGACTTTCGATACCGCTTCGTTATCTTCAACAATCAGAATTCGCAATTAATTCACCCATTTTACTATTAGGTCTTTTCGAGAATGATGCTCCCAATAGAATAGCCAGCACCAAATGAACACAGGAGCCCTAAATCGCCGGTTTTAAAATCTTGATTGTATTTATGAAATGCAATAATCGACCCGGCTGACGCAGTGTTAGCATATTCATCTAATACTACTGGAGCTTTACCTTTTGTAACATTATCACCGAGAAGTTTACGAACTACAAACATATTCATATTAATATTCGCTTGATGTAACCATAAGCGTTTAAATTCATTAGCTTGTATTTGCTCTTGCGCTAGCTGCTTATCTAAATGTTGGTAGATCATTGGCAGCAATTCTTTGAATACTTTACGGCCTTGCTGATGAAATAACTTATCACTATTTTGCGCATTGTCTGGATCACAGCGATTTATATGACCAAAATTACTTCTAATATTATTAGAGTAATCAGTAAAGCACTGACTTGATAGCACATTGAATGCATGTTCTGACTGTGCAATCGAAGCTTTTTCAACCACTACAGCGGTTGCCACATCACCAAAAATAAAATGGCTGTCTCGGTCACGGTAGTTCACTTGTGGAGAGCATATTTCAGGGTTAATCACTAATACTCGCGAAGCCGTACCTGACTGAACCGCATTCACCGCATTAACAATGGCAAATGTTGCCGAAGAACATGCAACTAGCATGTCATAAGCAAAGCCTTTAGTTCCCATTGCTTGTTGAATTTCTATCGCAATAGCAGGATATGAGCGCTGAGTATAAGCACAGGCAACAATGACTAAATCAATATTCTCAGCACTCAATTGAGCTTGCTCAAGCGCCTTTTTAGCCGCTTTAATGCCAATTTCTGCTTGCATTGATAAAGCCTCAGATGGCATATCTTTAATCAGTGGCATCATCACTTTTGGATCTAATATGCCCTCTTTAACCATGACATAGCGATTTTTAATCCCAGACGCTTTTTCAATAAACTCCGCAGAAGAATGAGATAACGCAGTGACTTCACCCGCCGCAATCTCAGCCTCATGCTGAACATTGAACTCATCAACATAAGTGTTAAAGCTTGCCACTAACTCTTCATTACTAACACTGTGTGGAGGTGTGTATAAACCACTTCCAGAAATTACCACTTTATTCATATTATATCTGCCGTATCTATATTTATTAAAACAACAACTTATCTTTAAATTTAAAACAAGATTGACCTAACCAGACTCTTATTAACTATATAAGGCGTCAATAGACATAGATAAATTGCGCTTTTGTAACATCAGTCTATTACCTTATATGCCGATCACTAAGTACTAATTAATGATTTACTGATGGTCAGACCATCCAAGTTCAATTAGCGTGCTTAACTAAGACATTGTTATATAAGCAGATGCTTTATTATTATAAATGAGTTTAGTTTAATAACTAAAAGGAATAACGAATAACAAACTATCACTGTTAAAGACCCCTAAACCGATTATCATTAGACAATGCCAACATAGGAGCAAACCATGAGCAACATTTACGAAGACAATTCATATACGCTAGGTAATACCCCACTAGTGCGCCTTAATCGAGTAAGCAATGGTAAAGTGTTAGCCAAAGTTGAAGCACGTAACCCAAGTTTTAGTGTTAAGTGCCGTATTGGCGCAAACATGATTTGGGATGCTGAGAAAAAAGGCACCCTAACTAAAGAAGTCGAGCTAGTTGAGCCAACTTCAGGTAACACAGGTATTGCATTAGCATATGTTGCTGCTGCACGTGGTTACAAACTAACCCTAACCATGCCAAACACCATGAGTCTTGAGCGTCGTAAGTTGCTTAAGGCATTAGGTGCTAACCTTGTGTTAACTGAAGGCGCTAAAGGAATGAAAGGCGCGATTGATAAAGCTGAAGAAATTCGTCAATCTGATCCTGCTAAATACCTTATCCTAGGGCAATTTAGCAACCCAGCTAACCCAGAAATCCATGAAAAAACTACCGGTCCAGAAATCTGGAATGATACTGACGGTGAAGTTGCAGCATTTGTTGCTGGTGTAGGTACTGGTGGTACGATTACGGGTGTTAGCCGTTACTTAAAAGCACATAACAAAGATATTGTGTCTGTTGCTGTTGAGCCAGTTGACTCTCCTGTTATTGCACAAGCAAAAGCAGGCCAAGACTTAACACCTGGACCGCACAAAATCCAAGGTATTGGTGCAGGTTTCATCCCAGGTAACCTAGATTTAGATATGGTTGATCTTGTTGAAGCAGTAAGCAACGATGACGCAATCGCAATGGCGCGCCGCTTAATGGAAGAAGAAGGTATCTTAGTCGGTATTTCTTCTGGTGCAGCAGTTGTAGCCGCAAACCGCATTGCTGAAAAGCCTGAGTTTGCTGGTAAGAACATTGTTGTCATTCTGCCATCTGCGGCAGAACGTTACCTATCATCTGCATTATTTGCAGGTGCATTTGGCGACAGCGAAAACGTTCAATAACGATTAACCATAACTCACCTTTTTGGTTATTTGTTGTAATAAAGCCCAGCAATTGCTGGGCTTTATTGTGAGTGATAGTGCTTGATAGTACATGGTATTAAAGGCTCATTGATTAAGCTAAATACCACCCAATCCCCCTTAAATAAATAAGATGAAACAGGTTATTCATCTCATTTATCACTAATCATTTCACCAGACTATTCATCTCACCAGAACTGACTTCATGCGTGCTCATTAGTAATATCGGTTCTTGATCATCACCCCATAAGATGTGCTGCTGATACAATAAACCAAGCTTAATCAATAATTTAATCGATGCGGTATTTTGCGGATGGGTAATTGCCCAAATAGGCGAAAGTGATAAGGTTTCATTAGCATAATGCGTTACTGCTCTTGCCGACTCATATCCGTAGCCCATCCCGATATATTGCGGTAAAAAACCAAAACCGATATCTGTGTGCTCAAGTCCATCTCGATTCACTAAACCACACATGCCTATCAAGCAGTCATCTTGATTGCGAATAACAGCGTATAAACCGTAACCGTGAAGCTGATAACTTGGAATAAGCTTGGTCGATAAAAAAGTCTTAGCATCAACTCGGTTTTTGATATTTCTATCACCGATAAACTTTAGATACAGTGGTGAATTCATTAGCTGATAAATGAATTCAGCATCTTCTAACGTGAACTCTCTGAGTGTTAGTCTCTGCGTGGTAATAATTAACAATCCTTATTGCATTCCCTTTGAAAGAATAATCCTATTTACATGATTACATCATTACAGAATGAGGTCTTATTTCAACACATGAGCTGGATCAACTTCTTATTTGATGGCGTTTGTTAACATCGCCGTACTTTACCCTCTCACCTAGAAATTGACTCATTTTATGTCTTTTTACCAATCCCCTAAAAAAATCTCCGCGTTTGATGCAAAATTTGAAGCCCAAAAAATTGCCTTTGCACCAGTTAGCTTTCAAGTCGCACGCTGTCTTAGTCAATTCGGCATTCTTGAGCAAGTCGATACCACTGGCGATGAAGGTATAACATTGCAACAACTCGTTGAAGCAAACGAATTGTCGGAATATGCAATTCATGTATTGCTAGATATGGGACTCAGTATGGGGCTATTTTGGTGTAAAGATGACCATTATCATTTAGACAAAACCGGTCATTTTTTACTCCATGATGATATGGCATCTAAAAATTTAAACTTTATTCATGACGTATGCTATCAGGGTTTATTCGAGCTAGAAGCATCATTAAAACAAGGTAATGCAGCTGGATTAAAGCATTTAGGCGATTGGGAAACCATTTACCCAGGTTTAAGCCAACTGCCAGAGCAAATCAAACGCAGTTGGTTCGAATTTGACCATTATTACTCTGATCATGCATTTGACAGCCTGCTTCCACTCATTTTCAAATCCAAGCCGCAACACATTGTCGATGTCGGTGGAAATACAGGGAAATGGGCATTTGCCTGTACGAGTTTCGATAGCAAGGTCAAAGTCACCATCATGGATTTACCAGGCCAGTTAGCGGTTGCGATGGAGAATGCACGTGCTAATAAAGTTGCTGAGCGAGTACTCCCTTTTGAAACCGATCTGTTAGATGACAAAAAGCCCTTTTGCCAAGGTGCAGACTTATACTGGATGAGTCAATTTCTAGATTGTTTTTCTAAACAGCAAATCGTGACTATTTTAAAACGCACCGTGGCAGCAATGAAACCTAATAGCGAACTATGCATTCTAGAAACTTATTGGGATAGGCAACCCTATGAAGCTGGCGCTTATTGCGTTAACGCAACGTCGCTTTACTTTACAGCAATTGCTAATGGTTACAGCCGCATGTATCACAGTAAAGATATGTTAAAAATGATCAGTGAAGCTGGATTATATGTAGATGAAGACATCGATAATATTGGATTAGGACACACTTTATTACGCTGTAAAGTAAAACCAAACTAAAACCCAGTTAAAACTAATTAAGCCCAAATTAACTCAACAATCTTTAACATGTTAATTTTTAATAAAGCCCATACGTGGGCTTTTTTAACATTTTAGCTGTGACCCCATTCATTATCACACTCAACAAACCCAGCATTTATAGTAGCCAGAGCGATTGTTAAATAGTGATTAACTTCACAAAATCAATTACGCAACATTAAATTTTCACCGTAAAAATGATGCAGTTTGTAACATTTGCAATTGTAGACAATACAACCAACCCCAACGCGACCCTCAAAACCCCAACAATTGAGTTACACAAAA
>NZ_VKHR01000022.1 GCF_009663145.1 Shewanella sp. TC10
CTTCCGATCTCACTTGTGAAAAACTATCCATAACCAATACAGGCACATTCGATGGTGAAGTGTACAGTAAACGTATGGAAATCTTAGATAACGGCCAATTTATTGGTTACCGCAAAGCTTACGATGAGAGCCTAGAGCACAATAGCCTTCTTAATGAAAAAGTTGTTAGCCCAAGCGCTGAAGCATCTGTAGACAATCCTCAGCTTTCTGCTGTAAATGTATAGACTCCTGTAGCGTTAATCTTCTTTTAAAAGATGTTCTTGTTGCCACTCGCGTAATAACTCAACAAATTCTGCGGGTGGCCTATCAAGGCTATCAATCGAAACATACAGATGAAAGCCTAAATGACTCTCTAGTGTCTGGCATCGATGACCGAACATCGCAAGTACTCCTCGATACCTATCGCCATTGACGACAAGTGGCGTAAACTCCGCTCCTAAGTAGGTTTCTAAGCTCTGTAAGTCTTCATCTTGCGTTGCTGCTGTCATCAGTAGTGGACGTTGCTCTGTCAATAGGCCTGTGGCTAATCGAGGTGAAATACAATCGAGGATCGGGTTTATCTGTTTTAATTTAAAACCAATGTATGGCAGTTCTATTAACTCAAGGTTCTGAGTCACACGTGACACATCCACTCTGTGAATATTGTTCCAACCAATGTGCACCGTACCTCGATTGTGAAAGTAATCTAGGCCATTTTCAGTAAGTTTAAAACTCGCTTTGGGCTGGTTAATCTTGGCAATACCAAGGATCAAACTCACGCTACCAAAACCAAATAGAACAATGCCTATACCAAATAAACTTTTAGCATTAATGAACAGGATAAGGCTGATAAATAGCGCCAAACCGCCAAAAACACTAAGCGTTATGCCGTTTCTTTTACCGAATGGACTGATTAGTAATGTTTTTGTGTCAGCAAAATTCTCATTAGACATTGGTAATAAACCCTTTAATTTTAATCCAAAGCATACCCACATATTCATGAATTGAGCGCTGAGAAATAAATAAGTTTCCTGCACTAAAACGCCACCAGTATCCAGGTGAGCTTAAAAAGTTGGTGGGTGCTGCAACAGGGGATAATTTATTTGCAGTAAAAATCATCATAGAACGAGGCATATGGGTTGCCGATGTCACTAATATAAAAGGAGTATTACCGATTAGGCTTTTCATTGATTGTGCCTCTTCAATGGTATCTAAGGCCTCTGGAAAAGTAACAATACTTTGCTCTGGCACGCCTAACTCTATCGCAGCTTGTTTCATAATGAATGCGTGGGGAGTTGGGGTTAAGCCACCACTCCAGCCACTTACCACTAAAGTGCATTGATTATCAGCCAATCTAAGTTGTCTAATCCCTTCAGACAACATTGTTAATGCAGTTGAGGATAATTGCTGAACAGCACTTATTTCAGGGTTTTCACGATGCCCTGAGCCTAAAACCATCACATAACAAGCATCGTCATTGATTTGAGCTAGAGGCAGTTCATTAACAGGATATTGAGATTCTAAGCTATTTGCGAGGTTGGCAGAAATAAAAGAGTTGCTCAGTAACATCAAGGTAGAAATGCCCAGTAGCAAACATAACTGACCAAATGATTTGAACTTTTTAGCTTGGAAACGCCAAATGAAAAGTGCGAACAATAAACAGATTAATATAAACGGCACCGGCATGACGAATTGCGACAAACCTTTTTTAAACCAAAACATCAATTTCATCTGTTTTTATCTGCTTAATTAGAAGTATCTGAATTGTAATTCATCTATTGTATCTACTGTGGCTGCAGAATGCGAAAATATCAGGTTATCATGCGATTAAACACCTAGGGTTCAATAAAAATGGCGCTTTAACAGCGCCATTTTTGATTTCAATGAGTATAAAAACGAATGACTAGTGTTCGTTTTTGCCCCAAAGCCAAGCTGCACCGCGCACACCTGAAGAAGCGCCAAATTGGTTTTTAACCACAATCGTGTCGCATTCTCTTCCTACCACATACTTAGGTAGCACTTTTGGAAGCTCAGTATAAATAGCATCGATATTAGATACACCGCCGCCTAATACAATCACATCAGGATCAATCATATTAATCAAATGTGCTAGAGAGCGGGCTAAACGATCGATATAGCGTACAAAAGCTTGTGTGGCTAAAGGATGACCTTCTGACATCATTTGTGAAATTTGAATACCGCTATCAGCTTCACCACCAGCACGGCGGAAGTCTCGAACCCAACCTGTACCAGAGATAAACGTTTCAATACAATCTTTATTACCGCAAAAACATGATGTTGAATTGAACTCATCTGGAGTCATCCAAGGTAGCGGATTATGTCCCCACTCACCTGCAATACCATTGCCGCCGCCATGAACTCGGCCGTTAATCGACAGTCCACCACCACAGCCAGTTCCGATAATGACACCAAACACCACACCTTTTCCTGCAGCAGCGCCGTCAACAGCTTCTGAGACAGCAAAACAGTTAGCATCATTAGCAACGCGCACTTCTCTATTTAGTCGAGCACTTAAATCTTTATCAAGTGGATGACCATTAATCCAAGTGGAATTTGAGTTTTTAACTAATCCAGTAAAAGGTGAAACGACACCAGGGATCCCAACTCCTACGGAGCCTTGTTGATTTGTTTCAGCTTCGGCTTCGTCCACTAAACCAATAATGGCATCTAAGGTACTAGGATAATTTTTAGGGGTCGGTACACGTTTGCGAAACAGTTCACTACCGTCTTCAGCTAACGCCACTAATTCTATTTTTGTCCCGCCAAGATCCACACCCATGCGCATCATAACTTCTCTCTCCATTTAATTATAATTTGTAATTAGATACGCACTTGAAGCTGCAGTTTTAAGGTGTAATTACAGTACCGATGACTTATTTATCAATGTGCTACCACTTTAATACCCATTGATTTACAAGTTTATTTTTCAATACTAAAACGCGTTACGCTCAAACCACTTTGGTGATGCTGCTATAAAGTACGGATTTAAAATATCTTCTTTTTGGTTGTACTCAAGTGGGGTTAATTCAGGATGCTTAAGCACCTTACCACCTGCACTCTCTAATACTGCTTGTGCTGCACCTGTGTCCCATTCGCTAGTTAAGCCTAAACGTGGGTAAACATCTGCATTGCCTTCTGCTACCAAACAAAACTTTAGCGAGCTACCAACGCTTTGCATTTGGTGCTCACCAATATGAGCAACGTATTCAGCAAGCCCTGGACTGATATGTGAACGGCTCCCCACAACAATGGGTTTATCGTTAACTTGCTTATCAGTGATATCTAATGTTTGTGTTTTACCGGCAGTTTCAAGCCAAGCACCCTCAGTTAAAATACCTGAATAACATTTATCCAATACGGGTGCATACACTACGCCAGCTACTGCTTTTCCCTTATGGATCAACGCAATATTGACAGTAAACTCACCATTGCGCTTTATAAATTCTTTCGTGCCATCTAACGGATCAATTAACCAATAGGTTGTCCAACTCTTACGAACATCCCAATCGATATCAGCCGCTTCTTCACTCATCACTGGAATATCAGCAAAATGCTTATCAAGTTCAGCAACTATTACGTTGTGACTGGCTATATCAGCAGCGGTTACAGGACTATCATCTTGTTTGTGCTCCACTTGCAAGTCTGGCTTCGAATACACTTGCATAATGGCTTCACCCGCTTGTTTTGCTATGGTGACAACAGTTTTTAGTTGCGCTTTAGATAAACTAAATTCTTGTGCTAATTCTTTATCAGTCAAAGGGTATTCCTCAGAAAATACCGACATTTAAGCCGGGAAATGATCGACACATATTATGCCATTGACCGTATTAAAGATTTATAACTATTTAGTTTGTCTTAGACATTAAATTAAAATCACATTCATACTCGATTTAATGACTATTCTTATTCAATAAAAGCTTAGTCTTACTCAACTAAAGCTTAGTCTTACTCAATTAATGCCTAATCTCTTTGCTGATGCACTATCATTTTCAATCATTAGCCAAAGCTTATTGTTACTTATTTGTAACGTCAGCTTGATAGTAAGCCAAGAGCGAAGAGCTTAAAACCCTCAACGCCTTGACTGCATTCGTATTCAAACTTTTTATCTCGAACTCGAGTTATCAAATACCTCTTAAACTGAGTTCAGGTTATTTAGTCAGTTTTACGTTATCAACTTGCATCACCACACCACTTTGATTACCCCATGCAGGAAAGATAACTAAAGGTGTATCCACTTGAGTTAAATCTAAACTCGACCCTGTATTGGCAACAACATCAGCAAGCATAATCTTATAATGAGTCCAAGCCCCGACTTCAGGAGTATTAATTGAAAAATCTCCAGAACTACAAGGATGTCCACAATCAATTTTAATATTAAAATCCCTTACTTCCCGCGGATCTGTAGTCACATTCAAATCAAACTCAAGGTAATTAAAACTACTCACATCTTGTTGAAAGTTAGTGCTTTGAAAATACACAACGGCTTCGTTTGTGTTAAAACTGAATTGGCTTACAAGATTATTGTCACCACCAACATCGACCTGCTCAATGGCAACACTACCTGTCGCAGCATAATGGCCAATCGCAAATGGCGCTTTTACTGTGTCGTCATAAACAATTAATTCATCAGATTGAGACACTTCATATTCATAGCGCACATTATCAATTTGTAGGCTCATATTACCTAAAGGCTCTATCACAAAAGGATTGGTTACCGATGCTAAATCAGCAAAGCTCCCCGGTGAAAACCGATTGCCACTGGTGACAAGTTCAGCAATAGGTAAGCGAATTTCAGTCCAAGTATTTAGTTCGGGAATATCTATACTGATATCACTGACATTAGGCCAACCGCTGTCTATTTTAACTAACAAGTCAACGTCGGTATCCGTGCTCATCACGTTCAAATCAAACACTAAAACACCATTTGCCGACCAATGTGATAAATCTGCCGTTGGCGGATAGGAGAAATAAGCATTACCCGTTGCGCCAACCTTGTCTAACTGCAACACTTCGCCGCGCCCTTCGACTTCAACAGCGGTTAAAGTCACTGCATTGTCAGGGTTATAACTGTCTAAGCTTAAACCTTCAGCAAGTGCGTCTTCGTATAAAGTAAACACAGGTCCAGCGCCGATATCCGTTGAAGGCGTGGTAATTTCTGGCGCCACATGACCTTCGACAATTTCAGCATTTTCATCAACAGATGCGCAGCCTTGTCCTGTTTCAGGTGAGATACTACATTCATACACACGTACGTAGTCAACTTCTAAAGTTTGCGGAAAAACACTCTCATCCACACCAGTATTGTTGACATTAGCCGCCCAAGTTCCGCCAACAGCTAAATTTAAGATCATGTGAAATGACTGATTATATGGGCCATCTTCTAGTGCATTTTGAAGATTGCCATCACTATCGGTATATTGACTGTACCAACCTGTTGAGCGTTGTGTAGCAAAGTGAACATCATCAACGTACCAACGAATTTCATCTTTTTCCCATTCAAGGGCATAAACATGAAAATCATCAGCAGGGTTGGCCCCTTCTGGCAGTGAATACTCAGCACCTGAATAAACATTCCCAGGCCATGCTTTGCCGTAATGCAAAGTACCGTGAATTTTCGCTTCAGGTTCTGAGCCCTCGGTCACCACTTTTAAATTAACCGCCTCCATAATATCGATTTCACCAGAACCAGCCCAAGGGCCATAAGCCCAATCAGTGGGTAACATCCATATTGCAGGCCATGTTCCTTGGCCTTGAGGCATTTTGGCGCGAATTTCAAAACGTCCGTACTTCCAGTCACCTTTATTGGTGGAATCTAACCTTGCTGAAGTATAAGGCTGCTGTTTTGAGGTATCATCTGCATCGTAATTCGGGTCTCCTAAAGCCACGGCTGGACCACTGAAATCTTCACGTTCTGCGGTGATCACCAACATACCGTCAGCAACCTTACTGTTTTCATCACGCTGGGTATAACATTGGTGTTCTTGATTGCCCCCACCATAACAATTGTGAGCTAAATTCCACTTATCTAAGTCAATACTGGTACCATCAAATTCATCACTCCAAACCAGAGTCCACGCACTCTCTTGTGGCTGTTCGACGGTGTTATCGACAGGAGCGGTATCATTGGCTGCCTCTACTTCCGATGAACTATCTGAACCACAACCAATTAATAATACGGCAGCGACACTGACACTAGTGAGCGTTAAAGCTGGTGTTAATTTTTTCATTTTCCCCCCAAGGAAATAGCAAAAAATCTTGAAAAAAATCCAACAAAATCCCTTACAAAGTTAATTGCAAGTTCACAGCAGTGCAGGAGTAAAACCAGTTAGTCTTGACCGAAATAAAGACTAACTGGCATAAGGTTATTTAAGGAGCTGGACAGCTAATTGTGGCGTTATCTGCAGCATTTGGCACGATGAATAAATCACTGAAATTGATTTCAGCTTGGCCATCAGTAGCAAGATAAAATGGCGTGTTAATGTTGCTAAAGTCCACTTGCTTATTCGCAAAACACTTCAAATCAACACTAATCGTTTGCCAGTTTCCAACTGATGAATTTAATGCCGCTGTAATATCAACATCCGCGCGGCAATCTCGATCACATGCCATGCCTAACATCACAGGTTTTTCAATCTTATTAGTCGTTTTAATCAATACAGAAAGTGCGGCATTATTATTTGAGTAAGCTCGTAAGTCCCGTGGGAAGTTACTGATTAAGCCAACAAAGCCAAGCTCTGTTCCATTAAAGTTCACTAATCGAGCATCTTCTTGTACTGCTTTATCAAAGGTTCTTAAAGTTAATGCATCATTTTGCTGAATACTGCTACTCACCGTTTCCATTGAGGTTTCAGTACCCACAATCAGTTTCCATGGTGCTTTAACCGCACGCTCAAATAAAGCTAATGTTTCAAGCTTTGTTTCAGAGGCAAAGTTATCTTCTGAAAGCGTATTCGACACTTCACTTTTCTCACCATATTTAAGGCCGTAACCATAGGCAAATAAAGGTTGGTAATCTTCATCGTTTACATTAACTGAGGTCTGCTGCGGGGTTATTGGCCATGAGAAAGAAAGCTTACCCACAAAATCCGCATTCACTTTACCGTCAGAATTTGAAAATAACACTTGAGCCACACCGTCACCTTCAGTCCCCGGTAACCATGCCGCTACAAACGCATCTGATGCATTTAATTCAGGGTTAACCCACATTGGGCGGCCACTAATAAACACTGATACAACAGGAATACCTTGTGACTTTAATGAACTAAGCAAAGCTAAATCACGTTTGTCACCACGTTGATACTCAAGGTTATCAATGTCGCCATTACCTTCTGCATATGGCTCTTCGCCAAACACAACAATGGCAACGTCGGGTTTGTTCGCCGCATCAAATTGGCCATCAACACTTAACCAGCTTTGCCCGCCTGCTGCTTTTACTGTTTGTTCAATACCTGCATAGATAGACGTTGCACCTGGGAAGTCTTCATTTAAATTATCAGTTCCCTGCCATGTGATGCTCCAACCGCCGGACTGCTTACCTATGTTATCCGCTGCATCACCTGCTACCAGTACTTTGGTATTGGGTGCTAAAGGTAAAATGTTGCCATTATTTTTAAGCAACACTAATGATTCACGCACCGCTTGTCTTGCCACATCACGGTGAGCTTTAGCACCAATTAATTCCGTTTTACCTGAAATAGCGCGATTAGCAGGGCTTGGTTTTTCAAATAAACCAGCTCTGAATTTAACTCTAAGAATACGACGTACTGCATCATCAACTCTTGCTTGAGTGATTTCTCCCGCTTTCACTTGGGCAATCGTATTGTGATAAAGCGGTTTCCATGCACTCGTTGGCACCATGAATACATCAAGTCCTGCATTCGCAGCTTGTGCACAAGATTCATTAGTACATCCATCAACTTGTCCATGACCGTTCCAGTCACCTACAACAAAACCGTCAAAGCCCATTTTATCTTTTAACACATCATTGAGCAGATACTTCTCACCGTGGATTTTTTTACCTTGCCAACTGTTAAATGAGGCCATCACGGTTTGTGCACCTGCGGTTAACCCGCCGACATACCCCTGAGCATGGATATCAAATAAGTCTTGTTCTGAATCTAAGTTCTGGCCTTGATCTATGCCTTTCTCTGTACCACCGTCACCTAAAAAGTGCTTAACGGTAGAAATAACATGTTGATCTGATAAAAAGTCATCACCGACTTTGCCTTGCAAGCCTTCAACAATTGAGTGGGAATACGCTTTAACAATACGAGGATCTTCTGAGTAACCTTCATAGGTTCGTCCCCAGCGATCATCACGAACTACAGCAACCGTTGGTGCAAACACCCAATCAATGCCGGTTACCATCACTTCTTTAGCGGTTATTGCGGCAATATCACGGATCAAGTCGGGATTATTCGCAGCACCCAAACCAATGTTGTGTGGAAATAGCGTTGCCCCAATCACATTGTTATGACCATGAACCGCATCTGTGCCCCACATCGTAGGGATAGAAATACCATCAACGCTATCGTCAATGGATGCTTGATACATATCTTCAGCGAGCTTAATCCAGTCTGCTGGAGTTGCATGCTTATCATCATTTGGATATGCACCGCCGCCATTTAAATATGAGCCGAAACCATATTTACGCATATCTTCAACCGTGATATCGCGAATTTCAGGTTGGATCATCTGAGCAACTTTTTGCTCTAAGGTCATCTTTTCCATTAGCTTAGAAATACGTGCCTCTAATTCAGCATCTTTCGCTAACGGAATATCTAAAGTAGGCCAAATATCAATGTTATTTTTGACAGTGCTAGCAGCTTCATTTGTTTCTGAAACTTCCACTACTACTTGTTTATCTGACTCCGCTTCAGCTGGCATAGCCTTTTTATCATCATCCGAGCAAGCAGACAGCCCAACCAATACGGCGATGATTTGCAATGGCAACGTTAATTGCTTCCTTGCGATAACCTTATTTGCCTTTTTCATAAAATTTGCCTTATGTATTCTTGTCATAAATTCTAATCAGGTTGCCAGAATGCTCGTAGATGCAGCATTCACGGCAAATATTTTAAATTGCTTGCGGGCGTTTCGCTTTACTGCCAATTAAACCGTAATAAGCAATAAAGGCATAACACACTAGCGGTAAAATGAACGCCAGTTGAATGCCAAATGTATCAGCTAACATACCTTGAAGTAGCGGAACAATCGCACCACCAACAATTGCAAGACACAACACACCTGAACCCTGACTGGTATGTTGTTTTAAATCTGCCAACGCTAAACTGAAAATCGTTGGGAACATAATTGAATTACATAATCCCACTAATAATAATGCCCACATTGCCGTGGTACCTTCTGCAAGCATTGCTACTGCAACTAACAACACTGCACATGTCGCGTTAAATGCCAGTACTTTACCTGCAGCTATTTTCTGCATCACTAATGCCCCAATAAAACGACCAACCATCGCTCCGCCAAAGTAGTATGCGATGTACTTGGCAGCTTGTGCTTCAGTAAAACCGCCTATATCAGGTTGGGTTAAAAAGTTAATTAAAAAACTACCAATCCCAACTTCTGCGCCAACATAAACAAAAATGCCCACTGCGCCTAATACCAGATGAGGATATTTCCACGCACTGCCTGTTGATGTTGCATCAGCATCCGTTTTTTGCTCATTAATACCAAGAGTTGGGAGTTTAAGGACGAAGAAAATAATCGCTAATACACATAAGGCGCCAGCTAACATTAAGTAAGGCACTTGCACTGTACTGGCTTGATGAACGGCTTCAACAGTCGCTGTCGATACAGCCGAATCAGCAACACCTGATTCTGTGCCATGGCTCATGTTGCTTAAAATAAGGTAACTACCAAAAAATGGTGCGACCGTTGTACCTAACGCGTTAAAAGCCTGGGTCATGGTCAATCTTGAAGAGGCCGTTTCAGCAGGCCCAAGTGCGCTAACATATGGGTTTGCTGCGACTTGTAAAATAGTAATCCCTGCAGCAAGCACAAAAAAAGCACTCAAGAACATCCAATAAGATGCGTAACTGGCAGATGGATAGAACATCAAACAACCCACACAGGCAATCGCAAGCCCTGTCACAATCCCCTTTTGATAGCCAATTTTCCCGACAAGGTGCCCAGCAGGAATGGATACAATAAAATAGGCACCAAAGAAACAAAACTGGACCAACATGGCTTGGGTGTAGCTTAATTCAAACATATTCTTTAAATAGGGAATTAAGATGTCATTTAAGCAAGTTAAGAAACCCCACATAAAAAATAATGATGTTAATGCCATCAAAGCAAACCGAAAATTCCCAGTTTGATGAACACTCCCCATTTCTGCAGCATCTGCATTTAACGGTGCGTTAGCCATGACATTTCCTCTTTAATTATTATGTATTTATGGTTTAAGCCAATCTGAATTCTGTGTTCTACATCTTTTGTAGTATGTAAACAGCTTGTTTCGAGAATTATCTAAATCAATTATTGACGTTTGGTTAATTAATCACTAACCTCGATGTAAGCGCTTTCATTTTTAACATACCGATAACGAAAGTCAACGATTTTTATTAGTAAAAATTGTAACAGCACCTCAGTAACCGCTTGTGTTCAGGCCATTGAAGCGCTGTAGGCAGAATTACATCAGAAACATATTAAGTGAATAATAAATATGAAAATATCATTACCATCAGATTCTAAAATGCACTCAAAAGGATTTACTTTTGGTGTTGCAACCGCCTCTTTTCAAATTGAAGGAGCGGCTGATTCTCGCTTACCTTGTATCTGGGATACCTTCTGTGCAACCCCAAATAAAATCCGTGATGCTTCTGACGGCAAGCAAGCTTGTGAGCATGTGGCATTATGGGAAAACGACGTTGAGTTAATCAGTTCATTAGGTGTTGATGCTTACCGATTATCGATATCTTGGGGAAGAGTCATCAACCAAGATGGCAGCCTGAATCCAGATGGAGTGAGCTTCTATATTAATTTGATGGATGCGCTTATCAGTAAGGGAATTAAGGTATACGCCACGCTTTACCACTGGGATTTACCGCAACATATTGAAGACCAAGGCGGATGGCTTAACCGCAATACTGCATACCTATTTCAAGATTATGCCGATAAAATTACCCAAGCGCTGGGTAACCGCGTGCATTCTTATGCCACTTTAAACGAGCCATTTTGTAGCTCTTACTTAGGCTATGAAATTGGTATTCATGCACCAGGGCTTGCAACTAAAGCTTATGGTCGTAAATCAGCACATCATTTACTACTCGCTCACGGCCTTGCCATGCAAGTAATCCAGAAAAATAGCCCAGACTCTTTAAATGGTATTGTGCTGAATTTCACCCCTTGTTACCCCTATTCACAAAATCCTGCTGATATAAAAGCCAGCCAAATTGCAGATGATTATTTCAATCAGTGGTATATCAAACCCATTATGTTTGGTGAATATCCATCAATCATCGATGATTTTGATGATGGTGATAAGCCAGATATTTTTCCTGGTGATATGGATATCATTAGTCAACCAATCGATTTTTTAGGGATCAACTTTTATACCCGCGCTGTAT
The DNA here is from genome assembly GCF_009663145.1 of Shewanella sp. TC10. GTDB lineage: Bacteria > Pseudomonadota > Gammaproteobacteria > Enterobacterales > Shewanellaceae > Shewanella. The sequence goes on from NZ_VKHR01000022.1 coordinate 11,589, forward strand.
ATCAAGCCTGCAGTGACAATCAGTTTATCCAAATCGATATGAAAGATGCCCCTAAAACCGATATCGGTTGGGAAATTTATCCCGCCGCATTTACTGACTTATTAACCAGCTTGCATAAAACATATTCATTACCACCGATATATATCACTGAGAATGGCGCGGCTATGGACGATAAGATCGCCAATGATGCAGTGAATGATTTAGACAGACTTGAATATTATCAAGCCCACTTAAATGCCGTGAACAATGCGATGGAGCAAGGCGTTAAAGTTGATGGCTACTTCGCTTGGAGCTTAATGGACAATTTTGAATGGGCAGAAGGCTATTTAAAACGCTTTGGAATCGTGTATGTTGATTACCAAACTCAAAAAAGAACCATAAAGCGCAGTGGACTTGCCTACCGTGACTTTATCAGTCAAAGAACTGTTTAGTTGAAGCATTTTTTATGCTCGACACCCTATATTAAAATAATAATGACCCGAAAGAGGTTCGCATGATTAGCGTTAAAGAAAAAATAGCCTATGGATTAGGTGATACAGCCAGTAATATTGTGTTCCAAACTGTAATGTTGTTTCTAACCTTCTTTTATACTGATATTTTTGGAATTTCACCTGCATTCGTCGGCACTATGTTTCTTGCGGTGCGTTTTATTGATGCGATAACCGATCCTCTTATGGGGGCGTTAACCGACAGAACAGAAACTAAATGGGGTAAGTTTCGCCCTTACCTCATCTGGTTCGCACTTCCTTTTGGATTGATCAGCGTACTTGCTTTTACTACACCAGATTTAGCTGAAGAAGGTAAAATGATCTATGCCTTCGTCACTTACACGGCGTTAATGATGGTTTACACCGCCATTAATATTCCTTACTGCGCTTTGGGCGGTGTATTAACCGCTGATCCTAAAGAGCGTGTTTCTGTGCAATCTTACCGATTTGTATTTGCCATGATTGGCGGATTAATGGTATCGGCGTTAACTTTACCTTTAGTAGAATACTTTGGCCAAGGCGATCAAGCTAAAGGTTACCAGCTGACCATTGCAGCGATGAGCGCATTGGGCGTGGTGATGTTTATTCTGTGTTTTATGGGCACAAAAGAGCGATTACACCCACCTAAAGATCAAAACTTAAGCTTCAAAAAAGACTTCAAACTACTTTGGCAAAATGACCAATGGCGTATTCTGTCAATTGCAGCGATCTGGCTATTATCAGGCATGGTACTTAAAACCAGTTTAGCCATTTATTACGTGAAGTATTATTTGCATATGCCAGATTCAATTACCTTATTCATCACCCTAGGGATGATTGGTAATATTTTCGGCTGTATTTTGGCTGAACCACTGGCTAAAAGGGTTTGTAAGGTAAAAGCATATATTACGATTCAATTCATAGCCGCAGCTCTATGTATAGCGGCCTATTTCGTCTCAGGCGATCAAGTTGAAATCGCATTTGCGCTGTTTATTTTATGGGGCTTTACTTTCAATATGGGCACCCCACTACTATGGGCGAAAATGGCAGACGTAGTTGATTACGGCCAGTTTAAAACTGGGGTAAGAATTACCGGAATGATTTATTCATCGGTGATTTTCTTTATCAAGTTAGGTGTCGCTATTGGCGGCGCGGCAGCAGGTTGGTTACTCGCGCTATATGGTTATCAAGCTGATACCGAGCAAACACAAGCAACTCAACAAGGGATTTTGATTTCATTTACTATCTACCCTGCTGTGGGATCAATTATCGTTGCTATCGTCATGAAGTGGTACAAGTTAGATAATGAGCAAGTTGAGAAAGTACACGCTGCAATTACTCAATAAATGTGTTCAGTAGTCACTTATAAACCTTATATGACTAATGAATAATTATTTAAAAATTGTAGAATTTTATTAATTACAGAGCTTGATACAATTGATACGCTCAACAGATAATACTGTATATTTGGCGAACTGATTTATTAATGTTCGCCAAATAAAACGGTTTTTTAATGATTGTGCTAAATAGTTCATGCTAGTCTAACCGACGTTTTGACTCTCATCATTAGCTAGACAGAATTAAATAGGGATATATGGCGACAATATATGACGTATCAGTTTTAGCAGGCGTTTCACTCGCGACAGTGTCACGAGTGATGAATAACAACACTAAAGTCAGCGAAAAAACGAAACAGAAAGTATTAAGTGCAATGGATCAATTGGGATATCGTCCAAATACCATTGCGCAGTCCCTTGCGTCTAGCCGCTCTAATAGTGTCGGCGTTTTAGTCTCCCAGCTTGATGGTCCTTACTATGGCCCAATGATGACTGAGATTGAAACCGCTCTTCGTGCTGGCAATAAACACGTCATTATTGCTGCGGGTCATAGCGTAGAGTCTCAGGAAAAAGACGGTGTTGAGTTTTTAATGAGTCGTGGCTGTGATGCACTAATTCTTGACGTGGAAGCTGTTGATGATGAATACCTGATTAAGCTGCACCAGGGTGATACACCCATTGTGCTAATTAACCGCTATATCGAAGAAATTAGCGATTCTTGTGTTTATTTAGATAATGATCTTGGTGGTTACCTCGCCACCAAACACATTCTCAGCCATGGACATAAAGACATTGCGTATATCTCAGGCCCTAAATTTAAACTCGATGCCCAAGATCGCTTATTAGGCCATAAACGGGCATTAAAAGAGTTTGATGTCGAATTTGATGAGCAACTGTGCTTTGAGGGAGACTTTAAAGAACACAGCGGCAGTTTGGCGATGGAACACTTACTTAGCGTCAAAAAGACCTTTACCGCTGTGGTTTGTGCTAACGATCAAATGGCCTCTGGGGCTATTGCAGTTTGTCTTGAGAAGGGCATGAAAATACCCGATGAATTATCTTTCGTCGGTTACGATAATATTCCCTTCCCACAATACATTTCACCTAAGCTAACAACTATTAATAACCCGATTCATGAGATGGGAAAAATGGCTGCATTTTGGGTATTAAAGCATGTATATAACGACCCTAAAGCATCGGTTGAGAATACATTTATACCTACTTTAATTGTTAGAGACTCGGCAACAAAACCTGATAGAGAATTTTAATAATTTATATTAAAACCGTGTTTTTATTTTAAAGCGCGGTTTTTTTTATAAATTCTTTTAACCCAACCCATTAGCCAACCTCTTGATCAGTGTCGCTCCCCTCCTCTCTTTTCATTTGTTTTGTAGAATATCTATCAACATAAAAATAGCTTTCCTGACTCATTTTGACTTGAATAATTAACCGTAATTTTGAGCAATTCACCCTTTCATGAGCCGTCAAAACCTTTGGCTATTTGTCATACAAAATGCACCTTAATAGTGATGTAGCACCTTGAAATTGTTCTTGAATAAAAATTACCTTCCTAGATCAGCAACAACTCACCTCTCTAGCGCAAATTAAATAAAAAAAATGTAAGCGCTATCACAAAATTATTTCATTTATTATTTTAAAAAAAATGATAAAAATAATAATTATTAACCTTAAAAATCAGCAGCTTAAGCTAGTGTTAATTGTATCCTTTCAAAAGCAAGGTTAATAGATTGTAATAATTACTAGTAATTATTGTTGACGCTGTTAACAAATTAATCTAGTTTTATGTAAGCGCTTACATTAACTTTTACATAAAGGCTTTTAAAAGCGTTTAAAAATGATGAATAAACACATTACGTGAATACGTAATCCGAATAAAAAAATCAGAGAGTAGTAGCCTGAGATCTAGTCGAGGGGAGACTTAGATGAAATCTAGAACATTTAAAAAGACCAGAATTGCCACTAGTTTGTCGGTAGTACTGAGTGCAAGTACCATGATGCCAGTATTCGCAGCAGATGAAGTTGCTGTAGATGAAAACATTGAAGTACTTCAAGTCACGGGTATTCGCGGAAGCTTAATTAAATCAATGGATTTAAAACGTAGCTCTAACGGTATCGTTGATGCAATTAACGCTGAAGATATTGGTAAGTTCCCAGACAGTAACTTAGCTGAGTCTTTGCAACGTATTACCGGTGTATCAATCGACAGACAAAATGGTGAAGGTAGCCGAGTTTCTGTTCGTGGTTTCGGTGCAGACCAAAACTTGGTTATGCTCAATAACCGTCAAATGCCAGTAACAACCGGTTCTCGCTCTTTTGACTTCGCAAACATTGCATCAGAAGCAATTAGTGCTGTTGAAGTTGAGAAAACAAGCCAAGCGAAAAACTCAACTGGTGGCATTGGCGCAACCATTAATGTTCTAACTCATCGCCCACTAAGCTCTCCAGGCCTTAAAGCAACATTCGGTGTTAAAGCTGTTGATGATCAATCAACTGATGAAGGCTCTGTTACACCAGAACTATCAGGTTTATATTCAAATACATTTGCTGATGGCAAATTTGGTATCTCTATTTCTGCGAGTTACCAAGAACGTGAAAGCGGTAACCAACAAGCACAAGTCGGTACTGGCTGGCGTAGTTTCCCAGGTATTGTTGACCAAGACTGGGGCGGCGATAACGCTGAATGGGGTGGTGTACCAAAAGATGACAATCAAATTAACCGCCCAGGTGAAGATGATGTGTACGCTGTACCACAAACCACAGTTTACCGTTTTGAAGAGCAGCAACGTACCCGTACTAACGGTCAGTTAGTATTGCAATACGAGCCAATCGACTCTTTACGCGCAACACTTGATTACACATACATGCAAAATGATGTTGATACCCAGTCTCATGATGTATCTGCATGGTTTAACTTTGTTCCAACTCAAGAAAGTACTTGGTCTGACGGCCCAGTTTCTTCTCCATTGGTTTATTCTGAAACTTACCCTGATGGTGGCGCTGATTTATCAATGGCTGCTGGTGATTACGGTACTCGTGATGAAAGTGGTTCTTTAGGTTTTAACTTAGAATGGGATGCGACTGATAACTTATTCTTATCATTGGATTACCATACTTCTGAAGCAGAGCGCTCTCCAAATAGCCCGAACGGTAGTAACAGTAACTTAAGTACAGCTGCATTTATTCGTACAAGCGCAGCAACAGATTTCACAGGCGATGTACCAGTTTTAGCTGTTGGTGGTGGTAATGCTGTTCGTCCTGAAGATATGCGTGTTACCGGTTCAGTATTTGGTAATGCTCGTAATAAATCAGAAGTTGAGCAACTACAAATCAATGGTACTTACGTATTTGAAGAAGCAGGTAGCATCGACTTTGGTATCGCAGCAACTGACGTAAATAATCACTCTCAATCAGTTAACGTTCAGCGTAATGACTGGGGTGGTGTTGGCGCTGAAGGCGACTTTGACCCTTCATGGTTCCCAGCGGGTAGCGTTCAGGATAAATTTGATGGTTCACAAGGTGACTTCTCAGATTATGAAGGCTCTGCCTCTATTGACCCACAAGATGTGATTTTCCTTTGGGACTTCGAAGCGGTTCGCGCTCGTGCTGCAGAATTATATGGTTCAACTGCTGTTGGTGATTGTGGTAATGGTTTCTGCCCATCTACTGATTATGCAAGTGATACCGACAGATTTACTCAAGAAGAATCTCAATCAGCATACGTTCAATATAACTACGAAGGCGAATGGGGCAATATGCCATTTGATGTTCACTTCGGCGTACGTTATGAGAAAACTGATGTTGAGTCTAAGTCAGCAGTTTCATCTTATGACCAAGCGACATGGATTGCAGAGACAGAGATTGCACTTGAAAGCACTACATCTGATAACCGTGTATTTGGTACTCAAACAGGTTCGTATGATTACTTCTTACCAAGTTTCAACTTCAATATTGAAGTGGTAGAAGATGTTTATCTTCGTGCTGCATACAGTGAAACAATTGGTCGACCAGACTACACCTCTATTCAAGGTGGTACCTCAGTCGGTACTCTAGCAAACCGTGGTGGTGGTAGTGGTGAATCAGGTAACCCAAGCCTACTTCCACTTGAATCAACTAACTATGATTTCTCTGGTGAGTGGTACTACGCAGATGCAAGTTATGTCTCAGTCGGTTACTTCCGCAAAGACGTAACAAACTTTATTGATAGTAACCCTGTCAATTCTACTATCTATGAAATCCCAGACCCATCAAATGGTGTTTACGTTGCTGAAGCTATTGCCGCAGGAAATGTAACAGCAATTGATCAGCGTCAGTGGATTTACGACACTTATGGTGCAACCGATCCAAATGTCACTCTAAACCCAGATAACGGCAATATTGAGATCACTGGTAACCCTGGTGACCCAAGCCTTAACTTTGTACTAACTACCCCTTCTAACAGTAGCGACAGTTCTGTGATTGATGGTTGGGAGTTCGCTGTACAGCATTTCTTCGGTGAATCTGGATTTGGTATGCAAGCTAACTACACGTTAGTAAATGCAGGTGATTCTTATGACAATTTCAACCTAAACCGCCCTGGTGATGACCCGCAGAATGTATTAACCAATATCAGTGATACGGCAAACGTTGTTGCTATCTATGAAAACTATGGTTTCTCAGCGCGTCTTGCATGGAACTGGCGTGATGAGTTCTTGAACTCTACAGGAGACGGCACAGGTGCTAACCCATCATATACTGAAGAATACTCACAAGTTGACTTCAATATTGGTTATGACATCGCTGCAGTTGAAGGCCTAACAGTATTCTTTGAAGGTTTAAACATTACTGAAGAAAATACGCGTACTCATGGTCGTTCATATACTCAAGTGCTTAATTACACCCAAACAGGAGCCCGTTACAGTCTAGGTGCGCGTTATACATTCTAGATTGAACACTTTGTAAAAATGTAAACTAAGGTCGTTTGAGGTGACTATCATGGTCACCTCTTTTTTTAAGCTACATCCGTTTGCAACATGGACGTTGCACCTTTTTTATGAACTTACAATTCTCTTTCATTATTACAAATTATTACTTACAAACACTTGTAAGCGATTGAAAAATATTCAATGCTAGTCGAGCACTAGCAAAAAAGATAACTCTAACGATACGAATTAAAGTTACTAAAACAGGCCTTTACTACAAAAAATAAAATAGGCATTTTATGGCACAAGCGATTCAAAACATTATTATTGTTGGCGGCGGCACTGCGGGTTGGTTAACTGCGGGAATACTGGCTGCTGAACACAACGCTGATAATGGTAAGTTATCGCCCTCCCCTAAGCTCAATATAACCTTAATCGAATCCCCTGATGTGCCCACTATTGGCGTCGGAGAAGGCACTTGGCCTTCAATGCGAACTACCCTGAAAAATATCGGTATCAGTGAAACTGAATTCTTACTGAGTTGTGATGCAAGCTTTAAACAAGGCTCACGTTTTATAAATTGGACTCATGCCCAAAAAGCTAGCGGCAATTCAACAGAACATTATCTCCACCCTTTTAGCTTACCCATTGGCACTAACGAGTTAGATCTTTGCCCTCATTGGCTAGCACATAGAGACCAAGTTAGCTTTGCCGATGCAGTCGGCCAACAAAATCAATTAAGCCAATTAAGTTTAGCCCCCAAACAAATCACAACGGGCGAATACCAATTTCAAAATAATTATGGCTACCACCTCAATGCAGGAAAATTTAGCCAGTTATTGCAAAAGCATTGCACTGAAAAGCTTGGCGTGACTCATATTCAAGACCATGTCTGCACTATTCATAAATCAAAAAATGGTGATATTAGTCATTTATCAACGAAACAATCTGGTGAACTCAGTGCTGACTTTTTCGTTGATTGTACTGGCGTTAAGTCTCTATTACTGGGTGAGCAACTTAATGTCCCTTTTATTTGCCAAAAATCAGTTTTATTTAATGACTCAGCTCTTGCTGTACAAGTGCCCTATCCAAATAATGATACTGAAATAGCCTCTTGTACCCATTCAACTGCACAATCAAACGGTTGGATTTGGGATATTGGTTTACCTACAAGGCGTGGGGTCGGTCATGTTTACTCATCAAGTCACACAGACCAAGCACAGGCTGAAAAACAGTTAGTTGAATACCTAAAGCCGACAATCAATATTGATGCGGATAATCTTGAAATCAGAAAACTATCTATAGCGCCTGGCCATCGACAAGTTTGTTGGAAAAACAATTGTATGGCTATCGGCATGGCTTCAGGCTTTATTGAACCTTTAGAAGCCTCTGCATTAGCCTTAGTTGAGTGGAGTGCCAATACCTTAGCTCAGCAACTGCCTGCAAACAGACAAGTCATGGACATTGTTTCTGCCCGAGTCAATAAAAGGTTCAGTCAGCATTGGCAGCAGATTATTGAATTTTTGAAATTGCACTATGTACTCAGTAAAAGAACCGACAGTGATTATTGGCATGACCATCGAGAGTCTTGTTCTATTCCTGAATCATTACAGCAGCAACTTGAACTATGGCGCACTCAAGCACCAAATAAACATGATATCCAGCATACTGATGTGTTATTTCCCGCAGCCAGTTTTCAGTTCGTGCTCTACGGAATGGCGTTTCAAACCATGTTGCCGAGCCAGTTAAAGCCATCGCAACAAAACAGAGCTCAGCAGCTTTTCACTGAAAATATTAAACGCACTCAAGGTTTAAAGCAGTTATTACCTACCAACCGTGAGTTGCTAGCAAAAATAGCACAATATGGATTACCTAAAATTTAGAGCAAGGCTTAAATAAAATTCAAACAAGACTTAAAACAAAACTTAAAACAAAGAATAGTAAACCAACAATAAACGAATAATAAGCACAGCCAAGGCTGTATTTGATTAGGGTGTCAGCATGAACAAACCAGTATTACTTAATAGCGTAGATCATAAAGATTTAAAAATTATCACTGAACGCTCAGAAAAGTACGGTGATAATCTTTGGTACACGGTGACTTTCCCAGCAGAATTTAGAAGCGTACAAGCGCACTATCCTATCTTTTTTCAAAAAGACTCAAATACCGGCCAATTCTATTCAATTGCCATGTTTGGATTTCAACATAAAGAAAATTTATTCCTACAAGACGGTAAATGGCAAGCGGCATATATCCCGTTAACTGTTCGTCGCCAACCATTTTTAATCGGTCAGCAAACAGTACAGGAAGATGGTGTTGAGCAAATTCAACGAGTAATCCATTTAGATCCTAACAACCCAAGGATCAATGAAGACCAAGGTGAGCCGTTATTTTTCCCATACGGTGGTAACACTCCTTACCTTGATGAAGTCGGTGAAATGCTGGAAACCATTCACCACGGCTTAATTGATAGCAAAAATTTCATTGATACCTTAATCAAACTAGAGTTACTTGAGTCGTTCACTTTAGATATCGAATTAGATAACGGTGAAAAACATCAAATGATTGGTTTTTACACTATCAATGAACAAACCCTTGCCACGCTTCCTGCGGAAACACTCGCTGAACTGCATCAGCAAGGTTATTTGAATGCGATATATATGACACTGGCATCCCAATCTAATATCCGTCAATTACTGAACTTCAAAAATGCTCAGACAAGTGCTTAACCCTGTATCAGGCATATCTATAAGGTTGCTGTAAATGGATACCAAACTGACAGTAAGAGTGATTGAAAACAACTCAGTGAGTGACATCATTGCTGTGATTGAGTCAATCAATGAGCCGGTTATTTTTAAAAGAGCATGTGCCCACTGGCCTCTAGTGGAAGCTGGCCTTAAAAGTGCTGAAGATGCGGCTCAATACTTACTGTCTTTTTATCAGCAGACCCCAGTAACTGCTTATTACGTGGCACCAGAACATAAAGGCCGCGTATTTTATAACGAGCAAGTCAATGGCTTTAATTATCAGGCTGCTCAGCTCAATTTAAATCAAGTAATTGAGAAGCTGTTTGCTCACCAAGATGATGCATTGCCGCCAAGCATTTATATGGGTTCAACTGAAATTAATCATTTTTTGCCCGGGTTAGCCGCTGAAAACAGTTTACAACTTGAGTCAATCAAGCCATTAACCAGTGTTTGGTTAGGTAATCAGTCTCGTATTGCAGCTCATTTTGATTTTCCGCAAAACTTAGCTTGTAATGTTGTTGGAAAGCGCACCTTTACCCTATTCCCGCCCGAACAAGTGAGTAATTTGTATATTGGCCCGATGGAGTTTGCCCCGGGTGGTCAAGAAATCAGCATGGTCGATTTTGATAACCCTGACTTTGACAAATACCCCAAATACAAAGATGCCTTAGCTGCAGCGAGAACCGCTGAACTTGAAGCTGGTGATGTGCTTTATGTGCCCAGTATGTGGTGGCATCAAGTCAGTGGGATAGAGTCGTTCAATGTGCTGATTACCCATTGGTGGCGTGATACTCCGGCGTACCTTGGCAGGCCCAATAATGCCCTAGCAATGGCGATGTTAAGCCTTCGTTCATTGCCTAAAGCGCAAAGGCAAGCTTGGAAAGCCATGTTTGACCATTATGTTTTTGAACATGACGATGATGATGTTAGCCACATCCCCAAAGAAGCCCAAGGGATGCAAACCAAGCCACTTGATGAATTAAACGCTAGAAGATTAAGAGCTGATTTGATCAACAAATTAAAACGATAGGCTCTAAAGCATCATGCTTTATTGCTTGTTCATTAAAGATTTCAGATACGAATAAAGCGTTAATTACCAATGAGTGATTTAACCTTAAGGAAATACAGTTATGCAAAACCAAGCCTCCACTTCAGAAAGAGCGACTAGCGCAAAGAACAAACCAATTAAGAAAGTGGTCATCGCCGGTGGTGGCACCGCAGGTTGGATGGCAGCGGCTGCATTAACAAAATTATTAGGTAAAAACCTAGAAGTTGTTTTAGTTGAATCTGACGAGATTGGTACTGTAGGTGTCGGTGAAGCCACTATTCCTACATTACATATATTTCATCGCTTATTAGGTATTAAAGAACAAGATGTCATGGCGGCGACTAATGCCACCTTCAAGCTTGGGATTTCATTTGAAAATTGGCACGATGTGAATAAGAACTATATTCACTCATTTGGTTTTCTCGGTAAAGATTGTTGGGCCTGTGGCTTTCAGCACTTTTGGCTCAAGGGTCAGCAAAGAGGCATTGTCAGTGAAATAGGCGATTATTGTACTGAGCACTTAGCTGCTCGTGAAGGCCGCTTTGCCGTTTTACCAAATCAAGACTATAACCATGCATATCACATGGATGCGACCCTTTACGCTAAGTTTTTACGTGCTATCGCGGAGCAACATGGTATTACTCGTATCGAAGGTAAAATTTCAGATGTGTTGCAACACGAAGATACAGGCAATATCAGTGGCTTAAAATTGATGTCTGGCGAGCTTGTGGAAGGTGATTTATTCCTGGATTGTACTGGTTTTAGAGCCATGCTGATTGAAGGAACATTGAATACAGGTTTTGATGACTGGAGCCATTGGCTTCCTTGTGACAGCGCCATAGCTGTGCAAACAAAAACCACAGAAAAACCGATTCCTTATACGCGCTCAATCGCCCGAGACTCTGGCTGGCAATGGCGGATCCCACTGCAAAGCCGTACTGGCAACGGCATCGTTTTTTGCAGTAAATACATGAGTGATGAAGACGCAAAAACCACCCTAATGAATAACATAGAGGGCGAGCCGTTAACCGATCCCCGAGTGATCAAATTCCGCACTGGTAGCCGCCGTAAAACCTGGCATAAAAACTGTGTCGCAATTGGTTTGTCATCTGGCTTCTTAGAGCCACTTGAGTCCACCAGCATCCATCTAATTCAACGAGGTATTGTGCGTCTTCTGCAAATGTTCCCTTCACAAGGGATTGTTGAGGAGGACATTAATGAATTTAATGAGCAAACTCGTACAGAAACTGAAAACATCCGCGACTTTATCGTATTGCATTACAAAGTGACAGACAGAACTGATACCCGCTTTTGGCGTTACTGTAAAAACATGACTGTTCCAGCCTCATTGCAACACCGCATCGATATGTTTGATGCTTCAGGGAAAGTCTATAAACACGGAAACGAGTTATTTGGTGAAAGTTCATGGATCCAAGTGATGATGGGACAAGGTCTAGCGCCGAAACAATATCACCCTATTGTCGATATGATGGAAGATGAAGAATTAGAACACTTTTTAGGGTCTATTAAGGCTAAAGCCAAACAGAAAGTGGCCAATTTACCAGATCATTACGATTTTGTTCAGCATTACTGTAAATCTAAAATGCTGTAACCAATCATCTAACGGTCAATAAAAATAAAGGCAGTAAGCTTGTTATGACGCAGTCGAAAAACCAAACAGAAAGCTCTCAGACATCGAGTAGTCAAGAGAACAAGGTTAATGCTGAGGCTAAGCCATCGACATTAAATTCGATGGTCATGGTAAACAAGCCAATAAAACCTGAAATTCATTTTATTGGAGAGTCTAAAACTCCGGTCATTGTGATTGACGACTTTACTGCCGATATAGCTGATTTACAGCACTGTGCTAACCAAATCGACTTCACTTTAGATAAAGGCTCTTACTACCCAGGCGTAAGAGCAAAGCTGCCAAAAGATTATGTCATCGAAGTACTCAATCAAGTATTCCAATTGATTTATGATGTATATAAAATCCCTACTAATCTTCGTATAAAACCGCAAGCGACCTACTTTTCATTAATCAACCGTCAACCTGAAAGTTTAACCACCTTGCAGCGCATTCCACATTTTGATACTCCTGCACCTTATTATTTTGCGTTGCTGCAATACCTTAATGCTAGCCCCCATGGTGCGACCGCTTTTTTTAAACACGGGCCAACCAATTTTGAACGTATCACTCAATCGAATATGGATGAATACTTTCGGGCTGCAGAGCCTTATTTGCAACAGTTAGCCCCCTATCCAGCTAAGTATTTTGTCGACAGTAATGAGCAGTATCAGCAATATCATCAAATTGAATATAAACAACATCGATTAGTGATTTACCCAGGTAACTTATTGCATTCGACTTTAGTTAATCAGCAAACTGATATCGACAGCAATCCGAAAACAGGCCGCTTAACGGCAAACATATTCATTAATGTCAGTTAGCTTTACCACTACATTAATTTCATCAATTTTCTAAATGCTTTAAATAATCAATACTTAAAAGGGAGCCTCAGATGACACCGATAAAACGGTCAAAAATGAAAGCGCTTACAAAGAATAAACTTCGAGCTGTGTCGATGTCTGCTTCAATGCTGATACTTAGCAGCTCAGTTAGTTATGCCGACTCTTCCAATACTGCAGATTCATCAAGTACAGTGAAACAGTCACACGCATTATCAGTACTGAGTCAAAGTGAGCAACAACGTTTACAAAGTCGTTTATCAAAGGTTGAATCTGAAGTAGAGAGACTGTTACCGCAACTGACTTTGGAAGAGAAAGTATCTTTAGTCCATGCTGGCGGTAAGTTTCATATCCCAGCCATTGAGCGGTTAAATATCCATGAAATGTGGATGTCAGATGGTCCCCATGGTGTACGTTATGAAATCGACAGAAACTCATGGGCACCTGCTGGTTGGACTAATGATTACTCGACTTATTTGCCGCCTCTTACTGCAGTCGCAGCAAGCTGGGATCCAAAAATGGCAAGCCTACATGGCAATGTATTAGGCGCCGAAGCGCGTCATCGTAATAAAGATCTTATTCTCGGCCCAGGCGTTAACCTTGCTCGCCTGCCATTATACGGTCGCAACTTTGAGTATATGGGTGAAGACCCATATCTTGCTGCCACATTAGTCGTCCCAACTGTTAAAGCCATTCAAGCTAATGATGTCGGTGCAACCGTTAAGCATTATGCGCTAAACACTCAAGAGCTAAACCGTACTGGCGTCAATGCAAAGCCAGATGAACGTACGTTACGAGAAGTCTACTTACCCGCTTTTGAAGCGGCAGTAAAAGAAGCTAACGTTTATGCGATTATGGGCGCTTATAATGAGTTTCGCGGTACCAATGCCAACCAAAGTCATCACCTAATCAAAACAATTCTTAAAGGTGAATGGGAGTATGAAGGCGTTTTGCTAACCGATTGGAATGTTGATATTAATACCTATGATGCTGCAATGAATGGTTTAGATATTGAAATGGGCACCGCTGTCGAAAGTTATGATGAGTACTTTTTAGCAGCCCCGTTACTTGAAATGATTAAAGCTGGCAAAGTACCAGAGTCAGAGCTCGATGATAAAGTGCGCCGAATTCTGCGAGTTCAATTAAGTATCGGGATGATGGATAAGCAGCGATTATCGGGCGAGCGAAACACACAATCACATCGTGATGATGCTCGCACCATTGCGACCAATGGCGTAGTGCTATTAAAGAATGACAACCAGGTATTACCCCTTGATGCGAATAAGGTCAAAAACATCTTAGTGTTAGGACCTAACGCTGATAAACGACATGGGTTCGGTGGTGGTTCATCTGAAGTAAAAGCTTTATATGAAATTAGCCCACTTGATGGTTTAAAAGCAAAGTTTGAGCAAAGCAGCAACAAGGTCAACATTCAATACATGCGCCCTGCTAGCAGCCAATTTATGCCAATACCCAATGATTACTTAACGACCCGCCATTGGACAGGCACACCTTCTTGGCAAATCAATTACTATTCAGATAAACAACTGACGAAATTATCAAGCGAGTCTTGGATTGCAGATCCTCAATTTGACGCTAAAGGACAGCCTCAAAATGTTGAAATTTTAGCGAATATCAAGCCAATGGAATCAGGCAGCCATTCATTAAAAGTGCTTGGCGACGGACAAGTATCGCTATTTGTTAATGACGAATTGTTACTGAACGAAAATGCTAAACAAACCACAATTATCGATAAAGAAGTCAAACTAACAGCAGGTGAAACCTATGCCTTTAAATTAGTATATCAAGGTGACAGCAAGGTAACCCTAGGCTGGGAGACACCCAACAGCCTATATAATTCAGAATCTGAATATTTAACAGCGGCTAAACAGGCTGATGCTGTAGTTTATTTTGGCGGCTTAAGCCATGCAGATGACAGGGAGTCTATCGATAGACCTGATATGGTATTACCTGGTCAGCAAGATGAAATTATCAATAAGCTAATCAAAGCGAACCCTAATACTGTGGTATTCATGATTGGCGGATCTGCGGTTGAAATGCCATGGGCTGAAAAAGCAAATGCTATCGCTTGGGGCTGGTATGGCGGAATGGAAGCGGGTCATGCATATACAGATATATTATTTGGTGATGCGAACCCAAGCGGTAAAATGCCGATAACCCTTCCTAAAAAACTGCAAGATACTGCACCTATTTCGCTAAATGATTATAACGAGACAGAATCCTTATATTCTGAAGGTGTATTTATTGGCTACCGTTGGTTTGAACAACAAAAAATTGCTCCTGAATTTCCGTTTGGACACGGGCTTTCATATAGTAAGTTCACCTACGAAAATTTAACGTTTTCACAGAGTAAATTAAAAGGAGATGAAAGCTTAACTGTCAGTGCAAATATCACTAACACGAGTAAGGTTGACGGCGCAGAAGTAGCGCAACTTTACTTGTATGATGTTAAATCAAGCGTGCCACGGCCATTAAAAGAGCTTAAAGGCTTTGATAAAATTTGGCTTAAAGCGGGTGAAACAGGCCAGGTTAACTTTACTCTCAATCAACGCGACCTTTCCTTCTGGGATATCAATACTAATGACTGGTTAGCAGAATCTGGCGAGTTTAAAGTTATGATGGGTTCATCAGTTGAGGACATTCGATTACAAAAGAGTTTTCAATATCAACAATAACGAAATAGAAACAAGCTAAACTCCATCCCTCAAACTACGTAAACCGAGTAAATTAAATCTCGGTTTACGTTATTTATACTTCAGGCTTTTGTTTCAAGTTTTGTAGGCTCTGTTTGCTTTAGAGTTTTAAATATGCCCAATAGAGCCATGCCGAACACCATATAGAACAACTTAATGGCAGAAAACTCTAACGTCACTATTGGAGAATCCAAATGTCTTGATAACTCTTTAGAAGAAAAAACTTCAACAACGCTTAATATTAAAGGGTAACTAATCAGCAATAGAGCAGATAGCTTTAAAAAATGTGTAGATATTGGATATGATATGTAACGTGAGATTAATACAAGCGATAAGCCCATAATACTATTACTAATTAGCAGCAACCCTGCAGCTATTCTAATTTGCGCTTCATTAGCCCCCTTTGCAAATGGGTACACCTCTAGTAATTCTGCCATATAACTCATTGGCTGCAATACTCCCCATAATGGATAAAGTACAACAATTGCTGCAGCGGTGATTAACAATCCTTTGATAATAAACATGACTCTTCCCTAAACTATTTGTATACCTTACCTAAAAGCGCTGTTAAAGACACAAATAGGTATTTGAAGTTAAATAAGACCTGATAGCTGACCGCAAGTTCCAGTATTTAATCACAAACCCTATTTAACTTTCTGTTTAACTATTATTGAAGCGACAACTAGCAACATAGCAATGGCAAAAAAATCGACGAGATAACCTTGTCCCTGAGAAAAATTACCAAAAGGCATTGCGAGCGAGAAAGGCGCCTGAAAGGGAAAGAGCTCATTAAGTGGTAAAGGCCTTACGACTTGTGTAGCAAACAAAACTAACAGAGGAACAAGTCCCAATCGGTTTCCTTTAAGTACGCAGTAACTCCCAACAAAAGGAATGACAATAAACATTTGACAATAGCTGAATTGATAGAACCATTGTTCATGGGTCGGCTGGGTGAACATCAATAACATAGCAGCAATGAAACCATATAGAATTAATAAGACTGCTGATATTGTTTTAAGCATAATACATCCATGTTTGTCGTTATTTTTTCAAGTCAATTTGTAATCTAAGCAAATCCATAATTTTTTCAGCACATGATGAATTACCGTACTGTTTTAAAATATGTGCTGCGCACTCTGCGGTACATAATCCACCCTCTAGCTGATTCCTTCTTAACTTATAAATTGAATCTTCGGAGTTGTTAATGGACACTTTGTTAAGCGTTTTTAAATAAGGGCTTCGATTAAAGATTTTACGGGCTTCTTGCCACGTGGAGTCAATGATGATTAAAGCATCGAAATCCGATATAACTTTATTATTGGCAGCTACTTTTGCGTTACCAGAGTTATTCTCTGTTTGTTTATCTTTTTCAGTCTCAGGAAAAAGTAAACCGACACTAGACGAAATGATTAACTCAATTAATGCCTCATTGGGTTTTACTCTATCCCACTCAATTACCCAAGCATCTTCATCAAGGACTTGTTTGACCCAGCGCCCTGTATTATTGGGCCTAGTGATTTCTTTTTGATGAGTAAGTAATATGATTTTCATTTAACGGGTTCAGTAAACAAGGTAGTGAATAAGAGGGACATTGCATTGCTATATTTATTTAAGATAAGCTCAGCAGTCAATGTATCAGGAAGCACAATTATAATGGAACTCCAGCAATCTCTCAGCCTTTTATTTACCATGTTAGTGTTGGCTTTGGTTCCTGGCCCTGTGGTATTCGCTATTATTTCACGCTCTTTTTCCCATGGTTTAGTTGCAGCAATGCAGTTGTTTTGGGGAGTATTATTAGCTGACTATCTATTTATTTGTATTGCACTATTTGGACTAACGGCTTTAGCCAATGTTATGGGCCCAGCCTTTGTTGTCATCAAATATTGTAGTGCAGCATATTTGTGTATCTTAGGTTTACAACTCATCACTTCAAAAACTAAAACAGCTGAAATCCTTGAAGTTAAAAAGCCGGGATATTCAAGCGGCTTCAAACATACATTGACTGGCTTAATGATTGGATTAAGTAATCCTAAAGCAATAATTTTTTATATTGGTTTTTTCCCCGCTTTTGTTCCATCAAACAATATTAGTATCAATGACGTCATTCTTGTTATGAGTATTGCCACCCTTTCTTTTGGCAGTGTTAATTTTTGTTACTCACTCATGGCCGTAAGAGCTAAAAAAGTTTTTAGCTCTGCGAAAGCCAATTTGATTATAAATAAAGTCGCTGGCAGTGTGATGCTAATTGCTGGAATACTTATAGCATTTAGCATTTAGCTTTCGCTAAATCATATTAATAAACTGAACACGATATTTAATCATATTGACCTCTGTCACAATTTAATCATTACTTCGTCTTAGCTTAAAGAAACCCTTTTAAATGTTGTCATTAAGATCTATTGTTAATTTATATAACCCGAAGATACAACCATATACACACAAGTGTTGCAAAACGTTGTTATTCGGTCTGTATACAAATGAATCTATTCTCACATTCAAATCTAGGTATTAATATATCTGAACTCATTACATTCTGTTTAGTAAAGGAATCATCTCATGATTATTGAAGTCAAAGTTCACTGCAGTAATTGCAAAGAGCATCTGATGACCAATAGCAAATTCTACCCTGATGGTTTTTCTGATTGCCTTTGCCCGAGCTGCCACACTCGATGTCACTTTAGTCAGACTGTTGAAGAAATGATTTCTATATCCAAATGGTACAACCCATTAACCTGGGGAAAATTGAAACCTATTTCGCAGCTCAGTCACAAAGCGATCTAACAACTTTATATCGAGCAAATATTTCACTGTTCAATATTTCTCTGTCCATACCTCTCTGTCTATTTTAACCCAAATCGATTCAAGAGCTGTTCAGCTTATATAAGCTATTTTTAGTTTTTTACTAGGGCCGCACACGTTTAGGAAAAGTAAAGTTATGCAAGTATATTCTTCAGTCAATAGTCAACCAGCTAGCAATTCAAGTTCTGTAAATACTACTGTTGCACCTTCTAAATCTATCGATTCAGCTTCTTCTAATGGCTTGCCTTTGAGCTCTGCTGTTTCAGCGACTCAAGCTACTCCTCAAACTGATACCGTAACAATCAGTGCCAGAGCGATGTCTATGTCGTTAAACATGTCTACTTCGAGCACCGAAACGGCTAATGACTCAACAGTCCAGCCTGCTTTACCAAACGATGGTGAAAAAGTTGAAAATTATGTTCATTATAAGAAAGCTCAAGCTCAGTATCAGTTCTATTCTGATTTAGCAGGTGTTGCTAATGGTAGCGATAGTTCAATGAGTGCGACTTCAGCTTATATTGTAAAAAATAATGATGAAGCAAGAGCCGCAACGGTTCAGGCTGCCAATATGAACAACCAACAAGATATGTTGAATACCTATATTGAAACGACTCAAAGCATAAACGAAAGCGTATAGGTTTTTAATTTTAAATAACAATCTTAAACTACGTATCCGTAACTATCATTTTATGTTACAAGCAGTAAATTAAATGCTTAAGTATTAGTTGTAATATTCAATAGGCTGTTATCATTGTCGATAACAGCCTATTTTTTATTTGATGTATTACAGTCATTATAATGAGTACAAAATGAAGTTAAAAATACTAGCAGGGATAGCTTTACTAAGCAGTTTTTCCACCCATGCAGCTTGGTGGATAGAACCAACCGACTTACCACTTCGCGCAGACATTCAACTATTAGCCGACACTGGCATTATTCTTCAACCTGTGACGACGTTTCCATTGATGTGGTCAGGGATAAAGTCAGACCTTGATAACGCAGCTGAAAGCCCGATGACGGTTCATCAAAAAGACGCTTATCATCGTGTTATGCGCGCCTATAACAAAGATCATCAAGCAATAAACCTTGGCGCCAGTCTATCAGGTGCGAATGAACAAGCGCGCTTCATTGGGTACGGCAATGATTATCGAGATAAAGCAGAAGTTGAGTTCACAGCAGAAGTGACTCAAGACTGGTTTAGTGGACGCCTTGCAGCGAGCTATCACTACGATGCCATTGATGGCAACGAATCACGCCTTGATAACAGTTTCGCTGCGGTAAAACTCGGCAATTGGATTGTGACCGGTGGCGCTGTCCAAAAGTACTGGGGGCCTGGCTGGGATACCGGTTTAATTCAAACGACAAACGCTCGCCCAATGCCAGGGATTACCTTTTCAAGAAACAACAGTAATGCGTTTGAAACGCCTTGGTTGAATTGGATTGGCCCTTGGACATTCACCACCAGCTTTAGCCAAATGGAAAGCGAGCGCTATGTTCCCGATACTCAACATTGGGGCGCACGCGGTACCTTTAAACCTATCTCTAAGTTAGAGGTTGGTTTCTCTTGGACCATGCAATGGGGCGGCGAAGGCTATGGAAATAGCTTATCAGACTGGTGGGATGGCCTGACAAATGGCGGTGTAGATGAAGGTGATGAAGTCAATGGTCAGGAGAACATGCTTGCAGGTTATGACTTCAGATGGTCAGATACCGCATGGGGCGTGCCATATGGCATTTATTATGAGCGTATCCATGAAGATTATCACAATGGAAAAAATAGGCTGATAAACGCATCTAACATGGGCGGCGTTGATATTTATATTGCCGAGTTAAGTACCCGATTTTTTGCTGAGTACTCTGATACAGCCGCATCATGCGGAATAGAATCGGATGTTTACAACTGTATGTATGAGCATGGTTTTTATCGAGACGGTTATCGTTATTACGGCAGAAGCCTTGGTAGCACATACGATAATGATTCGCGGGTTGTGGTGTTAGGTGGTATTACTCAACTTGAACATGGCCAAAGTCTTAGTACTAAGTTCCGCTATGCTAAATTAAACTTTGATGGCAGCGATGTAAGTTATCCTGAAACATCTGAAGGCGGTAACCCAGTTTCACCTGGTCGATACGAACGTTTATACCAAATTGATGCAAGCTATCATCGCCCATTTTATGAAGGAAAACTAAAACTTGGCGGTACAGTTGGTTACAGTGAATATCCTGAGATTGAAACAAGTAGCGATTGGGAAACCACCTTTTATGCTGGTTGGGAACGTGACTTCTAAACAGTTCATATCAATAGCGTAAACTCAATTCTTAGGATTTACTAAGCTAAAGCATTAAAAAGCCCATCAACTGTGATGGGCTTTTTGTTTACTGCCTTTTATTTACTGTTTCGAGCTTTAGATTCAGCTCATTAAAGCCCTTTATCTTCCCACTGCTGCTTTTTACGATAAATTGTCGATGGGCTCACATCTAACAGGGCAGCAGCTTTAGGAATATTGCCATCACATTGAGAGATGGCAGTTTCAATGGTTATTTTTTCAGTTAACCAAAGTGGCTGGATGTCTTCTTCAGAAGTGATTGCATGAACAAACTGTTCATTAAGCGCAACTGAACTGCTTGTACTAGAACTTGGTATTTGTGCACTATCCATATTATTTGAATGAGACTGAACATCAGGCTCGGATTGAGATAGATGGCTGGCATTAATTTCAGTCACTGTCGCCCCACCACTATTTTGTAACTGAGTCACTGTTTCATTCACTACTTCAGGTTTATTCAAGGTTAATGCTGAAGTCACCTGCGCAGGAAGCATGGTTAAACTGACCTCATCAGCAATGTTAAGCACCACAACCTGACGTATTACATTTTGTAGTTGACGGACGTTACCTGGCCACGAATATTGGGTAAAACAACGTTCAACTTCTGAACTAAAACGCTTAAAGGTTTTACCTTCTTCTTTACTATATTGTTTTAATAGCTTTTTAGCGATTGAAATAACATCTTTACCGCGCTGTCTTAATGGCGGAAGTTCAATAGGTATCACGTGCAATCGATAGTATAAATCCTCTCTAAAGCGACCTTCTTGTACTTCTTTCCAAGGATCTCTGTTGGTTGCACTGATAAATCGGACATCAACTTTTTCTTCTTTGCTGCCACCGACTCGCTGAAACACCCCAGTTTGAATAAACCTAAGCAGTTTACTTTGCAGCTCTAAGTCCATCTCACATAGCTCATCAAGAAACAGAGTGCCGCCATCAGCACGAGTTGCAGCACCATCACGATTGCTGACAGCGCCAGTAAACGCACCTTTGGTATGGCCGAAAATTTCACTTTCAATTAAATCTTTGGGAATTGAAGCACAATTAAGCGCGATAAAAGGTTCTTCAGCCCTTATACCTGCTTCATGGATCGCTTGGGCACAGACTTCTTTACCCGTGCCGCTTTCACCGACTACAAAAACTGATGCTTTGCTGTTTGCAACACAATCAATGGTGTTATAAACCGTTTGCATAGCAAGTGAGTCACCAATAAAGCCATGAAAATTTGTTTTAGGTAAGCTGTTTTCATAATTCGAAACTAATGCGAGCAAATCACGTTGTTTGAGCGCATTTCGCACTGTGATTGATAGCCTTTTACTATCAAAAGGCTTAATTAAAAAATCAAACGCGCCAGCACGCATAGCATCAACAGCTAAATCAATCGTGCCATGTGCAGTGATCATGATAACCGTAATATTAGGGTATTCTTTTTGGACTTTAGTCAAAATATCCATACCAGACATATCCGGTAATTTGATATCGAGTACCAGTAAATCAGGCTGTTTTCGGGCAAGCTCTTTTAAAGCGTCTTCACCAAAATTGACATGGGTGACTTCTGCGCCTTCCGCGCACAGATACTCACTGTACAACGCACCTAATGACATACTGTCTTCTACAAGAATGGCACTAAATCCCATGTGATAATTCCTTTTTTATTTCAACTTTTCTATTCATCTGATTCAATATTAAACTTGTGCTTAATTTGAGATAAACTTTGTTCAGCAACGATAAAGATATCTTCAAATAAGCTAGATAATGGCTCGTCACTCGTTCTTGATGCAGCTTCTAATTTTGTGGCTATTTCTGAAAGCTTTTGCGCACCAAAACTGCCTGCACTGCTTTTTATGGTATGCACTTGATCTTCGATCTCATCACGGTTTCCTTCAGGGGTAAGCGCTGCTAAAGTATCGATTCTCATTTTAGTTTCGCCGTAAAATACTTTCATCATTTTAGCTAAACTGGCTTTACCTACGGCTTGTTCCAATTCATCAAACACTTGTTGATTTAATAATTCAGCTTTCAGATCATCACCTTTGGCATGACTAGTTTCAGAAGCATCAGTTTCTTGAGCCTGTAAATCAGAGCTTAACTCATCAACTGGGGACTCAATATTTGAAGCTTCTTCTTGGTTATTAGATTCAGTGTCTAATGCAGCATCGAGTTCTATATTGTCAGGCTCGTTTAGCACTAATTGCATTCCCATCCCCATTTCAGGTTCTTGCACTACTCGGGCTAGCCAATGACTCACACCTTTAATCAAGTCTGATTTATTAACGGGTTTACCAATACAATCTAACATCCCTACAGCTTTACAAGCCGCAATTTCCTCACTAAACACATTCGCCGTCATTGCCAGTACTATTTGATCGGGTTTGTGGGCTAAAATTTTCTGACAAGCCTCTAGTCCATCCATTTCAGGCATTCTGATATCCATCAGAATTAAATCAAAATCATGTTTTAGGCCAAGCTCTACAGCTTCAACACCATTGTTTGCATAGGTCATCACTGCGCCTTCGTTGGTTAACATAGTGCCAGCAACCATTTGGTTTGCGGGACTATCTTCAGCCAATAAAATTCGACAACCATTTGGTAAGCTTACTGCTTTCTCTAAGGATTTTTCGTGGGTGTTTTCAGCAGTAGCACCACTGATAAGGCTGAGTAACATCTCACGACTAAGTGGTTTACTGACTGACTCTTCTATACCAAGAGATGTGATTAACCCTTGAGCATCATTGTTCACTCCCGATGACAATGCCGAGATATAACCTGTCTCGAACAAGTAGTCACTTCTTAACAAGCCAATATCTTTTTCTTTCGCTTCAAGTAAACAAGCATCATCAAGCATGACTAAATCAAACCGGCCACGGACACGTGTGCTATTGAATACATTGGTAACTTGATGTTCATACTTGGTCTCGACGCCGTATTGACTATATTGTTTCTTAATCAATTTACACACAGTTTCGTCTGGGTGAATTAGTAGCACTCTTGGGCGTTCTGGCAACCTTACATTATGGTTAGTCGCTTGACTTGATTCATCTAGTAAAACAGACAGCGTAAATTGACTGCCTTCACCGAGTTTGCTGGTAACAGAAATCGAACCACCCATCATTTTTGCTAACTCTGAACAAATCGCTAAGCCTAAACCTGTACCTGCATAACTGGTTGTGTGAGTATCATGCACTTGAGAGAACTCTCGGAACAACTTCTCTTGAGAAGCTTCACCAATCCCAATCCCTTGGTCAGTAACACGGCAACATAATTCAACTTTGTCATTACCACGATTCGGGATCCACATTTCAACAGAAATACAGCCACTGGTTGAAAACTTAATCGCATTATCGACTAAGTTTTGTACCACCTGTCTAATTCGCTGCGCGTCACCCACCAGCATTTGCGGCACATTGCGATTAATATAACTCGCTAGATGAACCCCTTTATCGTGGGCTTTATGGGATAAGATTTGCAGTACTTGAGCAACAAGTTGATCAGGCTCAAACTCTTTAGGTTCTAACACCATTTGACCGGCTTCAATTTTAGAAAAATCAAGAATGTCATTAATCGTGCTTAATAAAACCGAGCCAGCTTCTTTAGCCGTGCGGGCATACATTCTTTGCCCTTTTTCTAGACTTGAATCCAGTAATAAATCAACACTGCCTAACACGGCATTCAGTGGTGAGCGAATTTCATGACTCATGGTCGCTAGGAAACGGGATTTAGCCTTACTGCCCTCTTCAGCTTGCTCTTTTGCTTGGCGCAGCTCTTCTTCTTTAGATTTTTGCTCTGAAATATTACGTAAAAATGCGGTGTAATACATTTCATCACCTAACTGAATAGGAATCACCCTTAATTCCACAGGAAATTCATCACCCGCTTTGTTATGTGCCGGTACTTCTATTCGATTATTAAGTACCGGGCCCTCACCTGTCTTTCTATGGTGTTCCATGCCATTTTTATGTGCTTTATGAAAGCCATCTGGAATGATGAGGTCCTCTAGTAATTCCCCCAACGCCTCCTCACGTTCATAACCAAACAATTTCACCGCTGCCGCATTAAACTCTTCCACACGGCCAGCTATATTAATGGTGATTAACGCATCATGGCTCGCTTCAAGAGTCGCTAAGTGAATAGATTGGGTTCTCGCTGCGGATGCTTGTTCGCTCTTGAGCTCAGAGACGTCTTTGATAAATCCAAGAAACAATATTTCCCCATCTATTTCCATCTTAGAAATAGATAATTCAATTGGAAACAAATGACCATCTTTATGCTGCGCTTGTAATTCCCTTCCACGGCTAAAACCAATTATTTTGGCATCGCCTCCATTCAAATAATCTTGAATGTAGCCATCATGCATAAACCGATCAGCCATCGGCATCAAGATTGAGACGTTCTCTTCAATGAGCTCTTCTTTTTCATAACCAAAAAGTTTACTGACCGCATTGTTAACTTCATTAATCACGCCATCTACATCAATAATTACAAAACCATCAACCGCTGAATCTAATATGGTATTAAGCCGGACATTCGCGCCTTTTAAGTCATGGCGTTCTTCATCAACGGTTTTAAGCATTGCATTAAAAGCATTGGTTGTGTCGGTAATATCTTGAGTGCCAGGCTCAGCAACCTGTACTCCCATTTCTCCCTCAAGCACTCTTTTAGAAGCATGTTGAATATTGAATACATGCTTAATAAGACGTAAACCCTGAAACCAAGATAAAATAGAAATAAGGATAATCACCAGCAGCATCAAAGCACTATATTTCACAGCAACATTTTCAACACTGGTATCAAACTCGACAGTATTAACCATCACCTTAATATCAATGCCATTGCCATTATTTGATTGTGCTTCCACTAACACTAAATCTTCAGTTCGTACTGATAAATCTGGGGCTAGCAGTTCAAAAACACCTTGGAGATTTCTCTGCGCGGCATATAGGCGAGTGCCATCTTTGAATATTTGTACCGATTCGATATGACTAATTTGGTGTTCTTCTAAAGACTGTTTAAGAAGTAATATAGATTTGCGGGGCTGATTGACATCAACACTATTAGCAACCAATACAGCTGACAAGTGACCCTGTTGCTGTATTTCGGCTTGATTGGCTACCTGAATAACGCCAAGACTGTTGTAAATAAGCATTAACAGTAATGCAGCTTGCATTAACCCTATGGCGATAATAGCTTTTAATCTAAAAGACAAATTCCTTCTCCTAATGCCGCTTACAAATCTATCCATGTTATTGGGAAATAACCACTATATATCCAATATAAAGCATGCCACAACTCACTATGGAACACCTCGTTGCATTTTGCAAAAATTAATTTGCAAAATGAAAATACGCTATATTGCACATTGCGAATAATCAAATATAACTATGATAATAAACAATAAATAAATTTAGGAACATAAATTGCTTTAACTCTCTATACCTCTTTATTTTTAGGAAACAGCTATGCAAAATGCAAGTGCTCCTGCAAAAAGAATGTCAATTTTATTAGTGGAAGACACTTTTAGTGAGCGTTATTACATTGCTAGCCTTTTACAAAGCTTCGCACCTGAAGGCGTGGAGTTCATCATCACTCAATGTGAAGACGGGCTTACGGCACTTGATACCTGTAAATTACATAATTTTGATTTGATCATTAGTGACTGGCGCATGCCGAATATGAGCGGAGTCGATCTGTGTAAGCGTTTAAAAGAAGCCAACAACCCTGCATTTTTTATATTGTTAACCGGTAACGATAAAATTCAAGATATGGTTTATGCCATGGAAACAGGCGCCGACGACTACATAACTAAGCCGTTTCTTGCATCAGTGCTTAAAGTAAAAGTTCAGGCAGCAGTTCGATTGATCCAAGCCAAGCAGTCAATTATTGATAGCAAACAAAAGCTTGAGTCTATACTCAGTGATAAGCAAACAGAGCTAGAACAAGCCGCTTTACTTCAGCGTTCGCTATTACCGAAAGAAAACTTAGCCTTTAATGACTGGCATGTTAGACATTACTTTGAACCTGCAGCTGAACTCGCTGGTGACATATTCCAATGTTTTACCATTACTGATGATTGGATTGGCTTTTATGTCATTGACGTTTCAGGTCATGGGGCACGCTCTGCCATGCTGAGCTTTACTCTTGCTCAAGGCCTTTCTCCGCAGCGAATGGACTGGTTACTTCCAGCAGAAACCTTGATGCAAAGACTCAACCTCTTATTTGATGATCCTGCAAATCTCGGCCAATTCGCTACAGTGATTATTGGTAAAATTAATACTAAAACCCACCAACTTCAGTTGTGTAATGCCGGTCATCCAATGCCTTTGGTCATCTCTAAGTATGAAATAAAAACACTCGATGTTCCCTCAGGACTGCCGATAGGCGTAGATAAAAACAGTGAATATAATACGGGTGAATATCAGCTTAATTCCTCAGAGCAATTACTATTATTTTCAGATGGCGTTTATGAAGTAAATCATCCTCAACATGGCATGTTTGGATTAGAGAGATTCAAACAACGCTGCTTTGAATCTAGAGAAATGCCAGCCAATAAATTTCTTGAACATTTAACTTATGTATTAAATCTGTGGAAACAAAATGAACCACAGGATGATATGTCGCTTTTGCTTTTTAGCGCCCCTAAAGACGATAGAGCAGACTTTGAAGTTGAAGACATGTTAGTTAATAGCACTTTATAAATAGCCACTTTTAAATAGCTGTTTTTAAATAGCTAGTTTTAAATAGCTGTTTTTCAATCACAGCGAATACAGATTAACCAGAGATGGCTCAGCAAGTGATGAGAAAAATGCTTCATATTTAAAAGTGGTCATATTAAAAATTAGTCATATTTCAAAGTAGTTTAGTTTAACAAATCAAAGCCATATATTTTGTCTTCATCAGGCTTTTAAGGATGAGTAATGAACAACTTACAAATGAATATTTCATTGAATGAAGTAGCACCAGAAAAGGTTTACAACCAAATTGAAGCGTTTTTACTGACTCATGACATAGAAACACAGCTAAGGTTTAAAATCATTTTATGTATTTTAGAATCGGTAAATAATGTTATTCAACACTGCCCTGATAGCGCAGAGACAATCACTGTCATGATTCAAAACCAGCAAGATAATATCGTTATAGATATCCTAGATAACACTGACTTTGTAAAATTATCAGCACCTAAAAAATGCCCAGAGATTGATAAGCCCAATGGCAGGGGATTATGGATTATGGAGCAATGGATGGACCAAGTACAAAAACAAGCAACTGTGCTCGGCACACATTTACGACTTTCTATGCAAAAGCAGCCAGCCTAATATTGTTATAAAATGTACTAGCTCAGACTTGATCATAGTGCGATATTTATGCTGCTGTTTAGCTATAGGTTTGGGCCAGAATCAGGACTCAAAGGTCAGAGCATAAATTGATGCACTAATTAGTTTTGATGGAATCGATTGGTCAGTATTTGAGATAACAAGACCCCAAATAACGTTTTATGTGAGCTGACTAATTAACCATGTTTTAAGGCCAAAAAAGGCAAACATTTCGGCAATGGCAGCATCAAATGGTTTATTGACCGTATAGAGAACTCTATTAACATTAAACCTAACTCATTTCAGTACATAAATGCGTTTGTAAAGACCGGTTAAGGGGCTTGATAGATGTTATTTACAACCAACAAGAAGAGAATCAACCCCAGAATAATTATACCTACACCTATTGCGCAACCCCATAAAACTGTAAAGCCTATAAATCTAATTTTTTGGCCTGATATGGAGAAGTGCTTCGGTGCTAATGTTAATGGCCAAATATTACTTTGAATTGATAAATCCCGCTTCGGAGCAGAAGGCAGAATGTGTTTATAAAGTAGTTGAGGAAGAACAATAATAATTAAGAAAAATGTAAAGGCCAATAAGCCTAAAATATAAAACATTATCGTTTCCATGATCACCAAACCTTCCTTAACACCTAACGCCCGCTTAAGCGGACAAATTTTTTTGGTTATAATGTGGAGCGAATCGGAATCTAACCAACTGTTTTTTTGTTCCGTTTAAATCGCTTTTTAAGTGCCAATTATCAGCTAAACATTTTGATTGAAACGGATTACATCCATATCATTTCCATATGCCATTGCCAATTTGTCGGTGTCATTAAAAAAGAAAGTAATCCAAACATTATTCATTCTCTTTTCCCAATTTGATGACTGCCCATACCTTGCTAGATATAGTTTTATCTTCTTTCTCTTGCCAAAGAACGTTAAACGCCCAGTAGGATCGTTATACCAAACAGAGGAAGCAATTCCATTCTTTTCATAAACAGCTACTTCAAAGAATTCTGTCGATATCTTGTAAGACACCTCTTCATCTTCTACTGTTTTAGAAATATCATCCTTTGCATTCTTGAGGATATCCAAAGCATCAGATATTGGAATACCTAATGGGACGTGAGGAGTTTCTATTTTTCCTGACCATATACCACGCAAATTTAACAATTCCTTTTAGCATTTAACGAAGTTAGCAGCGGCCGTTAGCAGCGCCGCAGTGTAGGTGTTTGTGTTGTGCTAGCGTCAGCGTGAAAGCACATAAGCAAACGCCGGAACGGAGGTCCAGCACCTTAGGTGAGATGTTGGCTAACTTTGTTATACGCTTATTGACAACCACCCGCATTTTTGTATGTTTCATAATCTGTTGAAGAAACATACCCCCACTCTTTATCATTTTTCTGCTCATATGCCTGTTGTGCGACAAACAGTATGGCCTCGAATTCCATATCTTTAGGGAATTCCTTTGGATTGTCTAAGATATGCTGAAAAAACTCTTTGCCATTGGCTACGACAACACATCTGGAATAGAGAAAACCATCTACAGAAAAGTATTTTTCATCGCTGATATAAGCGTCTTCGCCTATTTCTTTCGCATGCGCTTTAGTATCAAGTGCGTGGAGCTTTTGCGTCAATAACTCTTCAAATTGAAATATTTCTTCGTCAGATTTCTGCGACAAACAGTCTACGACTGGCTCTACAACGAATTCGTCGTCCCCGGACTCATCCCAATTGAGCATTCCGATAATGCTCCAGAATTCATTTTCGCTCATGACTCTCCTTACGTATAATGCCTCATTAAGAAGCGAGTTTAGGCTTGATATAATTGTGACGAAGGAGCTCTGCAAGCCTTGACGAGCCTCCCTTTAATGACTTGTTATATTTTACTTAGCACACCAGTGTGATTGAGTATCGGCTGTGCCCAATTGTAAAAATCAGATGTGCCAGAATCCCAAGGCCACAAACCTTTGGTAGTAGGCCAAATCATTTGCAGCACTTTAAAATTATCCCCGTTGTGCAACCATAAGCCCCAACCTAAATATTCTTTGTAGTGTGATTTATCAACCTCGATAAAACACACATCAAAATCACCAAGAAAATTTGAATAGAATTTCCCGGGTTCAAACGATTCACCCGCAAGCAGTCTATCTTTGTAGTTATTAACTACAGAGTGAGCCAAATCGTTATTTAGCCCGACAATTAATAAATCTGGTTTATTTTGCTTTTTGTTTATACCGATAGAGTAGGTAAATTCTGGCTCTTCTTCACTTTCCATGACTTTCATAACATGACAACCAAATTCATCAATATTACTTAGTGCTTTTTGATCCTGCTCGTTCACCAAACTCTCCGTAAAATAACGCCCCATTCAGGGACTGATAATTGTTGGCTAAAATATGAAGCGGAGCGGAACCAGCCAACTGTAATTTGTCCCGCTTGAACACCTTGCTATGTCTGCTCAAATTTACGGTAGAAACGAGTAAAATAGTAGTAAAGCACGAAACTGCCAGCAACATTTGTAAATACTATTATTAGAAAACCGATGAATGCTTTTATCCAACCAAGGTCTGATCTATGTAGATATAGGCCCGCCAAAGCAACAATTATTAGCGCAGCCATATTGCCAATGAGAGTGATAGATAATCCAATATGAATTACTCTCAGCACACCTGTAAGAATGCTGGCTGGTGTAAAAAGGAACACTAATGCTAGCAGGAAAAACGATATTATCAGGGTTTTCCAAATGGATCTGAGCTTTTGATTCATGAGAAATGTTCAATCCTAATGGTGGCATAACGCCCATTTAAGGGGCTGATAATAGTTTGCTAAAATTGTGAAGCGAAACCGAGCAAACTGTTAGCAGTCCCGCTTTAAATTCTTGTTATGTGTTTTTACACCAAGCCAAATTTAGCTAATATAAACAACAGTATAAAACCAAAGTTTAGACCTAAACCACCATAGCAAACCAGACGTCTTACATAAAGTCGATTAGGTTCATACCATTTAGTTTGAAATAAATGTGGGACTTGCCAAATCTCAAAATTGCGGCAGTCGTATTTTTCTTTTAACGATAGATTAATAGATTTAGGCGCAAGCAAAACACCTGTAACAAAAACGACAAAAGAAACAGCAAGAAGAATTAAAATTAAAACTAGCATTTAGAACTCCTTCCTAGAGAAACACATAACGCCCATTTAAGGGGCTGATAATAGTTTGCTAAAATTGTGTAGCGTAGCGAAACCAAGCAAACTGTTAGCAGTCCCGCTTTAAATTCTTGTTATATGACGCCTTCAACACGTTTTTCATTTGTGCCAAATGTCCCCAGCCAGATAAATAAAAATGCAAAAGCCATATATTTAAATACAAAAGCATAAAAGCCCCAATCCTCACCTTGCACAGAAGTATATCTACTCGATTCAGCTATACCCGTTGAAAACGCAATATAAACTTTGTGCAAAAACGGAGCTGATATTAATAAGCAAAATACTCTTATAGGCCAAACCCATTTGGCTTTAATATATAGCTTCATTAATTTCACAGGTCTCAAATAACACTCCCAATTATTCAGGCATATAACGCCCACATTAAGGGGCTTTTTATTAGTTTGCTAAAATTGTGAAGCGAAGCGGAACCGAGCAAACTGTAAAAAGTCCTGCTTTAATTGCCTTGTTAGGTTTAAATTTCTGCAAGGTACAAAGCTATAAGTTCTAGAGACCAGTAGCTAAATAATAAACCAAGCTTAAACTTCATATGCAAGCTAGAGTAGAGTCGAATTTTATCGGGCTCAACTAATGGTTGGTTTAAGTGATGCCTTTTTAACGCACCAAAAATCGAGTATGCAATCGCGATAGGTAAAGGTAATAACATAAGAGGAATTGACGTATACCAATACCCAATTAAGGGAATTCCAATTAGAACCCAGTCACCAAAAGTGATCATGGGATATTTAGACCTAGCTTGCACCAATACTCCTTTAAACCTAACGCCTCATTCAGAGGCTTTTAATTGTTGGCTAAAATGAGAAGCCAACTGTAAAAAGCCCTTTGCAATGCCTTGTTAGGTGTTTTTGCGCTATCACTTAAAATTTAATTTTCAGACGCATCTTCATGCCATATTTGTTGAATCTTAATGCCTTTATCAAAAGTTTTATCACTATCATCTGAAAAATGCACTTCAACTCGAATATCATTTTCATCATCTGATAGTTGAACCCAATCAACCCACTCGATAATTGGGGAGACTGTACCATCTGAGTTTACTATTCGATAACCTTCACCAAGGTTTTCTGACATAACACTTTCAATTTTATCTTCATTCATAAGATACTGCCTGACAATCCATGACACCTAACGCCGCATTAAGGTGCGAGTAGCATGGCATAAACTTTGGCGAAGCCAAAAATGCCATGCGTTACGAGTCACTCTTAAATGCTTTGTTATAACTCAAACCCAAATTGGCAGCTGATAGATTTTTCCATTTAGATCCACAACTACTGCTTCGACGTATACTTGATGGTTGTCAGCACGATAAGCCGATATATAAAATTCATCAAAGCATTCAATGGGCAAACTGTGAGATTCGCATAACTCGGGTAGCCACTTGCGATAAGCAAGAACCGTCTTACGCACTCTAGGCGTTAGCTTAAACAGCTCTTCATCTTTAGCTGGAATCCAACTGATCCTGACTAAATCACCTGCTTTAAGGCTAACCAGTTTGAAGATATCATCACGGACAAACCCACCATCGATGTAATTTTCGCCACTAAAAAATGATAAGGTGAAGTTCTTAGCCACACCTTTGATATTCTTCAGTTTCACAATTTATCCTTGAGTTATAACAGCTTATTAGCGAGAATTCCGATAAACACCCATTGGCTACTTACCAAAATTGAACCGCTTCATAGATTAATTTGTTAATATTTTTAACAACTTAACAGCCATCATAATTTAAATCAATCGTCGAAATAGTGGATGAAACCGAGAATAGAGATAACCGAGAATTATCTTGGGTCGTTATGTAAACCTCCCGTAGGGTAAAATATTTATTTTTCAACGGTATAGATTTGTTTGATTGGTAAATCCGAGAATTGTTGCTTTTACATAACGAGAAGCAAATGCTGTCAATTTCAGCTTTTTAAATATAACTGTATATAAATACAAGTGTATAAAAGGCTAACAAGCTTTGGGCTGAAACGAGTTATCCGTTTATGTTTTGTACTTCATCTATATTGACTCAATTTCAGTAGTCCATGACTGCAATTTAACCCATTGCCTGCCGCAGGCTATCGTGCAAGCACGACTGTGACACGCTGCAAGTTCATCCCTGAAAGCTCGGCCATGACGTCCATGTCATGAACGGTCACAGCCGCGCTTACACCCGAATTTTCATCTCTTCGATTTGACTATATTCGCGACGACTTAAAGAGCAAAAAGATACAAATCTAAAAGACTCAGTTTGAATTGAGGACGCAGAGAAAATAGCGTGAGCCTGACAGGACGTCAGGCTAGCTTTCGCGGTGCAGAGACACCCCATCGGAAGCGTTAGCATTTTCACTCTTTGCAATAAAGAGGTGGCCGAAGCAGTCTACAAGCGAGGTTAAAAGCTGGATGATTCTCCGTTGGAAATTTTGCTGTTTAAATTTCGCCGGAGCTGCGGAGCCTAATTCTTAAATAAAGAGTATAGAGGGTATTACTGTTGATACCCTCTTGGTCGGGTGTGGGTGGAAAACCCACGACCTTGATTTAGATTCTATTCAAATAGAAATCATTAGCTGACTAAAGCTGCTAACAAGTTTTGGAGCCACCAATTCAATACTTCATTTACATATACTCAATTTCAGTAGGCCATGGCCAGACTCACGCGATTTTCTCGATTGCCTCAATTCAAGTTAAGTATTCAATCCTTTAAAAGATTTTTTAATCTAGCAATAACAAACGAACCTGCGGGCTCAATGGCCTCCGTTGGAAGTGTCCGAATGCGTTGAGCTAATTTTCGTGATGGAGGCAGGACTGATGTGGTCAAGTAAATCTGTACACGCTTAGGGGAGTTATTATCATGCCGCCATTTCAGCTGCCGTTGGGGTCATATAATTATTGTAACTATGCCCGCGTTTTGTATTGTAATGTTTCAATATGTAGTTCAGCACATCATGTTTTGCTTCATTAAAATGTTGATATCCGTTCTTTGGCATCCATTCCGTTTTATAGCTCCTAAAAAAACGCTCCATTACGGCATTATCCCAGCAATTACCACGGCGGCTCATGCTCTGATTGATTTGGTATTTCCAGAGCATTTGTCGATACTGAAGACTGCTGTAGTGACAACCTTGGTCTGAATGAAATAATAGACCTTTAGGCCGTCCACGACTTTCAAAAGCCATTCTTAAAGCTGCACAGGTCAAATCTGTATTCGGACTATCAGCACAAGCCCAGCCAACTATTTTTCTCGCATATAAATCCATGACTACCGCTAAATATAACCATTTTGTTCCAGACCAAATGTAGGTGACATCACCACACCAAACCTCGTTTTTAGCGTTAACATTAAATTGTCTTTTTAGCAGGTTAGGAGCTATTTTTGACTCACTTTTAGCTATTTTGTATCGATGCTTTCTGAGCTGAGTGCTCACCAAACCTGCATATTTCATTAAACTTGCAGCTTTATAGCGACCGACATTCTCGCCTTGCTGATTTAATTGACCCGCAATGGTTCTAGCGCCCGCAGAGCCTCGACTATCACTGTGTATCTCAATAGCTTGCTCACATAGTCGCTGATAATCAGGATTAACTATACCGCGATGTTTTAGGTGATAGTGATAGCTACTTCGTGGCACATCAAACAACTGACATAGTTGTTTAACAATGCTTTGCTCTCTTGATAGTGACTCAATTAACGCTATCGTTTGATGTTGTCTTGCATTAAGAGAGCGGTAGCCTTTTTTAAGATGTCTTTCTCCCACTCAATCTTCTTAATCCTGGCTTCTAACTCTTGAATTTTTCTCTGCTCAGGTGTCATGGCTGTCGCTGTTGGCGTTATACCTTCAAACTCTTCTGATAACTGCTTTACCCAACGCCTAATGGCTGTTGGGCCTACGCCAGTCGCTTCGCATGCTTCACGTACAGAATAGCCTTGTTTAATCACAAGATTAGCCGCATCAATTTTAAATTCTGTTGAGTAAGTAGGTTGAGTCGTCATCATTTTTACACCAATTTATATTAAGGGGAGTTTACCCCATATCGGTGTACAGATTCATTAAGCCACAACAGACGCCGACATAGCCTCAGTTGAGCCATGGATGGCGAATCTGAGGCGGTAGTAAATTCGCTCTATAGCATGAGGAACAACACTTCGCCGGAGCGGCAAGGGATGTCGAGAAGGGAAATGCTGTTGTTTCCCTTTCGTCTGGTGTGGGCGAAGCGCCACGACTTTGATTTTTTTTCAAATGATAACTTCTAAATTTGAAACAAGCTTTGGAGCAAAAACGACTTACCTGCATCTGCTTTGTACTTCATCATTATTAGTTCTGTTACTGAGAGTCATTACTTCTATCTAATCCATTGCCTGCCGCAGGTCTGTTCGGCTTCTTTGAATCTCGCTCATCACCTTTCAACTTGAAACATAGTTGCTCAATAGTCACTGATTTCATTCTTCACGAATAAATATTCATCTTTTTGCAATTTGCAAAACGCGATAACTAGCATCAAAACCGTGTTGCAAACAGCAATTAACCTCATTGCAAACAGCAAACCTTCAAACCAAACTAAAAACAAAATACAGTAAACCACTGATTTTAAACAACATAAATTCTGGCACGCTAACTGCAATATCTAATTACAAGCACAAGAGCATCATTTCAATCAAGGAGCACGTTATGAAATTTGAATTAAAAGTAGCGCAACATGCAAGTGTAGTCACTCTACCAATCAGAATGTTCATGGCGCACACACCGACATACAGAGCAGCACTTATTGACTATATCGATAGAGGACACACCCGTTTAGTTATCGATATGCAGCACCTTGAATATATTGATTCAAGCGGATTATCAGTATTGATATCAGCACGTAATCAAGCGCTCAATTACCAAGGCAATATTGTCTTACTGTCACCTAGCCCAGCAGTGAGATCACTCATTGAGCTAACACGTTTACATCATATTTTTGAAATTTTTGAAACCGAAAAATTAGCACTCGAATTCTTAAGACACAGCAGCATTGTTGAAGAATCTGATTTTGATAAACGTGTCATCGCCGATTTGGCTAGCTAATTAATAACAAAGCAATTTATTTAAACCGTTCTAAACTCAACGTAAAGGGAATAACGCAATGAAAACGATTAATACATTAATTTCAGTCGCTATGATCGCAAGTTTAACCGCTTGCGTTACCCCTTCGCAGCCAGCGCAGCAAGACGTTTGTGATTTAGAAAATCAACTAACAAGCTGTCATTATTTTGGTCAGCAAACACCTTACAACCGAAAAGTAAGTGCTGTAATGTCAAACCACACAACCTTTCCAACAGCGCCAATATTTGGCAATAAAGAGATGGTTGTAGACACAGAGAATCAAGCTCTATCGTTATCTGTAGGTGACAAAATTTCGGTAAAAATCCTTAATGGTGAAGAATTTAGTAAAGATGTTGAAGTCGATGCCGATGGTAATATTTATCTACCATACTTGCCTACTATTTCAGCAAAAGGATTAACACTTAAACAGCTAAATACTTATATAAACAAATTATTAATAGATGAAAATCTCATGCTTGCTCATGCTGTTCGCATTAGTATTTTACCCATCAGTTGGGCACCAATTGAAATTACCACTTCGGGTGCAGTGTTCGAGCCTGGGCAGCATATGATTAATAAAAAACTACCAATAGAATTAAAAGATGATGGCAGTAACTATGCAGGTGACCAAGCCATTAAACGTAGTATTGGTGCAGCCGTTAAATCGTCGGGCGGAATTAGACCAGATGCAGATATCTCTGCAATAAAAGTCATCCGTAATGGACAGGTTTTCAATATGGATTTACGTGGTATGCTAACTGGTGAGAAAGTACCCAGCATGACATTAATGGCTGGGGATCATGTCCATGTTCCATCAACACATTCTTTTAATGATCAACTCGCTAGACCATCGCAATTGACAGCACCAGGGATCAGGGTATTTATGTCAAACTTAACACAGCCAGCAAGCTCAAATAGTCAATCAGCCGTCGACCGTGAGGCAACTCGTTTCCCATACGGTACACGTTTATTGAATGGAGCTATCGCAGCAAACTGTGTCGGTGGTGCTCAATCTACTAATGCGAGCCGTTACGTCATACTTGTCACTAAAAACCCACTTTCAAATGAAATTGATATTGTAGAACGCTCAATTGATGGGTTAATCCAAAGTGCATGGAACGACCAATCTAACCCAGTGTTATTACCAGGCGATGGATTAGCTTGTTATGACTCTCGCGTTACCAATATGCGTGAAATAGCCAGAACCGTAACAGAATTAGTGGTACCAACTACCCTTATCGGGTGGTTGTAAGGAGCCAGCAATGAGCCGAATTCATGATGAAGAAAAGACTCAGAACAGCACGGAAAGCCAAGCTAACGAAAGCCAAGCTAAAAATCCGGCGATTGAAAAAGCCATTGCTGACAGTCAAACAAATGCTCAATCTAAAAATAGTAAAATGAGCCCAAATGACACCGAAGAGCAAGACAGCGCTGAAGAAAGCTACAAAGTCGATAACAGCGAAGAACACAGCAGTTTTTCTGAATTAGCTTATTTATATTGGATAAAACGTGCCACATTAGAAGGCAGCAAACTCACACCAAAACGTCGTAAACGTCTTTACCTTAAAACAGCCTTTGGCGCATTACTGATAATTTGGCTTTTAGCTGGCTTATTTATCGTACTTGCGCCAACAAAATATGTGAGTAAGTGGGTGTTAATTTTACCTGGTGCTGCAGCTGGTTCTTCACTAAGCCTAGATAGTTTAGGCCAAGCCACTACATCAAGCATTTCGCCTTATATGAGCTCAGCAATCGATCCTCGACAAAATTACAAAGCACTTTCAATGAGCACTTTATTGATGGAAAGTGCGGCGCATTATCTGGATTTACCCAAATCAGCAATAAGTAAGCCCAAGCTAAAATTACCCAGTCAAACAGGGTTAATGGAGTTCAGCGTCAAAGCTGCGACGCCGGAAGCAGCACAAGAACAAGCCTGGGCTATGTATCGTTCATTACAAAATATTCTCAACGATCTTCGAGCTGACGAAATTGGCTTGCGTGAGGTTGGCATTAAAAAAGGATTGGCTGGTTATTCTAGACGAGTCAAAGAAACCCAGAAACAGTTACTGGATTTCCAATCTGAACGTGGGCTAGTCACGCTGGATCAATTCAAGGAACTTGCGGTAACAATTGAACGCCTAAGACACAGCAAAGTCACTATGCTAGCTGAACTAGAAGGATTAAACGCAAGTTATTTCCTTTATGAAAACCACCTTGGGCTTACAGATGCCCAAGCGGCAATGTTGCTTAAACTAAACAATGACAAACTGTTTCAACAATTAGTTGAAAAACATAATACTGCCAATACGGTTTATATTGAAAATGCAGGCCGATTAGGTGCTCGTCACCCGGTATTAGTTTCTCTAAAAGCTGAGTTAGACAGTATTTTAGATAGCATGAAAAAACGTTTTAATGTGGTGATTGGTTTTCAAGATGAAAAGTTATTGATGATGCTAACCCTTGACGATGTTGATGGTCGAGCTGAAATGATGCAAGAGTTCATTACTATCGCCTCTAACCGTAAAGCAGCGCAATCTGAAGTCGACACATTATCAACCCAAATAAACCAATGGGAACAACGTTTACAATACAGCAATGATGATGCAGCTAAACTTGCCGACTTGCAAAGAGAGCATCAATTAGCGACTGCGGTATTAACTTCTGCAATGGCCAAAATGGATGTAGGTAAGTCCGATATTTATACCGCCTACCCAATGCTGCAATTATTATCTGCACCCAGCTTGCCATCTGCACCCGACAAGCTAGCCGTTTTACTGATTGCGTTCGGTGGATTGTGCGCCTCATTCATGTCACTAGTAGGATTAAGCATTTTATGGATTCGCAAACCATTACTGCGGAAAATGTTGACGAAAAAATCATCTACAACTGCATAAGTTTTAGTTACTTATTTTGGTTGTTAGGTGCGTTATATGTCATTGCACCAGTGATTGCTTGGATTCTATTTTTACGCTTAATTTATAAAAAGCTCGCCCGCCAGCCGGTGTCGCGCATCAGCATTACCCATTATGTTTGGGTTTTAGGCATGTGGGTCATGTTAATTGCGTTGGTCGTCGGCCATCTGCAATTTGGCCTTGGCACAGGCAAGCTCATCAAATCCTCTATCGGTTGGGCTAAAGGCTGGGCATTACTGGCAATATTTCCCCTTATTGGTTGTCTGAGTATCAGACCTGAAATCATTTATCGCGCCAGTTGCCATGTATGTAAACACACAGTAATTCTATTTCCCGTGTTTTTAATAGCTTGGAAAGCTGGGTTACCCAGTACTTTATATGTTTCACCACTCAGTATTATTGGTGGACCAGGCCCTGAGTTTTTCAGCGTGAGTTTATACGAAATAGATCCCGGTAGCGGCGTGCCCCGCTGGCGCTTATTCACTCCATGGGCACCGGCTTTAGGCATGTTAGGTAATTTATATTTTATTTTTGCCTTACAAGAGAAAAACCAAAAATGGAAACGATGGGGTCTTGCTGGCAGCCTACTCATGATTTTAATATCGCAATCACGCTTGGCTATTGCATGTTATTTGGCCTTAATAGGTTTCTTTTCTACACTGCGCTTTGTGCGTTCGCCTTGGTTATATCTACTGCTCACTCCTGTCATGTTATTTGTCGGCGTTATTGGTGAAGCGACCATCACAAAAATTGAGCAAAGTATTTCAGCAGTAAAAGCGGCGCGTGCAGGTTCCACTCGTGTAAGACAATCATTAGCGGACATCGCTGTTGAGAGGTGGATGAACGAAGCCGTTTATTTCGGTCATGGTATTGTCGAACGTGGGCCTCACATGGTGGAATATATGCCAATTGGCTCACATCACACATGGTACGGATTACTGTTTGTCAAAGGACTTGTTGGGGCAATAGCGTTAGCCATTCCTATGTTAGTGACTTTCTTCGTTCTATTAAGCAAGTTATTCAGTAACCCATTAGCAAAAGTCGGCATGGCAATTTTACTGATGCTTGGTTTATACACCTTTGGTGAGAACTTAGAAATTTTGGCTTACTTGTTTTGGCCTGGTTTGATTGTACTAGGCATGGCATTAAAGGCAGAAGAGCCGGAAGTGGTATTTAATAAAGCTAAAGCGCTTGATGAGGTTTAACTCGATGGCAATCGCGAAACAAAAGAAGCTACCCTCAGGGTAGCTTCTTTTTAATATAAATGAGCAATGATTTTAAACTACTGGCTGCATTTCATTAAGAATAAACTGCTCTACAGCACCTTCTGTGGCTTTGGCATAAGCAGCGATATGACTATTCTCCATATGGGCTCGCCATAACTCACGAGACTGCCAGTTCTCATAAAACATAAAGTGAGCTGGGTTATCATTATCTTGATGCAAATCGTAATTGATGCAGCCTCGCTCTACGCGAGTTGGATCAATTAACTTTATAAGCTCGGCTTTTACTAATTCGATTTTGTCCGCTTTAGCAATGATATTAGCAACGATGGTCAATTGGCTCATTTATAATCCTGTTCACTCATGTTGATGATACTTAAAGGCGCCAAATCAAATCAACGACCTAAAACGTCTTTTCCTATGCTGTGTTAAAGCAATAATCTAACATCTGTTTTATTAAAGAATGGTCAGAACTTGCTCTTTCGATAAACGAGATTTAGGTAAGTTTGCATTATAATCTTCAGAGCTGTGATGGTAGCCAATCGCTAATGCCACTTCACATTTGAATCCGCCTAACTCTTCAGCAAAGATTTCACCAATTAATTCGCTATCAACGCCTTCCATCGTCGTTGAATCGATACCAAGACGCGCTAAAACATGCAGAGTGTTACCTAGTGCTAAGTATGTTTGCGACTTAGTCCAAGCAGCATTATCGCCTTGTTCATCGGTATTTAAATCAACAAAAGCGAAAGCTCCAAATGCAGCTTCTCTGTCTTCAGCTTTAGTGCGTTTGTCTTCAATCCCCTTATCTACCACTTTGGCATAATCATCTCGGTTATAATTTGAATTATGAGCAAATAAAATAACCTGTGAACAAGCTTTTATATGGGGTTGATTAAACTGGAAATTATTGGCGAATGTATCATGCATTCGCTGTTTTGCTGCATCACTTTCAATCACAATAAACTTCCAAGGTTGTGAGTTTATTGATGATGCCGATAATCTCATTGCTTCATACAGGACTTCGAGATCTTCTGCTGAGACTCGTTTATTTGGATCGTAACGCTTAGTTGTGTAGCGACCATTTAAATCTGAAATAACTGGATGGGTCATGCTCTACTCCATGTGAAACTTGGTGTTTGGTTTGTATTTTAATTGCTAGTGTTTAGATATAAGCATATGAAAAATAATCTTTTAGATGCAGCACTATTTATTTATCGCCACTTGATTGAGCATCCCATACTGGCAGACTGTTGCTGGGGTCCTTTGCCTGTTTCAGCTATCATTTTCATGGCATTGAGCAACTCAGGTGTGCGACTACTGTCATCTGCCATTTTGGCATCATCTAATCTGCCTCGATATTGCAATTCGCCGTCTTTATTAAAACCAAAAAAATCTGGAGTACAAACAGCATCATAAAGTTTGCCAACACTTTGTTGTTCATCCACTAAGTAAGGAAATTCAAAGCTGTACTCTTTGATAAAAGCTTTCATATTTTCAGGTGAATCGGCAGGAACGGCTTGATAATCATTAGACATCACAGCTAACACATTTATGCCCTGCGACATTAATAGCTTAGTGTCCTCAGCAAGGCGATGACCAATACGTTTTACATAAGGGCAATGATTACAAATAAACATCACCAATAGCCCTTTATTGCCAAGGTGTTGGCTCATGGTAAATGATTCGCCAAATGGGTCTTTCAAAGTAAATTCGGGGGCTTTCCAGCCAAAATCACAAATAGGGGTATCAAGTAACACTACATCATCTCCTAAACTTAAATGTCTGCTGAGCTTGGTTTAAATGTACGGCCTAAGTGCTAAGTTTTAGCTCTAAGCGAAAAGCTTAAAAAACCTTATTAAACAGTATTATTGTAAATTAGCCTGTTAACTATGTCGGGTAAACAGCTTAAAGATTGAAAGAGATTCTTATTATTTTTGATAATCACATGACGCAGCTATTAATAGCTTGTCTCTATTTGAGATTTTATATACTCACACCACATTGGAGTATCTCTTGGCGGTACTTCAGATTGTCCCCGAACACCTAACTTAAATTCAATAACCGACTGCCATTCTTCTGAACCTATATCAGGTCCATGTCCTTGGCCGTCACCAGAGGAAATTAGGCGCTCAATTTCAGAAAAATATGTCATATCACACTTTATATTAGGGCTAGCCATTGGCTTGTTAGTATCTGTTTTCTTTGTATCGCTCACTTGTGCGAGGTCTTCTTGAGTTGAGTTAACGGGTTGCTCACTGCATCCAGTTAGTATCGTTAAGGCCAAAATCAACAAGGACAAAACCGTTATATTAAGACTTTTCATATCACCTCTGTAATCAAATCGCTTATCACTTCGCTTATAGCGAATAAACTTATCAAACCTTTCTTGTTTCAATATTAATCTAATTTCTGGTTACTTTTAGTGACTTCTCGTTACTAAAGCTTTCGTGACTGAAGCTTCTGTTACTAAAACTTCTGTGATTGAAGTTTTGTTGCTATAGCTTTTGTGGCTGGAACTTTTGTAGCTGAAACTTTTGTAGCTAGCACTTTCGTGAAGATATTTCTATAAAGAAAGCCTTCATAAATATTTTATTAACCCTCAAATAAATACCGCTAACGATTGGTTTTAACTCGATTGCAATCTGCAAAACAACTATCCCAAATTGCTAAACACAGTTTAGAGCAATTTACAAAAACACAAAATAATCAAACAAAACAAACACTTAAATTTTGGCACGATAACTGTAATACCTATGTATCGACGCAACTTGCTTTCAGTTTCAATCAGCAATTTGCAATTCATATATAAAGGTAGCGGTTATGCAAAACATCACCAAGCTTCAAGTTGAACAGAAGCCATCGCTGAATCAAAAGCTATCGCTTAATGAGATGCTAAGTCATGGCATTCGTTCATTAGGTAAAAACCTTTTGTGGTTAGCGAGCGCACAGTTCAGTGGTCGAGTGGTGAGATTAGGCGCAAGTGTTATTACCGCACGTTTACTTACTCCTGAGATATTCGGTCAAGTTGCCATAGTGCTAACTTTGTTCGAACTAATCTGTACTCCAACAAGACGTATCACCTCAGCGGCGTTAATTCGCATGAATGATGCTGAATTTACCGATAATTTAGCCAGCGCCAATACCATCAACTTTGCATCTTGTATTAGTGCATTCGTATTAATGAGCTTAATCAGCTTGCCGTTAGCTTATTACTATCAAGATACCCAATTAATACTGCCTATACTGTTTGTTGCCAGTAGTTACTTATTGCTTCCATTTGGCATGTTGTACGCCACGGTTAATTTACGTAATAACAATATGCGTAAAGTGGCAAGTGCAAACCTTTGGCAAACAGTCGGTGACGGCGTGTTAACCGCAATATTGGCCCTAAG
This sequence comes from Shewanella sp. TC10, assembly GCF_009663145.1. Classification (GTDB taxonomy): domain Bacteria; phylum Pseudomonadota; class Gammaproteobacteria; order Enterobacterales; family Shewanellaceae; genus Shewanella. The sequence goes on from NZ_VKHR01000022.1 coordinate 55,546, forward strand.
CGGGTTTGGTATTTGGGCAATCATAATCCCTAAAGTGGTCATGGTGTTTGTGTGGATTGTTATCCATAAAAAATCAACTCCGTTACCAGCTTTTACCCAAGCGGTTTCGTTAGAACGCATTAAATCATTACTCACCTTTAGTGTTCCAGTTAGCTTAAGCGACTTAATCAACACCTTAAGACAGAGTATTGATTACCTAGTCATTGGTTACTTCATGGGTGTTGAAGCATTAGGTGTTTACTTCTTTGCTTACAATGTGAGTTTAGGGGTGAGTTTAGGCTTGGTTCAAAGCTTTGGCACCGCTTTTTACTCACACCTTTGCAGTAATAAAGATGAAGCAAACAGCCAAGCAACAATTCAATCAGCACAGCAAAAGTATCGCAATAGCGTTATTGCGATTACAGCAATCGCTGCGCCAATCATCATCTTACAAACCAGCTTAGCGCCACTGTATGTTCCATTTGTCTACGGTGAGCAATGGTTAAGCACTGATGCAATATCGGTTTTCGTTTACTTATGTTTAAGCGGCTTAGTTCGTCCAATGGCAGAGGCTGCAAGTCAGTCACTACTCGCTAATGGACATAGTCGTTTGAACTTCAATTTAAATATCGCCATCACCGCATTGCTAACTCTGGTAATCAGCATTGCAAGTCAGTTCGACTTAACCACAGTCGCATTGAGTGTGATGGTCACTTATTTAATCACTATGCCTTGGCTTTGCTGGTACAGCAGCCGCATCTCATTTAATCGATCAACTGTTAAACACAGTTAAGGAAAACATTATGACTCCAAGAATCTCTGTAGTAATGCCTGTATATAACGTTGAGAAGTTTGTTAAAGCGGCAATCGAGTCTGTACTACACCAGACATTTGATAACTTTGAATTACTGATTATCGATGATCGAGGTGATGATCGCAGTATTCAGATTTGTAAGCAGTTTATTGGCGACCCACGAGTTCATATTATTCGTCACGCTAAAAATAAAGGCTTAGCCGCTGCGCGTAATACCGGTATCCGTCATGCATTAGGAGAGTTTGTTGCTTTTATCGATTCAGACGATTTATGGCACTCAGAAAAGCTAGCTCGCCATGTAGAGCACTTAGATAGTGACAGCCAAATTGGTTTAAGCTTTTCTCGTTCAAGCTTTATCGATTACGACGGTAAATTTATTGATTTTTATCAAATGCCTAAACTAAATGATATCGATGCAGCTCACTTACTTTGTCGTAACCCTGTTGGCAACGGTAGCGCTCCAGTTATTCGTCGCAGCACATTAAATGACATCCGATACCAATCAATGAGCACAGCTGAACGCTATAGCTGCTATTTCGATGAAACTTTCCGTCAATCGGAAGACATTGAATGTTGGTTACGCATTGCAGCTACCACATCTTGGAAAATCGAAGGTTTACCTGAGCCTTTAACCTATTACCGCTTAAATCATGGTGGTTTATCTGCAAACTTGATGAAGCAGTATGCTTCATGGGAAAAGATGATTGAAAAAGCTCGTGATTTTGCCCCTACATTACTCGCACGTCATGAAAAAGCAGCTAGAGCGTACCAATTACGCTACCTTTCAAGACAAGCGATTCGTTTAGGTGATGGTAAAGCAGCGGTTGAATTAGTGAACAAAGCAATTTCTACTTCACCAAGCATTTTACAGGCTGAAACAGGCCGTACATTGACTACTTTAATTGCAGCATATGCACAATGGGTCATGCCAGCTTGGGGTTATATCGTTATCGAGGGAGTGGGACAAAAATGCATTAGCATCATGCAAAAAATGCGCATATCCCGCGACGGTGTCACCAGCGATTTCATGCAAGATAACAAACTTTAACTCCTCATAAGCACTCTTATTGGATTTACAGAGGCTTGGTATTTATTAACACAAAATCCAAAGAGCATTAAATGAAAACTACTTCCCTGTTCTGGCTTTGCAGTATCGTTCGCATTCTGCAAGGTCAGCTTTTTATCTGCGATAAACTTAAAACAACCTCTCCCCGAAATACAACAAAAATCATATAAAACATAACCTTAAAAAATTGGAACGTTTCGTGCTTTAACAAGGTATCAGACTAATAAAATCGTCCTTGTGAGGCAAAACATGAAAACAAGCCAAATTAGTAATACTCACGATCACACTCCACTTTCTATCATAATGTTTGATTGGATTATCGCGTTTTATGTGATGGCTTTAGCAAGTCCAATTCTAATGTTTAAAGTCATTACATTAGCCTGTTCAAAACATTCTATTTTCGAAACCCTCTACATTCATGTAGGCGATAAAGAAGTGGAGATTCGCCTTTTCTCTCAAGGACGCTTTAAGGCGTTACCTTTGTTTTATAGTGTCCTAAAAGGCGATATCGGTTTATTAGGAAGTGCATTTGAATATGCGGTATTTGATGCGACTCAAAATAATAGCCGACCAGGAATATTATCTGTTGAACAGATGCAACGTCGTATGGGGATTCAACATGTAAAGGTAACTTCAGATAAGCCAACAAATTTGATGAGTTACATTGCCAACATTGTTAAATGTCTATTCAGTAAGCTGGTCGTTGTCTCTACTCAATTGAATTACCCGACTCAATTTAACTTGTTAGGGGTCAATATTGATAACAACACCATGAGCGAAAGTGTTGATTTGTTAATCCGTTCATCTCTGTCAGCGACCACCAAACAGTTTGCCTTTGTGAATGCTGATTGCCTTAACCTTGCTGCAACCAATAACAATTATCGCAATACCGTCAATCAGTGTGACCAAGTGTTTGCAGATGGTAGCGGAATACGTATCGCCTGTCAGTTACATCATATTGGTCTTAAAGATAATGTGAACGGCACTGATATGTTACCTCTGCTGTGTGAGCAAGCTGCAGCCCAAGGTATTAGCTTATTTTTCTTAGGCGGTAAACAAGGCACTTCAGACCAGGCCGCTGCAAATCTTATTAAGCAATTTCCGACCCTTAATATTGTCGGTTGTCATCACGGTTTTTTAAACCAAGATAATGAACAACAAGTGATTGAGCAAATCAACCAATCCGGAGCTCAGATTTTGCTAGTTGGTATGGGCGCCCCAAAACAAGACCAATGGATAAATGATCATAAAGCAGAACTAAATGTAGGCGTAGCGGTTGGTGTCGGTGGATTGTTTGATTTCTTTGCTAATAACGTCTCAAGAGCACCTGTTGCCGTTAGACAGGTCGGTATGGAATGGGTATGGAGACTAGCCCAAGAACCTAAAAGAATGTGGAAACGTTACGTTGTGGGTAATCCGTTATTCCTTGCCCGTGTGTTGAAGCAAAAACGTTCAAGTAATATGCCTGTGCACTCTGCGAATACAAGCAGGGCTAATACAAGCAGCGCTAATTCAAACCACTCTGCTACAAGCAAACAGCCACAGCCGATGTTATCGGGGTTAGGCCAAACCAACACACAGAATAAACGTCGTTGGTATTTCTTTGGCATCAAATGTGGTCAATTCGCAAAACGCACATTTGATATTGTCGCCGCTAGCATTTTGCTAATTCTACTAGCACCACTATTCGCATTTACAGCCTTGAGTATTCGTATTGAATCAAAAGGAGCCATCTTTTTCTCACAAACTCGTAGCGGCCTAAATAACCAACCTTTTACCATGTGGAAGTTTCGCTCAATGTATATCGATGCTGAAGCAAGACTTGAAAAAATAAAACAAAACAATGAGATGCAAGGTGGCGTGTTATTTAAAATGAAAAAAGATCCTCGCATTACTAGCGTAGGAAAACTCATCCGTAAAGCTTCAATCGATGAATTGCCACAACTTTGGAACGTATTAATGGGTGATATGTCACTAGTTGGCCCAAGACCTGCACTACCTAGTGAAGTAAGCCAATATCAGTTAAGTGACCGTCGCAGATTGGGAGTTAAACCTGGTATTACTTGTATTTGGCAAGTAAGCGGACGTTCAGATATTCCTTTTGATAAGCAGGTAGAGCTAGACATTGATTATATCTACCAGCAATCACTTAAAGAAGATATCGCTCTGTTATTGAAAACTATTCCAGCAGTACTTTTGGCGCGTGGCGCCTACTAGGAGATGTTATGCAGGCTATCGTATTTGCAAATAGAAACGGAAATGAACTAGCTCCTCTAAATCAACACTATTGCCCTGCTTTATTGCCTGTGGCTAATAAAGCACTCGTTGAATATACCTTAGAGGATTTAGCTGCAGCAGGCATCACTGACGTAAAAATGGTTATCAGTCATGAAGCCCAAAAGATTGAGTCTCAAATTGGCAATGGCGAGCAATGGGGCTTAACCCTTGACTACTTTTTAAGTAAACCAGAAGAGCAAGTTGATAGCGTTCTGTCACGTATGAATATTGATAAAACCGTACAAGCATTAGTTGTTCGTGGCGATATATTACGTAGCCCTTGTCTAGCTCGTTTCATTGAGTTTTCACGCTTAATGCCATCGAAATTTGTCCACGCCAAAATGGACCAACGTAACCCTGCCATGATGATGCTGCCAGCAGGTTGGAAGCATAACCAGTTATTAAACTGGCCGTTAGAAACCACAGACGTTGACCATAACAACAGCGTTGCTCAGGTTATTCATGGTGAATGCTTCTACATTGATAGCTTAGCCGCATATGTAAAAGCATCTGACTATGTCATCAACAGCCAAGATTTCTGTGTAAAAGGCCGCGCAATCAATACCAAAAACCCACAACAAAATTTAGTGGTGGAAGCGCAATGTCAGTTACCAGATTTATCTGAAACCCAGGCATTTGGTGCTATTGGAGAGTTCACTAAAGTATCAAATAAAGCGCAGTTAGCTCAGGGAATTGTGGTTGGAGAATATTGCTTCATTGAAGACAGTCAAATCCAAGACAGTATTATTTTACCTAATACTTACGTGGGGCCGCAGTTAAGCGTCGAAAATAAAATTATCTCTCAAGATTTAATCATCGACCCACAAACCAACAGCTGGAGCAAAGTTGAAGATCAAAACTTAATTGCCAAATCGACCCAAGAAACGAGCAATTACAACGGGGTTTTTCAACGCGCAATATTACTTATGTTGTACGTATTGTTGTCACCACTGTTGCTGAGCCTTTTCCTAGGTTCGTTAATCCTCAAGCCACGCAAACCTATTGTGTCTGAAACAGTGATTAATAATAACAAACAACCCGTTAAAGCTCACAAGTTCAATATAAGTAATCCAAGCTTTGCCCTGCTACCGCAAGTTTGGTTAGTGGTAAAAGGCGATTTACAGCTATTTGGTGCGTCGACCCAGTATCAAAGCAAACAAGATGGCTCAACCACTTATGGAGTTTATGGGCCCGTACAACTTAATTTTAATAAAGATACCCCAATTGAAGAAGTCCAAATGGTGGAAATGGAGTTTGAGCACTCTAAAAAGCCAATGTATTTAATCAATATGCTTCAACATCAATTTGATAAAACCAATACCACTGTTGAGATTAAAAGCTAACACAAACAATGAAATCATCGTCAAAACTTAGCTTCATCAAGGAGAATTATTATGAAAACGATTATTACTTATGGCACTTTTGATTTATTTCACTTTGGTCACGTTAGATTGCTCGAGCGTCTTAGCAAAATGTGCGATCAGTTAATTGTCGGTGTATCTACTGACGAATTTAACGCCCTTAAAGGTAAAGCAGCATTCTTTAGCTATGAACAACGAAGTGAAATTATCGCTGCTTGTAAATATGTCACTAAAGTCATCCCTGAACAAAATTGGCAGCAAAAATCTGCAGATATTGAGCAATATGATGTCGATGTATTTGCTATTGGTGATGATTGGGAAGGTCAATTTGACCATCTAAATAGTCAATGTGAAGTATTGTATCTAACCAGAACAGATGACATCTCAACCACTGAAATTAAAAATAACCTTGCAGTAGGTGTTTAGCAGTTTGATTTGAGCTTTATTTATTTTGGCTCTTTGACCAAAGCTGGTCGCGTAAGTAAAAAATCATGCTATCTTTGTATTTAAAGGATTTTTTTATTGTCACGGAGGCGATACATGAGCCAATTCATTTTTAATTGCATTAAATTTGTAGTGACTCAGAGCCTGTATTTTATTGCAGGTTTTAGCCCTCGCTCCCGTAAAGCTGTAATGGGGTGTTATAAAAACAAATTTGCCGATAACAGTAAGTATCTATTTTTACATTGGCAACGAGCGATGACCATAAGGGCCATTTGGGTAAGTGGCGATAAAGACGTCGTTAAAACATTAAATCTGCAAGGGTTTGAAGCTTATTATCGCTGGAGTTTAAAAGGCATTTATCACGCTTTAACGGCTAAATATTATGTATATAACAGCTATATTGGTGACGTTAATCAATATTTTGCTCGCGGCGCTATCAAAATTAACCTGTGGCATGGCTCGCCACTGAAAAGAATCGAATATGATATTAACAACGGCCCACTTCTTAAGGTATATCACCCAAAAACACTTAGGGATAAATTTGTTTCTAGCACCCAATTTCATCAACAAAAAATTCGCCCAGATCATATGGTTGCGCCAAGTGATCTCGTCGCTCAGTTATTTGCTGGGGCGTTCAGAATTAACCCGCAACAGATGATATTAAGTGGTAACCCACGTACAGATTACTTCAAGCGTTATCCGCAGCAATCAAACAGTATTAAAAACGATTTAAAGCTATCGCTCATCGATGAATTGAAACAAATCAATCAAGTAAAGCAAGTTATACTGTACGCCCCTTCTTGGCGTGATAACTCAGCCTTGGCTAAAACCAGCAAGTCCGTTGGTAGTAATCAGTACTCCACAGCAATTGATTTTAAAGCTCTGTCAGCATCCTTAGTCAAAAATCAGCAACTCTTTTTACTGAGATTACACCCTAATGAAGCAGAGCTAGCTCAAGCGATGGTGAACCACCCTAACATACTGAATATTTCAGACTGGCAAGACACCTACGAAATCATCAATGACATTGATTTACTTATTACTGATTATTCATCGTTATACATAGATATGCTGCAAACCAAAGCTGATATTGTGTTCTTTCAGTTCGACCAGCAAGAATATCAATCCGATAGCAGACAATGTTATCCCTATGCAGATAACCTGCCCATGGCAGGAGAAGTGCTAACAGAGTACCACCAGCTGGCAGATTATCTTGAAAATCTGAGTCAAAACCCGAATATCATTTCTTTAGCAAATAAAAAAAATAGAGCTGAGTTAGCACAGCTCTATTGGCAATATCAACATAATGAATGCTTCAAACAATTAGATAAACTCGTCAGCGCATAAGCTCACAGCGTCACAGCGTTACAGCGTTACAGCGTTACAGCGTTACAGCGTTACAGCGTTACAGCGTTACAGCGTTACAGCGTTACAGCGTTACAGCGTTACAGCGTTACAGCGTTACAGCGTTACAGCGTTACAGCGTTACAGCGTTACAGCAATAATAAAGTACATCTCACTATTAATTTGCTCGAAAGTTAGAAAGCCCAACACAGACAAGGGCTTCGGGTTGTGGTTCGACAGTCTTACTTTTACAAAAATAGCTAACTTTTTTAAAATAACGAACTGTTAGGTTTTGGTGAAAGTGACAAAAACTCTACTGGGCAGTGTTAATGCGAACTAAGCCAGTTAGCCCCAATAGTGCTGAAACACATTTGGACAGGAATGAGCTTGTAACGCCCCAATAAGAGACTAAAAATTGTTTGCTAAAATGTTTGAGGAACGAAAACAGCAAACTGTTTTTAGCCCTGCTTAATTGGCTTGTTAGCCGTTTTTATTTGCAAGAGAAAATCTAAAAAGTGTTGCCTATTTTTTTGAAAAGCACCATCCATCCCTAAATACACCACCAGTAGTGATCCATTTGTTGACGGTAAAAATGTAACTTCTTTATGAAGCAAAGCCTCGTCATCATAAAGATATAAACTTTCAAGCTTTTTAACCCCTAATGTTTTTGATTCAATTTTAGAGTCAATTCCCAATTGAGATAACCAATAATTATTAAAACTTTCAGTTTCGTTCGATGAAGTATAAGCCAACATCAGTGTTGACTGAGAACGACCTGCTTTAGTGTTATCCTTAACGGCACCAGTTGAGATAGTTAATAATTGTGTTTCCATTCCATTAGTAGCTTTAAACTCACCAATTGCGCCTATCATAAAATAATATGGAAATGTTGTAGACCAATTTCCTTTTTTAGATTCTATTCTGAACATGTCATTGATAGCTGAAACCTTTATCCCATCACTGATTTTCATTATTTCAGGCATTGGCTCCATTTTATCTCTCTTAACTTGATTGTAAAATAGGTGCGTACCATAAGCACCAAGCCTTTCACTCCAAGAAAGTAACGTACTCAAAACCAGATCCTTTTCTTTTGGGAGAATAATTCCATCTTTATTATTTAACTCTGATACATACGAACTTAGTAAATAATACAAATGCTCTCTGGGCCCTTTCATGGTCTGAGAATCTAGTTTTGAATAGTTAGAGTTCAGCCAGTTATTGAATGCAGTTGAGTCCACAATGACTTTGGCATAGTCAAATACAGGTTCAGAAAGAGGTGCTTTAGAATAACCATCCATTGGGTTGTAATCATCTGCATAATTACTAAATGAAATTAATGTAAATAATAATACTAATAAATATTTCAAAGTGCTTCCCTGTTCGATAAACGGCTAACGCCTAACTAATGGGCGTAAGATACTTGGCTAAAATTAGCGACGATGGAGCGTAAGCCAAGCGTTTTACGTCCTTTTGAGTTACTTGTTATATTCGCTTTCAAAGCCCGAACCATCGCTTTTCCCGCCGTTTTTATGGCTACCTCAGCAAAAGTGGTTTCAACGTGAGTGATGTTCTCATGCGTTGGTTCCATATTGACGGAAACATATACATCAAAGCCTTTTGAAACTTCATTAGTGTAAATTGCAACTTTAATATTGTCATTTGAATGGTCAACTTCATACGCCATTTTTACAGCCGACTCTTCATCTTTGAATAGGTGAAAAAAGTCGATTTCATATACTCGATTTAGGTTAACACCACGTTCGAGCATGCTTTGTAATACTTGACCATTTTCATCATTTGGGTACTGCATTTCTTTTCCTTGCGCAGTAAAAGATAGTACTAAGAAAATAACTAAATAAATCGAACGCATAACCGATCTTCCCTGCGAATATAACGCCCTGTTAATGGGCAAATTATTGTTGGCTAAAATAAGCGACGCAGGAGCAAAAGCCAACTGTAATTTGTCCTGTTGAACAGCTTGTTATATTTTATTGGCGACTCGGTGAAACACATACCAGTAGGCACAAGAAATAGACAATGATAAATACGATATAAATATCCACGTTTTAAATACCGGTACCAGAACAGCTGAAACCAATGTAGCCAATATTACTGCAATAATGAGTGTATTAACCAAAGTGAATTGATCAAAATACTTTAACACTAGTACCGAACTGGAACCGAAAAATATAGTTATAGGGTAAGCAATATATAAACCTAACACTATAAAAAATGTTAAGCCCTCGAACCATTTCGCATTATGATTATCACTGAATAGGAAGGCTATTAACATAAAGACTAAAATAGCAGGGATTATAGCTAAAGGTGCTATCAAACTTGCTGCGATATTTTTTCGAGTCGTAGAGCTAAACGTTTTCATAAAATATAACGCCCAAATAACAGGCTTAAAATAGTTTGCTAATATGTTGAGGAACGAAAACAGCAAACTGTTTTTAGTCCCGCTTGATTGGCTTGTTAGTTGCCTTTTGCACCGACTTAGAGAATGAATAAAGCTCGCCTAGTAAATGCATATATTTTTTATTTAATTCATCAGCATCAGGTTTCCAACAGAACTCACCTTTAGCATTGGTAGTTTGACCTAAAACTAAGTCATTTAAACTGCCCATACCGCCACTACCAGACATTATAATGTTGGCACAGTTTAAGTATTCACAAGAATCAAATGCAGATAAGGCTCTCTTGAAGTGCTTTATCCACCAATCTGATTTTTCATCTTCCAATAACGCGATCATATCTGTTATTTGGACTCGACTATTTTCGTACATGCTACCCCTAGGCAACTAACAGCTTATTAGCGAGAATTCCGATAAACACCCTAGGTCACTTACCAAAAATCAACCACTTTTTAGCTTAATTCGTTAATAATTTTAACAACTTAACAGCCATAATAATTTAAATCAATCGACTAAATAGTGGATAAAACCGAGAATTGAGATAACCGAGAATTACCTTGGGTCGTTATGTAAATTTTTTAAGAATAAAATAGATATTTTTCAATGATATAAATTTTTTCAGTTTGTAAACCGAGAATTTTTGCTTTTACATAACGAGAAGCAAATGCTGTCAATTGCTGCGTTTTAATTATAACTGTATATATATACAGCTATAATTGAAACGCTAACAAACTTTGGGACAAAAACGTTTTAAGGCCACCAATTCTATATTTCATTTATATTGGCTCAATTACTTAAGACCATCACTTCAATCTAATCCACTGCCTGCCGCAGGGACGTTCAGGATGAACGGAATGTCGTGATCACATGGAAGTAAAAAAAGGCTTACTCTGATTGCACATATAAAGGTCGTGGCGCTTCGCCCCTTCTTTAGTAAAGAGCAGAGCAAGAGGGGAAACAGCAGCAATCCCCCTCTTGCATCACCCTTGCCGCTCCCACGAAATAATCTGAAAAACGATTATTCCAATGGAGATATATTCAGCTTTATACTTTATTTTTAGCCTGCTTCAGCAAACTTCAAAAATCACTAACGCTTTCAATAGGGCGTCCCTTCCCCTCGAAAGCTAGCTGGAATCTTAAGTGCAGGATGCACTAAATGCCTTGAAGCACATGGATGTGCGAGAAAGGCCATGGCCAGACTCACGTAATTTTCTCGATTGCATCAATTCAAGTGAAGCATTCAAGCCTTTAAAGGATTTTTTAATGTAGCAATGACAAATGAACCTGCGGGCTCAATGGCCTCCGTTGGAAGTGTCCGAATGCGTTGAGCTAATTTTCGTGATGGAGGCAGGACGCCGACATAGCCTCAGTTGAGCCATGGATGGCGAGTCTGAGGCGGTAGCAAATTCGCTCTATAGCATGAGGAAAAACACTTCGTCGGAGCGGCAAGGGATATCGAAAAGGGAAATGCTGTTGTTTCCCTTTCGTCGGGTGTGGGCGAAGCGCCACGACTTTGATTTAGATTTAGATTTAGACTTAGATTTAAATTAAGATTCTATTCAAATATATAAATCATTAGCTAACGAAAGCGGCTAAAAAATCTTGGGGCATAAACGTCTTGCCCCTACCTCATTTCGACCAGCAAAAATGCCAGAAACTACCAATAATCGCCATAGTGAATACACGACAACAGTGAAACAGGTCATAGCTTACTAACGCAATAATGACAATAAATCTTCAGCATTTCCTTGCCACTGACTTTTAGCGCTACCCGCTAAAATGCTGTCAGCTAAGCTTTGTTTATGTTGCTGCATTTCTTGAATTTTCTCTTCCACTGTTCCTTGGGCAATCAACTTATAAACAAACACCGGATTTAGCTGCCCTATGCGGTGCGCTCTATCAGTTGCCTGCTTTTCAGCAGCTGGATTCCACCAAGGGTCGAAATGAATCACAGTATCTGCAGCGGTTAAGTTAAGCCCTGTTCCGCCCGCTTTTAAACTAATCAAAAACACCGGGACTTCACCTTCTTGGAATGCATCAATTTCAACCTGACGATTACGGGTTTGGCCAGTGAGCTTACTGTAACTAATCCCCATATCGATAAACTCTTGCTCGATAAGTGCCAGCATGCCAGTAAACTGACTAAATATTAGTATCTTACGACCCTCTTCCACCATTTCAGGCACATTTTCAGTTAGCCATGTTAGTTTGGCATTATTTTCCACATACTGGGCCTGTTCAAGCTTCACTAAGCGTGGATCACAACATGCTTGGCGCAGTTTAAGCAGTGCATCTAAAAATTCAATATGACTACTTGAAACACCTTGCTTAGCAAACAGTTCACGAAGCTTTTTCTCCATCACTAATCGAATGCTTTCGTATAGATTACGCTGATCTTTTTCAAGCTCTAGGGTCTGAACGATAATGGTTTTTTCAGGTAGTTCCGACATCACTTCAATTTTAGTTCGGCGCAATAAAAATGGTGCGATACGGTTAAGCAATATCGCTGACTTTTCTGTGTCAGCTTGCTTTTCAATCGGGCCTCTAAACTCTTTATTGAAATAAGCATGTTGGCCTAACAGTCCTGGTAAACAAAAATCCATCAAAGACTTAAGTTCGCCTAAATGATTCTCCAACGGCGTACCCGAAAGGCATAATCTGAATTGGCCTTTAAAGGTTTTCAGTGCTTGAGTCACTTTAGCTTGGGCATTTTTAATTTGCTGAGCCTCGTCCAAAATGATGTGTTCAAAGCTGTATTCACTGTAAACAATCTCATCGCGCAAAATCAGCGGATAAGTGGTTACGATGACATCAAAGTCTTCAATTTGATCGAGTAAGGCTTGGCGCTTATTACCATGAACCACCAGCACTTTTAAGTCAGGGGTAAATTTTTGCGCTTCTTTATACCAGTTGCCCACCAAACTGGTTGGACAAACAATGAGGCTGGGTCTGGTTTTTCCTGAAGTTGCTCTTGCAGCACTGTTTAACGTAGAAGTTGCTGCCGCCGCTTTCATTTGTTTTGCTTTAAGTAAGAATGCCAATGTTTGCAGGGTTTTACCTAAGCCCATATCATCAGCCAGAATACCGCCTAATTGGTATTCTTTTAAAAAACAAAGCCAATCGTAACCTTGCTTTTGATAGTCTCGTAAAGTGGCATTTAAGCCAGTAGGTAATTCTACAGGTTGAATGCCTTTAAACTCTGACAATTTAGTCGCAAGGTGTCTTACCCGTTCACCGTTTAATAAACGAATATCGCTTTCAGATAACTCATTAAGTAAATCAGCACGATTTCGTGGCACTTCTAATAAGTCGCCGCCACCTCGCTGAAACAACTCCTGAATCACCGAAATTAACGGTTTAATGGTTTTAGCTTTAATTTTAACAAAGCGACCGTTAGGTCCTGGAAGAATAAGCTCTTGCTCATCATCAGGCTCACCATTTTGTTGTAACCAGCGCGCCACCAAGCTTAATAACGGTACGCTTTGCCCTTCAATATCGGCATTAAGCGACAATGAAAACCAGCCACTATCTTCATCGTCATCTAAGTCAACTTCGATGTCCGCTTCGATAATGTTTAAATCAAACTCAGGAGCAAACTCAACTTCATAACCTAAGTCTTCAAGGGTCATGATGCCAAACGTGGTTAATTGCGCCCATTCATTGACCATTTCAGGCATCAAACCAAGGCTGTAGTAACTCACGGCGTTATTGGTATAAGTAAGCAAACCATTATCAATGGCTTGAAGTTGCAAGCTTTGTAAGCATTCAATAGCTTGTGCTTCACTGTCTAATTCGCGGTGAATTTGATACTGAATTTTACCCTGTTTGATTAAGCTGATTTTCTCACGGCTTACCTTACCTGGAATCGTAATATCACCATAAGCAAACTCTAGCTGTAACACGGGCTGAATGACGTTACTGTCGTTAAGCTGCACCATAGTAAAAGTTAATTTAACCTTCAGCGGATCTTCAATTTCATAAAATTCAATTTCGCTGGGCACAGGCACACTTTTGGGTGAAAAGTGACGCAGCATTTTATCGCTAATACTGTCTACTTTATCCAGTGGCACTGGTGGCATTTGCTGAAGTAACTTGAGTTTTTCAACGGTTAAATCTGTTGCTACTGCACCTATTTTTAAATAATCCAAATCGACAAACATAGGTGGGCAAGTAGCGATAAACTCCCAGTTATCAAGCTCTGGCATGCTCATACTAATTTGAGTATGACGAGCATCGGTTTCTTGCCACATGAAATCTGGCGCCACTGGCGTAGTGATGGTGAGCGGAGTGCGGCTTTCTTCCCAAAAGCAGGTGCCAAGTTCGAGCATTTTGTTTAATGCCAGCGCGCAAATTTCACCTTCTAAATAGATTTTTGATGCGCTTTTAGACGAGGATAATAACAGGCTGATAATTTGACTATCTTCAGGGTTAATCCACCAAGGAAGATGATACTTAACATCGTTTAAAGCAACTTTGCTGCCCTTGTTATATTGACCTTTCTTATTCAGTTTGCTGCGTTTGAAATCAACAAAAATGCCATGATGGTCACTGGATAAAGAGAAGATGATACGATCTTTTTCTTCATCCTCTTCTTCGACTGGATTAATAAGATCTTGTTTTTCTAACTGCATTAACCACTGACTTAAGCGTTGCTCTTCCACTGGTTTTTTATCGATTAAGGCGAGCAGAGCAGCGGCAACATGCTTACAGTTGGTACCTACAGGACAGGAGCAATGAGATTTCATTACTATTTTATGGTTAACGTTAACCAAGGTAATATCTTGGCGATAAGGCTCAATAGCAGAGCCCACCACATAAGATTCGATATTATGATTTTCTTGGCTTGCATGTACTTCAAGTACACGCCCTTCAATTAGGTAGTTCTGCGCTTTTTGCAGCTGAACAGATGAAAATAACTTAGTAATAAGATCTAAGCTAATTTTAATTGGAAGATTAAATAATTTGGCCGACATGCACTATTCCATACAAGCTGTAGCAAGAAAAATTGGCTACACAACAACGAACGTAACCATCCATTGTATGGAAGAAGATGGCAAAATTCTACTGTAATTGGCCATCTTCAAAAAAAACCATCACCCTTGTAATAAATACTCTTCAGCGCTTTCAATTTCGCGGGGTTTTCCGACTAACATAATAATGTCTTTTCGTTGGAACACCCACTCTTTTGGCGGTGGGCTTAACTCCTCCCCTTTGCGCCTAACCGCTCGAATTTCAACCCCTAACTCTGACCATGGAATTGCAGTTAATGTTTTGCCCACGGCGTTTGAGCCAGTATCAAGTGATACAGCATGCAATAATTCAAGGGTGAAATCTGTTTCAGCACCAGTAAAGAAGCCGTGTAAATATTGGTAATGATTGCGTCTTTCAGATTCAAGACGTTTAATAATCCGTGGCAAAGGCACTCCGCACTTATAGAGCACTTGCGAGACAAGCATCAAGCTTCCTTCCAGTTTTTCAGGAATAACTTGAGTGGCTCCCATTTCTTTAAGGCTATCGAGTTCTGCATCATCGGTAGTACGTACAAGGATTTTAGTCTCTGGTGCAAGTTTACGAGATAAAGCTAAACAGTCTTCGACCTGTCTTGACTCACCAAAGGTGATGACCACCATACTGGCGCGGCGAATACCTATTTGTTTTAGTAAGCCCATTTTACATGCATCACCAAAGAATACCGGCTCACCTGCTATTTTGGCTTCCGATACACGCTTAGGGTCTAAATCTAACACCACAAAAGGCACGGCTTCTGTTTTTAAAAATCGAGCAATAGTTTGACCTACACGCCCGTAACCAAGAATCAGTACCAAATCACCATCTTCAGGGGGCGGCAATGTAAATTCATCTTCAAGTTGTGATTTTTTCGAAGTCTTGCCTTCAATTTTTTGAGCTATTTCAATGCTATTTCTTACCAGCCATGGGGCTATAGACATAGAAAGCACCGCAACCATCACGAATATGGTACTCATTTGTGTTTCAAGTAATTCGTAATTCACCGCCAATGCCAACACGACAAAACTAAATTCACCCACTTGTGCGAGACTAATCGCTGTACTTAACGCAACCTTAAATTGCTCGCCACCTAATTTGAGAATACCAAACACAACTATTGTTTTCGTCAGCAATACAGCAACGAGGATCAGTAAGATTTGCCACCAAAATTCAGCCACTATCGAGAAATCGAGCAACATGCCAATTGAGATAAAAAACAATCCCATTAGCAAGTCGCGAAACGGCCTTATATCAGCTTCAAGTTGTCTTCGGTATTGGCTTTCACCCAAGAGCATACCGGCAATAAATGCCCCTAATGCCATTGATAAACCAAGCCACTGGGTGAATGCTCCAGTAACCAACACCACTACTAGTGTCGAAAGTACAAATAATTCGTTAGAGCGAGAGCGAGCAACTTCATCAAAAATGCGCGGTAATATCCATTTGCCAAAAGACATTAACGCAATAAAAGCGAGGATCCCGGTTAACATTCCCCACGCAATATCGAGAAAGCCCATAGGCTCACCATTGGCGGATAACAAGGGCAATATAATTAATAAAGGCACGACGGCAATGTCTTGAAATAGCAATACACTGACTGATAACTCACCGTGTCGCCTTCGCATCCAGCCTTGCTCATTGACAAGTTTAAGCACAATTGCAGTTGAAGATAGTGCTACAGCAGAGCCAATCACCACAGCTGCAATCATATTTTGGCCAAATAGTAAGGCAACTAAACCGGCAATAAGTGCCGTAAAGGTGACTTGTGCGCTGCCTAAACCAAATACTGTCCGGCGCATTGACCAAAGCTTAGGTACGGAAAACTCAAGCCCTAAACTGAACATCAGCAATACCACCCCAAGTTCAGCCACTGAGTGCATTTGCTGTTGGGTGAACCAATGAAAACCACTAGGGCCACTGACAACACCTGTCAGTAAATAAGCTAAAATGGGCGGCAATCCAAATCGTCGAAGTATAGAGATTGCCACAATAGCAATCACCAACATTGAGAGAATATGGATGAAAATGCTGTGCTCCATAAATACGTGTTCTCCGAGTCAAAAAACCAACGATTAAAGAAACAGTCTATTAACAAAGTTTATCTTTAACAATAACCATCTGAAAATAAGCGATAAAAAAAGTTCGGCATGTTTTTTGCTTTAATTTAATACAATTCAATAACAAACATCTCGTTATTGTGCGAAAGAATTATTAAATGAGGTAAACCAGATGGATTACGCAATAGCTTCACAGCCATATCCTGAACAAAATTGGAATAAATCAGCACCTTATGAGAATGAGCAAGCTGATAGCCAACAAAATACTTTGGTTAACATTCTTCAGCAAATGCATTCGAGTTTAGATCCAAGAACGGTATTTGCCAGCTTCGGCAAAACACTTGGCCAATTGTTGCCGATACAAGGAATTCAGCTAAATCACCAATTGAAACTCAATTGGGGACGGTGCCATGGTTTAAACCAGCAGCGCGTCATTAGTGGCTTTGGCGAACCTTATAGCATTAAGTATTTTCTTAATGCACCGCTGACACCTAATCAGTTATTACAACTAAACGAGCTTGAAACCTTATTCTGCCAGCCATTTTTTAATGCTATTAAATTCGATCAAATGTCTACTCAAGCTATGTTCGATGCATTGACGGGTTTGGGAAATCGTTATTACTATCGTCAAAGTATTAAAAATGCCTTAGCTAGATCAAATCGCAAGCAAGGTGATATCTCACTATTAGTATTAGATTTAGACAACTTCAAAGGTCTAAATGATAAACATGGTCATAAGCTCGGTGACACCATTTTGTCTGAGTTTGCTGAATTGATAAATGAAGCGATTCGTAATACCGACCAAGCTTTCCGTATTGGTGGCGATGAATTTATAATTATAGCTCAAGGAAATGAACTCGAAATGACACCTTTATGTCAGCGGATAATCAAGTCAATGGCTGAACACCCGTTAATGAGTGCATTTAAGGTGCAATGTAGTTTAGGCGTTGCAGACTCTGCGATAACACAGGCTCAAGATAAGCTATATGAACGTGCTGACAATGCATTGTATGCAGCTAAAGCCTCAGGTCGAAATTGCTTTAAATTGAGCAGTGAAATAGCTTCTTAGGCTTATAAAGTCAGTTTTAAGCAAAATCGTAAAGGCTCTGTATAGCCGGAAAGATTTTATATTTTAAATCCAAATTCTTGGTCTTGGGCTAGGAAACGTTTATCTACCCAAAGCCCCAACGCTGCGACTAGATTATCATTATAAAAAACCAAAGGGATTTGATTTCTCAGCCAAGGAGGCACGGCAAGCTCTTGCCATATTTTTTTAAGTTCACGCCCTTTATCTCTAAAATGAGGCTGACAACGAGTACTCCCCTTCGCGCCAAAAACAACGGCCACTTTATCAATATTAGGCAAGCGTAATCTAACCCCATCGTGACTCAATTTTACTTGGTACTCTTGAACGTTAAGACTTTTAGCCCCTTCAGAACCACTTGCTATAATGAAAGCAGATAACTCATCAATCGTTTTAGCCTGTTGTGCTTTTAAGCAACTCTCGTTAGCGACAGGGACAATATACGCATGCCCTGCAAAGCGCTTTATCGAATAATCACCGCAGTGGACATCAACTTTAGCGTCGTCTGCAGCATTCAGCACTTGCTCAAGAATTTGTTCGAGTTGAGACTGCGGTGATTATTCGATAAAGCGCTTTGCAGGGCATGCGTATATTGTCCCTGTCGCTAACGAGAGTTGCTTAAAAGCACAACAGGCTAAAACGATTGATGAGTTATCTGCTTTCATTATAGCAAGTGGTTCTGAGAKCGG
>NZ_VKHR01000041.1 GCF_009663145.1 Shewanella sp. TC10
CCACAAGTCATCCGCTAATTTTTCAACATTAGTCGGTTCGGTCCTCCAGTTGATGTTACTCAACCTTCAACCTGCCCATGGCTMGTTGCCACAATGAGTAAAGCAGATGACACTTTTTTGCTAAAACCTAACTTTGATAGAGAAAACATAAATCTACTTTTCCTTAAGAATTAAATACTTTACCAGCCCAGCGAACTAAGCCACTAGTAACACTGCCGAAATGGTCGCCAACTACAATTTCCGCCTGAGTAAATTGATCCGCAATACATTGATGAATTACCGGACTTTTAGCCGTGCCGCCAGTGACATAAACCACATCAGGCATTTCCCCTGCCGACTCAACTGCTTGCTGCATTATGGTGACGAGTTTGGCGATAGGCTGGTCAACGGCTATTTCGAAATCAGTTTGCGTTACAGCAACTGAAAATTGAGACTCAATAAATGATAAATCGGCATTAAACTCAGCCTCAGTTGATAAACCAATTTTAGATTGCTCAGCTTGACGCACAAACTGGTAACTCATTTGATGCTGTCTTAATGACTTTAGACGGGTTAATAACGCTGGCTTTAACGAGTCTTTGATTAGCTCATCAATTAACTTTGCCGTTGATAATGAATTGAAATCACGTTGAGCACTAATATCATTTACCGCCACGCCATTCCAAAACGGTTGCCTTGGAACCGTCAAGTTGGTTTTGAGTTGTGAGCCTAAGCCTAAATGCGGCATAAAACAGTTCATCGCCACGGCAATATCTAAATCATTACCGCCAACGCGCTGGCCACTATGACCGAGTACATCGTCACTACGATCAGTTTTGTGTTGTAAATCTGGCCCCATTTTAACCATCGAGCAATCTGTGGTACCACCGCCAACATCCACCACCAGAACGGTTTGATTGCGAGTCATGGTAGATTCGAAATCCATAGCAGCGGCCATTGGTTCAAACAAAAAGCTCACTTGTTTAAACCCTGCTCGTTTCGCTGCAGTTTCTAATATAGCTTGTGCTTGCTGATTACTTAATTCGCCACCGATACCCTGAAAGTTTACTGGACGCCCAATAACAGCTTGAGTGATTGGCTCATCAATAATTTTGTTAGCGCGGGACATCACCTCTAACATCATCAAGGTAACAATATCTTCAAATAGAGCCACTTGTTCAGGTCGTAATCCACTGGCTCCTAAAAACGATTTTGGCGACCGGACATAAAAACCTTCATCGGGTAAGTCTAAATACGCTTCAATGGCTTCAGGGCCAACAAACACAACCTGTTCATCTGGGTAAATATCTAAATCGTGGCGAACCATTCTGGCGCGGCTTAATTGTGCAGAGCGTAACTTGCCATATTCGACTTTAAATTCTGGGGCTATACGTTGGTAAACAGCCTCGGCAATTAACTCTCTGTCCAGTGCATAAAGAGTGGATGATAAGAAATTACTATCGCCATTGATCGGAATTAATCTAACTTCACCATTTTTTTCAATACCAACTGAACAATTAGCACTACCGTAATCAAACCCAATAAACATCACTTACCACTCAAAAATTCAAATCAATGCTCAAAATAACACAAGCTTAAATGTGGATCTTATAAAGTTTAGCGTTAACTGTTGTTTAGCGGACAATTTCATCAGAAGGTTTAATTTGCTTAATCAAATTGTTGCGCTTTTGAGTTTGCAGAAAACAGAGTTCGACTCAATAAAATCACAAAAATGTCATATTACTGCAGTAAAATACATTTCGAATTTTGTTCATATTAAACAGTTAATTACCAATATCCACCCTATAGTATCATTTTCATACTACCTATTTAGTGATAGTGTGAGAATCACACTAGATTGCTTTGCAGGAGCAAATTGTGACTGAATCCCGTCATCTTAAATTCATCGATAAAGAACTCTCTTGGTTGTCATTTAACGAACGGGTATTACAAGAAGCTTATGATGCTTCAGTGCCGTTAATTGAGCGAGTGAGATTTTTAGGTATTTTTTCCAGTAATATGGATGAATTCTTTCAGGTCAGAGTCGCCGCTGTGAGACGAGCAATATTGGTCTCAGGGATCAGTGCAAAGCAGCTTCAATATCAACAATTGATGACAAAGATCCAGGATAAAGTTTTAGATTTACAAGATAAGTTTGATCAAATTTATCCTGTTTTAATGAAGGAGCTCGCTCGTTGTAATATCTTTTTAATTAACGAAACTCAATTGAGTGAATTCCACAGTGCGTGGTTAAAAAAATATTTTAAAAACCAGCTAAAACGTCATATTGCCCCACATATTATCACTGAAGATAGCGACTTAGTGCAGCACTTAGTCGATGGCACGACTTATCTTGTGGCTAACCTACAAAGCGGTGATAAAAAAGAATATGCACTTGTTGAAGTACCTAATAAAAACGTACCGCGTTTTTTAGAACTGCCGACTGAAAAAACATCTAAGATTAAGCATTTAATATTACTCGATAATATTATTCGCCACTGCATAGACGATTTATTTAGACCATTTTTTGAGTTTGACACCATCCAAGTTTTCTCAATGAAAATGACCCGTGATGCGGATTACAATATCAGTAACGAGTTAGAGCAAACCACCCTTGAACGGATGACAAAAGGTATTCAAAAACGGTTAAATGCTCAGCCAGTTAGATTGGTATATGACCGTAATATGCCTGAAGAAATGTTAGAGATGCTGAAGTCTCACTTGCATATCAGCTCAACAGAATGCTTAGTCCCAGGCGGTCGTTATCACAGCTTTAAAGATTTCATCGACTTTCCTAACCCGAGTCGTAAAAAGCTTGTCAACGAGAAACTTCACCCTATTGATAGTTCACAGTTTTTAGCATTTGATAACAGTTTTGATGCCATTAGGCATAAAGATATTATGCTCAATTATCCTTATCATAAGTTCTCGCATTTTACTGAATTAGTCAGACAAGCCGCATACGATCCTGCTGTTAAGTTTATTAAAATTAACCTGTATCGAGTGGCTAAAAAAAGTCACATTATGCAGTCCCTTATTGATGCTGTAAAAAATGGTAAACGAGTCACAGCGGTCATTGAACTCAGAGCCCGTTTTGATGAAGAATCTAATATTAACTGGACGCGCCGTTTAGCCGAAGCTGGCGTTAAAGTTCATCATGGGATCCCAAGCTTAAAAGTCCATTCAAAGCTATGTTTAATTGGTCGTAAAGAACAAGGTGAGACTCAATATTACTGCCATATCGGCTCAGGTAACTTTAACGAAGGCACAGCACGTTTTTACACCGACTTTTCGCTATTTACTGCTAATCAAGATATCGCTGGTGAAGTGAAGCAAGTATTTGACTTAATTGAGCGACCTTATCGAAAAGATGAATTTAACCATTTAATCGTTTCCCCTTATAACTCGCGAGTTAAGTTTTTAGGCTTAATCGACGATGAAATTAAACAGGCACAACAAAAAAAACCTGCCAGTATTCAGCTTAAGCTGAATAACTTGGTAGATGATGTGATGATCAACAAGCTATACGAAGCATCAAATGCTGGCGTTAAAATTACTATGCTTATTCGCGGTATGTGCAGCCTAATCCCACAAATTCCTGGCCAAAGTGAAAACATTAAAGTTTATAGTATTATTGACCGCTATTTAGAGCATTCACGGGTCATGCTGTTTCATGCTGCTGGTGAAGAGAAACTGTTTATTGGTTCATCCGATTGGATGACCCGTAATATCGACGAACGCATTGAAGTATCAACTCCAGTTTATGAAAAACAGTTAAAACAAATGGTTATTGCTATACTTTCATTACAATTTAAAGATAATACAAAGTCTAGGGTCATTAACCAGCAACAAGATAACCGTTATCACCCTAGAGGTAATAAGCGTAAACTTCGTAGTCAAGTGGCCATTCATCAATATCTCAATGGTTATGAAAAGAAAGTGAACAATGCGCTTGCCAATAAAAATAACAACAAAAAACCGCAAGATTTACCACAAGAGGCTTAGATTTGGCTGATGTTATTGCAGAAGACTCGCAACATTTTGTCGCTATCGACATGGGGTCTAATAGTTTCCATTTAGTCATAGCCCGCGAACAAGACGGGCTGTTACAGGTATTGCATAAAGAAAAGCGCCAAGTTCAACTGGCCAAATATTTAGACAGTCAAAATGTACTTGGCGAGACAGCAATAGAAAACGGCGTCCAATGTCTTAAAGATTTTAGTCAACGCTTTTCAAACCTTGCCAAAACCCAAGTCAGAATCGTGGCGACACATACTTTACGTGTCGCTAAAAACCGTCAATCATTTTTAACCGCAGCCCGTAAAGTACTGCCCTACCCAATTAATGTGGTCTCAGGGCATGAAGAAGCACGTTTAATCTATACCGGTATTGCTCATAGCCAAGTGCTGGAGAAGAAAAATATCGTCATCGACATTGGCGGCGGATCTACTGAAGTTATTGTCGGCAATGAAAAGCGCGCTAAACATTTAGCTAGCTTAAAATGTGGTTGTGTCAGCTATAACAAACGTTTTTTTGCTAATGGCCTTTTATCAAAAGAGGCTTTTAAACACGCAATTCAAGCGGCAGATAAACAGTTTTCAGGCTTAAGCCAAGTGTATTTTAATCAAGATTGGTCTCTTGTATTAGGCAGCTCAGGCTCAGCTAAAGCGATTACACAAGCCATTAGTGAGATCACAGATAATGGTGAAGGCATAACCAGTAAAAACCTGCTTATTTTGAAAAAATACCTTATCAATATTGGCAGCATCGAAAAGCTAGAGTTCGAGCAGCTAGATGAAAGAAGGATCCCTTTACTCGCAGCAGGACTAGCTATTTTAATCAGTTTTTTTAGACAGTTAGAAATTAAGCATTTACAAGCTGCAAAAGGTGCTCTGCGTGAAGGTGTCCTTTATGAGCTTGCTAAGATTGAACAACAAGATGATATAAGACAACGAACATTAACCAGTTTGGCTCAGCTTTATCATACTGATGCAAACCAAGCGAATAAGGTCACTCAAACGGCCTTAGCTCTGTTTGAACAAGTTAATAAGCCATGGGGATTAGCAGATTATCGCTGGTTACTCGAAGGCGCCTGTCAGCTTCATGAAATCGGCATATCCATCAACTCTAAGTCTCACCACAAGCACGGTAGCTATATATTAGAAAACAGCGACTTACCTGGCTTTAACCAACAACAGCAGCAAATGCTATCGCTACTGGTGGGCAATCATCGCAAGAAACTGAATTATCTATCAATCACCATCGCAGACGATAGCCAGCGCCAAGCGTTCACTCGCTTATTAACCATACTGCGATTAGCTGTACTGTTTAACTTAGGCCGAACGTCTAATAATGACCAACAAATCACAGTTAAAGCCCAGCAGGCTGAATTTATGGTCAAATTGCCACAAACAAAACGTCAACAACAATCAAAGCATAACGATTTGTTGCTACAGGATTTAGATGCCGAACAAAAGAAGCTAGCGACTATAGGTATTAATTTGAGTTTTAAATAAGCTCGGGTTTAAAATCTTTGAATCTTGAGTTTAATATATGAAATAAAACAAGGACGTTTTATGAATAGATAAAACAAACTATAGCCTTGATGTTTAGACTGATGTTTAGACTGATCTTTAGAGTCAAGCTTGGAATCATAGGGCTTTAATCGCTGCTTTGATGCAAAAAATAGTATGGATTCAATATATAGTGCAATCTACGGTTCAATATATGGTGCAAAGTGCGATGCTAAGAACGGTGCAATGATTGTTAAATTCTGCTTTTAACACAATATACTCAGTTAATCTTCTATAAACCCTCCCCAAAATGAGGCAAGCTCTTTTACCCCCTTCCCCACTATGGAGCAACTTTTAGTGTTTAAAGTCTAAAAGCCAATATGAGATGCGTTTTTGTTATTGGAACACATCTTGCTTTTAAGAAAGTAATAATGGTTATAGGGACTTAACGATGAACGCGATGTTTATGCCTGTTAACTTAATAGTTAACGCACTAGGTTTTAAAGGAAGCTGTATTTTAACGATTTTAATTTACTCATTTGTTGTTTTCACAAGCACCATTAGTCATCATATTGTTTTCATCTCTCATGCGATTTTTTTGTATTTATTTATTGGGTTTCTTTATGTCATTAACGAACAATTAGAACAAATTAAAGCCGTCGTCAGCGATATAAATACCCATCAATTTGACCATCGAGATATTCATTTTAGCAATCAAATTCAATCCCCCCTTACAGATACCTTATT
The DNA here is from genome assembly GCF_009663145.1 of Shewanella sp. TC10. Taxonomy (GTDB): domain Bacteria; phylum Pseudomonadota; class Gammaproteobacteria; order Enterobacterales; family Shewanellaceae; genus Shewanella. The sequence continues at coordinate 6,240 of NZ_VKHR01000041.1, forward strand.
AAAAACTTACCGAGAATTATCCCGAGTTAATATTCACCATCAACAAAGAAATCAAGAAGTCGAATATTCTGCCGTACAGGTCATTGAAACATCAGCAAAAGTGAAAGATAACGTACAGTCGCAATCTGATGCGACTAACGCTACTGCAGCAGCAATTACTCAAATGAGTCAGTCTTTAGCTGAAGTGAATAATGAAATATCAAACACCCATAAGTCGTCCTGCCACGCTGCTGAAATTGCCCTTCAAGGTCAGAACGCTTTGAAGTCGCTACATGAAGCGGTAGCAGATGTCAGTGAAAAAGCAGATAAAACACAACAGCGAATGGTGTCATTAAATAAACTGGTCACTAACGTAGAAAGTATTACCGAGTCCATTGCTCACATTTCACAACAAACTAATTTATTAGCTTTAAATGCATCTATAGAGGCAGCTCGTGCAGGTGAGTTTGGTCGTGGTTTTGCAGTTGTTGCTGAAGAAGTAAGAGCATTGGCAGAGCGGACACAATGCTCTACCGAACACATAGTCACTAATATAAATGAGGTTCTCAAAGAAAGTGGCGAAATCGTCATCACCATGGCGGGAGTGGTGGAGCAGGCAAACCTTTGTATAGGTAATGTAACAGAAGTAGATGATGCCTTTGACGATATAAAACAAGCCACTGAACAGGTTAAATATCAAATGGAAATAGTCAGCGGCGTCGCAACGCAACAAGCCGCTGCCACCAATGAGATCTCCATGCATATTGAAAAAGTTGTTATTGGCGCGCGTGCCAATGCTGAGGTCGCATTACAATCAGAATTAGTCGCTAATCATCTAAGAGAATTAACTCAGGCTAGGGCCTGTTGATCTTTGCTGGTTAAGTTTTGTTCGAAATAAAAGCGTTTTAATCGAGGCGGATGAGTTGATGCCTAGTCATCTAAGCGAAATTCATCCAACAAAGAGTAAAACGCTTTTAGTCGAACCCTTTGGGCAGGGTTTGTTGTCCATTTTTACTGCGTTATCGACTTTTTATGTAGAATAACTACACCACAAAGTCTCTGCCTTGTATAAATGGCCAACAATTCGCTGCAAAAACAACCTTGAAAGATTAACAGACCCTAATCAATAGAAGGATAAATTGATATGGAAGTTTTCGTGATATCGAGTATTACATTGGTACTTATGATGATTATTTTTCTCAAGATTAGAAAGTCTAACAGCACCAAGAAAAAACAAAAAAATGGCTTGCAATATATACAGTTATTAAAAAATATTATAACCCTAGTTCAGCAGCACCGTGGTATATCAGCCGCTAAGTTGAATGGTGATACCACCACCCAGGAAAAGTTATTGATACTCAATCGAAAGATTGTTGCGCAAGCTCAACAATTAAAGGTGCCATTACTCCATCAAAATGAGCGTTGGCTTTCGTTCACCGACCATTGGTCAAGACTCACGGTGCAAGGCAAAAATATGTCGGTAGCTAACAGCTTTGAGCAGCATACTGTCATGATAAAAAACCTTTGTTATTTACTCGAAGATATAGCAGAAGAGTGCTACCTCACCGCAGACCATTTACCCACTTTAAATCATATTGGCTTTGTATGGCGAGAGCTAGTATTGGCCACTGAAAGTATTGGTCAATCAAGGGCGCTTGGAACTGGGATTGCAGTAAAAAAAGCTTGCTCGAGTGTTGAAAAAATACGGTTGAATTTCCTCATAACAACCATGTCTGATACTACAGATAACACATTTAAACAGCTTTCATGCTTACCCGAAGAACAGAAAAATCACCAAAAATTAATAGAGTACGCGACAGAAAATGTGACAACACTTATTACGATGATTGAAAATGATTTGATTAAAGTTGATAAAGTATCAGTCGACAATAATCACTACTTTAATTTAGCAAGCGACGCTATCGATAAAATGAATGCCATTTTTGAGCATCAAGTAAAACAATTACATACCGCACTATCATAAGCCTACAAGCTTAATAAAGTTTTTTGGCGTTTATACAATTTGTATTTTTACTTTATAGATCAAAATTTAAACCACAGTATAAATGTTGTTGAGACAAGGCTTGTTAACTGACCAGAATCGCATTTCAATATCAGAACTGCTCATCTCAATATCAGAGTTACACTTCTCAATATCAGAGTTGCATTTAAAAACGTACACACTAATAAATAGTATGTACGTTTTCACAATTCAGTTTCAAATTTCGCACTAAGCTCAGTTTCAAATTTCGCACTAAGCTCAGTTTCAAATTTCGCACTATGCTCAAGATGAAATTCAGCCTAAGCTCTGTCTAACTAACTTTCGTTTTGTGCTTGTTTTAGTGACTCTTTATCTTTACGGCGCTGCGCAATCACTTGCTTTACTTCGCTACCAATGTGCGCTTCACCACGTTGTTTTGCTAGCTGAACTTGACGTTCACGTTCGATAAAGCGTTGGCGCTGCTCATCAGAAATTTTATCGATACAGTGCGGGCAACTTACACCTTGTACATATGCTTCTGTCTGCATTTCTTCTTGAGTAATAGGCATACGGCAAGCATTACATTGATCGTAAATACCTTTTTCAAGCTGATGATTCACTGCGACGCGGTTATCAAACACAAAGCACTCACCTTCCCACATGCTTTGTTCAGGCTTTACTTCTTCAAGGTACTTTAAAATGCCGCCTTCAAGATGATAAACATCTTCAAAGCCTTGCTCTTTTAGATAAGCTGTCGATTTTTCGCAGCGAATACCACCGGTACAAAACATTGCCACTTTTTTGTGTTTTGCAGGGTCTAGGTTTTCTTTGACGTAATCAGGAAACTCTCGAAATGTTTCTGTTACTGGGTTAACGGCATCTTTAAAGGTACCAATTTTGACTTCGTAATCGTTACGCGTATCAACCAATAATACTTCAGGGTCGGAAATAAGTGCATTCCAATCCTTTGGTTTAACGTATGTACCAACGACTTCACGAGGGTCTATCCCCTCTACACCCATGGTCACAATTTCTTTTTTAAGTTTTACCTTAGTGCGATAAAAAGGCATGTCTACATCAAACGAAAACTTACACACAATGTCGGCTAAGCCTTCTTGAGTCGCTAACCATTGCAATAAACCATCAATGGCTTGCTGACTGCCTGCTACAGTGCCATTAATGCCTTCTTTAGCAAGTAATAAGGTACCTCTGATTTCAGCATCTTCCATGTGCGCTAGCAATGGGGCTCTAATGGTTTCGAAATGAGGTAAAGCGACAAATTTGTATAACGCACAAACAACAACTTGTGACATGGGGTTCTCCGCTAGCTGAAACTTAACTTCCAGTGCATTTAGTTAAAAAATATTCTGATAACGGCCTCAATTCATTAAGAGCACCAAGCTTGAGTTCTTAGCAAAAGCTTTTAGCGAGACTGGTATCAAATAAAGGCGCAGAATTGTACCTTAATCACAGTCTTCACGGCAATTCAATTTGAGCTTGATCACATTAAGCAGTCTCTCGTTAGTTATTTACCACTAACAATCCTTTGATGAACACATTAGAATGGCACCTATATTGATTTAATTATTAAACAAAATTCACCTTATGATCCTATATAGCTTTAGACGTTGCCCATACGCCATGAGAGCCCGGTTAGGCCTACATTTGTCTTCGTTAAACCCTGATGTGCGCGAAATTATCCTTAAAAATAAGCCTGCCCAAATGTTGGAAACATCCCCTAAAGGTACCGTGCCTGTATTAGTGGTCAATCCGCAAAATGAAAACCCAATCAACAGCAATAATTCGAGTGAGCAAGTATTGGAAGAAAGTTTAGATATTTTTAATTTCGCGCTAAAGCAATATCCAGCTTCTCATTACGAATATTTATGCAAACAAGATTATCAAGTATTGATTGATTCTTTAGATAATAGTGAAGCACGCGCATTGATTGAAAAAAACGATTCTGAGTTTAAATCTTGGTTAGATAAATATAAATATGCCGATAGGCACCTTGAATATAGTGAAGAATATTACCGAGAAAAAGCATGCAAATTCATTGCACTACTTGAAAGTAAGTTAGCTCAATCACTACATTTATTTGCTGATTCACCCAGCTATGCAGACTTTGCCATTTTTCCGTTTGTCAGACAGTTCGCCCACGTTAATAAAAGCTGGTTTGAAAAAAGTCCCTACCCAAGAGTTAGGCTGTGGCTTGCAAAACATATTGAAAGCAATTTATTTCAAGCAGTTATGTGTAAATACCCATTATGGCTGGATAATATTGAGCTACAAACTAAGTTAAAGTGATCAGATTAGTTAAGCAGGTGCTTAATTAATAAGCGTAGATTCACACTTTTGTATAAATATTCAATAAAACCATTGAATTAATAAGTGTAATTGAAGTATGTTACGTCAACTATAAGATGGATTTTTTATTGTTTTTACTGCTAAATTCCAAAATGAGATTAAGCTTAATTAAGCCTCTTTGCAGTAATCAAGGATGTAGACATGGAACAAATGGATTTGGTGATGTTACTAATACTGTTATTAAGTATTTTACATATCATGTTTTGTCATCGGGCAATAACAACGGCTGCCCATATCAATAATGTACGAAGATATTTATGGGGAACAATTAGCCTGTTTTTTGGGCCTTTGGGATACTATATTTATCAAAACTTATTGCCTCTGGACTCATTAGACCCAAGTGAGTAAATAAGTTTAATTTTTAAGGTACATAAACAATACCGACGCTGCTAACCTTTGCAGCGTCATATTTACAGTTTCAATTAACCTCAGTAAACCTCAGCATCATTCACCGCTAATAATTTACCGCTCATAACTAACCGCTCATAACTTAAAGAAAACGGGCAAACTGACGTCCTGGCTTTAAAGGTTTCACTGGCGCTTTAACTGCTGGAGTTCCTACGTATAAAAAGCCAACAATTTGTTCATCCTCTGCTAAGCCTAAGCCTTTATTCACTTCTTGATTAAAAGCAAAGTCACCAGTACGCCAAACAGCCCCAAGACCAATAGAAAACGCGGCTTGTTGCATCGCCATTGTAGCGCAACCTGCTGCAATTTGTTGCTCAAGCAAAGGCACTTTAGGGTGTTGTTGATGCTTAGTGGCAATAGTGATTACCATTGGCGCCCGATGTGGCATTCCTTTAGCTTTGGTAATGAAAGCATCATCTGCGCCATTTGAAATAGCGGCTTTTACAAAAAGACCCCCTAACTTATCAAGCCCCTCCCCGGTCGCGATAATGAACTCCCATGGTGTTAGTGCACCGTGATCAGGCACTCTTGCTCCTGCATTAAGAATAAAATCTAGCTGAGATTCTGAAGGTGCTGGCAGGGTTAATCTTGGGGTGGATTGTCTAGTGAGTAATAATTCTGATGCGTCCAATGTAATGTCCTTTTATACCAATCACATTTATTAAGTTCTGACTGATATTAACAAAAATCCCACATAGAAGTGGGATTTTTACGTTATTTATCTTATGACATAAACCGTTTTCGGATAAAATAATCCACACTGGTATAACGTCCACCACCTAGCATTAATAGGGCGAGTAGCATAAATAGGTATGTAATGGCGAATTCAATACCATTATTTAAAATAACAAAATTACCAGAACTCGTCAGCCATTCATAATTACCGTGTTGCTGTAAAATAGACTTGGCTGCAGCCAGCTTTTCAGCTGAAGCAGCAACATTATCATTCGCTAACCAAGAGCTGGCATCTGCTATAGCTAGCCAGCCATTATCAATATGAACTGCAAATGCAGCAACTAACATGGTAAACATCATTGGAATTGCAACCAATCTAGTTGCTAAGCCAATCAGTAATAAGAATCCACCAAACAATTCAGTACCCGCAGCCAATGCCGTCATTACCTCAGGCATAGGTAAACCTAGCCCCCAGTCAGGGTTACCAAACCAAGCAGCCGTATCACTAAAGTGAGATAACTTATTATAGCCTGCCTGCATTAACACAGGCGCGAGGTAAACACGTAATGCTAAAGGAGCTAAACCCTCAATTTGTTTTAAAAAATTTAAAAACTGCTGGTAAAGATTGCTCATATTTATTCCTTAAATACTGTTCATTACGTTACTAGACCAAGCAAAGCGAATAAATCTTTCAAAACGTGTTGATTAGCGCAGGGGTTACTTAATCTCTTTTGAAAGATCACTTAGATCAGTTATTAGCTCGTCCATTTTGTTGGTGAAATGCTGTCTTTGTTTAGGGCTTAAACTGCTGTTGATATCAATGACTAATTGACCAAACAATCTAGAATTCTGATCAACATGCTGCTGGTAAATAGCTGACTTTAATTCATCTGGTGATGTCATCAGTAAGCGCATACGCTTTTCTAATAGCTCAGTGTCAGAGCGCATTTCAATTGCTTGCTGGAACTGTCTTAGCCATTCCAATCGATATTCAAGCCACATATCAAGTGTCGCAATACGTTGCTTATTGTATTTTTTTACGAGTGTTTCTTGCTCGGGGCTTACGCTACCTAACCAGTCATCGATGTTATCTAACACTTTTTCATTTGAATCTTCTAATAATTGTAGCTGAGTTTTACCGGCATACTTTTTATTCAAATCTTTATTATCTTGTGTTAATTGTCCGATCATTTCTTTGACTTGTTCATCAGAAAGGCTTGCAAGAATGGGAAGCAAATCAGGTAAAACAAAGTCAAAAATACGAAACCAATGTGCTTTGGCATCCGTGACTTGTTGCTGCCACAGTTCAGGAGTGACTGTTTGTGTTTCGATGGCATTGGATAATGTTTTCAGTTGTTGACTATATCTGAGCAGCTCATCTTTTTGATGCCATATAAGAAACTTGTCCAGCAGGACATCAAACTGTTTTTGTTGCTGTTTATCAAAAGTTACATACTCCTCAACCCGCCATTCAATGGCCCAATCGAGAAAGAAATAACTAAATTTAGTTGAGCAACCAACTAAAAAAACCACTAGTAATAATGGAACGAATGACTTCTTCAACTGACGTTCTCCTAAACCAAGTGTATTGATTTAGAATAATAGCCTTATGAGATTAAAGATAGGTATTTGTTGAATAAGATAAAATATGAATTTTTTGCGTCAGCGATATCAGTATTAATAACTAAGGCTTTATCAAAAGGTTCAGCTTCTGCTGCCATCATTAATGCCCACGCTGCGCCAAACGCCCAAAAGCAGTTATATATTTGTGGTAAGTACTGAATAGAATTAGGTTTAAGGTTTGGGTGCTTAAATAAGTACTGTTCACTCAGTTCATTAGCTTGTTTATCTGTTAATTGATGTGTGGCTAAAACTGAGGCTAAATCAAACATTGGATGACTTGCTGCGCAATATTCAAAGTCAATACAGTGCAATTTATCTTCATGTAATAATAAATTAAAGGGTGATAAATCACGGTGACAGAACTGAGGTTTGACCAAGCAAGACTCAAGATCTGCAAGCCATGACTCCATGGAAGATTGCAGCTTAGTGAGTTGTTTAAAGCATTCATGCCATTGCAGGGATTGTGAGTGCTTTTTTTGTGACTGACAATTTTGTTGCGGGCTCTTTTTTTGCAAGTTAGTTTGCAGCAGAGAGCTTGATTGCAATAAGGAAAGTTCAGTTAGTGACTCTATATAAACCAGCCATTGCGCCGTTAGGCTAATCTCTTTTGGTGGTAATGCTAAAGTCGAAAGCTGATTTAGCATGTTCAATAATAGGTCGACTGGCTCAAGCTTTGTATGATTGCTATCGATTTTTTGATTTTTATCTTCACTAGGTCTTTGCGGAGTATTAAACCCAAATTCACCATAATTCGATGCCCAATCAATCGGTTGCTGATTTACGTACTCACTTAAATAAAACTGCTTGTTATCACTTTGCCAAATTAGTTTAGGGGCTAACCCAATCGACTCTACTCTTAGCCAGCAAGTGACCTCATTATCTCTATCACACCATTGTTGAATATCTTTATTATCACGAAGCACCCAATCTTGATGGGCCATTTTAAGATGGTAATTGGTGTTACTTAACCCTGCCGATAACTTCTCAATTCCTAGGCACTCTTCAGCTATCACCATCACCAGTTTAGCGGGTAACAGGTTTTTAAATTGTGCAGGTAGCAAAGACCAAGGGTTAAAACGTTTCATGTAATCTTTATTGGCTATTTTTATTCATTGATTTCTCAACATTTATTTCTTTTTATGACTATTGCTTGGCAAGGGATAAGCCTTCATTAAGGTTATCTTGCTGCATCTTTTTACGCCACATAAAGTAGCCACTGACTGCCATAAAGAGATATAGAATCAACAAACCAGAGGTCAGCATAAGTCCTTTTTGAAGGTATAAATAAATAGATAATGAATTAATTACCATCCAATAGTACCAGTTCTCAATTACCTTTTTCGCGACTAAGTAGGTAGTCATTACCGCAAAGCAAGTGGTTAACGCATCCAGGTACGGAAAAGACGCACTTGTCTTTGTTGACATAAAATAGCCAACTAGAAGTGATATCGCTGTGGTTACTGCAATGATGATCAAATGCTTGTTAAGCGACCAGCTGATAATGGGTAACTCTGCAGTTTTAACATTACCAGTCTCTTTTTCATTGCCAGCGCCATTAATACTTGCAGAACCACTAACACTTTCAGGACTATTAACACTTGCAGAACCATTAATACTTGCAGGACCATAACGCCACAACCAAAAGCCATATACGGCCATTGCCATGTAATATACGTTAAGCACTGACTCCATTAATAATGAGACTTTCCAAAACAACACCGTATAAATTGCAGTACTGACAAAAGCTGCAGCCCAGCACCAGATATTGGTCCTCATCGCTAATACTAAGTAAGCAATGGCCAGTATGACTGCAATCGCTTCCCACCCTGTCATGGCTGAAGCTTCTGATATTGCGGTTTGAATAGATTGAAAAATCTCTGCAAGCATATTAATGGTTTCTTTTTAATCAAAAAATAGGTTAACGAATTATCCTAATGGCTTATTGGAACTGGATGATTTTAATCTTCTTACATTATTCGAACGAGTTTGAATAATGTGCTTTGCGAACTACTCAGTATGGGTTAAATCTAATTCACCACCGATAAACTTACACACAAAAACAGCTTTACCCCACTTTTGGTGTGCTGCTTCCATTTCAACGGCAAGCATAGACATCACATCAGCATATTCGCCACAAACTTGGGTTGCCATAGCGTTGGTTTTTCTTTCAATATTTGAATAGCTATCAACTCGGCCAATAAACCATTTAATAGGATCTAAATAGTTTTCGTTAAACGGATACATACTGATTTCAGCGGTTAGTTTCATTAGGATTTCCTTTGTGGATCTTGAATTAAAAATACCGCCATAGTTTAGCAAATAAATAGCAAACCATGACGGTATTTCAGTGTTATATATTGTTAAAACTGTTGTTATTGTTAAAGAAATTATGCTTTATCAATAACCAGTAAACGCTACATAAACTTCACATCAAGTGTAATACCTAACTGACGTGGATCACCAAAACGCACATACTGCTTGTCTGCCCAATCTAAGTCTGGCTCATTACCAAAGTAAAAGCCTCTGACGCCGTATTGCTCATCGAATAAGTTACGACCCCATAAATAAGCTGACCACATTTGCGACTCGTAACCGATACGGGCATTAAATATAGTATATGCATCTGATTTTGACTCGTTGCTATCTGAGTAATAGAAGTCACTTTTACCGCTAGCATTTAAGTTTGTAAACCAACCGGAGTCACTCACATAACTCATACCTGCACTGTAAGTAAAGTTAGGCGCATGAGCTTGGTCACGACCAGTTAAGTCGATGACATTGCCGTATTTATCATTATATTGATAATCACCATATTCAGTTTCTAACCAGCCAACACTGCCATAGAATTGTACGTTATCAGTGGCGTAATATTTAAAATCTGCCTCAGCACCGTAGTTTTTGGCGCTGCCTGCATTCTCTGTATAAAGAATGAAACGTTGTTGATCGTCTGGGTCTTGTTGGGATGCGGACACTTGTTGATTTTGACGGTCCATGTAGAACAGCGCCATATTGGTTGATACAACACCATCTAGCCAAGATGATTTAAGACCTAACTCGTAGTTGTATAAGATTTCGGTATCAAATTCTTTCTTGTCAGCCAGTTCTGGCGGCAAGGTCATGTTAAAGCCACCCGCTTTATAACCTCGTGCAACTCTGAAGTAGGCGTTATGATCTTGATTTAGACTTTTTGAAATAGCTAGATGACCACCCCACATATTTTCAGTTGGGTCGAACTCATCACCATTGCTATCTGAGTATTCACTCTCACGACGTTCTAAACGAACACCTGCAGAGAATACATAACCATCACCAAACTGAGTATCAGTTTGAGCAAAAATGGCATAGTTAGTTGCTTCATATTCTGATTGTAAAACTTCATCTGGCCAGCCGTTGTATTCAGAATACAAATTGTTATCTTCTTTAAGGTTCATGCCATATAAGCCCATTAACCAATCAGTCGAATCATTAAAGATTCTGCCTGCTTCATTTGAGCTAATACGAAATTCTTGAGAAATCGTTTTACGATCGCCCTTTTTATCCCATGTGTAATCATAAACACATGGCTCTGTACCAACCTCAACCCAATTTTCATCATAAGCAGGACATTCTTTTGAAGCCCAGTAATCAGGGTTAGCCCAATCGCCATCGTAATTATGGTGATGATCTGTTTGTGCAAATGAGGTTAATGACGTGAGTTCAAATTTCTCGAACTGAGTAAAAATCGCTTTTAAGCCAACGCCAGTAGTTTTCTGGCTATCAACACCAGGCTCATCTGTTATCGTTTCGAAACCATTATTATCTAACGTCCATGCGTCATAGCCGTTATCAAAATTCGCGTGTAATAAGGTTAAATCAAGTTGAACATCATCAGTTGCATACCAGCGTAATTTGGCTCTAGCTGTAAATTCATCGCGTGCATTAGTGTCTTCACGCTCCAGGTAGGTATTGTCGCGATAACCATTTTGAGAATGCTGTTCTAGAGATACACGGTATAACAATTTACCTGAGTCAGATAAGGGACCAGAACTAAAACCAGAGAAAGTTTGTAAGTCGTCATCACCCATTGACACTTGAGCACCGTGCTCAAACACATCAGTTGGATCATTACTTTTTAAATAAATTAAACCCGCTAAAGCATTAGCACCGTATTGCGTGCCTTGCGGTCCACGTAATACTTCAACTTGTTGCATATCGTACATGCTTGAAACCATGCCGATGCCAGATAAATCAATATCGTCAACAATAAAGCCAACTGAGGAGTTCGGTGCACCTTGATATTCCTCTTGCTCACCAACACCACGAATTTGGAAATATTTAGGGCGAGAGCTGCCGCCAGACCAGTTAAAGTTGGCAATAGAGTTCAACACATCTTCAAAATGTTGAGCGCCTTCGTCTTGTAATTGCTGGCTATCAATAACTGTCACGCTAGAAGGCGCTTTTTCAAGCTCAATGTTGCCAAAATCTGCATTAACAACAATCACTTCCATTTTTTCTTCAGTTTGGGAAACACGCTCAAGATTTTCAGTTTGTGCAACAGCTGAAGAAGACAAAGCAGCTAAAATGGCAATCGCAACGGGCGATTTAGATTTAAATAAAGACATAGGACCTCAAATAATAATTTTGAGATCCGGCAAGCATAGTGAATTAGTGATGTGCATTAGTGACTATTTTGTGTATTCACGCTTGTATAATCGCGCTTTCAAAATATTGTCTTAACGATGAATAATGCAGCCCATTCCTACGCCGGTATTAGCCGGATCAGGTTCTAAGGGTTTGTAATTAAACATCTCAGTTAGCTCATTATTGAGCTAACACCCCTTGGCGAGGCGGATTATAAACGATTCAACTTAAGTACGACACTATTACTGAAAACTTTTCATTAACTATTTGAGTACAAAATTGCATCACACGCGAGTCGCTGTCACTGAGGCATAAAAAAACACCCAAATGAGGGTGTTTTTATTAGCGTAAATTGAACTTTGCTGGTTGATTTTCTTCGGGTTTTAAATAGCCTTGGAAGATCAACAGGCCCTAATCATTTTAAGTTTAATTCGAAAAAGCTTTACGAACATAAACTTCAAATCGTGTTGCATTGGCATTAGGTGCTACGGCCGACACTTGCATCTGCTGCATGCCGTGAAGCTTTAATGATTTCCAGCTTGTTGCTTCATCTTCAATGGTAAATCCACTGACATCATACCAAGTGAATTTATACTGCAGTCGTAAATCAGATCCCACTTTACTAAGTATTAGCGCAGAACCTTGCAATAAATCGCCCTGAGTGCGCACTTTAACTTGTTCAACAGCAACTTCTCTAGCAAAAGAGGAATTATCTATTCGGGTTTCTCCATTTGAACCCGCGGATACGCCTGCAGTGTGATTAGCACATGCAGACATCATTAATACTATCGTTACGACGACTATTGAAAGCTTCATCATTCATCCTCTTGATAATGTAATTGCAATATTGAGCACAGTATAGATTTACAACCAGTCTACTGATCCAACAAAAAGTGTGCTCTGGCTGTGGCGATTAATTGCTTTCTGTTGGTTTGCCAACAGTTAATAGTAACGTGAGCAACTCTTCTCCCCTGACGAGTGATTTTACATTCAGCAAAGGTATCCTGATGTAGACCCGCTCGTAAATAATCAATTGAAAAATCGATTATCTTAGGTACTTTTTTAGCCTGCATAAATACCATTAACTGCACAATAGCCGACATTTCCATAAAACCTGCAATCACTCCACCATGAATCGCAGGTAAAATAGGGTTGCCAATATTGTCGTCTTTTTTAGGTAATTTAAACACCATTTCATCGCCGAAACGGTTAACACTCATGCCTATAAATTGAGTGTAAGGTACTTTTGCCAATAAATAACTATAGTCATTGAGATCAATGGCGCGTTTCACAATATCATGAACATTTAAATCATCCGCCGCAAACGAATCTGCAATTGGCGTGATTGATTCACAAGTGTTGTTAATACTACAGGTTGGCTCAGCTATAGTTTTAGAGTCCCCCATTAAAGCCTGGCGAAATTCTTCACCGACCATTTCAGGACTAATGCGCATAAATGAACCCACTGCATGGGCAATTGGATCATCGACACTGTCTTGATAGGCAATAGCCCTTGTAAAAGCAACATTGGCTGATAATCGGTAGCACTCAGCAATAGCATAAACAGGTTTATTGGGGTCAGCAGGCTTCATGTAATCAACACGCAAATCCAATGTTGGCGATATTTCAAGAGACTGGTATTTCTCTAGAATGGCGCTGACCACACAAGTGCCAGAAGCCGTATCAATTAGGGTTGTCACTACCCCGCCATGAATGACACCAGTGTCAGGATCGCCAATAATATCTTGGCTATATGGCAGTTCAAGTAGGACATGGTGCTCACTTGCCTCAAGGACACTGATATTTAACCGGCGGCATTGTGCCAATTGATTAACGAAGCGAGTCGCCACTTCTGTCAGTGGGAAAAAATCACTATTTATTTTCATTTCGCCAGCGTTATCCTGCATGGTTAAGCATTGGACCTAATGGTTTGCCGCCCACTAAATGCATATGAATATGGTAAACCTCTTGTCCGCCATGTGTATTACAGTTCATGATTAATCGATAACCATCTTCTGCAATACCTGCTTCATCGGCTAACTTTGCAGCTACAGTCATCATTCTGCCTAAGGCTAACTCGTCTGATGCTTTGATGTCATTGGCGGTAGGAATTAGATGATTAGGGATAATTAAAATATGTGTCGGAGCCTGAGGTGAAATATCACGAAAAGCTGTCACTAACTCGTCTTGAAATAAAATATCGGCAGGTATTTCGCGGCGAATAATTTTACTGAAAATGGTTTCTTCGGCCATGGGTAATCATCCTTATCATTATTTGTAGGGTGAAGCCTGTCACTGTGAGCTCAAGCTAGATTATCTTATAGTATCAACTCCTCCCTTTGTCACTCCAGTGAATATGCATTTTAGAATTTGTCATCTTGTACAGATGCATTTGCACATTGGCAGTGATTTTGGCAGCATTAACACTCTTCTAGCTTGCATTTCTTTTTAGCAACACCAACTTACTTGGAAATTGTTCATGCATTATCACATCATTGCTATCGATCCTAAAGCGCATTTATTTGAAGTTACTCAAACAATTAGCACCGCAACACCACAACAAATTCTTTCTTTGCCCTCTTGGTTACCTGGCAGCTATATGATCCGTGATTTCGCTAGAAATCTCATCGATATAAAAGCAGTTGATGAAAATGAACAACAGATTGAGTTAACCCAGTTAGATAAGCAAACTTGGCAATGTCTCAACAATGACAGTTTCATTAAAGTTAGCTATCAAGTTTATGCTTGGGATTTATCGGTTCGTTCTGCCCATTTAGACACCACCCATGGCTTTTTTAACGGCAGTAGTGTGTTTTTATGTGCTAAAGGACTTGAACACACCAAGCACTCATTAACCATTGATAAGCCAGCACTAGAAGAGTTGAGTCAATGGAAATTAGCCACCAGCATGAAAAGAACTTCTGGTGAGCAATTTGGTTTTGGTGAGTTTTATGCTGACAGTTATGATGACTTTATTGATCACCCAGTAGAAATGGGCGACCTGACAATCGAGAGTTTTGAAGCTTGCGGCGTCACTCACGATATTGTCCTCAGTGGTAAACATCGTGCGTCCATGCCACGCTTATGCAAAGACTTAAAAGCCATCTGCGAATATCAAATAAATCTGTTTGGTGGCACTGCGCCATTTGAGCGCTATGTATTTCTTACCACCGTATTAGGTAACGGTTTTGGTGGTTTAGAGCATCGTTCAAGCACTGCGCTTATGTGTTCACGCAAAGATTTACCAACAGATATGGATCACGAAGTAAATAAAGATTATCGCGTGTATCTGTCGCTATGTAGCCACGAGTATTTTCACAGCTGGAATGTAAAGCGCATCAAACCAGCTGAATTCACCCCATTTGATTTATCTCAAGAAGCCTACACCGAGCAACTTTGGGCTTATGAGGGCATTACATCATATTTTGATGACTTCCTGACTTATCGCAGCGGTTGTGTTGACCAAACGCAATATTTGACCATGCTAAGTGAGATCATGACGCGGGTTTACCGCTCTCAAGGTCGATTCAAGCAAACTCTTAAATCATCAAGTTTTAATGCTTGGACCAAGTTTTATAAACAGGATGAAAATGCCAATAATGCCATCGTCAGCTATTACACTAAAGGGGCACTGTTCGCACTCTTTTTAGACTTAACAATCCGCTTAGAAACAGACGGTGAAAAAAGCTTAGATGATGTTATGCGAACACTTTGGAACGAACATGGTGCTAAGGACATTGGTACTGAGGTGAATACCCACCAACAAATTATCGAAAGCGTGTTAAACAGAAATTGCGATGATTTATTTGCTTACCTTGAAAATACTCAAGATATCCCACTAGCGCCTTTACTGGAAAAAATAGGTATCTCGATGCGCTTAAGAGCAAGTGCCGGAAATACGGATTTAGGCGGCGGTGGTACTAAAGGTTATGAAATTGCATTTGGCGCAAAAATCAAACCTGAATCAATAGGCCTTAAAGTTCTTACTGTTGCTCAAGAAAGTCCTGCACATCAAGCGGGATTAAGTGCTGGCGACTTATTAATTTCAGCTAATCATTTGCAGGTAGATGCTCAATTCGAAAAGCAGCTGCAGACAATGACTTTAGGTGATGAAGTGTTATTACACTGGTTTAGACGTGATGAGCTAATGCAGGGAATAATGCCAATACATGCAGCCACTGAAGATACAATAAGTCTTGATGTTCAAGACCAAGAGAAACTCAAAATCTGGTTATGAGAATTACGACTAAAAAGTATTTAGAAAATGCTCATCGTCTAGATTAAAGCTCTCAAGCATTAATACGGACAAAACAAAAAGGTGCCTAATGGCACCTTTTATTTTTAATTTACTTATACAGTGATGTTTAACCGCGTTTAATTCTCGCGCTGACTTTAGACTCACTGTGTGCTTCTAACCAATACTTTTGCAGAGTTTCGTTTTGCATTCCTGTGGTTGGGTCTCCCAAATTCCAAGCCCCTTTCCAAATACCATCAGCAATTAAATGAACCACTGCGCTTTCAATAGCTGATGCTACACATAAGCTAACAGGTTCATTAGAGGTGTAACCCACTTCTGCTTCTAATAAATCTTGAGTATCTATGAACTTAAACACACCTGCTGTGATTTCTTTTGAAATTACGGCCTTAGTTGTCGTTACACTACTTAATAAGCGTCCAGTTCTTATATCTACCGCACGAAGGTTTACTGTGATGCTATCTACACGATACTGACCCGATGCACCAATCCCTAGATAACGAGCGCCAGCACCACCAGTTTTGATATTGGTATCGTAAGCAACTATCCCCCCTTCCATTAACACTTGAGCACTGTTTAATTGAGGCAACTTACTTGAATCACCATTTAAACCAGCCCTGACGATTTTACGTTCAGTTAACAGATTTTGAAGTCCCTCACGTTCAACTGGAATAAACCAAGCTGAGTCATTCAGTGACTGTGCGAGAAATGCGGTGCCAGACTGAGGAACTGCAGTTGAGAAGTTACTTGATGGGATTGGTTTATATTGACCGGTTTGATCGCGAAAATCATAAACAGCTGCTATCATGGCCCCTTGAGGAAAAGGTAAACTTGTTAAATCATAATAAGTTTCGCTTTTCGGCATTAAACTGCTTGTTGCATCAATATTTTCAAATTCATCATCAACCGATGAGCATGCTGACAAACCTAATATTAATCCAGCTAATAAAATCCGTTTCATAATTATCCTCCTGTCGACACCAAGCCGCCGACTTCAATCACTGTTGTTTCGCCAGTCAAAACATCGGTGATATGGACTAATAGCGTTCCGTCTTCATTAACAACGTTGATTTCAAAGTCATCCGTTTTTAAATAGCCTTCGTTACCATTTGCCGCATCATTAAACAGCTGAGTCATTAGTCTCGACTCTAAAGAACTGGCTAAACGCTCTAAAGCAGTTGGTGCAACATAGCCGGAGCTTCCTGAAACATCTGGTGTATGGTCATTTTGTGCGATAGCATTATTAAGTAAATATTGACCATTTAGATAGCTTCCACCAAATGCTGGATTAACTGGCGTATAAACGAGTTGTGTTGCAACTGTATTAGCTGAAAACATTAATGTTGCTGAGATAAACAATAGTTTTTTCATTATGCGTTCCCTGCCTATATTTCATCAGGAGCAAGATCTGGGTCGAAAAAATTCCCTAATAATGCTCGTTCATTAACTTTTTTAATCGTGGCGTTCACTTTCTTTGCTGCATAACTTGCTTGAGCATCAATGTTTCTGCTTATTGGAGAAACGAAGGTGACGAAAATTGTCTTACGATTCTGTTGAATTAAAATTTTGCTACCACTTCTTGCAGTCGCTTGCTCTATTACAGTAATGCCTGAATGTTTAGTATCTCCGCCGATATCTCTATATGAGCTAACAAAATCACGGTAAAACCTGTGCCCAAGCCTAGTCATAGCTCTGTTAAGAATAAGTCCATCAATCAAGTCATTTTCTGTTCTTGGAATAGCATCACTAATATCTATTGGCCTAGCTTGTATTTTTTTTTGTAAATTTTTATCAGTTGCTGATGTTTTTGGAGCGTCAGCATTCTCTAGTCTTTCAACTTGAGTCTGATCAATAGCGCTATCACTTCTACCTTCATTCTGGCTAACACTAACCTTATTAACTGAAGGTTGAACCACAACATTAGTTTCAGCATTTACAACTGCTGAAATAAGTATTAAATAAAACATCAGACTGATGTTTCTCATACTCTAACCTCATGCATATGAGTTTGTGCCCAGGCAATTGCTTGTCCACGGCTAGAAACACCTATCTTCCTAAAAGCGCGATATAGATGTGTCTTAATCGTGCTTTCACTAACAAAAAGTTGATTTGCGATATCCAAGTTAGTACTTCCAGATAAAAGAGCTTGAAGCACTTCTCTTTCACGAATAGTAAGGTGCTCGCTTTCATCTTCGGTCACTTCATTCATCAAGGACTTATGTAAATCTGTAGGAATAACACTCCTTCCCTTCAAGATTTCGTTAAAACCACTACTGATTGCGGCTAAATCTGAGTCACTATAAAAAACGCCAGAGGTTGTTGCAGGGTGCACTAGAAACTTTGCATCAACTTGTTTGGGAAAGTTAAGAAAAACTGTTTTCACTGTGTAATGCTCACGTTCAATCAATTTTTGTAACTGATAAGCTTGCTGTAAATCAATTGTCGCTAAATCGAACACAACTAGAGTAATTTGTTGAGAAGACAACAATGAACTCATAGTCGCTGGTGACGCTTTAGCAAGTTTTACAAGAAACTCTTGTGGCCAACGACAATCGAGTAAATCAATTAATAACTGAGAGCGTGAGACAATCATCCAATTAACAACTTTAAACATTAATTACACTCCATGTGACTAGATGAATAAAAAGAGAAGATGCAATAATATTTTTTCACAAGTTTACCTAACTTAACTCAAGTATTAGATATACATTACCTGTGAAAAAATAAAGAGTTAGTACTTCACTGCACTAACTCTTTATAAATATTATCAAGCAACAAAGGTGTTAACAATTAGTCAAAAGGGTGTTTTCACCCTCTAAAATACACTAAAGTACTACATCCCCTGAACAACAGTTGCTGTGTTACCTGAACCTGTTGAGTAAACCATGGAGCTGTTATACATGTCAGTTTGTGTCACAGAAACCATGTTACCTGAACCTGCATCAACCCACACATCAGAATAGTGACCTTCGCCCGCTTGTGATACCATAACGTCGTTGGTATCGCCAAAGCTTGAGTCGACATATGATTCATGACCTTCGCCATCTTGAGTGACTGAAACAACAGTGTCCATATCTTCCGTGTAAACATCAGCCATATTGAAATCACCAGTTTGGACAATATCAACCTCGTCATTCATACCAGCTTGAATCGAGATAGCAACATTATCAGTACCAGTTTGAGAAACATAAGTATCATTATCTGGACCGGTCTGCTCAACGCCAGCTTCGTTACCCATACCATCCTGCATTACAACCGCATCATTATTGTCAGCAGCTTGGTATGTACCAGCTAAGTTGCTAGAACCAGTTTGGTCTATAGATGCATAATTTGATAATGAAAATTCTTGTGCTGCGGCTGCGACATTACCTTCACCATTTTGAACAATCATAGCCATAGTATCATCTGTACCTACACCAACATCGTGGTTATCAGTTCGCTGACCAATGAAGGCATCATTTGAGGTACCAGTTTGATCTATGCTTGCCGAAGCGGAGTTTGAAATGACTTGAACAATCGCACCACGATTCATACCCGCACCACCACCGTTTTGAGTAATAGTTGCAACGGCATAATCAGACTGCACGTTAAATGTTACCGCTCCGTCCATATCCCCTGACTGAGTAATGTTTGAATAAGAACCGTCAGCACTGTCTTGAAGTACACCAGCTTCGTTATCTGAACCGTTTTGAAAAATCATTGCTTGAGCAAAATCGCCATTATTAACACCCTGTTCAATTCCTGCTAGGTTATTGTCACCGACAGTGTTAATGGTCGCAGTTGATGTATCTGCAGTATCATGTTGAGAAATAGAGCCAATATTTCCAACACCATCTTGGGTTAACAAAGCTGTAGAGTATGCCGTTTCAGTTTGATCTACAGTTGCAACATTTGAATCGCCCATTTGATCAACGGTTGATACATTGAAGTCACTATTTACAGTTTGATTAACTGTAGCAGTTTGATTAGTGCCAGATTGGTTAACAGTAGAAGTATTGTCACCAGCATGAACCGAAGTAGCTAGAACAGCAGTAGATATTAACAATGCTAATTTTGAATATTTCATCTTCGTCTTTCCCTTTACTAATTAAAAAATAATTTATGGATTAAATTGGGTTACTTCATAACTTCTAAAAGCACCCACTTGTAAAAATTCAATAGTGTTACCAGTTCCAAACTGATTAACAGTGATATCGTTGTATATTCCGATTTGGTATAATGATGCTTGGTTAAAGTCACCTTCCTGATGTAAATCAATGGAAGACCCCACACCAAGCTGACCTATTTCAGCAGTATTTCCATTTCCAATTTGTGTCAAATTAACCTCTAAGTTGTCACCTAATTGCCCAATTTCTGCTGAGTTTGATACCCCTTGCTGCTGAATGTTCGCCGTATTGCGTGAACCGATTTGTGTTAATGACAATTCGTTTTCAAATCCTGTTTGATAAACTAATGCATCATTATTAACACCATTTTGCGTCATCGAAACGGTATTAAAGCCACCACCTAATTCATCGAAATCACTTAAATCTTCTCCAGCAAAGCTTGGAATTGATAATAAGCACAATCCAACAGCATATAGGCTTGCTAAACAAGTTTTGCTAACCATCACTTTGATCTCTGTAAAGATTGTGAGCTTATTCAAGGTCATGCTTCCTGCTCCCTTGCTTTTTAATCGTGTGATAATTATGCGATTATATTAAAAACAATGAATCCACCCCGAGTATTAAAGGCGCTTAGACCAATAGGCTAAAAAAAGTACTACCCCCCACTTTTGTACTAGAGTAACAAATCAAACTATTCACCATAAACCACTGATAATAAATAGGTTATCCAGAAAGCGTCAGTAAAGTGACATATAACGAAAGAATGAGGAGTTGACTAAAGGTGAGACTTTTTGAATTTTATTGCTGAAGTTTTTAGGTTAACTCAATAGTAAATAAAGGCAGCAAAGCAATAAGGCAACACTAAGGCTTTGCCAAAATTTAATTGGGTTTCTTTGAATAAAAGGAATGAAGGTTTTAGAGTCGGTTTGACTAGGCGTAGTTAATGCGTGAATAAATTCATTGGTGTCAGCAAAGCGTAATGAAGGTTCAACAGATAAGGCTTTTTGTAATGCTTTATCCATCCATTCAGGCACCATGGGATTAGTTTTAAAAACTGGGGTATATGTGAGTTTTAAGAAGTCATTTCGGCTATGACATTTAGCTAGCAGCCCTTTAAAAGGCTGTTCACCAGCGAGCATTTCATAGGCAATGACTGCAAACGAAAATAAATCGGCTCGACCATCTGCCTGATAACCCAATATCACTTCTGGCGAGGTATAGTCAGCTGTACCAAGTATTTGGTCACGTTTAAGCGGCGTAGAAATTTCAGCAATACCTTTAATATGGCAAGCACCAAAATCAATAATTTTAACCACGCCTGTACGAGTGATATAAATATTATCTGGTTTTAAATCTTGATGAAGTGTTTCTTTACGATGAAAGGCCCGAATACCTGTTTCTATTTGTTTTAGTAACAGTAATACATCCTCTACAGGCCCTCGCTGATGCTGCTCCATCCAGTCAGCCAAACTCAAGCCTTCTAAATACTCAGTTAAATAATATAACGCCGATTTATTAATATGATGATCAACAACTTTGACCACATGCTGACTATTAATTCGATGCCCTATCCAACTTTCAAGCATGAAACGTTCGATATAGGCCGCATCATCAATGTAATTGACTGACGGTGTTTTCATACACCGTACATCACCAAGTTTATTTTTTACGATATACACCTGGCTTCGCTGACTTTGATGTAGCACCTTAGTGACTTCATAGTCATCCAACTTCATCCCCATTGATAGGGGCGGTGGGAAAGGACGGCTAGCAAGTTTATGGTATACATCATCAATGGCTTGAGTAGGAAGTTGCTTTATCGCGATGAGTTGAGCGCTTAAGTTATCTTTGCTGTCTAACCTAAATGCTTTATCAAGTAATTTTTGACAGAATACTTCACAAACATCGTCGGATAAAGAAGGGTTAGACTGTTGAAAGTTAAGTAAACTATTAGCAAGTTCATGATCAGTAACAACATCATGGATACCGTCTGTGGTCATTAAATATAAATCATCGACTTCAATATTAAGCTGCTTGTAATCGACTTTTAGATTGACATCCATACCCAATGCACGAGTTAAGTAACTGGTAAAGTCATTGACCGATGTGCTGTGATCGCGACTTAATTTAACCAATTGGCCTTGTCTGAAACGGTAAATTCGTGAATCGCCCACGTGTAGCATATGTGCTGAACAAGATTTAAACACCAGCGCACTAAAAGTACACACATAGCCTTTACGGACATCGCGATAATCCTGACCTAAGCCATACAACCAACGATTAAGTGCGGTTAATACCCGCGTACTTGAAGTCAGCACGCTCCATGACTCTGGTGTTGAATAGTAATCAGCGATGAAGTTAGACACGCTTATCGCTGATGCTTTAGCACCACCTTCAGCCGCACTCACTCCATCGCTAATGACACTCACAATCCCTTTTGTCGTTAACATCAAACCTGTTGGAATTTTTATCCCGATGGCATCTTCATTTTCAGCTTTACGGCCTTTATCTGATACTTGCCCTGCATATACCTCCAGCGTCCCCGAAATAGGCAAATGCTCCTGATTTTTATTTATCGCTATCGCTCTAGCTGATTTTTGGAGCGTAACAGTATTAACTGAAGAAATATCCTTCTCAGTGAACTTTAAACTGTCAATATCATTTGATTGCATCACACCCCTTTTGAAAAACTAACACCGTAGAGTCAAAACTATACGGTGTTAGCTATCAGTGTTTTCTAATAAATTGAGTAAATTAAATCGATTTATTCAATATCTGATTTATTAATTTACGCTAATTAGCGTCACTTCACCTTTCTCATTCACTTCAGCCATATGCCCTTTGGGTTCTGACATAAATAATAAGGTAATGAAGCCAAGTACCGCACTCACTGCAATCACATAAAAGAATACAGATGTGGGTACCATGGAATAAACCGTTAAGAAGAATACCGCGCCAACGTTACCATAAGCCCCTGTCATACCGGCGATTTGGCCCGTTAAACGGCGTTTAATTAAAGGCACAGCAGCAAATACCGCTCCTTCTCCGCCTTGAACAAAGAATGAACATGCCATTACAACCACAACCGCAAGAGGTAATGACCAAGTGCCATCAATTTGCCCAACTGAAAAGTAACCAATCGCTAAGCCAGCCGTTAAAATCAACAAGGTATTTTTTCGGCCAAATTTATCACTTAACCAACCACCACCTGGACGAGACATTAAATTCATAAAGGCATAACTCGAAGCCACCATACCTGCCTGCGCCATACCTAAGCCGAAGGTTTCAGCAAAAAATAACGGCAACATTGACACAACAGCAAGCTCTGAGCCGAAAGTGGTAAAGTACAGCACATTTAATACGGCAACTTGTTTAAATGGGTAACGCTCAAACTCAGGTACTTCTTTAACAAAAATGTCTTTGTTAACTTGGTAGGTTTGATAAAGGTCGATAAAGAAAATAGCAACTAAGCCGACATAAATAATGTTCGTCATTTGCTCATCTAGCATGCTTACTCCTGCAGGAGATAGCTTCCAAGCAAGTAAAGCGAGCGTGGCATACATTGGGATTTTCATAAAAATAAGTAAAGCAAAGTCGCCCTTACTCGTTACTTCTAACCCGCCTGCTTTTTTAGGTTTGAAATAGGTAGAACCTTTTGGCGTATCAGTGACATTAAAGTAATACACAAAGGCAAACACTAAGCTCATTAACCCAGTTAAGCCAATAGCATAGCGCCAGCCATCTTCACCACCAAAAAAGATAGCTATTGCAGGCAGCGTAAAGGCAGCAGCGGCTGAACCGAAGTTACCCCAACCACCATAAATACCTTCAGCAGTACCAAGCTCTTTAGCTGGAAACCATTCACTGACAATTCGAATACCAATAACAAAGCCTGCGCCAATGAAACCAATTAAAAATCGCGCCAATGCTAATTGCTCAAACGTGTCCGCTACCGCAAACATAAAACACGGTATCGAACACACCCCCATTAACACTGAGTAAGTCAATCTAGGGCCATATTTATCGGTCACCATACCGATAATGATCCGAGCGGGAATCGTTAATGCCACGTTCAAAATAAGTAAGGTTTTTATTTGAGATTTAGTTAATCCCAAACTATCTGCAATAACACTCAGTAAAGGCGCAGCGTTAAACCAAACAACGAATGTAATAAAAAATGCAATCCAGCTTAAATGCAGCGTTTTCATCTTTCCCGAAAACGACAATAAGTTAAATTTTTCAGAACTCATACTTCAAATCCTTATGACTTAGCCAAAATAAATACTTGGCCAGCTTC
This sequence comes from Shewanella sp. TC10, assembly GCF_009663145.1. Lineage (GTDB taxonomy): Bacteria > Pseudomonadota > Gammaproteobacteria > Enterobacterales > Shewanellaceae > Shewanella. Next base: position 30,551 of record NZ_VKHR01000041.1, read on the forward strand.
CTTTTTAATTTGATATGGAGAAGCGACTAGCGCTTCATCTTCAATGCACACGCCAGTTTCAAGACTGTAATGCTGTTTATATAATGGCGATGCGACACATAAAACCCCTTCCATATCGCAAATTAATCCTCTCGCCAATAAACTCACACCAGTTGCTGGGTCAACATTATCAATGGCAAATAAACCATGCTTGCCTAAATCAAAAATAGCGACTGCTTTACCAGCAACCCAAGCTGCAATACCAGTTCCTTGAGGCAAAGTTGACTCATTACATACGTTTACCCAACTCATACTAATTCCTCCGTTGCAGCTTGCTCGTTTTGTTCAGTGGTAATATCTTTAATCGCAATATTTCCTGCACCTGATGATTCAGGGCTTAATGGGAAACGCTGTTCGCGTACTCTTTGATATAAATGAGTTTCACCTTCTGGCATCGCATCTGGATTAACAAATTCATTAAAGCGAGATAAAAACTCTGGTTTTTCTAAACTGGTTTTCCACTCACACTGATACGTAGCAACCACATTACTCATTTGTTTATCTAGTTCAGCAGCAATACCTAAACTGTCTTGAATAACCACAGACTGAAGGTACTCAAGGCCACCCTCTAACGATTCCATCCAAACAGAAGTACGTTGTAACTTATCAGCCGTTTTAATATAGAACATTAAAACTCTATCAATGTACTTAACTAAGGTTTCTGTATCCAAATCGGTCGCAAACAAATCACCGTGACGAGGACGCATACCGCCATTACCTGCAACATATAAATTCCAACCTTTATCGGTCGCAATCACACCAATATCTTTACTCTGCGCTTCAGCACATTCTCGAGTACAGCCTGATACCGCAAACTTAATCTTGTGAGGGCTACGCAGGCCTTTATAACGATTTTCTAAATCAATCGCTGTGCCAACAGAATCTTGCACCCCATAACGACACCAAGTACTACCCACACAAGATTTAACCGTACGTAATGACTTACCATATGCATGTCCGGTCTCAAAACCTGCATCAATTAACTTATGCCAAATGATCGGCAGCTCTGATAATTTGGCGCCAAACATATCGATACGTTGGCCACCAGTGATTTTGGTGTATAAATCAAACTCTTTCGCCACAGCGCCTATGGCAATAAGACCGTCAGGGGTAATTTCACCACCAGCGATACGCGGAACCACTGAGTATGTGCCATCTTTTTGCAAGTTACCTAAATACGCATCATTGGTGTCTTGCAATTGAACATGACTGCTTTCTTGGTTCAATACGTATTTGTTTTGTAATGAAGCAAAGATTGAAGCAGCAGCAGGCTTACAAAGGTCGCACCCAAACGTTGAATGCTGACCGCTAGCAGACTTTTTGCCATGCTTAGTAATTAATGTTTCAAAGTCAGTAATATTTTCGACCTGACATAAATGGTAGAGCGATTGTCTATCATGCTCAAAATGCTCACAAATCCCGGTATTACATTCAACACCTTCAGCAATTAATGCTTGATCCATGACTTGTTTAACTAGCGCCGAACAACCACCACAACCTGATGCCGCGCGAGTACATGACTTGATTTCAGCAATAGTGTGATTACCGTCTTTCACTGAATTAACAATGTCAGCTTTAGTTACCTGATGACATGAACAAATAATAGAGGTGTCTTTTAACTCAACAGCAGATTCATCTCCGGTCATAAGCAGTTCAACTGCATTACCTTCAATTTCATCTTGTGACAAATAACAGTCGAGTAAACGGTTATAGTCGCTATTATCTCCAACTAGCACCGCACCTTTTAGATATTTACCGGTTTCATCTAGCCAGAGTTTTTTATAAATTCCAGACTGATTATCAGACAGCTCAACAAACTGGGCATTTTCAAACCCGCGGCTTTCACCAATGGCAGCCACATCTACACCCAGCAATTTAAGCTTAGTGCTCATATCTGCACCGGTGAAAGTTGTTGATTTTGCTGTATCACCCGCACTTGCTGCAAGATGTGAAACCGCTACACGGGCCATTTGATAGCCTGGCGCAACTAAACCAAAGATACGATTTTGCCATAATGCACATTCGCCTATTGCGTAAACATTAGGAGCAGAGGTCAAACAATTATCATCAATAGTGATGCCGCCTCGCTCACCCATTGCTAAGCCACTTGAACGAGCGAGGGCATCTTGTGGTCGAATACCTGCCGAAAACACGATCATGTCTGTTTCAAGGAAGGTATCATCATTGAATGTCATACGGTGCATAGCCGACTCACCATCAATAATGGCGGTGGTCGCTTTCGATGTATGTACCGACACTCCTAAATCATTAATTTTACTTTTCAGTAAATCACCGGCTTTATCATTAAGCTGAACAGGCATTAACTGAGGTGCAAATTCAACCACATGGGTGGTAACCCCTAATGCCATTAACGCATTCGCAGCTTCTAAACCTAATAAACCACCACCAACGACAACGCCTACTTTAGATTGGCTGGCAGCAGCTTCAATATCCTGTAAGTCTTCAATGGTGCGGTATACCACACAGCGCTCGCGGTTATTGCCATTAATAGGAGGCACAAAAGGATACGAACCAGTAGCGAGTACTAAGCTATCGTAATGACTGGTTACACCATCTTCTGTGGTAATAGATTTGTTTTCAGTATCTAGCTCGGTAATACGAGTTTCTAAATGAAGTTTAACGCCCCAATCTTGATAATCTTGAGCACTTGTCAGCATCAGCTCATCAGCGCTGCCAGTTTCAAAATACTTAGATAACTGCACACGGTCGTATGCTGGACGAGGCTCTTCACCGTACACTTCAATCTCGAATTGCTGTTGCAACCCTTGACTGCATAATTGTTCAATAAAGTGGTGCCCGACCATGCCATTTCCGATCACAACAAGCTTTGGTTTTGCGCTTATTGAATTCGACGTTCCTGTTGAATTTGCCATCGTAGGCTCCTTGATTGTTTTGAATTCAAAAAACAAAAAGGCGCCTATCTCTGGACTAACAGAGATGGCGCCATTGCCTATGATTCAAATTTTTAAATATAAACTGAAAATCTTTTAAATCTGATTATTCGTTAATCATTTTTGAGCTTACTCAGACGCCATTGTCTTAAGTAACCACCGAATGATTAAGCATTTGCTCACATCAAATTAATAACTAATTAGCTTCACTAAACATTGCAGCTGTTATTTTCTCATCACATTGAGCCTTAACTGCACGCAAACTTATCTCACTATTCTTATCACATTATTGTATAGAGTGTTGCATTGAGTATGCCAACACCAACACAAAGGTAAGCAACTGTTTTAATGTAACTTATTTACCAAAAACATGATAAAATTAAGCTTCCTTGTTCACCGCAGGAGCGCCTGCACCAAAACGATGCACCCTGGTTGCGTCAAGTTGTTGCGCCGCCGTCATAATATGCTGCGCCATCTCCCCCAAACTGATGCCTTTTACCATTGCTTGCTTCTGAATTAATTCATGAGCTTGTGGCTCTGAAATACCTTGGCTTTGTAACAAAGACTTAGCTTTAGATAACTGTTTTAAACCAGTGCATTGCTTATCAAGCAACTTCATTTTTTCAAGCATATTAGAAGCACTGTTAAAACGAATTTTGGCTAAACTGACTAAAGAATTTAATCGCTTAGGCGTCATTTTTTCAGGGACAAAAGTCACTCGGCCACACTTAAGTAAACTCTCTAAATGGCTTTCATCCCAAGAGTAAGCGTTAACAATAATAGGTAATGCAGTGCTTGCCAGTAACCGTTCAATAAACACTTGCTGTAATGGTTGTAGTGCTTCTGTAAAAAAGACTAAACATAAACCATTCCCTTTCATTGCTTGACGTTCAAGTTGACTCAATGAGGTCATTTCCATACATGGCTCAAAGGTACTTAACTCAGACATACAATCAATAAATAAATCTTCATTGCTAAACGAAGGGTCACGATAAACTAAATTAACCATGGGCTAGCTCCTAACTTTCTGGTTAAAAAACAAAATCAAAAACGAGCGGCAAGAAATCGATATCTCTCGTTTCATACTCGCAGCTCACAAAAGTGGGTATCGACTTTAGAAGAAAGCCAAAATGTATCTTCTGTCTTATTTAAGCTTTTCTTTAACGAAGCACTGTTATTACGTAAAAACCAATTTTTACTGGCTCTTTTTATAGACTTTTCAATGGGTAACGATGGCGATAACAAGGCGTAAACTAATGCCAGTGTGGCCGTCACGCTGCCAATTGCTTGCTGTAACTGCAAATCGGTTAATTCAGTTTGCTCAATATCCTCACCGTGCCAAAGTTGTGCAAGCAAATGAGCTGGTAAGTCTGAATGACCTACTTTTGCACCAACAAATGCCTCAAGCTGTGTCGGAATCTCAATTTGCGTTTGTTCAGGAAACATCTGATTACCGATAGCACTAAAACGCAGCATACTGACTTGAGTTGCGACTCGCGGATTTATCTCTGTCTCACCTTGAAGACCTTTAAAAATCGCAATACTAGCCGGGGTTGTTGATGTTTCACCTGCTTGCTTTTGCGCCATTAACAGTGCCACTTGTTGGTGCTGCTTATCTAAGCCTGGATGGAAATAACTGCGTAAACTGTTCGATGCGTTCGTTGGGTTAATACAGCGAACTGACATTTGAATTAAACTACGCAGTCCTAATTCTTGATGTAGCCGACGGCAATCATTCAACACAGGTACTATGTCGGCTGAATTAACATAAATAATGCCGGTGCTCGCCAAATTTACCTTAGCTTGTTCAGCGGTAAAACAACGTGGAATATCCAGCGCTGAAATATAAGCTTCCACATGCCTTCTGTGGGGTAAAGACTGACTATCGCCATGCAGAATTATGGTTTGGCCATTTTTAGCTAAAATTTTAGCCGCTAACAATAACCAAGGTAATTGCTCGCGTTTGCCCGCGTAAACAGGCCAATCAATATCAGCTTTAATTGATTGCCACTCTGCAGGTACTAATTGCTTAAGTCCTGCTGCAACACCAGCTAATTCTTCAATTGATTCACCGCGAACTCGCATTAACATCATTGCTGCAGCCATCTGATTCGAAGAAAGATCACCTTTAGCAAATGCGGTAATCAAATGCGATGCTTCAGCAAAATTTAAACTGCGGCTACCTTTAATCCCCTTACCTAAGGTTTTAACTAACTTGCGATTATCAAAGTCATCAGCATCAAGCATAGCTGCAGTATGTTGTTCAACCATTTGCCACCTCAGCCATGTCATAACGGCCAAACACATCTGCACTGCGATCAATATTATTAAGTAACTCAGTCAGCTCTTGTCCCACTGCAACCACTTCACCAATAATAATTAACGTCGGGCCACTGTCTTTAATTAAACTTGCTTTGTCAGCCATATTACTCACGGTTGCAAACGTGACTAACTGATTAGGTCTGCCACCATTGGTAACAAACGCAACGGGTAATTCAGCTGGTGCATCAACGGCCAGTAAGCCTTGCGAAATTGCAGTAGCTTGCTCTTTTCCCATATAAAATACGAGGGTCGATTCCGCAGCAAGTAAGGCTTTCCATTGTGTTGGTGCTTGGTGATTACCCTCGCTAATAAATCGAGTACCGGTGACTAAAGTCACTGAGCGCGCAGTGCCACGATAAGTTAATGGAATACCCGTTGTAGAAGCGCAGCCTAATGCTGCAGTTACGCCAGGAGTAAATCGACTGATCACGCCTTTTTTAGCAAGGTATAACGACTCTTCAGCCCCTCGGCCAAAAATATGCGGGTCGCCACCTTTTAAACGGACAACTTTCAGGCCTTGCATAGCAAGCTTTGCAAGCAGTGCATTAATATCATCTTGTTTATAACTAGGCTGGCCACAACGCTTACCAACAAAATGACGTTGGCATTGTGGTGAAACTAAAGAAAGAATATCGCTGCTCACTAAACTGTCAAAAACCAATGCTTCAGCTTGAGACACTATGCGCGCCGCTTTAATTGTCATTAAGTCTAGTTGCCCACAACCAGCGCCGACAATCTCAACTTCACCCGACACTAGATCATTCTCTGAGGTTGTCGCTCGATTAAAATTGATTAATGTCGATATTGAATGGCTCATCACGCCACCTCCTCTTGAGTTGATTTTGTTTTACCTGCCGTCGCTTGCCGCGCTTGTTCAGTTTCAATAACAGCCGATTCATTAACGGAAGTTTCAATAGCCATGTCTTCAAGACCTAATTGCCAGATATTAGTGGCACACTGAACCACCTCGCTATGACAACTGCCGCACTGTTTACCACAGCCTAAATCACTTTGGGTTTGGGCTAGCGCCTGCTCAAAGTCAGCAGCCACTATTCGGCTCTCTCCCTCTGAAGACAGATTGCGAAATACTGTGTCATCTAATTTTTGCAGCATCGCATCTTGAATTTTTGCTTCTGTTACACCAGTACAAGCACAAATAAGCGGACTGTTGCCAGCTTTAATAAGTAAATGAAGTTGCTGCATTAATTTGGCATCTACATGCTGACCAATTAATAAATGCATTGGCTCAAGCCCTACTTGCACCTGTTTATCACTCAGTAATTTAAGCGACACAAGCTGCCCATGGCTGATATTGCACTGCACATGAATTAATTGTTTCGTCGCTAAATTAACCGTCCACTTTAATGAGTAAGCAGTAGACTGAAATTCAAAACCTTTATCAGCATCGGTAAAGCCAATATGAAAACATTCACCTTTCGATAAGGTATGCTGCACATTCCAACATGTGCTTTTGAATTCAGGATCATGCACACCAAAAATGACGCCTTGAAGGGCAACATTAATCTTGCTGATGATGACGGTTTGGCATTTAAACGCAGGCTGTTTAGAAATGGGGTCATAATCGTTACTTAACGCTTGGTTTACCCCTTTACCGGTAGAGAATTGCGAAGACCAATGCATTGACATAGATGCAACTTCAGGGGCTTGGCTATCATCAGCAACAACTCTGGCCACTGCGATATTTTCACTATTGCTATCTTCTATTAAGTGATTAACAGCTTCGAAATGAACAAGATCACCCTCTTTTAAATCAAGCTGTTGAATTTTAAGTGGATGAATTGCCACAAATGGTTCAGGAATACTGGCTCTAAGACTGGCGATATGACCTGTGCGGGTCATGGTATGCCACTGATCGCGGCTTCGGCCACTATTGAGCTTAACTTGATGTTGGCTAACAACCGTAACCGCCGGTTCTTTTAAAGCACTACCGATAAATTGTGCCTTTCGGCTTACGGTTGAAAATAGACCGTTGTCGAATACTCTCTTATTTACTTGTCCAAGGTGCGATGCTTGAGATACTGGCCACTGAGTTGGCAATAACTCATCATATTGCAGATCTGATAATTCACTCATACCTGATAAATCAAATATTTTATGAGGAAAAGTTTGTTTTACAGCTTTTGATAATTGGGCAAACTCTTTAAAAACAGCAGCACTATTTTTGAAGTCAAATGCAGTTTCAAACCCCATCAATTTGCCTACTTCAGCAAGCGTCCACCAATCCGCCTTTGCTTCCCCCTTTACTGGGTTAAAGCCTCGCTGGCGGGTAATCACTCGTTCGCTATTGGTCACAGTGCCGCACTTTTCAGACCAACCTAAAGCAGGTAACAACACATCAGCTTGTTTAGCTGTGGCGGCATCCTGTGTAATATCTGACACAACCACAAAAGGACAAGTATCAAAAGCTTGCTGAACTTTTTGGGTATTCGGAAGAGAAACTAATGGATTAGTTCCCATAATCCAAACCGCTTTAATTTGGCCATCTGCCATTGCTTCAAACAGCTCAACAGCGGTTAACCCTTTATCTTTTGCAATAACAGCCTGTTGAGTATCAGTGTGCCAAAAATCGGCTAATAATTGACGTTCAGGTTCAGAGAACCCCATGTGGCATGCAAGCTGTGTCGCTAAGCCGCCCACTTCTCTCCCGCCCATGGCATTTGGCTGACCCGTTAATGAAAAGAATCCACTCCCCTCTTGACCAATATGACCAAGTGCGAGATGACAGTTAATCATTGCATTGGTGGTATCAGTACCAGAAACGGACTGATTCACTCCTTGGCAACTTGCTGTCATGACTTTTTCATTGCCAATAAATAACTGATAAAAATTGATAAGCTCGCTAGTTGTAACCCCTAGTCTCGAAGCTAGTTTGTCTAAATCTAGCTGAAGCTGGTCTTGGGATAATTCAGCTAAAAGATCTTCAAACCCTTGAGTATGAGCTTTTATATAGTCAATGTTACTGGCATCGTTTTCCGCTATAAACTGCAATAAACCATTAAATAATTCACAGTCTTTACCAGGTTCAATTTGTAAATGTAAATCTGCCTGACTTGATGTCGCAGTCTTGATGGGATCAATCACGACTATTTTAGTACCACGTTGCTCACGGGCTTTTATCATGCGCTGAAATAAAACCGGATGCGTCCAAGCGCTATTTGCACCAACCAACACAATCACATCGGCTAATTCAAAATCTTCATAGCATCCAGGTACTACATCTTCACCAAATGCTCGCATATGACCACTGACAGCAGATGACATGCATAAGCGGGAGTTCGTATCTACATTGGCAGTTCCAATAAAGCCTTTTGCCAGTTTATTTGCGACATAATAATCTTCTGTAAGCAACTGCCCAGAAAGGTAAAATGCAACTGAATCAGGACCATGTTCAGCAATGGTTTGAGTGAACTTTTCAGCTACTGTGGCTAAAGCGGCATCCCAAGAAACAGGTTTACCTGATTTAAGTTTGGGGTAACGCAAGGTATTTGGCTGAATTAAACTCTCTATCAGTCTTTCGCCTTTCGCGCAAAGCTGACCTTTATTCGCTGGATGGGCTTGATCGCCCACTAGCTTATAGGTGGCTTTATCATTTAACGCATATTCAGCTTTTGGGATATCAATATCAGTCTTTGTCTCTGCTTTAGTATCAACTCTTGTTTTAGTGCTGACCGACACAGTCACGCCACAGCCTACTCCACAATAAGCACAACTAGATTGGATATTAGACATGCAACTTCCCTTTACTGACAAAATATTATGTCAATAACATCGCAAAACTTGTGCCAATTACTAAGGTTATGATTTAACGGAGATTTAACATTCTTGAATAAGAAAATGATAAAGATGTGTTCAACATAAGTGCATTATCTCGCACCAAATTTGCGCAAGCTGTTGAAAACAAAAGAAAACATATACCTCTTTAGGGGTAGTTGAAATCTAACTGATTCTATTAAATATTTTCAAAACATAAAAAAAGCGCCGACATAAGCGGCGCTTTTTTAAACTATCTCCGACCGAATATCTCGATGAAAATAGTAATCGACTCATCTCATTTACTGAGCAGAACGACCATCATCATGACAGCTATCACACGTTGGTACATCACCAACATTCATGTCATGAGGTGCGTGACAATCTGCACACATTAGCATTCCATCATGTGGTGCGTGATTATCGTCCATTTCAGCGAGTGTTCCGTGACAGCTTTGGCATTGCTCAAACTCATACTCACCATCAGCTGAAGGTTCGCCATCAGCATGACAGCTTTCACAACCACCCATTTCAGCGTGGAAATCAGCTAGATTTTCATCTGCAGCAAAAGCATTCGATGACAAAGTTAGTACAGCAAGAGCTGCTGCAAACAATGCTACAAGAATTTTATTGCTCACTATAATACCCTCCATTTGTGATATCGAGAAAGTCATCATCAATTGACTATCTATGATATCGGTTATCAGCACGACATTTTTGGCTCGTTTATAAACTTAGCTAACACTGGTTAATTTAGCAACAGCAAATACAGCTACCTTCACTTAACAATCAGCGCAATCCTTTAATATGCGTCACTTTGTGTATCCGCAAGATTAAAGTGGTCATTATTCTACTCGTTCAAGATTAAAAAGAAAGTAATAAAAAAGGAGCCATCAGGCTCCTTTTTTTAATTATATTAGTATATTAGCTGTTCTTAAGAGCGCTAATACGCTTATCTAATGGAGGATGGCTCATTAAGAACTCAGCCATAGTACGCTTACCATTAATACCTAGTGCTGACATTTGCGCTGGCATTGCACCTGCTTCTGGGCCAGTTTTTAAACGCTCTAGAGCGGCAATCATTTTATGTTTTCCAGCTAATTTTGCAGCGCCTTCATCGGCTTTAAATTCACGAATACGTGAGAAGTAAGCCACAATCATGGAAGCTAAAATACCAAATAGCATGTCCATGACAAATACCACTGCCATGTAGGCAAACATACCTAAGCCTTCACCATCTTCACTGTTGTTAGCAACAACGTTATTTACTATGCCAGCAACCACACGGGCAGCAAAGATAACAAAGGTATTAACCACACCTTGAATTAGTGTCAGTGTGACCATGTCGCCATTGGCAACGTGGCTAACTTCATGGGCAAGCACACCTTCGATTTCATCTTGGGTCATGCCATAAAGTAATCCAGAACTCACAGCAACTAAGGCATTGTCTTTGCTAGGACCCGTTGCAAAAGCATTCATTTCTGGAGACTGATAAATTGCAACTTCTGGCATTTTGATACCAGCTTGCTCAGCTTGGCGGGCAACAGTTTCAACTAACCAGCGCTCAGTATTATCGCGAGGTGCCGTGATGACTTCACAACCCATAGTCTTTTTAGCCATCCACTTTGAAATAGCTAAACTGATGAATGCGCCACCAAAACCAAACATGGCTGCAAAAATTAATAAACCGCTCATGCTTGAAGTACTCACTCCAAGTAGAGACATAACAATCGAAGCTACTAGCAAAATCGCTAAGTTAGTTCCAATCAATAACATAATACGTAACATTACAACTCCTATCTGGCACAGATGCCGCTTTAAACTTAAATAGCTTGAACCAATCAGTTCGCGTTAATCGCGGTACTGCTTACATTCTTTTCGTATTTCTTAATCAAACAATCGATGAACACTTAATGACATAATATGTCCTAAAAATTGTTTTTCAAGTGCCGAAGATCAAAAATTGACATAAAATGTCGACTAATTTGAAAAAGATATCACAGCAAGCCTTACCTAACCTGAATGTGTCGCTTGTTTGCCGCAGAGTCTAGGTAGCTAGCATTAATCTAATCTTAAAATTTACACTCATTTACGTCTAAGTCATTAGTTAAGTTATGGAATGCGATTAATCTTTGTTAATATCGATATATACAAGAATAAAAAGTTAATAATTAACCAGTTAAGGATTTTTACATGGCTATGAATGCATTGATGTTAAGCAGCTCTCGTGAAGGCAATACCGCTTATTTAGCCCATGCTATTGAGTACATCAAACCTCTGACAACTCATGCTAAAAAATGGGTCTTTATTCCCTATGCCGGCGTGAGTGTTAATTACGATCAATACCTTAGTATGGTTATAGAAGGCTTAGCTCCTCTTAATATTGACGTGAGCAGCATTCATCAATACAGCGATCCTAAACAAGCAATAAAAGACGCTGATGGAATTCTAGTTGGCGGCGGCAATACTTTCCAATTATTGAACGAGCTATACCGCTACGATTTAATTCATTTAATTAATGAACAAGTTTCTAATGGTAAGCCTTATATTGGCTGGAGTGCAGGCTCAAACATCACAGGGTTAAGCATTCGTACCACGAATGACATGCCTATTGTTGAACCAGCATCATTTACAGGTTTAAAGCTGCTCCCTTTCCAACTCAATCCTCATTACACTAATTACCAAGCACCTGGCCATAATGGTGAAACTCGCGCGCAGCGTTTACTAGAGTTCACCTTAGTTGACCCAATCACTCCAGTAATTGGCATTCAGGAAGGCACAGCCCTTTGGCGCCGCGGCGATACCTTAACCCTTGTTGGCGATAAAGAAGCTTATTTATTCCATGGCAAACAACAAGAAGTTGTCATTGCTGTTGGCAGTGATTTGAGTAGTTATTTAGATTAATAAATCTTTAAATGAGCTAGTTCCTAAAGCATATTAATCTAAATAAAAAAGCCTTACATTCACTCGAATGTAAGGCTTTTTTAATTGTCATAGCAAGGCTTAAACTCGCAATGATTTATTAACCATAGCGATTAAGATTATAACGCTTAAAACGTATAGTTCAGTTTAACGCTGAAGTAACGTCCAGGTTGACTATAAGTTTCTTCAGTCACGCCTAAGTTAGACATTAAGAACTTAGATTGGCCTGCCACATCGGCATAATCGATATATTCTTTGTCGAGTACGTTGAATACACCTGAACGCAGTGTCCAATTATCGCTCAATACAAAATTAGCGGTGATATCAACCACGGCATAACCAGCAGTATTAAATACCTCGTTAAAGCCCATATCAGGCATACCTGGCATAGGAGGGAAAATATCAAGGTCAGTCGTACGATCCATACTGTCTGCAAAACGCACTGTTAAGCCAAAGTCCATTTCTGTATTGGCAAGATGAGTATAATAATTAACCCCAACGTTACCTTTAAGCGGACTGACTGAATTTAAATAGTCACCGTTTTGATCTTCGCCGTGGGTATAAGCAATGTTACCCCAAAGTTCAATCTCATCAGTAAACCACTGACTGAATGAAGCTTCAGCGCCATATAAGGTTACTTCATCATAGTTAATATATTGGTATTCAAGAGACTGTGGGATCACACAACCAAATGGGCCACCACAACCAACAAACTCCCAATCGATGTAATCATTAGCTTGGGTATAGAAAGTGGTGAATTCATACTGGGTATCACCATGATGACCACGTACACCAAGCTCAATGGTATGACTTGATTCAGACTCTAAGTCATAGTTTGCTTGGATCATTACTGGAAATGGCATTTTGCCATCTTTCACTTCTAGCTCGCCCCATTTTTGATCAGGTGTTGGCATTTTATAGCCGTAAGCGTACTGAGCATACACATTAACGTTTGGTGTCATGTGATATACAAGGCCTAGCTTAGGCGACCAAAAACCATCGCTCATTTCTTCAAAATCGGCAGGGTCACGGCCCGCTTCTTCAGCTTGGTTTTGATCTGGCGTGTTTTTAAAGTAGTCATAACGCAGACCTAAAATCGCGTTTAACTTGCCATCATAGAAAGTAATGTCATCTTGAATGAAAGCGCCAACACGTAAACTCTTAGTATCTGCAAACGAGAAAGTATCTGTATCTGAAGGTGACCAGTTGCCATTGTCATCAACAACTTGATAATCACGTGGACGGCTCATTTCAGACTGCTCAATATCCACGCCATAGATAATGTTGTGGTTGTGACCCGTTAACGATAAAGACTTACTAAAAGTACTGGCAAAACCAAAACGGTATTCATCAAATTGGTAATCTCTGTGCTCGGTAATATCACGTGCACCGCCCTGCGCGCCATCATAATAATCACGCTTTTCAGTTTGGTCAGTCTTACCGTAGTAAAGTACAAAATCTACGTTGTCATGGATTACACGGTCTTTAGTAGAACGTAAACGCAGCGAAGTATTTAATGACTGTGTTTGACGGTCGTAATCGATTGAGCTTAAGTTATCTAAGCTATTTTCCCAGCGGTCTAACTGCTGGTTCATGTAATCGACAGTCAGCTGTAGGTTAGTGTCATCATTAAAGTGATACTTACTTTTAATTAAAAAGCTGTCGGTCACTAAATCACTGTCAGGTAAAGTTTCGCTGTAGTTCTGTTGTTCTTCACCTTCACGGCGTTGGTAAGAAACTAGGTTATCGAAGTTACCAGCAGAGAAAGCACTGGTAAATCCAGCACTGTACTCGTCATTCATGCCGGTATAGCCAGCATTAGCTGAGAAGTAATAATCTTCACCACGTAAATAGTCATCAGCATCTTTTGATGTCATCACTAATACACCGCCAAGCGCGTCTGAACCATACATGGTCGATGCTGCAGCTTTTAACACTTCAACTTGTTTTAAGCCTTCAACTTCGGTTAAACCACGGCCAGTCCCCTCAGCGCCTGGGCCTAATGGAGAAGCATATTGGTTGTTCACACGAACACCATCTTTCACCATCATCACACGGTTACCGCCAATACCACGGATAGTTACCGAACTTGGCTTACCTGCTCCGCCCTTAACATCTACAGCGGCTTCGTTTTTAAATAAGGTAGAAAAGTCCGTACTCATGTTGCGAGCAATAGCTTCTTCATCAATGACAACAACAGAGCCAGCAACTTGATCAAGAGTTTGCTCCATACGAGAGCCTGAAATAACAATCACTTCATGGAAGTTTGAGATGGATTGTTTAATTTCATCTTTCGACACGACTTCTTGAGCATCAGCTATAACCTGAGGGGATAGTGCAACAGTAATTGCTGCACTAATTAATTTTACTGAAAATGGTTTCATCAACGCTAACCTTAATAAAAGCTTAATAGGAATTAATCTCATCTCTAATGGCGCGGGAGTCTACCATGAAGAATATTTCACATAGCGATCACGATCCCAATATCAATGTGTGATACTGAATCTCAATACTTTTTCCAGTCACTGTTTAAAATATGTAAAAACATGGATAGCTAATGTTTATTGATTTGCAATCAAAGCTGGCAAATAACACAACATTTGCATCCAAATGTATCAGCGAGTTTCAACAATCATCTCTAAGGGTAAGCTGGTGAAGTAAATATCGTGAAATAGAGAAGGCGACTAGAGAGGGGTTTTGTAGCAAGGTAAATTAAAACTCATTTTTATATATCGATAAAAAGCTAGCAATGATAAATTTGCTAGCTGATATTTTATGTCTAGTATTTAAGTTGGCTTTTAAGAGTCGCTATTCACAACACTGGTATTCATTGAGTCTGCAATTGAATCTATATTTGTGCTGGTTTCATCAGGGCTGTGCACATCTCGCAACTCCTGTTCTGTAAGTACCCCACCGCCTAGCGAGCGATAAAGGGTAATCATTGATAGCAAGCGGTCACGCCTCACTTGGCTTAAGGTTAGCTCGGCATTGAATAAGCTTCGCTGAGCATCCATTAAATCTAGTGAGCTAGAAACACCATTTCGGTACCTCAGCATGGCTAAACGAGTATATTCCTTTGATGCTGCAACTAAATCTTGCTGAGCTTCAATAGCAAGTTCAGAGCGCCTGAAACTATTCATAGCATCATTTACTTCAAAATAAGCGCGTAATACCGTACTGCGATACGCAAGGTTAGCCTGCTTATACTCTTCTTTGGCAATATCATATTGAGCAGAAATACTCCCCGCGTTGAAAATAGGTGCGGTTATTCCCCCAAGCAGTGACCATGTCACTCCTTGGCTATCAAATATACTGCTTAGATCGTCTGTTTCTGTGCCGTAGCTACCGCTGATAGTAAATTGCGGGAAAAATGCGGTTTTAGCGACGCCCACCTTAGCGTTGGCTGCAATTAAAGTCTGTTCAGCCGCTTTTACATCTGGGCGCTGCGACAGCATTTGCGATGGTACTCCAACAGCAAAACTATTAGGGAACATCTGAATATCATTGAGTAACTCGGTGCCCGTTTTAACCTCTAAAGGATAATTAAATTCGCCAAGTAAGATTTTCAGTTGATTAGACTTTTCTTGGCGTTCAAAATCCAAATCAGGCAGAGTCACCTTAGCACTTTGATATTCCACCTCAGCTTGACGAACTTGTAAGCCGGAGATAACACCATTTTGTTTACGTAATCGGGATAAGTCTCGCTCTTTTAAACGGATTTCTACTGTGTTCAAAGCAATTTGATAACGTTGTTCGATATCCAGCCACTCATAATATCGACTAGCAACATCACTAATAAGGCTAATTACCGCAAGATTTAACGCATCTTGTGCAGAAATAAAATTAGCATATTCAGCTTCACTTCGACGTCGATTAGCGCCCCAAATATCTAACTCCCAAGATACAACACCATCAAGGGTGAATTCATTACCGTGAGTAGGATCGGTATTAGTAATCGCACTATCAATTGAACGCTCAGCTCCAGCTTCAAGACCTAATGAAGGATATAAAGCAGCATCTGCCACAGTGACATTTGAGCGAGCGGCAATTAAGCGTGAACGAACCGACTCTAAATCTAAATTTTTCGATAGTGCATGTGATATGAGCACTTGAAGATCAGGGTCTAAATAAAACGCTTTCCATTTAGTTTGCCCAAGATTAGCTTGTGAATCTTGAGCTAAGTCTTGATGATATTGTTCAGGCACTTCCATTTCAGGCCGTTCATAGTCAGGGCCCATAGCACAGCTAGATAACAATAAAGTTAACCCCACAGAAGCCCCGAATCGAGTCATTTTATGCGAAGGTGTCAGTTTAAAATTAAACATTTCCTGCCTCCTGCGCTTTGTCTGATTTGGCTTTAGTCTCTGGTTTTGCTTGAGTCTGAGGTTTAGCTTCAGTCTCAGATTTAGAGCTATCATCAGTATTGCCATCAGCTGATATTTTAGATTTAAGCCAACCTGCCGTGGTGACGAAAAATAGCGGCACCATCACAATACCGATTGAAGTGGCGAATACCATGCCGCACAAAATCGGAATCGAAATACTTTGCCTGCTCACAGCGCCAGGCCCTACCGATAACACTAACGGTAATACTCCCAATATAAACGCCATCGATGTCATTAGGATGGGCCTAAAACGCATGGTGGCTGCTTCTAAAGCGGCATCAACTCGGTTCTTGCCTTCTTTATGTAATTGATTAGCAAATTCGACAATTAAAATTGAGTTCTTAGCAGCCATACCGATAAGGGCAATAAAGGCGACTTGGAAGAATAAATTACTTTCCATGCCACTCACTAATGTTCCAAGTGAAGCGCCTAACATCGCAATTGGTGCGATTAACAATACAGCTATTGGGATCGTCCAGCTTTCATATAAAGCCGCTAAAAATAAGAACACGAATACCATCGCAAGTGAAACTGCAATACTGGTTTGATTAGCAGACTGCACTTCTTGGAAGGTAATCCCTGTCCACTCATAACTGAATTCATTTGGCAGCATTGGTTTCGCTATCCGTTCAATGGCTTTAATCACATCACCGGATGCATAACCTTGCGCAGGTGTGGCATTAATCGAGGCGCTACTGAACAAGTTGTAATGGGTCACAGCAGCAGGTCCAACGGTGTAGTCGTATTTAGCTAATACACCTATTGGCACCATGGCCCCAGTTGCTGAGCGAACATAGTAATCCTTGATTTGTTCAGGGAATTGGCGATATTGCTCTTCTGCCTGCACTTTTACCCTGTATACACGGCCAAATAAATTAAAATCATTGACCGTTGATGAGTCTGTAAAGGTTTTAATAGTGCTGTATATATCAGCAACATTAACCCCAATCGCCATAGCTTTAGCTTCATCAACGGTGAGATGTAATTGAGGAATTGCGCTTTGCAAAGACAAACTTGCCGATGCAATTTCTGGCTGTAATTTCATTGCCTCAACTAACTCGTCAGCCGTTTCCATTAAGCCTTTAAAGTTGGTGCCAGAGGTATCTTGTAGCTCCATTTCAACACCTGAGCCATTACCCAGCCCAGGCACTGCTGATGGCAGGTACAAGTTAAATTCAGCTTCTAAAATCGAGTGCAGTGATAATCGAATATCCTTCATCACTTTTTGCACTGTTGCATCACTTTCAGCTCTATCAGCCCAAGGTTTTAAAATCACTTCAAATTGACCGTTAGCTTGGTTGGAACCTGAACGTTTATTTTCACCCGCTAAAGTAAATGAATAAGCAATCGCAGGGTGAGACAACACGTAGGCTTCAGCTTTTTTAAGCACAGCTTGAGAGCGGTTAACAGTAGCACCATCAGGTAAGGTCATATCAATAAAAAATCGGCCTTGGTCTTCATCAGGCATGAAGCTTGACGGCAATGTAGACATAATGAAATAAACGCCGCCCACCATTAACGCAAACAAAAGATAGCTTCGTTTAGCATGCTTAGTGGTGAGCGCCACTAATGCTGTATATTTGGTGGTACTGACATCAAGTTTATCGTTCATCCATTTGAAAAAACCTGAAGTGGGTTTATCACCAGGTTTAAGCAGTAATGCACATAATGCTGGTGATAAGGTTAACGCAACTATGGTTGAAATTAACACTGCCACAGTAATCGCCACCGCAAACTCACGGTACATAATACCGGTGATCCCTGAAAGGAATGACACAGGTACAAATACAGCAGCAAGCACTAAACTTGTCGCCACTAATGCACCTGACAACTCCTTCATCGCAGAGCGCGTAGCATCCATTGGCGATAAGCCATTTTCATTCATCAAACGTTCGACATTTTCGACCACCACAATGGCATCATCGACCACAATACCAATGGCTAATACCAAGGCCAGCAAACTAACAGTATTAATGGTAAAGCCAAACGCTAACATGGCAGCCAAAGTGCCGATTAATGATACAGGTACTGCAATAGCGGGGATTAACGTCGCGCGGACATTTTGTAAAAACAGGTATACCACTAAAATCACTAGTATTAGTGCTTCTACTAAGGTTTTCACTACTTCATCAATGGAGTTTTCGATAAATACTGATGCGTCAAAAAACACTTCCCAGTTCATTCCTTGGGGGAATTTTTCAGCCAGTTTGGCCATCTCAGCTTTAACGTTTTTGGTGACTTCTAGTGCATTTGCGCCGGGTAACAGATAAACCTGTAAAATGGTCGCATTGGCGCCATTTAACTGTGATTGCAAAGTATAAGCCGATGACCCCAGTTCAATTTGTGCAATGTCACGCAAACGAATGATTGAGCCATCATTATTGGCACGCACAATAATTTCTTTAAATTGCGGCACACTACTCATGCGCCCTGCGGCTGTAATAGGTAGCGTCATGCTCAACGAATCACTGTTTGGCTGTGAACCAATAGAGCCTGCTGGTGACTCTTTATTTTGCGCTTTAACCGCATTGATCACATCAGCAGTGGTTAAGCCGTACCCCGCCATCGTGTCTGGCCTTAACCAAACCCGCATTGAATAACTACGCGACCCCGTATTACGGACTCGACCAACACCAGGGATACGTTTGAGGGCAGACTCAATATTAATGGTGCCGTAGTTACTTAAATAAATCTCATCAAAGCGCTCATCACTTGAGGTTAACGCGAGCTTTAATAACTCAACCGATGCTTCTTTTGAAACCGATACACCTTCGGTTTGCACATCAATGGGTAAACTGCCCGTTGCTTGCTGAGTTGAGTTTTTTATCAATATCAATCATCAACAAGCTTAAAGCCTTATCGGACTGCTTAGCSTTTTGCATTAKCAGCGAAGTATTCTGARTAAGGTAAAGCCTATTTTTTAATTCCGTTAACGGATCTGTTACGRTTTGTA
>NZ_VKHR01000060.1 GCF_009663145.1 Shewanella sp. TC10
AGCGATATTTACTGGGGAGCGGGGATTATTTGGGATCCCCGCTCCCCAGTAAATATCGCTTGGCCAATTTGAATATGATTCGTTTCCTTCAGATAATCGGGACCATATAGAGGATCTGATTCAGGAAAAGGCAGTGCAACATGGGAAAGTGAGTAAACTCCACGTGGCCATTCAAGGGCTAATGGCTTAGAAGTTTGGCTATCATCTTGGCCCATCTCAACTTGTTGAGCATTGTTCATTTGTATACTGGTCATTTGTACAAAATGCTCACGTTCAATGTCATTTTCAATCAAGGTTAACTTATAGTTCAGTGCATTATTGAGCCATAAAGGTGCCATTTCTTCCATAGGATCATTAACGATGAGTTGGCGATTATTAGGATTGCGATTGATATCAAATATAACAAGTTCATGTTTATCAGAAGGTAAAAATTGATATAAATGCTCCACTACAGCTGTAGAAGACACAGTATCATCAGCCAATGATTGAAAGGTGAGTATTGGCGGCAATGCTTGTAATTGCTCATTGCTCATTGTCGAGGTAATTTGATAATTTCGCTGAGATAGCTGATAAACCACATCACCCGCATTCACTGCAAATGAAGCATATTTAAACGGGTCGTATTCAGCAGAAATACTATTCCAAAATAGTTTTTCATAACCTAATACATTACCTAGCATCGCTTGCCACTTAGCGCCTGCTGCTATCGGCTGAAGACCAATAGCAGGTGATATAAATACCATCCCTGAATACACAGGCTTAATTGTTGCCAGCTGACTAGACTCTTCAGGCTCTATAGACGTTGCTGAATCTATAGAGGTTACTGAATCTAAAGAAAGACCAGCTGAAAAAGTCTCAGCACTATTTTCTAGCTCTAGATTTAATGCTAGCGCGGCGCCGGTTGAAAAACCTACCACATATAAAGGCTTACCATTAAGCTTACTTTTCATGTGTTCAGTAGCAAGGTTTACCGCGCTAGCAAGATCAGGCCAAGTTATCCCGGTTAATCCAGCAGGAATAGTGCCGTGCCCTGGAAGTCTGAGTCCTAACACGTAAGCAGAATCTCGGAAGTGCTTCGCTAAATGAGACATCGCATAGGGCGAGTCAGACATACCGTGAATAAACAACACACCATATTCGGCCGAAGGATTTGGCCACTCAAATGTACGGTTCCAGTTTGTCTCCCACACTCCAGGATCTGACAAACTGCCCTTTTCATAGCGGTTGATTAATGAAGGTTTACTTGGTTGATAGGTTTGATAAATTTTATTGTCTAGTTCGCTAAATAAATCACTTTCAAGCGCCATATACTCATCAAAGTTTTTTAAGCCAGATTGTTGATGATATTCATGTTTCAGCTCAGTGGTATGCCATAGTTCAAGTTCTGAGCGAGCATTAAGCAACCACACAACTGCAGCTAGAAAAACAATGATACTGCCAATGAAGCCGTATATTGCAAAAAATACCAGTTGTTTAGTTGAACCAATAACGATCGCTTTCATTCATCTATCCTTGAAGTGAGCAGGCAATTTTTGTGAACCCAATTGATTACTGCACTAATTTTAGCTGATGAGTTCTCTATTAGAGTCTACCTTACAATAATGATAATCTAACAAAAATGATTGAATTCACAGACATTAAAATGACATCAGACCTGTATAACGCTAAAAACTCTGGCTTTCAAATGGGTGTGGATAACCCAGATGTAGCCTTTTACCTGCCAAACTTCCCACTAATGCCGAGCCCTGATCCCGCAGTTAATACTGAAACTAATACCGAAGCTAATACCGAAGCTAATACCGAAGCTAATAGCAATGTCGATATTGAGAAGCTAATCGAGTTGAATGGCAATCACTGGCGAAAAATTTTTACCATCATGGCAAAAATCACTGTAGTAGATAGCACTCCTGACAGCTGGCGAAGCCATAGGAATCAAGTATTAAATACAAATGATACAGGATTAAAAACAGCACTTTTTATCAAGGCTAATAGCTTATGCGCAAACGCCAAAATCCACATTATTTGTGGTCAGCAAGCATATGATGATTTGACTCTTTATTTGAACGAAGGCTTGAACCATGATTTGACTAATGATTTAGCTAAAATAGGACAGTTTACTCAGTTAACGGATAGCCCAACTGTGACTGTACTTGGCGACAAACAAAAAATAATGGCGCATAAGCATATACTTATTGCGCCATATTTAGACTATCGTCAATTTCCCAATCAGCTTATTGCACTGCTACGTGATTACATCAAACAGTCTGGCTATATCAACTATTAAAGCTGAACAAACTACTAAGCCTGAATAAACTAATCAGCTTTTATAAACGAGCAAGCCTAGTCGTAAATAGTGGGAATTGGCTGACGTTTATGTTGAGTGCGTTTGTAAATAGCAATGAGCTTGTCTTCTACGCTCGAATCAACAGACTTACCTTCTAAAAAGTCGTCTATTTGATCGTAAGTCAGTCCAAGTGCCACTTCATCTTCAAGTTGCGGCTTATCATCTTCTAAATCAGCAGTTGGCGCTTTAGTCACTAATATTTCTGGCGCACCTAAATAGCTAGCGAGTTGACGCACTTGGCGTTTGTTCAAGCCAAATAAAGGCGCTAAATCACAAGCACCATCACCAAACTTGGTATAAAAACCAGTAATATTTTCAGCGCTATGATCGGTGCCGACCACTAAACCGCCAGTCAGTCCCGCAATATGATATTGGGCAACCATTCGCATCCGCGCTTTAACATTGCCTCTCACAAAATCAAGGTTGTCATTCTCAGCAACAGTGATACCTGCATCCTCTAAACCCGATACTGTCGCGTTATGCACGCCAACAACACCATCTGCGATATTTACGGTCACTTGTTTAGAAGGTTGGATAAACTGACAAGCTAATTGAGCTTCATCTTCATCCTTTTGAACTTGGTATGGCAAACGAACCGCAATAAATTGATAAGTATTTTCAGGGTTGGCTTCATTCAAACTGTCGACCGCTAATTGGCATAGTTTACCTGTCACAGACGAATCTACCCCACCACTTATCCCTAACACTAAACTACGTGAATGCGCTTCAACCAATTTAGTTTTAAGAAAAGCCACACGGCGCTCGACTTCGTAAGCGGGTTCAATCGCCTTAAGTACTTTCATTTCCCTTAAGATTTGTCCCTTCACAACGCTCTCCAATTCTGAGGTAAATTCAGTTTAATTAACCATATTGTGTTTACTTACAATGAGGTATTTCTGTTCTAATCAATATCCTACTGAATTTTACTTGCGGTACCAAGTACACTTAAGAATATTTAATATATTTAGCCATAAAAAAGGGCGAGCATATGACTATGCTCACCCTGATATGAATAACTGAGGTTATCTTTCCCAGTAAGACTCTTCTAAACTATCTTCACGCTCAGGTAATCCACGCGAAAGTCTTGGGCTATGTTGCGCCAGCACTTCATAAGCAACTCGGTTAGCGTATTTACACACTTGCGAGAATGATGAGTAACACAAACCATCACGTTGATGCTTACTTGAACCTGGTACATTGGTTTTATGGAATGTATTGGCTGATAAATCGTGCAATAACGCCGCGAGTGCGCCATCACCTGCACCATTAGTATTACGGATTAGTTCAGGGCCACCCATATAAGGAGAAATGTGCGCAAACACCTTAATTGGGGTTTCACAATCAGCTTTTAGTTTAGGACGTGAGAACTCGAAACGGTTAAATTCCGGAATAGCACCAGGAAGTAGAATATGGCTTGTGGCACGCTTTTCAGTATCTTCTGTGTAACCTGCAGTATATAAGCCTAGCGGGCCTGCTGTGCATAGCACCATATCTGCCCACTCAAGCGCTGCTTCACTTGCTAGTAAAGGATCACTAAAGCCAGTTAATGCTTCGCCTTCATCTTCATTCATCGCCAAAATAGTCACATTTTCACGAATAAAATCTTGCCACCACTTAGGATCTTCTTGAATTAAAAAGCGCGTACCTAAAGTGAGTACCACTGGTACGTCTGCAGCTTTAGCATACTCAATAGCCTGCATTGCAGCCGAGGTCATACCGTCGCCTTCACTAGCACGCATTAAATAAGCGGTAATGACTAAAGCTGAACTATTTTGAATCACTTCTTGGTCGATATACTCAGGGGTAAGTTTATCCATTGAGCCTTTGCTAATGGCAAACGTTCTTTCGCCGTCTTCAGAAATCAACGTGAAACAGCGGCCAATCGGGCCATCAACAGGCTGTAAATAATTTAAGTCGACTTTAGAAGAGGTATTGCAAAGATAGCGGTAAGCATAGCTGCCAACCATGATATTTTGGCTCATAACGCCGAATAGCACTGAGCGATCATCAGCTAAAATTGAATAATTGTGTACCGTGTTACCGATAGTGCCACCAGCAAACTCATCACTGATCATTTCATTGTTTTTCAGCTCATGGTAAAGCTCGTGAGCTTGTTGGTCATCAATTAAGGTTGAGTTACCCTTTGGCAGACCATAACGGCTTAATAGCTCGTCTTCTACCTTAGCTTCAATATCAACCAGGGTTTGGTCGATACCACAAATATAAGTCGAAACTGAATGCTCTTGTTGGGTTAACTGAGCCAGTAACGGATCTCTGTTATTTACCGGGAAATAGTGCTTAGATTTGCGTTGACCAGGAAACTTCATCTTTAACTCTCTGAGTGGGCATCCGTGCTATAAAGGATAATGGATTAAAACGGCATTTTGCTTATTACCAAACGCTAATTTTAACACAAAAACAATCAACACCAAGATAGATATCTATCTTTGTTACTTTTTGTGATGGTGATTTTATTTATGCCATAAAAAAGCCTGCAATGCAGGCTTTTTTATGAACAACAGCAACAAGATGCCACTGTTTAACACTTAACTTAGGCGATTAACTTGGGCAATTAACCTAGCAACTGTTTAACTTGCTCACTTACAGCAGCAACAGTTTGTGTTCCATCATACTTAGTGTACTGAGTGTTACCTTCAGCAGCCACTTTACCATAGTACTCAACTAACGGCTTAGTTTGCTCATGGTAAATACCAAGACGCTTACGTACTGTAGTCTCTTCGTCATCAGGACGGATAGCTAATTCTTCACCCGTCACATCATCTTTACCTTCAACTTTAGGTGGATTGTAAACGATGTGGTAAACACGACCAGAACCAGAGTGAACACGACGGCCACTCATACGCTTAACGATTTCTTCGTCCGGTACATCAATTTCGATTACATGATCGATTTCGATACCGTTAGCAACCATCGCATCTGCTTGAGGAATAGTGCGTGGGAAACCATCTAATAAGAAGCCTTTAACACAATCATCTTGTGCAATACGCTCTTTAACTAAACCAATAATTAGGTCATCTGATACTAACTGGCCCGCATCCATCACTGATTTGGCTTCTAAGCCTAATGCTGTGCCAGCTTTAATCGCTGCACGAAGCATGTCACCAGTTGAGATCTGTGGAATGCCGTACTGCTCCATAATAAACTGAGCTTGTGTACCTTTACCGGCACCTGGGGCACCCAATAGTATAATGCGCATCTCAAAAGTCCTCTTTATTGCTTTCATATTTTTAGGCCGCGATTCTCGCACATTTAACCTCTATTTAGAAGGTCAAAAGCGAAAGAGTTAGACCAATATCTAATACGTCATGACGTACTAAAATTCGTAGTGTTTAATACAGCAAACTATATAAACGACGGCGATACTGATTCGCTAAGGTGTTGCCTTGGCCTAATGCAGTGAGTATTTCCATAAAGACTTGTTTAACTTTGCCGTCTGCAGCTGATAAATCTTTTTGCAAAATCACAAATAAGCTTTCTAGTGCTTCTTCACCTCGATTCGCTTGATTTAGCGCTTTAGCTAAATCAATTGAAAGGTCAGCATTGTCAGGTTGCTGCTCAAGCGCTTGTTGTAACTGACGAATTTCAGGAGTGTCAGCGGCATCTTCAGCCAATGCAAGTTTCGCCTTAAGGTTTTGGTAATAACTGTCTTGATCGGCAAGGCCTATGGTTGCCAGCAATGTTTTAGCTTCAGCTAATACGCCCAGTTGCAAGTAGGTATCAACAAGATATAACCCAATCTCAGCTTTCTCACCTGAGTCGGCGTAACCACTTTTTAATAGCGCTAACGCTTCTTCTAACTTCTCTTTAGTGACATTTTCGTCAGCTAAAATGGCTTTAGCCGCATTGACATCTTGAACCCATAGCGCGGGTAAATGCTTATTTAATAGCTCATTTACCTGCTCGACACTTTGAGTACCAGCAAAACCATCTATCGGCTGGCCTTTATTTAACACAAGGTGCGTTGGTAAGCTTTGAATTTGAAAGTAGTTAGCAATTTCTAATTCTGCTTCACAGTTTACTTTTGCCAGAATAAAGCGACCCGCTTGCTCATTTGCAAGTTGCTCCATCACTTGCATCATCTGCACACTTTCTGGTTGCTGCTGCGCCCAAAAAGACATGACAACAAAATTATCCATTGAGGCATCAACAACCTGCTGAATGTTCTCTTTGGTTAAATTAATAATATGTTCCATGGTGGATCCTTATCGCAATGTCATTGCACCAGTATCACACTGGCTCAATTTGAATGCTAATAAAAAGCGGACACTGAGTCCGCTTTTTCAATCATGACAATAACTTATTTTAAGCTTGCTACTAACATTTCGTTAGTTAACTTAATGAACGCAGAAGGATCCGCTAAGCTACCTTTTTCAGAAAGCTGAGCTTGTTGCAGTAATAAATCTGCCCAGTTTGCAAACAACAACTCATCTTGTTCGTTGTTTAAACGCTCAACCAATGGGTGATGCGGGTTGATTTCAAACGTCGGCTTAGACTCAGGTACAGGTTGACCTGCTGATTGCATAAGCTTAATCATTTGCGATGACATTTCACCTTCACCAGCAACCACACACGCAGGCGTGTCAGTTAAACGTGACGTCACTTTTACATCAGCCACTTTAGCGCCTAAAGCGGTTTTCATGCGCTCTACTAAGCCTTCAGCTTCACCAGCTAGTTTTTCTTGGGCTTCTTTTTCTGCTGCGTCTTCTAGTTCACCTAGCTCTAAATCACCACGTGTCACTGAGTGCAGCTTCTTTTCTTTGAACTCGGT
The DNA here is from genome assembly GCF_009663145.1 of Shewanella sp. TC10. Taxonomy (GTDB): domain Bacteria; phylum Pseudomonadota; class Gammaproteobacteria; order Enterobacterales; family Shewanellaceae; genus Shewanella. The sequence goes on from NZ_VKHR01000060.1 coordinate 7,134, forward strand.
TAAGTGGTTAATTAACCACTCATCGATACGCTCTGACATTAATAGCACTTCAATGTCTTTCTTACGCAATAGTTCAAGGTGAGGACTGTTTGCTGCAGCTTCATGGCTGTCTGCCACGATGTAGTAAATCTTATCTTGGCCTTCTTTCATACGGCTGATGTAGTCATCTAGCGATACGTCAGTGGCTGGTGTGTCATTGTGCGTTGAAGCAAAACGAAGTAAACCAGAGATGCGTTCGCGGTTAGCGAAGTCTTCAGCTGGGCCTTCTTTCAACACTTGACCAAATTCAGCCCAAAATGCTTGATACTTCTCAGCATCATTTTTAGCCATTTTTTCAAGCATGCCTAATACACGCTTAGTCACACCACCACGCAGTGCTTTAGTAACGCTATTGTCTTGTAAGATTTCACGAGACACATTTAACGGTAAATCGTTTGAATCGATTAACCCTTTAACGAAACGAAGGTAAGTCGGCATGAACTGCTCAGCGTCATCCATAATGAATACACGTTGAACAAATAATTTAAGACCGTTTTTAGCATCACGGTTAAACATATCCCATGGCGCTTTGCTCGGGATATACAATAAGCTCGTGTACTCTTGCTTACCTTCAACACGGTTATGAGACCAGCTAGCAGCATCACCATAGTCATGTGAAATGTGCTTATAGAACTCTTGATACTCTTCATCAGAGATATCTGACTTGCTACGAGTCCAAAGCGCAGTCGCTTTGTTCATAGGCTTCCATTCGCCTTCAGTCGCAGGAATAGCTTCGCCACCCTCTTCTGTCGCTTCAACGGCTGGAGTGCCTTCTTCAAACATTTCTACTGGCACAGAGATATGATCTGAGTACTTAGTGATGATTGAACGTAAACGCGTGTCGTCAGCGTATTCTTTTTCTTCTTCACGTAAATGCAGTGTAATTTCAGTACCACGGCTGTTTTTAGTGATGGTATCTACAGTGAAGTCACCTTCACCTTCTGATTCCCATACAACACCTTGATTCACATCAGCGCCTGCAGCACGAGTGCGAACAGTGACTTTGTCAGCAACGATAAATGCAGAATAAAAACCTACACCAAACTGACCAATCAGCTGTGAGTCTTTTGACTCTTCACCTGATAGGTTTTTAAAGAAATCAGCAGTGCCTGATTTAGCAATAGTACCTAAATGTTCAATCACACCATCACGTGTCATACCGATACCGTTATCTTCAATCGTAACGGTGCCTTTTTCTTTATCGGTGCTGATACGAACACGAAGCTCTGTATCATCTTCAAATAAGGTGTTGTCAGTTAATGCAAGGTAACGCAACTTATCAGCAGCATCAGCCGCATTTGAAACAAGTTCACGTAAGAAAATTTCTTTATTTGAATATAAAGAATGGATCATCAGATGAAGAAGTTGTTTTACTTCGGTTTGAAAGCCATGTGTTTCTTGTTGAGACATGAAAATTTCCCTTGGTTTAACGTTAATACAGCAGTCTTATCGAACCGATGCGGTCATTTCAATAAGACTAAAATTCTTTGTTACCTAGGAAATGGGGCGTGAAATTACGTTTTCAAGGGGAATTTATTCTGATGCCGAAAAAAAACGCAAAAAGGGCTAAATTAGCCCTTTAAAATACGATTTACTTAATATTGATATAAAGCAGATGCGGCTTTATAAAGGAATACGACCATTAAACGATAATGCCAACGTCGTGCTGTCCACATACTCAAGTTCTCCACCTACTGGAACACCATGAGCAATACGGCTGATGACGACATTATGTCGACGAGCAATATCAGCAATAAAATGGGCTGTTGCATCCCCTTCAACTGTAGGGTTAGTGGCTAAAATGAGCTCAGTCACATCTTCAGACGATAAATGTTTTTCAAGTAACGCAAGCCCTAACTCTTCAGGTCCCACACCATCAAGTGGCGATAAATGCCCAAGCAGCACAAAATAGCGCCCCATAAAATGACCACCAGCCTCAATAGCTAACACATCGGCAGGGGTTTCAACGACACAAATCACCCCAGCATTACCTCGCTTTGGGCTACTGCAAATTGGGCATAAATCTTGTTCGGTAAATGTACGGCAAGCTTGGCAATGACCAACTTCACTCATTGAACGTTCTAGTGCATTAGCGAGCTTGTGCCCTGCTTTACGATTACGCTCCAATAATTGAAACGCCATACGCTGGGCGGATTTAGGACCCACGCCCGGTAAACATCGTAACGACTCAATTAACTCATCAACAAGTGGACTAAATTTCATAAACTAACAATTGCCTTAGCAGTGCAGCAGCACTCAATATAATGTTTCAGCTTGGATTACAGATTACCAGCTAAAGGAATGGGTGAATTATTATCTCAAGCGAGAAAGATTGCAAAGAGTATCTTTATTGCTAACCCTAAACTCATCCACAGATCTGACGTCAGGGATATGGCTACAGGTTAGTGATATGTCTACTATTAGCTTGCCAAGGTCGAATACTTTCGTTATTAGCAAAGTAAAAGGCTGCCTTTTAACAAGTTAGCTTTTCACTGAGCGATAACGAAATACCTCTTCCAAGGGTAAATTAAACACTTCAGCAATTTTAAAGGCGACCTCTAAAGTTGGTGAATACTTATTCGATTCAATCGCCATCACAGTTTGTCTCGTTACCCCTATGAGATCGGCAAGTTGCTTTTGGGTCATTTCATCATGTAAAAACCGCAACGTTCGAATAGAGTTAGATATCCCCATTTCATCATTTTTATCCATAAATCTCTCCCGTGCGCCCTTTGTACAACTGCACGCCATAATGAGCTAATTCAGCGGTCAGAAATGCCACTAGCAAAATATGTAAAGGTAAATTAGGAATAGGTTCAAACAGAATAATGTCGGCTTGTTTGTCTATACCGTACTGCACAATCGCTAAAACGACCCCAACTTGCAAAATCATCGCTGAATATTTGTAACCCACTAGATCAATTTGTTTTTCTCTTACATCCATCGGTTGATTCAGTTCATCATCACTGACAAATGCGAGGACGATATAACTCAATACCATGAGTACCACTGAGTAAATGATGATTTCCAGTAATACCCCAGAAAGCCATACAGTCGAAGCAAACTCTTCAGCACTGGCATAGTACATTCTGCTCAGATAAATGTAGAAAATGTATGCGGTAACCAAGAAGTCCACCGACAAAGTGACTTCTCTAAAACTGGTTTCTTGTAACCATTGGTGCAATTTTTGTTTATTACTCATGTTAATTTAACCTCACTCCGTGTTAAAGATATTTAACTTGTGGTTAATTTAAGCTTACTTTTTGTTCGTGTCAAATATTTTTAACCTGAGGTTAAGTATTGAATACTTAAGTTGTATTAGATGTAATGGTTCAATACCATTACTAAGCAGCTGTCGACTTCTAATGGATATTGAATTTAAATGAATATAAAAAGCTAAGGTTTTCAGACAACAGCGTTTCGCTATTTTATAGATATTTTGGCTTTGGGAGCTGACAAATTGCGAGATATTTTTGTCCTGACTTAACTGACACCAATAAAAAAGGAAGCCATTAAGCTTCCTTTTTATTGGTAAATGATAAACCATTTACTATCGCATATACTATGAGATGTACTATGAGATGTACTATGCCACTTTGAATTGTGAAATAGTCTGGGTCAGCTCTTGAGTAATGTCTTTTTGGGCTTTACTTTTGGTGGCCATTTCTTCCGTTTGCGACACTGCAGTTTCAGCCAACTGATTTACAGAAATAGTTTGCTTAGTAATTTCATCTGATGCGGATGCTTGCTCTTTAATGGTCGATGCAGTTTCATTCGACTGCTCTTTAATAAGGGCAATGGCTTGATTAATTTGCGCAAGTTTATCGCTGACTTTACTGATGAGCTCTACGCCTTGGTCAGTTTTACGCTTACCTTGATTCATCGCTAATACCGCACTTGAAGCAGACTCTTGTAATTTGGCAATAATCTTCTCAATGTCACCAGTTGAATCTTGAGTTCGGCTCGCTAAAGTCCTGACTTCATCAGCAACAACAGCAAATCCGCGTCCTTGCTCACCTGCTCTTGCTGCTTCAATTGCAGCATTTAGCGCCAATAAATTGGTTTGCTCAGCAATGTTTTTAATCACTTCCAATACTTCAGAAATAGACTCTGAGTTTTTATGTAAATCACTCACTACTTCCGTCGCATTGCCAACTTCTTCCGTGAGATCTGCCATCAAGGTGTTTGCGTTATCAGCAAGCATACTCCCTTGTGATGACTCTTCAGTTGCTTGCGTAGCGTAATCCAGCGATGTTTGCGCATTATCAGAAATACCGTGAATTGTTTGCGTCATTTGTGTGGCTGCAGTAGCGATTTGCTCGATATAGCCTTTTTGAGTATTGACTGTCGTAGTGAAGTCGTTGACCAAGATGCTCACATTGTCCGACTCACTCATAACCTGCTCTGTCGTATTATTACATTGGCCGATAATGGCTTGAATATTTTGTACAAAGGCATTGAATGAGTCACTTAGCTGACCTAGCTCATCATTACTATTAATATCAATTCGTTTGGTCAAGTCACCTTCACCAGAAGCTATATCATCCATTGCTGCAACAATACGGTTTAGTGGTTTCGTCAGAAGTTTTTGAATCGTAAAAAAGATCACTGCAGAGGTAATTAGCATTACCAATAACACCATAATGATTGACGACACAATGGTGTCAAAAACTGGGTCATCAATTACATGCATTGGCACCATGAAGCCAACTCGCCAGTCGAGCGCTTGAACATCATCATTCACTGAGGTGACGTAAGCAAGATAGGTTTCCCCCTTGAATGTCACTTCGCTAATCAGCTCATTTGTATGTTGACTGTCACTCAGTAATTGGCCAAATCCTTTTGCATCATTGAAAATGCTATCAACGCGATCCAACTTCGGCAGCTGGCTCATATCAATACGCTCCTGATTATCAGGAAAAGAGATAATTTGCCCTTCTCGGGTGAATAAAAAGCCAAAGCCTTCGTTTTCAAACGTCATGGTATCAATCAGGCCACTTTTAATTTCAGACGCTAAGATATCAATCCCCATAACACCAAGGAGTTGTCCAGTGTCACCATAAACCGTTGTTTTTATGGATGTCACAATAGAGCCATCATTGGCGTCAATTTCTGGGTTAGTGATAAAAAGTCGATCCTTTTTTAGCGCTTCTCCCCACCAAGGTCGCTTACCTGTGAAATAGGCTGCGTCATTGTAGCGACCATTGATATCGAAATACTCTTGTGTGGCAGCTGGCGCATAAAAAACAGACTTTATCATCGGATCATAAGCAGATTCATGTTTGAATAGTTTGACCAAGTTTTGATATTGAGGATCACTGTCAATGTCTGAGCCACGCTGAGTGTATTGGCTGAACCAAGCATTAACGAAAGAGTTGCCTTTTAGCGAACTAACCACTCGGCTACGCTCTCTAAAGAACTCATGAATACCATTAGAAGTTTCTTGAGTAGCACGCCTTATCTCTTGAATAACCGATTGTTCAACACTTTCAGCGCGATAAGTGGTTACAGCGTAAGCTACGATGATGGCGATAACTGCAATGATGCCAGAAACGGAGAAAAGCACTTTACGTGCCACCGATTGTCTAGATTTCATAAATACATACCCTGGGAATTAATTTTATTTATCATACACAGAGGGCATGGCCTTAATTAATAAGCCTAAATTTACTTAAGATCCGCTCAAGACAACGCACACTGTGTGATATTTATTATTGTTCTACTTTCAAACACAGAACGATTGAAGTATTTTCATCATACAATAGCCCGCCAGGTTTTTGTAATAAAAAATCAACAAAAAAAATCAAATACTGTCATTATTAATCAATAACATACCTTGATCACACTTTCCCCTCCATCGACAAGTAACATTTTAATCACTTATCAATAGGTAAAACAAAATGCTACGAAAACCTGCCTTAATCTAGCTTTGCTCATTAAATTTTCAAGATTATTTGCTCGTCTTTAAATCAGTCAGCAATAAACTCGCTTGCCTATAAGTCTCTTTGCCAGATTAATGTTTACTCACTAATGTTTAGTTTACTAATGTTTAGTTCATAGGCGCTTACTTAAATAATGTTTACCTAATAGCACAATCATAATTCCGCTCAAGATCACCAATGATGATATGCCAAGCCTTAAAGAAAACACTTCATCAGCAAATATCACTCCGCCAGCGGCCGCAATAACCGGTACCAGTAATTGCACTACACCAGCTTGAATGCCGGATAATCCTGCTAATGCTGCATACCAAATGACGTAACCCACTGCCGATGCGAAGCCGCCAGAGATTATCGCTAGCAAAATGCCTGCAGGTGTTACTGTCGAAAACGAGATGGTTACAATCGATAAAATGATCACCAATGGCAAAGTGCGGATAAAGTTAAAACTGGTATCACTAATAGGTTCGCTGCATCGCTTTCCTTCAAGGGTATATAAACCCCAAGCTACACCAGACATCGCCATCAATACAAAACCAGATATTGAAGGTGCGCTCGCACCTGGCAGGACTAAGTAAACAAAACCTGCAAAGGCAATCATGACACCAAACCACTCAGCTAAATGAAATTTTTGACCTGAAACAGCGCCGACAACAATCATGGTCATTTGAACTGTGCCAAATAAAATTAGCGCACCGGTTCCTGTATCTAGTGATGTATAAGCGTAAGAGAAGGTTATTGCATAAACAAACAGCATCAAGGCAGCATTCCAACTGCCTTTAGAGAGAGCATGAGGATGGGATGACTTTAAACCGGCCGTTGAATGGATACTGTTTCGTGTGGTTACCTCATCAACCGAATTGGGTTGTCGCCAATTTGCCAATTGCATAATAACAACTAATACCACAATGCCTGATAATAACCGAATTGCAGTAAAGCTAGCTGGATCGATAAGATCTTTTCCAAGTGCAACTCGACATAAAATGGAATTTCCCGCAAATGCGAGTAATGCTAACAAGGTATAAACAAGGGTTTTCATAGGGGCTGATATTTCAACTTAATGCTTTCTTCGTATTTATTTTTGCACTTGTAATCAGTGTGAGAATATAAGTGTCATCTATGGTTTATTAAACTTTCTAGCCTCAGGTTTTACATTGGTAGTTTTGCTGCATGTATTGCACTGACAAGCGAGAAATCTCTTTAAACACATCTAAGTTTAAATCAGATAACTTATTAATATATAGACACGATTTACCTAACTTATACTTCCCAAGGTTTTTAAGTAAACTCTCAAACTCATTAAACCCCGGCATAATATAAACCACTAAATTTTGTTTTCTGGGCGAAAAAGCGATTACAGGTGAGTCTCCTTCTCGGCCACTTTCATATTGATAATGATATTGGCCAAAACCGATAATACTGCCGGTTAAGTAGGGTTTGTATCCTGATACTTCTTCCAAAATAGTCAGTAAAATGTGAGCATCTGACTTTCTTGTATCGTTGTCAATTTCCGACAAGAATTGTTTTATCTCAGTCATTTAAACTCCTTTTATTATGATGATTTGTAAAATAAAACCATAACTAACAAAGTAAATTTTGGTAGAAGCATTTATTAACTTTAGTACAAAATGACTTATTGAATCTCTATCTATTAAAGCCTAGCTATTAAGGCCTAGCGATTGGGGCCATACAAAGCACTTTTTTATCAACGATATAAGACAAACAAGTCAAACGTTAACTATGCTCCATTTTCCAACCAATGTATGGAAACTGGATCCAAAAAGAGAAGTAAAAGAATGTTAAATACCAATAAGGGTAAACAAACTGAATTCCGAGTTCTTTATATAGCGCCAGCAATAAATAATCATAAATAAACAGAGGAAGGGTGAGATAAAAAGCAAGCCAGCACGAGTTAACAAAATGCTTGTTGTCGGACCACATTTTTTTAAGGGTATAACGAGTAACAGGAAAGTAAGCTAGCGTCACCAGAGGCACGATCAACAGCTTCACTTCTAAATACCATTGCTGATAGTAATCAGGTAACCCAATTAAGTAAAAACTAAGCCAAGTAATAAAGCTATAGATTAGCAATTGAAAATGTTTTTTAGCCGACATTCCGCTGTTATCCTCATTAAAATATAGAGAAGAAAGCCCTATTTATATCGTTAGTTATCTTACTCTCAATACCTGTTTTTTATCTGCTTTTTTCATACATAGCCATGCCAATAATGGCTTCAGAGATAAAGATAACCCCATATTGTAAGCACACACCAAAAACAACACCTATTCCAGCTTGAGGATCTGGACTTATCCCAAACAATAAACCCAACGCCAATATTGAAACAAAAAAGCCAGCTAGAGCTCTGCAAATCGTTTTTAACGAAGTGGAATAAGTATTTTTATTCGCTAATAAATACACCACTAAATACGGGAGTATCAATAGAATCGTTGCAGTAAGTCCACTTCCCCAAAATCGCCAAGTGATAGCCAAAATCGATAACATCGACAAGAACTTAATTACATTAAATACCGTTAAGTTAACCATAAGCCTTCCTTAGCTAATAAGCTCAGTTTAATGATTGATGCAGTGAGACAATGTATGAGCACTCAATGCAGTTCACTTAATTTCTGGTTGATCAGTTTGTTGAGTCATTTTTAGTAACGCTATAATTTCATCAGTTACTTGCATCATATTCAGATGAATATGTTGGGATAGTAACTCCAAATCATTAAAATCAGGTTTGCTTATTATTACAGACTCAATTATTGAATATTGAGGCATTTCAGTTTTATCTTTGTTCCACTTGGTAGATTTTAGCAAGTTCCAATATTCTTTTTGAATTGGAATGGTGTTTCCCAACAACCAAACTTCGAACCTCATATCTAAGTGATTAAGTACAAGTCCTAACTTTAGCTTTTTGCTCTTTAAAAAATCATTGGTGTAATAAAAATAGGTGTAATCCAAATAACCATGAAGCATTTTTGCAAATGAATATTGGTGCCCTAGATTTTTTACCTTCTCTGTTCTGGTATTCATCATAAATTTAACTAACTCGTTATATGCAACAAGTATGTCTCCTTTACGAAGCTCATTTTGATAAACAGCAACGATGTCATTTAAATTTTTCATAATTACTCCCAGTTACTATGGCAGTTACTTTGGCAGTTACTTTGGCAGTTACTTTGGCTGTTACTTCCCTTGCATGAGTTAACCATATACTGAAGGGCAATTTCATCAACAAAAACATATCCTCTTTGCAGAAATGATTTATGAAGACTTGTTATCATACAATTCACAATAAACTCAATATAGCAGTTCCCAAGCGTAATTCAGAAACCTGTGCGCTATTACCAGACACAAACATAACAAAACAGAATATACTTCAGTCTGCTAAGGATTTAATAGACAGGATTATGACTAAATAAGTCCATCTCGCACCTCTTGAGAGTATGATATTTATATTGTTTTTGTCATTGTAACCTTTTAAGACCTATTCATAGCTAGATAATCGCCCACAAAAAAGCCCAAGTCGATGACTTGGGCTTTTTTGTAAACTTCACTAGCTTCTAGCTCAGCTTATCGCTTAGCTAGGTACTGGTAGTCTTAGAATGGCATTTTCATTCCAGGAGGTAACTGCATACCGCCGGTTACTTCTGCCATTTTAGCTTTTTGGTTTTCTTCGATGCGACGTGCTGCGTCGTTGAATGCTGCAGCGATAAGATCTTCCAACATTTCTTTGTCATCTTCCATTAAGCTTGGGTCGATATCAACTTTACGAATGTTATGAGCACCTGTCATGGTTACTTTTACTAAACCTGCACCCGCTTCACCAGTCATTTCTGATTGAGCGATCTCTTCTTGCATTTTAGCCATTTTGTCTTGCATCTGCTGGGCTTGTTTCATTAAGTTGCCCATACCGCCTTTTCCAAACATAGTCTTTTCTCTTAATTAGGTTATTAGCAAGCAGCCAAAGTGGGGCTAATCTTACTGAAAAAAAATAAATTGGCAATAAATCTCAGTTTATTGCTATCAAACTTTTGAAGCTGCTAGCGCTTTCGCGCAATTATTGTGCGACTAAAGCAGGAATTTGTTGGCCTATGGCCTGTAATTTCTCTGCTGGATACACCAAGGTATCTGGATTTAACTGTGCAGCTAATCGAGTGAACATCCATTGTACTTTGTCATCATTAATTAAAGCGTAATTTGCGTTAGCTAATAATTCACGATGGAATCTTTTTCTTAATTCTAGTGGTGTTTCATGCTTTCTGTCCAAGCCAACATTAATCAACACTGTTGTCGGCTCACCTAAATGCTCAGATAAGGCATTTTGTAATTGCTCAATGGCAACATCAGCAGCCAAGTGCTTTTGGTCTGGTTTTAATAGTAGTGGAATTGGATTTTCTAAACGCTGACAAACGGAATTAACCGCTAACTGTCTGACGCGCCCACCAATACTAAGTGAAGCCATCACCTTATACCAATGTAGATCTAGATCATCACCAGATATCTCATGCTCACCACTTACAGCTAATGCTGTTGAGGTTTCTACTGCAGCAGCTTGATTACTCTGACTTAAAAGCTGCGCAGATGTTTCGACTAATGAGACAGTCTGAGGTGCAGCTTCTGACTGGCTATTTTCAATTGCTTTGACATGAGTCTCATTCGTTTGTTCGACATTAGATTCAGCTTTGTGATCTTTAACAGCCTGAGCATTGGCCATCGCAGGCTCGATAGCACCTTCTGGCTTATCCCAAGGAGGTCTATCATTTTCATTTAAAACTTTGTCTGAATTTGATTGAGTTGCAATAGCTACATTTTCATCTAACTGTTGATTTGACTCTGTTGGTGCATGTCCTTCTGCGGCAATTTTACTGCGTGGTGCGGGTACCTTAATACTAGGGTTCGCTGCCGCTTGTTGCTTTTTTGCTTGTTCACCTTCTGTGGCGAGATTTGTTAAATCAGCTTTTAATGAGTCATTAGTCGCCAATACAGCATCAAGCAATGCATCTAAATCTGCCACTTCTTCAGCTGTGGGTTCAGGCGCTGTTTTTGCCACAACAGCTTGTGTTTGCGGATGACTGCTAGGAACATCACTCGTTGATAGCTGGCTTTCGTCATACGAAGATGCTGAAAATGAACTCATATCATCGTGTTGATAATCATCCATTGATGCCTCTGAACTCGCTTGAGCAAATTGCTCATAAGCATCCATAGGCATGTCGTCGCTGCCACTTAATGATGAGCCACTTAATGATGAGTCACTTAATGATGAACCATTAATTGAAGAGGCTTGTGGTTGTTCGCTCATTTGAGCTTGATTGTTAGCAATCTCTTCAGTGGTTTTTTCACTTTCTGATGGTTTGCTTAGATCTGATGCCGATACTGCTTTTTGCTCAAAGCCTAAACTACTAGCTTGGCTTAATAGTATCGCCTGTTCTGCTGCGAGCGCTTCATCTGATTTATGCTCCACTGCGGGTTCGGTTTGGGCAGGTTCGGTTTGGGCGCTTTCGCTCGCACTCACTGAAGTTTCAACGTTTACACTTGAAGGCACTTGCGTTTTCTGGGTAGTGCTCGCTACAACTTCAGGCTTTATGTCAGAGTTTGGCTCAGGTTGTGGATCACGTTGTGACTCAATTTTTGGAGTTGAGTGAAGCTCTGGTTTAATTTCTGGTTTATCTTCTGATTTAACTTCTGATTTGAGCTCAGTTGTTTGTTCCGCTTGTGGCTCTGGCTTATTCGCAGGCATTTGCGTCGCAGCGGCTATAGCTTGCGGACTTGGGGCTGCTGGTAATGATATTTTTGCGGCATCATCTGTGTGCCAACGCTTAACGGGCTTTTCTGGCACAAAAGCGATAGCTCGCAGTAATGCCATTTCTAATCCTGATTTAGGGTCAGGTGCAAAAGCCAGTTCTTTACGACCAGTCAATAATAACTGATAGTAAAGCTGCACTTGCTCAGGTGTTAATTGTTGAGCAAAGGCTATTATCTGTTCACTATATAATGATTGTTGCGCTGCAGCTGGAGCAAATTGAGTTAAGGTAATTTGATGAAGCAGCTCAAGTAAACTACGCAGTACTTCATCAGCATCAGCGCCAAAACTAAGCACTTGCTGAATAGTCTGCATCAAATTAGCCACATCGGCATCGCACAGTGCTTTTAACAGTGCAAGGACTTGCTGAGCATCAATACTGCCGAGCATTGACTGCACTTGCTGATGCATAACTTGACCACTACCAAACGCAATGGCTTGATCAGTCAAGCTTAACGCATCGCGCATGCTGCCATTAGCTGCTTTAGCAAGTAAGTCTAACGCTTGTGGTTCATATTCCAGTTGCTCTTGAGTCAGAATAAAGTCAAGCTGCTTGGCGATTTCATCTTGAGAAAGGCTTTTTAAATTAAACTGCAAACAACGAGACAACACAGTGACAGGCAGTTTTTGCGGATCGGTTGTGGCCAGTAAAAACTTAACATGCTCTGGCGGCTCTTCTAGGGTTTTAAGCAAAGCATTAAAACTGCTGCGAGAGAGCATGTGTACTTCATCGATAAGATACACCTTGAAGCGTCCACGTGAAGGCTTGTACTGAACATTGTCCAGTAATTCACGAGTATCATCCACTTTGGTGCGCGACGCCGCATCGACTTCGATTAAGTCAACAAAACGCCCCTGTGCAATTTCAACACAACTTGAACATACACCACACGGCGTTGATGTTACGCCTTGCTCACAGTTTAAGCCTTTGGCAAATAGCCGCGCTAAACTGGTTTTACCGACACCTCGAGTACCAGTAAATAAATATGCGTGATGTAAGCGCTGCTGAGTTAATGCATTTGTTAGAGCTAATAAGACATGCGACTGCCCTACCATTTCCTCAAATTTTGCAGGGCGCCACTTACGGGCTAACACCTGATAAGACATGGAATTCCCCAAGCTTCAAATTAAAACGGGATGATTTAGCGACCTTGTAATTAAACACGGTATTTAAAATGCGGTTTCTAAAAACTGTTTTAAAAGCGGTTTCTAAAGGTCAGTACCCGAAAATAAATTTAACAATAACATGCAAGTTAAAAACACGCTATTGATACACTATTTAACGGGTGGGTTTGGCGAAGATTTAGACTAACTTAATCGCTATGTGCTGATTAAGTAAGATGAACCTATATTAGCGAATAAGCACGGCTCAAATAATCATAAAATACAGGTTCGATTAAACAACAGACATAAAAAAGCAGCGCTAAATGAGCTTCATTTATGCACTGCCTTTACTAGCCTGATTTAGCTAAGAGTTACTCGCCTTCAAACTCACATAAGGTCAAGATTTCAATGCCTAATGCTTCAATACGTTTTTCACCGCCAATATCAGGCAGAGAAATAACGAATGCAGCATGAGCAACGTCACCACCGAGTTCACGAATTAACTTTACAGTCGCTTCGATAGTGCCGCCAGTTGCAAGCAAATCATCAACGACTAATACTTTATCGCCTGGCTTGATAGCGTCGACATGAATTTCTAATGTGTCTTTGCCGTATTCAAGATCATAAGTTTGAGCAATGGTCTTTCTTGGTAATTTACCAGGCTTACGAACAGGAACAAAACCTATACCTAGCTCTAGTGCTAATGGCGCACCGAATAAAAAGCCACGAGCTTCCGTTCCAACAACTTTGGTGAATCCAAGCGACTTATAGTGGTCAACAAATAAAGCGATAGTCGCTTTATATGCTTCTGCGTCTTCTAATAAGCTGGTGACATCGCGGAACATGATGCCTGGAATTGGATAATCAGGAATGGCTTTAATGCTGTCTTTGATTAACGCTAAACTTGCTGGATTCATAGTCATATTGATTTGTCTATTTAAAAAGGAATGGATTAATAGCCACTATGGCAATTCAGATTAAACTGAAATTGTAAAAATAGTATCTGGCATATCACTCGATTTGGCAGATAGTAAGCATGTTTGATGACAGTTGCAACTAACGAGCAAAATACCAGCAACTTTTAATCTAACTCTGGGATCTGCCACATAAAAAGTAATAGTACACATAACATACAAACTAACATTATCTGTACCCATAATAACGGCACGATAGCGATACTCACCACAAAGCTCAGTGTGGTCATTATCATGGCTTTACGTTTTAACTTCTTGTTAATTGATCGCTTGTTTTGCCAATCATTTAACCCTTGGGAAAACCATGGGTGTGTCATTAGCCAATGATGAAGCCTGTCACTTGAACGGGCAAAGCAATAAGCTGCAAGTAAAATAAAAGGCACGGTTGGCAGCAACGGCACGACAATACCAATAGTACCTAGCGTGACACTGGTTAAACCAACAATAACGAAAAAGCCGCGTTTTAACGACATAACACTCCAAGCAAAATCAAAAAAACCATTCAATAGAATGGTTTTTGGGGAACCGATGCTATTAAAAATAGGTCGGTATAATAACTGAGATGAACAGTTAAATTAAGCCTGCAAGTCTCAATGCTGAAATAGAAGCTGGTAATGTAGGTAAAAGCAAAACAAGGATAAAACCAATAAAATACAAAATGTTAAATGGGTCTTTAAACGGCTGACTCATGTTATTTGATTCCTAAGAGTAATGTTAACCACCTTCTGGCAGCGTGAACTAGATCACAAAATTCGCGCTATTGTAAGTAAAAAGGTCGCCAATAAAAACCCTAAAATAACTGTGCCATTTATTCTGTTGTATCTGCTTGGTTTAAAGTGCAAATAATGCCTTTTTCAGCTAACTGCTGCAGCATTTGCAAGCAGCCATTTGATAAAGCCTCAGCGCTCATTTGAGGGTAACTACTTTGTAGCCAAGTGATGATATCACTCAAGTAGCAAGTTTCAGCTTGGGTAATAAACGCCAACACTTGCGCTGTTAATGGATTCAGTTGTAAAAACACCACTTCATCCGCGTTGTCTCGATAAACGCAAAAACTGTGTGGCTGCTCACTAGGTTCTGTAGGCTGATAATCAACACTAATATGTTGAACCTCATAATGATATTGCGTCACAGTGGCTTTAACCGACATCGATAATGGCAATTCGGTGATCATGTCACTTGAAATAACCAACTCGTTTTCATTATCAAAAACAGTCGCTATATATAATTCAAGCCACTCGTAGTGCGCTAGCTCGACCATAAATGGCGGATCGTAATCCAGTAGCTGATAACTGGTTTGTAAAAATGCAATGAATTCTTGGGAGATCTCGATGAAGATTGGCGTTTTGCAATCGAAACTGACAAAAAATTGTTGAATTAACTTAAGCCAAGCATCTTCAGTGTATAAGGATTTTAAAACAGGAAAAGCGCCCGATACAAAGCCATTGATATTATTGAAAAATAGCTCTCGATATACCGTCATTCGCTCTAAGGTCATGCCATCTGGTAAAGGCTGATTAGGATCGCGAATGTAATCCATAAACGACTGTTGAGTGTCAATAAAAGTCATTAAGCACTCCTTGTCTTTAACGAAGCTAACGCTTGCTGTTGATATTGATGTATCTGATTGATTTCTAACAACAGCTCTGGCGTTTCTGGGATATTGAAGTCGCGCTCTAACAGTGTAGGAAATATACCGTGTTGTTGATAGCTTTGTTGTAGTAGTGCCCAGACAGGGTCAATCACATCAGCGCCGTGGGTATCTACCATTAATTCTGGTGTTTCTTCGTAATGCCCAGCAATGTGCATATACTCTATACGCTCTGTTGGCATTGACGCTAAAAATTTTGCAGCGTCATATTGGTGATTAATTGAGTTCACATAGATGTTATTGACATCGAGCAGTAATTTACAGTCAGCCTCAGTAAGCACCGCATTAACAAACTCTTGTTCATTCATTTGCGCCCCTGGCGCCGCATAAAATGAGACATTTTCAAGAATAAATGGTCTTTCTAGAATATCCTCGACTTGTTTAATCCGCTTAGCAACATAGTTCACTGCTTCTTGAGTGAATGGGATAGGCATTAAATCATACATGTGGCCAGTGCCTGAGCAGTAGCTTAAATGCTCTGAATAAATTTCAATTTGATGTAGATCGAGAAAGGCTTTAATGTTTTTTACAAACTCGGTATCAAGAGGCTCTGGACTACCAATAGATAAAGACAAGCCATGACAAAAAAACTCGTGCTGCTCAGTTAATTGTCTAAACTGCTTGCCAAACTTTCCACCTAAGGTCATCCAGTTTTCAGGTGCCACTTCAAAGAAGTTAATTTCGTCAGGCACCTGCTGACAAAACTCATCAAGCATCTCTCGGCGTAAACCCAGTCCCACTGTTGCTTGCTTTGCCATTACAACACTCCGTTTGTTACTTTTTATCAATTAAAAAGGCCTGCATAACAGGCCTTAGTTGACGACATAATGTTAGCTATTACCTTGTATATCAATAAGCTTTAAAGGTTGCTAGCAAATTGTCAGTAAGCTATAAAAATAGATTACTTGCTACCGCCACATTTGCCTTCGCCACACTTACCTTCTTTAGCTTTACCTTCGGCAGCTTTTTTCATGTCGCCACCACACTTGCCTTCGCCACATTTGCCTTCTTTGGCTTTCTTCATGTCGCCGCCACACTTACCTTCACCACATTTTCCTTCTGTGGCTTTTTTCATATCGCCACCACACTTGCCTTCACCACATTTTCCTTCTGTGGCTTTTTTCATATCGCCGCCACACTTACCTTCACCACATTTACCTTCGCCGCACTTACCTTCTTTAGATTTGCTTTCGCCACCATCAAGTTGGTAACCGGCATTCATTTGCTCAAAACCAAATGGGTTAGCTTCAACTGAAGTTGAAACACCTGCAGTTAATACCACTGCGCCTAAAGCCATTGCTACTGTAGTTTGTTTTACTGAGTTCATAATAATCTTCCTTATATTCAAACTTTATAATGGTGACCAACAACTAACAGTGCTGGCTTACAATTTAATAGACCTACAACGGTTTACTTTTATTTCACAAAAATTGATCTAAATCATAATTATTTTCAAAAGTTCTTGCTAGAGAGCCAAGGTTATTTGTAATCATAGTGTAAATCTATGATGTATCAACCTGATATTTAAGATTAATATTACTTTTCCCAATTACTTGTACCTTTTCCACTGTTTAGAAATGAATTTGTATAAAAAGCTAAAGTCGCTAGAATGGCGCTCCTTTTATTTACAATAGGTTCAGCCGTGCGCGTAGTTTTAGCTCCAATGGAAGGCGTCATTGATGATTTGATGCGAGAAATATTGTCTGAAATTAACCCATATGACTTGGTGGTTACCGAGTTTGTGCGAGTTATTAGTCAACTGCTTCCCGAAAAGGTGTACTACAAACTGTGTCCTGAATTACGCAATGGTGGTTTTACCGCGTCTGGTACTCCAGTCCGTATCCAACTATTGGGACAACACCCAAGTGTCATGGCAGAAAACGCGCAGCGTGCCGTTGAGTTGGGTTCTCAAGGCGTCGATGCCAATTTTGGCTGCCCTGCAAAAATGGTCAACCGCAGTAATGGTGGCGCAGTGTTATTGCAATATCCAGATACTATTCATGACATTGTTAAAGCCATGCGCGATGCTGTACCTGCTGAGCAACCAGTCACTGCAAAAATTCGCTTAGGTTTTGAAGATAAATCGTTATTCATGGAAAATGCTTTAGCTGTATATGAAGCCGGCGCCACTGAGCTCGCTATTCATGCGCGGAGTAAAGTCGACGGTTACAAACCTCCAGCTTATTGGGAATATATAACTGAGGTACGTGAACGCTTACCTATCCCCGTCATTGCCAATGGTGAAATTTGGAATGCAGATGACGCTAAACGCTGCATTGAAGTGACAGGCTGTGACAGTATCATGTTAGGACGCGGCGCAATTTCCTTACCCAACTTAGCAGCAACTATTAAAGATGGCACACCAGCTTATACATGGTCGCAAACCTTGAGCTTATTGTTAAGTTACACTCAAAAACAACTTAATGGCAAAAAGTCGGATTATTACCCTGCCCGAGTGAAGCAGTGGTTCACTTATCTCAATAAACAATACCCTGAAGCAGATGTCCTGTTTAGAGAGTTAAGAGTCATGAAAACCACAGATGACATCGTGGCTATTTTAGAAAAAGCTTATGAGCAACATAATCGATAGTTGTTTGTGTTAGTTTTTGTGTTAATTATTTGCGCTATTTATTTGCGTTAGAAATTACGTTAGTTATTTGCGCTGGGTCAAATTTCGGTTTTATTTTTAAATAAAGCTTAATGTTCATTAGCTAAAATGAAGCCTTGGTTTGATCTCCATCATAACAATAGTGTCGTTTAGCGTTAGACTAAATATCCAGTAAAGCGATTCAGTAATTAGGCCCTTTGTGAGTACTCAAGAGATACAACAAACATTAATGCAAAAAGAAGCACAACTTAAATATGAGTTAGTGCATCAACTTAACCAGCAGGTTAATGTGAATAGTGCAGCTCAAATTCACTTTAACATGAGCTTGGCTGAGCTAATTGAGTTAATGAGCCAACAAAAACTAACAGACAGTCCTCTATTTAGTCAGCTCACTCGATTAGATGCAGCGCTTTGCCAACTTGAACTTGGTCTATATGGTTTATGTTCTGATTGTGAGTCCGAAATTGAACCAGATAGATTAGCTGCAGATCCTACAGAACAGCGTTGCGCCCATTGTGATGCAAAACACCGTCAAGAACACCGCCAAGAACTTCGTTTAAGTCACTAAATCTCACCTCAAAAATTCAACTAAAAACTGTTTATTACTGTTTTTATTTCTTTTTTAAGATAATATTGAGCATAAAAAAACCTCCGACTAGCGGAGGTTTTTTAGTTGTAAACTATAAAAGCTTTAGAACTTTTGGTTGATTCTTAGGTAATAAGTACGACCTAGAACATCATATAAATCAGTATTTACGTCACGGTAACCTGAGTAGTCGTACCAAGTTGGCGCTTCTTCGTCAAATACGTTGTTAATACCTACTGTGATTGTACCGTTCCAATCGTGGGTATAACCAAACTGGATATTATGTTTAAAGTAATCAGGAGTATCAGTAATATAGTCGTAACCTAGGTCACGCCAGTATTGGCCTGATTGGCTTCCAATGTAAACAGTCGTCCAAGCAGCGTTAAAGTCATTGTAATACCAAGCAGCAGCTAAGTTACCACGCCATTGTGGGTAATCTTGAATACCAGCATAATCGATTGGAATAGATTCTGAATCAGCTTGCTCTTCAAATTCTAATACGTGTGTCATATCGACTTTGAAGTTAAAGTCACCGAAACCAGTTTCTAAATTATACGATGTGGCAAAATCTAAACCGCTAGTCACAACTGAAGACATATTGATGTAACCACTTTCTATGTATTCAATTTTTCCATCCGCTCCACGAGTCACAAAGTCTGAACTACCGTTAAGTTTTTCATCACGAATAACATCTGTCGCACTTACTGCTTCGATCTTATTATCATAAGTGATGTCATAGTAAGATAGCTCAACACTCCATGCGTCTGTAACGTTCCAAACAGCACCCAAAGTAAGAGAGTTTCCTTCTTCAGCTTCTAAGTCTGGGTTGCCACCGAACCAAGTTTTATGTTGGTTACCCGTTGCACAGTAGTTTTCATCAGAACCACTATTGTCTTCACACCAAACTGAATCGTATGCTGTTTCAAAACTTAAAGACTGAGATGAGAACATTTCGCCCATATTCGGAGCACGGAAAGAGTCACCGTAACTTGCACGAACAAGTAAGCTATCAATTGGACGCCAGCTAACACCAATCTTAGGAACAACAGCATCAAAAGTTGATGAGTTAGTTACAACACCTGTCGCACCAGTTAATGAACCTTCTTGCTCATATCTTTCATAGCGAACCGCTAAAGAAACATCAACATTGGCAGGAAGACCCATCTGTAATTCAGTGTATGCTGCTGTACGGTCACGCTCTGCATCTACATCATCACCACCTGAACCGCCAGAGATAATACCAGCAGCCGACTCAGGGTCAGATGTTTGTTTGAAGTTGATCATTTCATATTCAGCACCAACTACCATAGCTAATGTGAAATTGTCATTATCAATAAAGGTTGTAGACGCAAGACCATCAATTTGAGTGCTATCGAACTTACCTTGATAAACACCAGTATGGTTAGCCGCACTATAAAGTGCAGTCATAGATTGATCCCACTCATCATAGCTCATACCACTAGTGTTAAAGATATCGTAGTTACCCGTATCAATTTCACTTTGAATAATGTTGTCATTAATCAAGTTGTAGTTAAATGAGTTAGTCGTTGAGCCAGAATATTGAGCATTAACTTCCCAATCGATACCGTTACCGATATCTGCGAATCCAACAAAACCACCTAACATATCGTAGTTATTGGTTTCAGTTAACGTATCACGCTCACCGATTTGAACAGAACGCATGTAAACAGTCATGTCTGCGCCAGTTGGGTTATAGGCGTTATCAGCAGACATCACTGGGTAGTTAGTAGATACTGGTGTTCCAGCATAACGTGTGTTTGTTTCACTTAATGATGCAGAACCACGACCACGGAATTGAATATCATCAGTAAGATCATAGCTAAAGTTAGTCATGAAAGAATTACGAGTCATATCACCAAATAACTTCGTTACTTCACCATAACTATAATAACAACGGCCATTGTTGTTGCCATCAGTACCATTTAAGACATTTTCAGTTTCATCACACATTTCAGAGTTTGAGTAAAAGTCATAAATGTCATCACCATTTTCATCTACTCTACCAGTGTTGTAATAACCATTAGGTACTGAACTAAACGAGCTGTAATCACCATAAGATGGATCATCCATATCCCAAATATCACGATCCATTACAGCTTTAGTATCATAGTATTCGTATGTGAAAGTGATGTTGCCTTTATCAGTGTTGTAACCTGTAGCAATAGAGAAACGTGTAGCATCTCCGCCTTCAACATCAGGCATTTCAACGCTGTAATCTAATTGCACACCTTCAAATTCTTTTTTAGTGATGATGTTAATTACACCGGCAACTGCATCTGAACCATAAACTGCAGATGCACCATCACGTAAAATCTCAATTCTTTCTACAATCGCAATTGGTATTTGCGAAGTATCAGCAGTAGAACCTGAACTAGAGCTAGTACCAGGCATACGTCTTCCATCAAGTAAAACCAATGTAGCTTGCGAGCCTAGACCACGCATATTGATAGAGCTCGTAGCGCTGGCACCAGAACCGTATCCTGAAGTACCACGCCATGAACCGAATGCGTTAATTGATGAGTTATTAAGTACATCAGCTACTGTTTTTTCACCAGTTAGCGCAATATCTGCGGCACTTAGAACAGTCACAGGTGAAGATGTTTCCATATCCACTTGCTTGATACGTGAACCTGTTACTTCAATTCTTTCCACTTTCTCCGGTGCATCTTCAGCAAATGCAACTCCAGAAAAAGCAACTGATGCTGCTGTCGCAGCTAGAATACTGCGACGAATCGCCTTAGCTGTTAACGTTAATGAACTCATGTAAATCTCCCTGGATGTTAGCTTTTCTAACATATTGACTTTTTATTGTTTTATTTAGTTAAACCGAGGTTAATAACCTCCACTCGATACTGTTAAAACGACGTAAATCATTCAACAACCAGCACATAAAATTAACCAACAGGGTACAAATTGATACCAAAACAAGAGAGACAGATCACACCGGAAACAAATTAAACCCTACTTTTCAGCAGGTTATTGGAAGGGTGAAAAATTACAAGGCAAAAGCCACAAGGGAGATACATTAAATTACACCTGAAATAAAAGTGTAATAATGCAATAACATGCTGAAACAAATGTAAAAATTATCCAGAAAAACGCTAGAGATTTACAATAATACTGACAGTAATATTTATAAAAAGTTAACTAATTATCTTAATACAAAAACAAAAAATCCCAGCCGACATATCGACTGGGATTTTACTAACTTACTTATTTGAATATTATGTTTTCTTAGAACTTCACACTTGCACGAACGAAGAAGTAGCGACCTAGTACATCATAAGTGTACGGATCGGTATTTGAATCGTTGTTACCTGTGTAGTATGGAGGCTCTTCATCTAATACGTTGTTCACACCACCAGACAATCTAACTGTTTCGTTGATATCGTAAGATGCTGATATATCATGGTAAACAATTGAGTCAACAGAAGGTGCGTAACAGTCACTTGGATCATCTTTACATGCAAATGAATCCATACCGTCGATGTAACGCGCTTCATATGTAGCAGACCAATCGTCACCTGATGCAGTTAAGTTAAAGTTAGTTTTTAACTCAGCGTATGCACCAACACCACCAGTGATGTAGCCTTTGTAATCAATTGCATTGCCGTCTTGGTCGAATTCTTCATATGTATCTAAGATAGAAGTGTCAAGACCCGCTTTCCAATCTAAACCTAAACCTTCGAAGGTATAAGCTACGTTAATGTCGAAACCAGAAGTATTCGTTTCACCAATGTTTTGTAGACCATTATCAAAACTAATACGACCAGTACCATCGATTTCAATGTTAGAAGCCTGACATAGTGCAGTACCTTCATTGATCTTGTTACCGTTTTCATCTAAACACTGATTAGCAATGTAGTTAGAATCAACTGAAGAAATTGTGTTTGTAATACCGATATCGTAGTAATCGACTGTTAATGATAAACCGTCAACAAAGCTTGGAGAATACACTAAACCAAGTGTTGTGATATCAGCTTCTTCAGGTGTTAGAAGTGGGTTACCACCTACTGTTACTTCTGCTTGAGTTTGGTCTGTTGCAGGGTGAACAATTTGGTCGAATGATGGAGATGCACCACCGTACAACTCATCTACAGTTGGAGCACGGAAAGCTGTAGATTGAACACCGCGAACCATTAAGTCATCAAATAAACGCCAAGTTAAACCAAGTTTCCAAGTACTGTCGTCACCAAATGTGCTGTAATCGAAATAACGAACTGCAGCGCTCATATCCACTTGTTGTGCTAGTGGTAAGTCACTTAATAAAGGAATAGCTAATTCAGCATAAAACTCGCTAACATCAAATGAGCCAGATGTTGCTTCAACACGTGGGTCATTTGCAAGACCTTGTGCAGTTAATGAATCTGGAGTGAAGTAAGCTGATTCTTTACGGTATTCTGCACCAGCAGCAAAAGCTAAAGTACCAGCTGGTAAATCAACGATGTCACCAGAAAGTGTTAGTGCAGCGATATCCAACTCACTACCACCAGCGTTAACTTCTGTGTATACGAATGGAGCAATGCTATCACCCATCCAAGATGACTGGAGGAATGGGTCAAACTCTTCAGCTTGAACAGCATCGTTAATAGAACCGATGTTGTGTAAGTTAGCTAGAGTGTCAACTGAGTCATTCTTACCTTTGTTGTAAGAAGCATCCCAAGTCCAACCATTGTCGAACTCACCTTCAACACCAACGACTAAACGTATTGTGTCAACAACCTGTGAAAAGTCACGAGAACCAGACTCAACCATACGGCGACCGTAATCTACAAGTTCACCATCTTCAACCCATGGTAATAGATCATCAGTCATCCAACCGCCAGCTGAAATTGGTTGATATTCCCAAGACTCACTGTTCCAGATTGGTTGTGGCGCCATTTGTTGGTCAGACCAACGCTTAGAGTACATTGCTTCAGAGAAGAAAATGATTGAATCAGATAGCTCGTAAGTACCAGCCATGCTTAAATTCAAACGCTCCATCGGAGTAGATAGGAAGCTTGAAGCAGAATAGTTGTAGCGATCAGCATCTGTGAACTCATGGTATTCACCACCACGACCACTTAAATCAGCACCGTTTGCACCCCAAATGTGACCACCTTCAGAATATGAAGAACCTGCACAATATAGGCCATCATCACCTTCAGCGATAGGACATTCAGAGAAGTCACGGTCTGCCTGACTTGCATCACCACGCTTAGTGTACTGAGCGTTAATAACAACATTACCTTTATCGAATGTGTTACCAACTGTGAAATCTAGGCTAGTTTCATCAGCATCACCTTGACCAGACATACCTGTTTGAACGTTCATCTCAAAACCGTCAAAATCACGCTTTAAGATTACGTTTACAACACCTGCGATAGCGTCAGTACCGTAAACAGCTGATGCGCCATCTTTAAGTACTTCAACACGTTGGATCATAGAAACTGGGATAGTATTTAAATCGACTGAAGATGCTGCACCTGTACCTGATGCAATCATACGACGGCCGTTAACAAGAACTAGAGTACGGTTTGAACCTAAGCCACGTAAGTTAACACGTGCGTTACCGCCAGAACCGTTGTTCACAGCAGCGTTAGTCATAGCGCCACCAGAAGATGTCATCTTCTGTAGTACGTCATCGATAGATGTTGCGCCTGAAGCGATGATAGCCGAAGCATCAATTACGCTAACTGGGCTAGCAGTTTCCATATCGGTACGTTTAATACGTGAACCAGTTACCGCAATTCTTTCTACTTTTTCAGCTTGCGCTTCTTCAGCGATAACACTTCCTGAAAATACTGAACCTGTTGCGACAGTTGTTGCTGCTATTGTCAAAAAGCCACGGCGGATTGCCTTAGCTGTCAAAGATAATGAACTCATTATAAACTCCCTTCGTCATAATCAAAATAAAGTCACGACGTTATATTTTTTATTTTTAGGTTAATTATTTAATCAACCGAGAGCAATATTGTTAAATTAAATCACAATAGTCAACATCCATTACAAATTAATAACCAACCACCCAACCATTGATACACCGCCAAACTTAACACGTGTTAAAACATTGTTAAATCAATATAAAACAGCATCTTACAAAATATCAAGGTTTAATAGTTAAATACAATAAGGATTTTTGTTAATTAAAAGTAAATAGAAATATTAAATCAGATCAAATATCAATCAATAAAGTTAAATTAATTAAAATTCAGGTTAACTTACAGATCTAAAAAGCATCAGAAATTAACACAAAGTTAACTTAAGTAACATTTTTTAATTTAAAAATAATTTTAAAATCACAATAAAATTATTAATTGGAAGTTTAACTTGCTTATTATTTAACAAATAAGCGACATTCAGCCAGATTTTAAAAGAGTAATTACTCAAGCTGATTAGAAGAAATTTGCAACAATTGAATTTTTAGCTGCTAGAAAAGGAATACTTATTCACATATAAGCCAATTAGAAAGTCTCGGTTTCGATTGGGGTGAAAAGAAAAACAATCTATAAAACGCCTATAAGTTCGTAACAAGGCTGGCATAGAGGCTCAAGAAGTTATCAGTAATTTTTAGGCATAAAAAAGGAGCCATAAGGCTCCTTTTAACGTAATTCAATTAAGAATTAACGAGTACGTGCACATAACTCTTCAGCGCTGAAGAAGTAAGCAACTTCACGCTCAGCAGATGCTACAGAATCAGAACCGTGAGCAGCGTTCTCATCAATGCTTTCTGCGAAATCAGCACGGATAGTACCTTCAGCTGCTTCAGCTGGGTTAGTAGCGCCTAAGATTTCACGGTGAGCTAGAACAGCGTTTTCGCCTTCAAGTGTTTGAACCATGATAGGACCTGAAGTCATGAATGCAACTAAAGCACCGAAGAAAGGACGTTCGCTGTGCTCAGCATAGAAGCCTTCAGCTTGTTCTTTGCTTAAGTGAACCATTTTAGAAGCAATGATTTTCAGGCCAGCAGTTTCAAAACGGTTGTAGATAGCGCCAATGTGGTTTTTTGCAACAGCATCAGGCTTAATGATAGAAAAAGTACGTTCGATAGCCATGAAAAGCTTCCTTCTTGATATTGGGTTTTAAATTCGCGCGGATTATACGAAATTTACGTCAGCATGCATAGGGTTAATGGCACCACATAATCAAAATGTCATCATGTGACCTAGGTTCTGCGAAAATTGTGATTAACCTCAAGCGGTTCCTTCTTTGTTAAACAAGCTGTATTGGTATGTTTCACTTACAGCTACAACCTTCAATAACTATGATTTTCAAAGTCTATGATCTTCAAAAGCTATAGCTCACTGAAGCATGGCTTTAAATAGTTAACTAACATTTTAGGCAGTTGTTCAACAAAACTTGCTTGCGACATCGAACAAGCGAT
>NZ_VKHR01000118.1 GCF_009663145.1 Shewanella sp. TC10
CGTTAACGTGTTAGTCATGGATGAACCGACTAACCACATGGATATGGAAGCCATTGAAGCGTTAAATAACGCGCTTAAATTGTTTGAAGGTACTTTGATTTTTGTCAGCCACGACCGTGAGTTTGTGTCGTCTTTGGCAACCCACATTATTGATGTGAAAGACCAACAACTGGTGAGCTTCCACGGTACTTTTGACGAGTACTTAGCTAGCCAAGCTGAAGCAGCTGCATTCGCAGGTAAATAAGCACAGCAATTTAGATTTTTCCGCTGATATTGAAATGCCGCTACCCTCAGGGGGCGCGGCATTTTTTATGGTTGTAAATTAGCTGTGTCGGCTAATCATCAATATTAGTGACCGATACTGTTTAGGTGTTGAATGAGCATCATGCGAATTTCTGTCGGCGTTTCACTATGCCAAAATCCGCCGACATACGCCCAAAGTGGGAGCATAAATAACAGCATTAAGACTAGGACTGCTAAGCCTCTATATGACATTACCATTCCCCTGCGAGTACTAAAATGTAGCGCCTCTTTTTTCGGACAAGCAGAAATACAGTTCATACATGCTTGGCATTCATCACTGCGAATCGTGGTTTGGGTGTGAACAATAATGTTGGCTGGGCAAGCGCGAGTGCACTTGTCGCATTTCATGCCTTTACCTTCAATAAGACATTGCTCAGTTGTGCGGCGTATTTTAAATGGGCTTAAAAAGCTTACCAGTCCAAGCAAGGCACCATAAGGGCAAATGTAACGGCAAAATCCTTGTCGTTTCCATGCCGCTAATCCAAGAATGATACTAAAACAGATTAAACTAATGGCTGTTGGACTTAAGAAAAACATCGCCATTTTTAGATCGGCAACCTTGTGATAATAGCCATTGAGATAATGAGGGATACTGGCAAGCGGCATTGTGAACACTAATAAAATCAGCGCTGCCATGAGCAAGTATTTCAACATGCGTAGTATCGAGTCTAACCAGGCTGGTGGGGCAAACTCCTGTTTGATAAAGCGCTTTCTTAAGCTGTATAAGTAATCGCCCGCTAACCCAAGCGGACAAGCCCAACCACAAAAAGCACGCTTACATAGCAGACCTGTTAATAGCACAACAACCAGCATCACGGCTGCAGCTGGGTGATTTTGATCCCACAGCCCTAAACCTAAAATGGCTTTAAGCTCAATACCGCCTGCAATTGGCAAAAACGCATCACCAATATCAGGGCGTACTAACCAAGGAGTTATTTCAGCCTTTAACATGGCGGCATTGATGGCAAATTGAATCCCAACAAGCATCATCGACAGGGCGAGGGCATGCCTGATCATTTCTTTTAATTGATTGGCTTTATTGCCTTTAACGCGTTGACCGTCAACGACACCGCCTTGGGCAAGCGCTGGCTGATATTTATTGAATAAGGGTAATACCACTAAAGATATTGCTAACCCGACAAATAACGGCCAATGGAGGGTCATTATTAATGCAGTCCCAAGTAAGCCTGCACTTACTGCTGCGCCCCATTTTTGCTTGCTCCAATAAAGTAAACAGATGCTGTAGGTGAGGGCCAGCATCAAGGTAATGGATTCGATAGTACTCATGAGATAACTTTTATAAATAGTAAGTATTTATGAGAGCACTAACTTAGGGCTAGAGTTCGTTGTCTAACACTAGATTGTGAATAAGCTCGAAGATTTTATAGTTAAAATGATAAATAAAATGTTCAATATCACTAACTTGAAATTAACATCCTGGCAGGGCTAGATATTTGAAAATGGTGTGTTAGGAAAGCATCACTAATGTTTTCAAGAAGCGCTAAAGACAGCCATATCAATGACAAACATAAGTTTATAACTAATTGCAGGAGCTTGAACGTTGACAGGTTCTTGATAGTCGACTGATTCTTGATAGTTGACTGATTCTTGATAGTCGAAAGGAGTTTGTTGGTTGAAAAGAGAAAGCAGCTTTTAGTCTAACAAATGAAAGCCGCTCTCACTTTTATGCAACTAAAAGTGAGTTAATATGATGCCAAAAACCATATTAATTCAATATTACAGCTCTTCATTGGCATCAACGATGCGCTGTAATCTTTCTTGTTCTTCTTCTCGTGCGGCATTGATTTCTTCAAGTACAGAATCCACATCAGCGATATGTTCACTTTCTGCAAATTCGCCAGTGAGCTCGGTGTCTGGTGTTAGCTCGCCAGCTTCAAAAAGCGCCCACATTTCTTTGGCATATTGGGTCTTGGCAAGCTCAGGTGCAAACTGGCTATAGTAGTTGGTCATGTTATTAACATCACGGGCGAACATCCACACAGCATTATTGTTGATGCTGCTGCCAACAATAATGC
>NZ_VKHR01000003.1 GCF_009663145.1 Shewanella sp. TC10
CGWTGCCTGAAGGTGTGAGCATGTCTGTGGCAATTCAGTTTATGATGCTATCTGTTGGTGCGATCATCTTATTAGCGACGAAAGTGTCGCCGCAAAAAATTGTTAATAGTAATGTGTTTACTGCGGGCATGACTGCTGTGGTGATTATTTTTGGTATTGCATGGCTAAGTGACACTATCATTGGCCACCATAAGAGTTACCTTGTTAGTTCGTTAAGTGATTTAGTTAGCGCTTATCCTTGGTCATTTGCAATTGCGATGTTTATGGCATCTGTATTCTTAAAGAGCCAAGCTGCAGTATTGACGATTATGTTCCCGTTAGGGTTTGCTTTAGGTATCCCTGCACCAGTGCTTATTGGTGTTATACCTGCTTGTTATGCCTACTTCTTCTTCCCGTTTTATCCAAGTGATTTAGCCGCGATAAGCTTTGATAGATCGGGTACGACAAATATTGGTAAATATGTATTAAACCATAGCTTCATTATTCCAGGGTTTATTGGGGTAACAACGGCGACAGTGCTAGGTTACTTCATCTCGACCATAGTGATTAATCATTAAGTGATGTTATGAGTTGAGAAATTGTCTGAATAATCTTTGATGGTTCAGGTATAAAAAAGCCCAGCAATCGCTGGGCTTTTACATTAAGTTTTAGCTAATGATTAAGACTTCATCTTACGACGACGGAACGCCGCTAAAGGAAGAAGAAGTGTTGTTAACCAGCCCATAGAGCCGCTGTCATCTTTTTCATCAACAGCATTAACTGTAATTGTTGCAGTTGCTGTTTCACTTTCAAGTTCGCCATCTGAAGCAGTAACATCAAACATGTAAACATCATCACCAGCTGGAGCGGTAAAGCTTATTGAAGCATTCCCATTTGAGAAGTTAACTGCTTGTCCACTCGTTTGAACCCAATTATAAGTTAATGAATCACCATCTACATCTGCGCCATTGGCTGTAGCTGTGACGACAAAACCTTCAGTACTATTCATACCGCTAGCCGAAACTGTAGGTGCATCATTAACATTGGTTACTGTCACTTTAACTTCAGTTGGTGTGCTCACAGTTCCAGCATCATCCGTTGAAGAATAAGTAAAGCTGTCCATGCCAAAGAAATCAGTGTTAGGTGTATAAGTCGCTTCACCAGACTCTGTTAATGTTACTGTACCGTTTGATGGCTCATCGATGATCATTGCCATTCCAAGCACACCAGATGCAGATGTATTAATAATACGTTGAGCATTTGCAGTCATGCCATCACCAGTAACCTGAGCACGAGCTACTTTCTGATCTGGCATAGTGTCATTTTCTAGTACATTGAAGGTTGTAGCTGACTCTTCTTCAGTGGTTGGAGTGTCCATATAACCTAAGTCAAAATCACTACCAGTTGCTTTGTAGTCAATTTGAACTTGGCCAGCAGCAGCAGAGACAACTTGTAGGTAATCACCTGTAGTCACTGTAGAACCTGCACCATTGTAATGGTATGTTGTACCAATAGTGCCACCGATATTCTCAGCACCAACTGAAACATTCGAAGGTAGGTTAGGAATATCTAGATAATTAAATGATACATCTTGAGTGTCGCCAGCTTTGATCCATACACTGAATGAGTATGCATCTCCAGATGTGTCGTTCCAAAGTTGAGCTTTATCCCACTCGACAACAATAAAGGTATCATCTCCACTTGAAACAAACTGTAAGCCTAATTGACCTCCTCCAGTATCTCCTGCTGTTCCATCACTTAAATCATAATCTGACCAGAAAGGCGCTAATATGTTATTTGGGTTTGTGCTATCAGGTAACTCTTTGTTGTTCCATGTGCCACTAGTATTACCGCCGCCAACTAGTACAATCCCGTTGTCAGAAATAGTGATAGAGCTGTAAGTTACACCGTTATACTTGAACGCAGGTGTATTAAAACTGAAAGACTTTTCATCACAACCTTCGTCGCAAGGAGGTACATAAGCTAAATCTAGTGCGAAAATACTTGGGTAAGTGCCTGTTGAAGCACCAATAGACATTTCAGATTGCTCAAGACTACCAACCCAAGTGATAACACCCGTGTCTTCATTGACGCTAAAGCCATTTTGAGAAGCATTGGTTAAGGTGACAGACACATCATCTTCTGAAGTTAGCATGGTTCCTTCAGGCACCTTAGCTGTGAAGGTGACCGTATTTTCGAACATGGTGTTGTTTAATACTGCAGAGATTTCCATATCATCAGCTGTGGTTAAATCACTATCATCTGATGAAATAGAAATAAGTGAAGCATCGCTAGATTCTTGTGCAAGAACAGCAAGCGGCAAATGCGCATCTTGCATGCCTGATGCACTTGATAGCATGACATTACCGAAAATCCATTCGCCGTATTCAGCAAAAGTAGAATCGACTGTGACCATAAAGGTTGCTGAGCCACCAGCTGGAATATCCAATGTTGAAGGAGAAACCATAATACCTGCAGAGTCAGAACTTGCTGCTAATGACCATGAAGTATCTTCCTCACTTTTGTTATAAACAGTTCGAGTGAAAGTACATGGACCAACACATGAGTCAGCTGCAATTGAAGGCTTATCGAAGGTTAGCACTGCTTTAGCTGCTGCATCTAAATCCATACGACCGGCACCCATAGCAAAAGGTGTTGCTGCAGTCGTGGCATCATCATCTAAGATCCCATCAACTGTTGAAGTCGAGGTAAGAGCCGTTTTGATGTCATTTGCAGACCAATCGGGATGTAATTGACGCATCATTGCTGCAGCACCAGCAACGTGTGGACTTGCCATACTGGTACCAGAAATCATGTTGAAATCTTCGCCGCCATCATCTGGAGAGTACGCTGACAAGATATTGGTTCCTGGTGCAGCCAAGTCAGGTTTCAGCATATTCTGATTACCGTTTGGACCGCGAGAGCTAGAGCTATTAATAGTATCAGCTAATGCTGGCACCATGATGCGCTTAATTTCAGAGCCTACTGTACCAGTAGGTGCTGTTTCTCCCATTGCATCAATAATTGCAGCACCATCATCGTTAGAGATCATCACAGATGGGAAAGTCACACCAGGCATAGACATAGTGATTGGCGCGCCAGGGTTACTGTTGTAAACAACTAATGCTTCAGCGCCTGCATTCATCGCATTTTCTGCTTTGGTTGAGAAAGCACACAAACCGCGTGAAATAAGGGCAATGCTGCCTTTAAAGCTATCAACAGGGAAAGCTTCACAGCCTTCAAAGTTCATTTCATCAACATTTATAGCTGCAATAACAGGGGCCGTGACATCCATCTCAATAACAGTATCAGAACCTGGAATCGCTAATAGATCTTCTCCGCCAGCATTAAAGCTGTTAGCAAAGTAACGGCCTGTTGTGCTGTTAGCCACAGCAATGCCTGATTCGATACAGGCTGGACAACCAATAGTGCTTGCACCATTGCCATCGTTACCAGCAGCTGATACGACAATAACACCAGCAGCTTCAGCTGCTTCAAACATAGTTTTGTAAGGGCTACTTGCAGGATCTGCACCTGCGCCGCCGCCCCATGAGTTGTTGATAACATCTGCGCCATCATTAACTGCATGTTCTAATGCTTCCATTAACATGATGTTAGAGCCGCTACCACCAGTACAATCAGCAGTTGAATATAAAGCTTTATATGACATTAAGTATGCAGCAGGTGCTACACCTGATAATTCTACATCGATGTCATTAAATTGAGTTGATACGAGGTTACCTACAGCTGTGCCGGCAACGTGAGTACCATGACCACCAAAGCCTAATGGGCTCATATATTCATCAGCACACACTTCAAAAGTTGGCTGTGACCAGCGGGCAACAATCAGTTTATTATTACAGAATGCTTCGTCAGTCGTTGAACAGTAATCATCAGTTGGCATGGCGCCCATTGGGGCTTCAAAGCCTTCATCGGCAAACATTGGGTTTTCTGGACGAATACCACCATCAATAATAGCAACACGGATACCTTTACCCGCATTTTCCATTCCACTGACCGTTTCCCACATTGCATCAGTGTTAATCACTTCAAGCGATGCATCCATACTGATGTTGTACATGGTTTCAGGGTAAACAGATTTAACGCCTGGAATTGCCATTAACTGCTCAACAGTTAAGTTCTGGCCTGCAACGGTGACACCGTTAAATAAAGTTTTAAATTGGCGTTCGACTTTGCTATTTGCTGACACACTGTTTAGTGCATTCGAGAATGCTTTTTGCTCTGTAGCAAGGTAAGAAGCATAATTTTGTACAGCTGATGATTGTACGTTTAATTTAGTATTTTTAGATGAAACGGCAGTTGCTGCTAAGTTGGCTGTACCACCTTGATACGCCGCAACAGCTGGAGATGATAGCTCAACGATAAATCGCTGTGGTGTTGTAATACTGTTCAGTTTTACCGCTGGTTTCTTATGTTGGTCTATAGACAGTATTTCTAAGTCGTACTTACTGCCTGTCATTTCGGTGTTTGCAAAGCTAGCGCTAGAGAGTAACGCTGCTGATATAGCTAAAGATAATTTAGTCTTCACAACTTCTTCCTTGGTTAAAGCATTTACCACGTCCAAGCATTTGTAGGGTAGAGACTAGGTCGGTGGTAATGCTGTTTATTATATTTTTTGCATTAATGCGTTTGGTGCATTCTTTGATGCACTCAATGACTTTTTAACACAAATAATTAACAAAGGTAATCAAAGTTGTTACAAATTATTAAATCTATTGTAAATTAATACTACCCCTTAGGGAGTATAAGGTTTTTACGAACGTTATAAGGGATATCATAATGTACTAAGGCTTAACCCCTCTAACAATCGGGTTTTGAAGGCTTATTAAGGTTTCTGTTGATTGAATTTCATCAATTGATTGAATGCGATTGATCAAAACATGCTGTAATCCATCGATAGACTGGCACATTACCTTTACAAAAACGCTGTAATTTCCTGTTGTATAATATGCCTCAACAACTTCCTCTAAGGCATTTAACTTTGATATGGCTGCAGGATAATCTCCTGCACTTTTTAAGTTAATGCCAATGAAACAGCAAACGTCATAGCCTAAAGCTTTAGGATCGACTGTAATGCGAGCACCGGTGATAATGCCTGCTTGCTTCATTTTTTCGACACGAACATGAATAGTACCGGCACTTACCGCGAAACGTTTTGCTAATTCAGCAAAGGGCGTTCTTGCTTCTTCCATTAATGCTTCAAGAATTTGATTGTCTAGTTGATCTCTTTGAAATGGAGTTTCCATAGTAAAATGCCTAATTAAATTATAATTAGGCATTAATTTACGATGAATGATGAAGAATGGCTATCAAAAAGTTCTCATGAACAATTTTTATCTAACTTAAAATATTCTCTAAGTTAAAATATTCCCTAACTTAAAGTATTCTAAGTTTTACGCATTCGAGTTGGGTTTGCATAGGAGTAGAACCTGTTTTATTGCACGCCAATAGGCTCAATAAATGGTACTTCAGAATTAAAAGTCATTTTTTTCTGGCTGTATGGATGATGTATTGTGAGCTCAGCTGCATGAAGTAATAACCGTTCTGATAAACGTTTAGCTAACGGATCTGCATAAAAACCATCACCTAAAATGACATGACCTATGGCCATCATATGGATCCGCAGTTGATGTGAGCGACCTGTGATAGGGGTTAGTTTTACTAGAGTCGATTGCTTGGCGTAACTGACCACTTCTACGTGAGTTAAAGAAGGCTTGCCAAGCTTATGGTCCACTTTTTGTTTTGGGCGATTAGGCCAATCGCAAATCAGTGGGTAATCAACTTGTTTAATTGACGGGCTGACATGGCCTGCCACTCTAGCGTAGTAAGTCTTAGCTGTTTCGCGATCTCTAAATTGGCGCTTTAATTCTCGCTCTGCATTACGACGTAAAGCGACCACAATAACGCCAGATGTGGCCATATCCAATCTATGTACGATTTGAGCATTAGGGTATTTCTCTAGTACACGGCTATAAATGCTGTCATGGTATTGTGCTTCACGACCAGGGATCGACAATAGGCCTGATGGCTTATTCAGAACAATAATATCTTTATCTTCATGAATAATATCAAGCCAAGGATCGGTTGGAGGAGTATAGATAAAATCTGCCATGGTCTGCCTTTTACGTAATTGCGCGGCAAAGATACCTTTCAGGTTACTTAAGTGCAAGCAAACTATCTCCTGTCGTGCTTACACTGAGCTATTAGCTATTCATGTTAGATGTTCTTAATCACACAAGGCATGTCACCAAGATTCAAATTTACTGAGGTTTAAGTCCTAAGGTTTAAGTCACTAAGGTTCAAATTAACCAAATTTTAGAGCCGCTTAGCTTTAAAGTTACAACCGTAAAAGACACAGAGCCTGAAATGTATTTTAAGATTAAGAAAATGCTGTGCCGTTAACGTGCATAATGGTAAAGGTCCAAACAACAAAGGCTAAGGGCACATGCACTAAGGCATAAAAGCCTTGGTCAAGGCGTGACATACCTTGTGCATTCCAAATCAGATACACATGGCCAATAAGCACTAACGGAAATAGTGACAGTAATGGGTATAGCGCAAACGGGCTGGCATCAGCAAAAATACTATGGCTAAACAGTGCCCAAAAAACCATAAAACTGGTCGTTAATGGTGGAGCAGCTAATCGGTATTGCTCTGGATAAGGAAACATCCTATTACCTTAAAAATAACAAAAGATAATACTAGATTAACCTTTAATTTCCTTTTTGCCATGTATTACTTTTCTATGGACTATAGAATAATGGCGTAATCCGGCTGGACCATGCGACACGACTACCGATAACAACACAATAAAAATTGTAATCTCTGGCTTCCAATCGGCCATAGGGATAAATAAGCCCAGCAATAGCACCTTAAGTATGGTCAATACACCTTTAAGTTGAATTAACCAACGCCAGTCTCTTATTACTTCCCACGCAAATAAAGCTACGCCGCTGGTCATGGCTAGGATCCAATAATTGATCCATAAGCTTTGCTCTATTCCAAGTAATAAGCCTCCGCCAGCACCAACTATGCCGACTATATGCAATGCGCGCAGACTGGTTTTTCCTAATCTTTGTAACCAGAATTGAAACTCAGATACTTCTTGATGCTGCTTTTTAGACATGAATTACACATAATTGAAATGTTAATAATGTGTCAGCTTAGCAAATTCATCTTGAATGAATAGCGATCTATAGCAAAATATAAATTATTGATATGCTAGTGGCATTAGAAATCGCAGCTTAACTGGAAATTAACGTATTTTAGACAGACAGCATTGCGGTTCGTTATTTGAAGTATCAAGGCTAGTAAATAAGCTTTGTTGATTAAGGACATTAAATGAAAATCGGATTCTTCAGCGCAAAAAATTATGACATTCAACATTTTGATGCAATGAACAAAGACTTTGGAGCCTCAATTGAATATTTTGACTATCGACTTTGCATGCAAAATGTCAAGTTGGCGGATGGCTTTGAAGTTGTGTGTGCATTTGTTAATGACTCTCTGTGTGAAGAAGTATTAGTCGAGCTTGCAAAAGGCGGCACTAAAATTATCGCAATGCGTTGTGCAGGCTTTAATAACGTTGATTTAGATGCCGCTAAACGTTTAGGCATTACTGTCGTCAATGTCCCTGCTTATTCACCTGAATCCGTTGCAGAGCATACTATTGCGATCATGCTGACCTTGAATCGAAAAATTCATAAGGCCTATCAACGTACCCGTGATGCAAACTTTGCATTATCCGGCTTAGTGGGTTTTAACATGCATGGTAAAACTGTTGGCGTCATTGGTACCGGGAAAATTGGTATCGCCACTATCAAAATCTTGCTTGGTTTTGGCTGTAAAGTTGTTGCATACGATCCGTATCCAAGCCCTGTTGTAAAGGCGTTAGGGGTTGAATATGTCGACTTAGATACTTTATATCCACAATGTGACATCATCAGTCTTCACTGTCCGTTAACACCAGATAATCATCACCTTCTTTGCTCCCAAAGCTTCAACAAAATGAAACCTGGAGTCATGGTGATCAACACCAGTCGTGGCGGATTGCTCAATGCCATTGATGCGATGGAGGCGTTAAAGGTTGGTCAGTTGGGCTCATTAGGTTTAGATGTGTATGAGAATGAAAAAGAGCTCTTTTTCCAAGATAAATCAAATGAGATTATCAGGGATGATGTGTTCAGAATTTTGTCGGCAAGTCACAATGTTATTTTTACTGGTCACCAAGCTTTCTTAACCGATGAAGCATTAAATGCTATCGCTCACACCACCCTAAAAAATATTACCGACCTAATTACCAGCCATCACTCAGATAATGAGTTAAATTAGTCACCAAACAGCTGTTTGAGAAGATCTCAGAGTAGTTTATTTATCAGCAACCGTTTTGATTTAAGCTTTGCCTACTAACAATAAAGAGGGATTATGATCATTACCAAGGAAGTGCACGATATCACCACAGCTACTGGCGTGATGCGCACGTACGTTTATCGTCCTGATGTACCAGGTCAGTTTGCGAGTATTATTTTTTACTCCGAAATCTTTCAACAAACTGCGCCCATTGCAAGAAGTGCAGCCATTTTAGCTGGCCATGGATTCGTCGTGTTAGTGCCTGAAGTGTTCCACGAATTAAACCCTATCGGGACAGTGCTTGAGTATGGCGATGTAGGTAAAGATAAAGGTAATGCAGATAAGTTTGCCAAGCCGTTAGAACATCATGATAGTGATACAGAAGCTATGGTTGAGTTTGCCCGCAGTCAAGAGTATTGCACCAGTCAAATTGGTGTGATGGGGGTATGTATAGGCGGTCATTTAGCTTATCGTGCTGCACTGAATCCAGATATCAGCGGCGCATTTTGTTTATACCCAACGGATATTCATTCAAATACTTTACCTTGCGAAAAAGGCAATGACTCATTGACCCGCACAGGTGATATCGCTGGTGAATTGGTGATGATATTTGGCAAACAAGATCCTCATGTCTCAAGTGAAGGGCGTAAATTGATTTACCAGAAACTAGAGTCAGTTCAAGCTAATTTTAGTTGGCAAGAAGTCAATGCTCAACACGCTTTTATGCGTGATGAAGGCGAACGTTATGATGCCGCTCTGGCACTTCAAATGTATTTGCAAGCCGTGGCCTTCTTCCAGCGATTATTGAGATAAAGTTGATGTGAGTGCCTGAGGGCGCCTAAAATTTAGCTGTAAAACATAGATTCGCTCAAACTGGCATCTTGATTAGCCTGTTTGGGCGATTTTTTGTTTAAAGTAGCAAGTTTTGCAGCTTACTAGTGTGAGTTATTCATTATCCTGTAAACTAGCCAGCCAAATTTCATTCATCTATCTATGATTGCGTTCGACCAAGATGAATAAGCAGAGCTAAGCAAATGTCAGATTATCAGCAGTTACACCATGTCAGTGACGATATTGGTCCTATTTTCGTATTGGAAGATAATGATTTTAGGATCCTATCCTTTGGTGATAATGACGAGCAAAGTAAAATCCTCAAAGCTCAGCCTCATGTTCCTCAGCATACCTATATTCAAGCAATGCTGGCGGTGTTGTTATTTTCTAAACCTAAAAGTGCGATAATTTTAGGTCTAGGCGGCGGAGGCTTAGTACACGCGTTACGCCGTTATGATGCTGCAATTAAGTTGACTGCAGTTGAACTGCGAAAAGATGTTATTGAAATATCTAAACGTTACTTTCAACTGCCGATAGGGAAAAAACTCAATATTGTGCATCAAGATGGTGGTGATTTTCTTGCCAAAGCTGAGCACAAAAGAGTGGATGTTATTTTTGCGGATATGTACATAGAGCAAGGCGTTGACGAAAAACAGCTGACCACTGAGTTTATTGAGAACTGCCACAAAGGATTAAAAGCCGATGGTTTTTTAGTGCTTAATTGTTGGAAGGAGCACAGTAAAAGCGAGCTACTAAAGCAAACGCTGTCTCAGCACTTTGCTAATGTATACGCAACACTTACAGGAGGCGGCAATTGGGTGATTTATGCCAGTAAGCAGCCACAATCATTTAGCGCTGCGACCAATAAGCAGCAGTTACAGCAGTTATCTCAGCAATTAGATTATTCAGTTTCACGCTCTTTAACTCGATTCACTCAATGGGAATAACGACCATGAGGTTCCTGCGATAACAGCTTTTAAGACTGAGTATCTGTCAGTTTTAAGTTGTAGCGCTTGAGCAAGTTCTTTTTGTTCCCTATTGCTGATGCCCAAAACAAACTATGTGTTATCGGAAAGTTCGATAGTATTTCAATATTCAGAATCAACTTTCTAAAAAACCGATTAGGGTGATAGTTTTTACCCGTTATATTTAATTCTAAGTTATCGCTATTATCTATTCCATCAAACGGATACAGCTAAACACTTAATTAAATATATCGGAGTAACACAATGACTCAATCAATTATCAACTCTACAATCAAGCCATTCTCAGCTACTGCATTTCACAATGGCGAATTTGTACCTGTGACTGAGCAAGACCTTTTAGGTAAATGGTCAGTGGTATTCTTTTACCCAGCTGATTTCACATTTGTTTGTCCAACTGAATTAGGCGACATGGCTGACCATTACGCTAAGCTTCAAGAAATGGGCGTTGAAGTTTACTCAGTATCAACTGACACTCACTTCACTCACAAAGCATGGCATGCAAGCTCAGACACTATCGGTAAAATTAACTACCCAATGATTGGTGACCCAACTGGCGCAATCACTCGTAACTTCGGTGTGATGATTGAGGAAGACGGTCTAGCACTTCGCGGTACATTCGTAATGAACCCAGAAGGTGAAGTTAAAGTTGCTGAAATTCATGACCTAGGTATTGGTCGTAGCGCATCTGAGCTAGTACGTAAAATTCAAGCAGCACAGTACGTTGCATCTCATGATGGCGAAGTATGTCCAGCAGCATGGCAGCCAGGTGAAGAAACTCTAGCTCCATCAATTGATTTAGTTGGTAAAATCTAACAAAAAGATTAATGGCTCATTCATCTCATCATCGTGAGTGAGCCATATTCAATAGATTCACCAATACTGTTTCAAATCATCTCCAATCAACCTTAGACCTCCCTCTGGTTTTACTCGATTCATCACCGAGTTTAACTCTCTAAGGTTGATATTTTTTTGCTCAATCATTTATTTTCTAGGAGCACACCTATGTTAGATACGAATATTAAAAATCAACTGAACACCTATCTGCAAAACCTCAAGCGCCCAGTTGAACTTGTCGTGTCAGCAGATGAAAGTGCCAAATCTCAAGAATTATTATCGCTTGCAAAAGATGTTGAAGAGTTATCAACGCTAGTCAGTCTTAAGCAGCAAACGTCGGTTAGAACGCCGTCGATGAGTATTCTAAACCCGCAAAATGGTTCAAACATTACGTTTGCAGGTTTACCAATGGGGCATGAATTTACTTCACTAGTGCTCGCATTACTTCACTCTGGTGGTCATCCCATTAAATTGGCTGATGAAGTGATTGAACAAATCAAATCATTACCAGGTGAATTTCATTTCGAAACTTATGTTTCGCTGAGTTGTCAAACATGTCCTGAAGTGGTTCAGGCATTAAATATGATGGCAGCAATTAATCCTAATATTACTAATGTGATGATTGACGGTGCCTTATTCCAAGACGAGGTAAACGATCGCAACATCATGTCTGTACCTTCTGTCTATATGAATGGCGAGCCATTCTCGGTGGGCGCCATTAGCGTAGTAGAAATATTGAACAAGCTTGATGTTAATGCTGTAGCAAGAAAAGCCGAGCAGATTAACAGTAAAGAAGCGTTTGATGTTTTAGTGGTCGGCGGTGGTCCTGCTGGCGCTTCAGCTGCGATTTACGCAGCACGTAAAGGACTTCGCACTGGTATTGTCGCTGATAAATTTGGTGGCCAAGTGGCAGAAACTGTTGGAATCGAAAACTTTATTTCAGTATCTAAAACTGAAGGCCCTAAGTTGGTTGCCAATTTAGAAGCACACGTTAAAGATTACGACGTCGATATCATGGATAACCAACGTGCCTTGTCATTAAAAGATGGCGGTTTATTTGAACTAGAGCTAGAAAGCGGCGCTAAGTTATCAAGTAAAACAGTATTGTTGGCTACAGGTGCACGCTGGCGTGAAATGAACGTACCAGGTGAACAAGAGTATCGCGGTAGCGGTGTTGCGTATTGTCCACATTGTGACGGTCCACTATTTAAAGGAAAGCGTGTTGCGGTGATTGGCGGCGGTAATTCAGGTATTGAAGCTGCAATTGATTTAGCCAATATCGTTGAACACGTTACTGTACTTGAGTTTGATACCACATTGCGTGCAGATGAAGTATTGCAACGTAAAGCGCAATCAATGGGTAATATCGACATTATTACTCAAGCAATGACCACTGAAGTTGTTGGTGATGGCAAACGTGTAACGGGTCTTAAATATACTGACCGTAGTACAAACGAATCTCATGATGTTGAGCTTGCAGGTATCTTTGTTCAAATTGGTTTAGTGCCAAACACTGAATGGTTAACAGATACTGTTGAACTCACCAATCGCGGCGAAATCATTGTCGATGGCAAGGGCCAAACATCTATCCCAGGTGTGTTTGCTGCAGGTGATGTGACAAACTCAGCTTATAAGCAAATCATTATTGCAATGGGTAGTGGTGCCACTGCTTCACTAGGTGCGTTTGATTACTTAATTCGTCATAGTGAAGATGAGCAGACTAAAGCTGCTTAACTAAATTGCATAACTAAATTGTTTAACTACAGCTGCTTCTTGTGTTTAAACTGAAGCAAAATTTTTGAGATTAAAAAGCTAACTTAGGTTAGCTTTTTTTATGCCTGTGAGTTAATCAGACTGATAAAATACTGTAAGGAGTTGTGGTTTTGGGGCTGATAAAAACACACAATTAAAAATCACTGCTTAATCTTGCAGTTAATATCGCAAGTGATTAAAAAATAGCTATAATCAAACGATAATAACTCAAATACTAATCAGATAAATGCAAACCAAGACACCGACTTTTGAATTTCAGTTGCACATAGAGACGCAACAATACTTAGCAAAAAGTTGTCGGTGGCTTAGTGTTTTATCCTTCATATTAGCTATAGTGATTTTCGTCTCCATTGTCATCAATAATCCAGATAAAGACATCGTTTTCACTTCGCTCAGTCTCATTCCAATTACGTTGATTTCACTGTTCGGTGTTATTCATAACTTTACATTGCCAGAAAACCTTCAAGTAAATAATTACAAAAGATTTTATCGATTCATTTTCGCTTTGGTTCTTTGTTGGGTGGTCGTGTGCAACTTATTTTTATTTCAAGCTCTGTCAGCTCAAACAACCGTTGAGTCTTTGATTCATTTGATTCTGCTTTCTTTTGTGGTGGCGTTATTCCCGTCACGAGGGTTATTGGTCATCCCTGTTGTCATTATTGGTACATATCTAGTTATTGCGAGAGTATTTTTCTTTTCTATCGACTTATTTATTCCAGTAATTAAGATGCTGAGCTTTTTTGCTGTGATTGTTTCAGGTCAGCAAGTAGTAGAAAAGTGGTTCAGAAAAGCAGTGTTTAAAGATGTTGAAAACCAGCGATTAGTGAATGAATTAAATCATTTGGCCTTAACCGATGGTTTGACCAAATTAAGTAATAGACGCCACTTTGACTCGATGCTTAATAAAGAAATTCAGCACTCAGAGCGAACAGGCTTGCCTCTGTCGATTATTTTAATGGACATCGATTACTTTAAAAAACTCAACGACTACCTAGGTCATCA
Organism: Shewanella sp. TC10; assembly: GCF_009663145.1. Classification (GTDB taxonomy): domain Bacteria; phylum Pseudomonadota; class Gammaproteobacteria; order Enterobacterales; family Shewanellaceae; genus Shewanella. The sequence continues at coordinate 13,776 of NZ_VKHR01000003.1, forward strand.
ACGAGGCGACGAGTGTTTAATTGAACTGGCTAAGTTATTAACCAAACAGATAAAAAGGCCGAGAGATGTGTGCGCTCGCTACGGAGGTGAAGAATTTATTGTGTTATTGCCCGAAACTGACCTTTCCGGTGCGGTGGATGTGGCTAACAATATCAAAATACAATTAAACCAATTAGCCTTAAAGCATCCTGATTCATTAGTAAGTGAATTTGTCACTGTATCTCAAGGTGTGGCGCAGTGGAAGTCAGGGATGACAGTCGAGCAATTGGTTAAACAAGCTGACGATAAGTTGTATGAGGTTAAAGCCAATAGCCGAAATAATATTGCCTATGCACTATAGTTATTCCATTTACAGTCGATATACAAATTGTAACGTATTTAGCTTCATGCCCGCATAAAAGGATTTACGCGTTTCGCCGTGAAAACAGCACAGATAACATTATATAAATTCATAATAAGTGCCTGCGGTTTATAAATATACGTGTTTTAAAGTTTCATTTATCTTTTTCAAGTGCTTTGGGGGCAATCAATGAATTGGTTTAGCAACATGTCTATATTTAAGAAAATCGGGCTGATTTTCGTTTTATCTGTCATCATTTTTGCCGTTAACCTCACCATTAGCATAGTGTCTATTAATAAAAATAACGACACCATGACCTTCATGCAAGATAAGGTTGCGCAGCGGGTTGAACTTGCAAATCAGAACGTTATTTATGTGCAGCGCCTTGATGAACTTTACACACAAGCTGTGTCATTTGCAGATGAAGACTTGATTGATAATGCCGTTAAAACCTACGATTCATTAAAGAAAAATATCAATAGTTTATCGGGCCTTGATAGTGAGCAATCAGCTAATCTATCAACGCTTAATCGTGAACTAAATCAATACAACGATATTACCTTCGATCTTGCTAAGGGTATGATTGATAACAGTCTTGATATGAGCAAGATTGGCGAGATTATCGCAAGTAAAACCCAAGTCTACGACAAGTTAATGATCGGCGTTCAACGTTACCAAACTGACAAAGTCGCTGAATTTAATAATACCATTCAAGAGTCTGTAAGCCGCTCTGAAAGCAGTTTGGTACTGACACTATCAATTGGATTAGTGTTGTTGTTACTCATGGCAGTTGCGACTATTTCTATTGCTAAATCATTAAGTGGCTCTGCCGGTAACCTTGCTAACTCATTGGGTGAACTGGCTGACGGTAAAGGTGATTTGCGTCATCAACTCGATGTCACAGGCCGTGATGAGCTGGGTCAAGTATCGTCAAATTTTAATCGTTTTTTACGTTTATTAGCGGATTCAATTCAGCAAGTAGTGAGTGTGACAGCCCCGTTATTACAAAGTGCTGAATCTTTAAAAGAACGTATGGGAACAGCCACGCAAGCGACTGAGAAGCAGAGCTTGGATGCTAAAGCTGTGCAGCATTCAATGGAAGAAATGGGCTTGTCTGTTAACGAAATTTCGCAAAGTGCGCAGCAAGCTGCTGAGGCTGCTGATAGTGCAGAGCAAGAAGCAACGAACGGTTTAGCCGTTGTGGCCAGTACGATTAATATTTCTCAAGAGCTTAATGCTGAAATTGAAGTGGCTTCAGATTCGATAAATGAATTAGCTAAAGATACTGAAAGCGTTAATTCTATTTTGAATGTGATTACCTCGATTGCTGAACAAACAAATTTACTGGCGTTAAATGCCGCAATTGAAGCTGCTCGTGCGGGTGAGCAGGGACGTGGTTTTGCTGTTGTTGCAGATGAAGTGCGGGCACTTGCTTCAAAAACAGCCGATGCGACTAAAGAAATTCGTGAAGTACTGTCCCGTTTAAAAGTGGCTGCAGAGTCATCGGTTAGCACTATGGATGTGGCTATCGGCAAAGCATCAGATAACGAGAAACATGCCCGTGAAACTGGTGATGTACTCAAATCAATTCAAGAACAAATTGTCAGTATTAACACCATGAATACCCATATTGCCGCAGCGACAGAACAGCAATCAGCGGTTGCGGCGCAAGTGAGTCATAACGTGGTTGAAATGAATGCGTCTTTTGTTCAAACCTTAGATATTTTGGCAGAGGTTCAAGATGTATCAGAAGGCTTATTAGGTTTCTCTGATGAGCTGCAAAGTGCAACATCTCAGTTTAAGCTCTAACGAAATATAAGCTGTAGGATAAATTCACAGTTATTAAATATTAGTGACTAAAAAATTAGTTACTAAAAATTAATTAATAAAAAATTTTTTTACTAAAAATAAGTCTCTAAAAACAGTCACTAAAAAGCCACCGTCAGGTGGCTTTTTGGATCATAGGTATTGAGATAATAGTCTGCAAAATCTCAAGAGGTATTTACTCAAACTGATAAGTATAAGAAAACCCGACTTTATTTGTTTTTCCATAATCACTTTCAGAGATAAAGCCATAGAAGTTGAATGATTGCTGCTGATTGATTTTATAGCTGGCACCACCGCCAGCCCAGTAGCTTGAATAACTGTCACTGCCAGCAGCGCCTCCGCCAAATGCCATTAGGGTCCAACTGTCTCCTAGAGGCTTCATTGCAAAAGCGCCAAGATATGCGCCATGGCTGGTTTTAGGGACTAAAATAAAGCCATTATCATCGATGACGTTTTCTTCGGCAATGTCGCCATCGGTATAGTTGTACCCAGCCATAGGAAATATTTGCCAACCGCCAGGGGTAAAACCGAAATAACTCAACGGAATAAATGTACCCACACTATAACCGTTTGAGCTTGCATCATTGTCGTATTCATTGCGATTAAAGTTAAAATTCACAATACCAAAATCAAATAGCCAAGAACCGCCAATACGCCATTCGCTGCCATCATCATTGATGCGTGTGTTCACCATCCGCGTGCTATCAAGGCCAATAGATCCTGAAAAGGTAAATTGCTCGTTATAGCCAACTCCCGCTTTAGTGACAATTTTAGTCGGATCTTCATGGTGCTTTTCGTCAGCGATAACGAGCAAAGAAGCAGGTAACGTACACAAAATTGAAACTGATGTGAGTAAATGAGATTTTGCCATACGAAAAGGGAAACCTATTGGTGAAGGGGGTACTGAGGAAAATTTGCCGCAGTCTAGCAAAACTAACTGTGTTATTTGGAATATCAGTTATTCCATTAGGAATAAACGAATGAAACATCACTGTTTGCTGCTTTGTTAGGCGCTATTTCTCGCCGTGTTAGCGTATTATCTCAAACATTATAATCGGCGAAATTGCTTCATTCATCGCTTTGATTTAACTTACTACCCATAGGTAAAAAATCATCAGCAAAGCGGGTAAAAAATACTCATAAAAAAGAGTCATCAAATCCTGCTTATTACTTTAGCTGACTGCGCGCAAAAGGACTCCAATGCCAAGCTTGATAAGAATAGTGTTAATTAATACTCACCTTCCTGGTGTAGTAGAACTTCAATTAGATGGACACACTAATATTTGTGGTACCAATGCATCGGGCAAGACGACTTTGCAGCGTCTGGTTCCTGTGTTTTATGGCGAATATCCAAGCAGAGTTGTCCCCTCAACTCGTGACAGCTTTGAGCGTTGGTATTTACCTCATGACTCAAGCTATATCATTTATGAGTACCAAAAGAGCGACGGTAATTTATATCAAGCAGTAATGGCATCAGCCGGTGACGGGAAGGGGGTTAACTATCGTTTTATTGCGAAAGGTTTTGAGCTTGATGACTACGTAAAAACTCGCAACGGCGATACGATTATCTGTCATACCATGGCAGAGCTTGGCCGTGAGATGAAACGTGCGCAAGTTACTCATACCAACTTACTCAATACCCGTGAATATCGTGCGATTATTCAGCACGACCGCAGCCTATTAACTACTGGTGGTAACAAAGGCGAGTTACGCACCTATGCTCATCACTTCTCGCTTTGTGACAGCGAATATTCTTTGCGTCACATTGAAAAGCTCGCTAAAGCGGTGCATTCAAAAGAAGGCAAAATGGAAACCGTTAAGTCGATGGTTGCCGCTATTTTAGAAGAAGATGGTGTTAATCCACCTACTTCACGCCTAAACCCGCAGCGTGTAGAAAGCTGGATCCGTGAAAGTCAGCTAGTCCAAGGTTTTGAGCAAATACGTCCAGAGTTTGAAAAGCTAGAACAAGAGTTTAATCAACTACTCAGCGCAGAATTGAGACTCGGCAGTTTGGCTAAAGGTTATCGGGCAGACGAAACCATTGAGGCTGAGCGACAAGAACTCAGTCAAAATGAATCAAAAGATGCCAGCTTACAGCTAAGATTATTAGATGAAGAATGGAAAGAAGCGCGTGATGAAATCAGCCAGGAGTTATCGTTTGCTCAAGGTGATACGCGTAAATACGAAGCCGAATTAGACTCGATTGAAGATCAATATGAAGGCTTTTTAAATTCAAATATCGAACAGGCTAAAGCTGACTTAGATAGCTTAGATAATTGGCGCAGTGATTTAGAAAATTTAACCGAACGTCATAAGCTTCAAACCGAAAAACACCAAGATATTGAAGCGGCCTATAGTACTCGTCGTAGTAAAATTGCAGAGCAACTGCATCGCGAACTTGAGTCTTTGCATGAAGAGCAAGATGAAGCACGTGAAAACCGTGATAGCCAGCGCGAAGCCTCTTCTGACGATTTAGCCAAGTTAGAAAATCTATGGCGAGAGAAAACTGACGCAGGAAAAGCGACATTTGCAGAGCAAGAATATCAACTTAAATTGACCCGCGGTGAGCTGAGTCATCAAATCGAAGGTGTGACATACACCGAAGAAGAAAAGATGACCCTTGCGGTGTTTGATGAGCGCATTAGCCGCGCCGACGAAGAGCAAGAAATCTGTAATCAAAAAGTCGATCGATTGTCAGCTGATGAGCGCAAACTTCGTGCAAAACGCGATCAAGTCAGCGAAGCATTACGTATTGCCAGTGTACGTGTGAATGAACGTCTTACTGATGTCGATGATGTTAAAGGCGTTCTGTTTCCTCAGTCACATACCTTACTTGAGTTTTTACGTAAAGAATCTCCTGGTTGGGAGCAAAGCTTTGGTAAAGTTATTGCGCCAGAGTTACTGCATCGCACAGATTTACATCCAAGTGTTACTGGTAAAAGTGAAGATGCGCTATTTGGAATCGGTTTAGATCTTAAAGCGATCGAGGTGCCTGATTATGCTTCATCAGAGCAGGATTTACGCTTAAGGCTTAATAAAGCGGAAGAAGCCTTAGCACAAGCAGAAGAGCTAAAAGGCGAAAATGAAGATCAACTCGTCGCGATTAATGATGAGCTTGATAACCTCAACAAAGAGCTCACCTTTGCCCGCACCGCTTATAAAAACAGTCGCGAAGATGTCAGACGCTTATTCGATGAAAAACGCAGTACTCAAGCTCAAATTAACCAAGCGCTAGCTGATAGAAAAGCCCATGCAAGCAAGCGCCTTATTCAATTAGATAACGAGCTTAAGCAGCAACATAACCATCATTTAGAGTGGTTATCGGAGCAAAAAGAGCAAGCCCTTGAAGCGCGAATGGAAAAAAATGCCTACTGGCAAGATGTGGTAGGGGCGTTAGATAATCAATTAGGGCAAATAAAAGCCAACATTGACACTCGTCGTAGTAATGCCAAGCAAGAGCAAAAAGCGTGTGATACTTGGTATAAAAACGAGCTTAAATCTCGCGGTGTTGATGAGGCTGCTATTGTAGCGCTGAAAGGTAAAATTCGTGAATTAGAAACCCAAATCAGTAATGCTGAAAAACGTCGTAGTGATGTATTGCGTTATGACCATTGGTACCAAAATGCTTGGCTTATCACTAAGCCTAAGTTGCAAACTGATTTATCGAAAGTGAAGCAAGCCGCACTTGAGCTTGAACAGCAACTTGCCAATAAAACGGCTGATGTTAAGCAGCGTAAACAGCAGCTTGAAACCCTTAAAAAAGCATCTGATGCGGCGCAAGTCGACGCATCAGAAAACCTCACTAAACTGCGCGCTGTAATGCGTAAACTTGCCGAGTTAAAGTTAGCTCCAAATAAAGATGAAGCTGATGGCAGTATTGGTGAGCGTTTAAGACAAGGTGAAGAATTACTGCTTCAGCGTGATTATTTACTGGGTTCAGTCAAACAATATGTCGAACATTTTGATTCGGTTATAGCCAGTAAATCTGGTTCGAGTTTAGCTGAGTTTTGGGAGCGTGCTCGTGATGAGTCAAGTTTTACTAATGACAAAGGCATTCGCTTGCTCGACTACCGCAAACTGGTGCCACAACTTGAGCAACTGCTGAATGTGATGGTGCCGCAATCCTTAATGGCTATCCGAGAGCAAGGGCGTATCTTTGGTATCGACTTAACTGCTTATTATGATGTCCTTGCCGATATTGATCGTCGTATTGCATCTCAAAGTGCTCGCATTACGCGTGAGGTGGGAGAGGAGCTGTTCCTTGATGGTGTGTCTGAGTCTGCGGTTAAGATCCGATCGCGAATTAGTGAGTTAGAGTTCTGGCCTGAACTAGAAGTATTTGTAAAAGCCTTCAAGCAATGGAAAGCTGATGGCTTTAGCCAACTGCCGGATGAGCATTACACATCGAGTATGCGCCGTGCCCTTGATATTATTGGTCGCTCGGCCTTATCTGGCGGTATTGCTAAGTTGCTTGAAATTGAACTGCGCCTAAAAGAAGGTAACAGCGACTTAATCATTCGCACCGACAGACAGCTAAATGAATCTTCAAGCCATGGTATGGCTTACTTAATTTTGTGTAAGTTCTTATTGGCCTTTACGCGTTTATTACGTGGTAAAGCGGATGTCACTATTCATTGGCCGATTGATGAATTAGGCACCTTGCATCATACCAATGTGAAAAAGATCTTTGATGCCTGTGTGAACAACAACATTAGTGTATTAGGTGCTTTTCCGAATCCAGAATCCGAAGTACTTAATCTGTTTGCTAACCGCTACATCATTAATAAACAAACCCGCAAGCTGCAAGTGGTAAAACCTAAAAGTAACCCGCTGGCTGAACGTTTAAGCCAACGAGCTAACAAGGAGGCTATCTAATGTCTGAGTCAATGCAAACCACTTTTTCCTCTAAAAACCCAGTGTCTTCACAAAGCACAATGTCTTCTGAAACGGCATTAGTCGGAACTGGCATGCTGATAGAGCAGTTACTTCGTGGTGAGTTTATTTGCCGCACGACCAATGAAGATGGTTGGCGAGCCCTTAAAAATAGCACTACTTTTGACAAGGTTGAGCAATACCTTAATCAGATTAATCGTACGATTTCTTCTGCAGCCGAAGGGGATGTGTTCTTTTGTGGTTATCAGCAATTAGGCGAACAAGAGAAAAAGGTTATTTCGAGTCAGTTTAAAGATATCTGTTCAGCACTGATCCCTTTAGTTGAATGGTTGGTGCTAGTACAAGAAAGTAGTGGCCAAGATGCCCCTTTAAGTGAAGGCGCCCCAATACGACTTACTGAGCTGCAAGCAAGAATTGAAGATACCCCAGCTTTTATGGAGCAATTAGCTAAGTTAAGCCAATATCGATTATTCGGCTCAACCAGCAGTAACGTGGATAACCAAATAAAGCTGGTATTTAAACGTTTAGTAGAGCTCGGCTATCTTGTTAAACCTAATAGCGAAAAACAGATTTATATCGCCACAGGCAAACTGGATTATTTGTATGAAGTGATTCGTTTCATTGATGAAACAGAAGGTTTAAGCCTTGAGGCGCAAGCTGAAACAGCCACGCAACGGGATTTAGTATGAGTAATAATTTACATCAAGCCGGGGTTAAGCTGCTTAAACAGCTCAGTCGTCATGCTGATGTGGTTATGGATGCCTATTTAGCGGGCTCTGTCAGTGAATCCACCCACGATGTAGCGGTGATTGAAAAGCTGAAAAAGAGTGGCATTTTATGGCGACCGGAACCGGATGAAGAGTTACGACTAAAGCGTTCAGTGCGAGCATTGCTTGAAGAAGCATTAAGTGATGAGCGTAACCGACAGATTGATGCCAATGTGGGCTCTGCATTTGGAACGATTAAGACCTTAGCAGATCACTACAAAGAGGCACGTCATAATATAGATTATGGCGCAGCTGAGGCGTATTTGGCTGATTTGAGTGAACATGTTTATAGCTTTACAGATAGCCTACGCTATTCCATCAGGGTGTTATGGGGCCGAATCAATAATGAGTTTGGTTATGTCGGAAGCATTAATGCCAAAATTCGTGAAAACGAACTGGCTCAAAGTCAGGTTAGTGAATTACTCAATGGCTTGGAGATGTTTCAGTTTAGCGAACTGAGTGAAATAGCCGGTGATATTCGTGAATTAAGACGTTTGCTAGTCACCAACTTACAAGAGACCTTAAGCCAATGCACGTTAGAGCTTAGCGCGGTGCAAGGTCGATTATTAGAACTTATTGGTCGCTTTAGGCAAATCCAAGGACGAACTCGATTATTAAAAGGATTTTTACTGCACACTGATTTACACCCTGATTATCAACCTGAAAATCATGTCGCTCATAAGCATGTACCGAGGTTGTTTAATTGTGCTGAAGCGATTATTAAACCTGCTAGTGTCGATGTTAATAACGCAAGCCATGAAATTGTCTTGCTTGAAGCTGTCTCTAAAATCAAAGCGATTAGCCGCGATCTGCTTCCAAGCAAAGTCCGTGAGCATAATGTCGAAACCACAATGACAGAAGTTGAGGATTTTGATATTCCTGATAATCCACTGAAATTAGCTGTTGATGAGTATTTCTGTGAAGTGATCGACTCAGGGCTGAGACAGTCAGCACTGGAATACCTCAAAGCGAATAAATTAGAGTGGGAAGCGGAAAACTGGCTGTATCAAGTTATTGGTGGCTATGAAGGCTTGCCCGATGAGCATAAAGCGTATTTTGAGCTTGAACCCATAGGTGAACCTGATCCTGTTTATAATGGTAACTTTATGATCCACGATGTCGAGTTGTGGTTGGCATAACCCGAGCTAATCATTTATTTGAGAAAGCAGTTAAGGCAACTTAACTGCTTTTTTACTGGCTAGAATTTAGTCAGCCGAATTGATTGTGATGATTTAACAGTAGCGACTCAAATGGTTTTATATTGATACATTTATCGATCTTGCTGATAACATTGTGATTGATTTCATTTAGTAACAAATGTTATTGCTTACGAGTGTTATGGCATCAAGGCAAAACATATTGCATTAAGCCAGTGTATCTAACTTAATTTTGTAATTTAACTAACCGATTTTGCTGTTATGGAGTTGTGTTTTGGTTTTGAAAACTGGCATAACAGCCAATTTGATTAAATTTCATGGTTTAATTGTTTTAAAACAGTCAATTATACCTCACTGTAAATATCTGCGTTCAATCCCTTTTACAACTTATTGATCTCTAACATTGAAATATGTTGCATCTTGTTTCAGTATCCTTGTCGTTAAAAATAATTAAAACAAATTTTATCGTCGTTTTTAGGTGTTTTCTTTCTGAAGTCGGCTTGAACTAGGAATGCAGAAAAATATGACCAAATCATTATCGACTCGAATTTTTATCGGGTTATTCTTAGGGGTACTACTGGGTAGTATCGTTCAATTTGCGCTAAATGATGTGGCGTTCTTTTCGGGGACATTAGTCGAAGTTGCTTCTGGCATAGGTAAAATGTTCGTCAACATGATCATGATGCTAGTGGTGCCATTAGTGTTTGTCAGTATCGTTTGTGGCGTGTGTGAACTTCAAGACTTAAAAAGCTTTGGTCGCTTAGGCGGTAAAACATTTAGCTTTTACATTATTAATACCCTAGTGGCGATTACGGCAGCTTTTGCGGTAGCGATGTTAATCGAGCCTGGTAAAGGCGTTGATATGTCTAGTGCTGGTGGCGTAGATATTACCGCCACTGAACTGCCAAATTTGATGACCTTGATTGTCAATATCGTACCAAATAATCCATTCTCGGCATTTACGTCAGGCAATATGCTGCAAGTCATTTTCATGGCGCTATTACTTGGTGGCGTGATTAAGTCATTAGGTGAAGTTGCTAAAGGCGCAGTGAAGGGCTTTCAAACCGCTAACGTCATTATGATGCGTTTGATTTCAGTGGTGATGAACCTTGCCCCTATCGGTGTGTTTGCATTGATGTTCAAGCTTGGTGCGACGCTAGAGCCTGAAATCTTCTTCAGTGTGGTGCAATATTTACTGCTAATTCTTGGGTTGTTATTACTGTGGATTTTTGTGGTATACCCATATGCAGTAAGCTTCTTCACACAAGTTAGTGCTAAGCAGTTCCGTGAAAAAACCCGTGAGCAAATCTTGTTCTCGCTATCAACGGCGAGTTCAAATGCCACGATTCCAGTCACCATGCGTACCTTGACTGATAAGTTAGGTGTTAACCGTGCAGTTGCTGGTTTTGGTGTGCCACTGGGCGCGACGATGAACATGGGCGGTGTATCAATTTACATCACTATTGCAATCTTCTTTGTTGCCAATGCTTTTGGTATGCCAATTAGTGGCGATCAAATTCCAGCCTTATTGTTCAGTGTTTTCTTATTGTCAGTGGGTGCAGGTGGTGTTCCTGGTGGCGGGATGGTTATGATTGGTGTGCTTATTCACCAAATGGGATTACCAGTTGAAGCGTTTGCTATTGTTGCAGCGTTAGACCGTATCATCGATATGGTGTTGACGTCATGTAATGTCGTAGGTGATACAGCGGTACTAACCATCGTTGACCAAACTGAAAAGCCGCACCAAATTGAAGCTGAAAAAGCTTAAGTTTGATTGAGTCTTTTGGGGCTCAAGGAACCGTTAACCCTATGCTTAACCGTTCGTTGAACATAGGGTTAACAAAAGGTCTGCATTTGCAGACCTTTTTTGTATATGCTGAGTTAACTATCATAAAAATCAAAGGGAAGGTTAAGTGAAATTAGGGATTGGATTTATTTTATTACCATTAATGTTATTGATGGGATGTCAGTCAACGACGCATCATGGTGAAGCGCTGCCACAATATACGTTTATTGCTCACGATAATGATATGGAGCGAGTAGCATCGGCGCAGTCTACTGCACAAGCAAACGGTAAATTGTTATTGGTGGTGATGGGGGCACAGTGGTGCCACGACAGTCGTGGTCTTGCAGCTAAGTTTTCGACGAGTCAAATGCAAACCATATTATCTGATCGCTTTGAAACTGTGTTTGTTGATGTAGGCTATTTTGATGACATGCACTTTTTACCTCAAAAATATGCTTATCCCGCTTACTTTGGCACGCCGACTGTGATGGTGATTACCCCTGAAACCAGCCAACTCCTCAATGAGATAAACTTATCTAAATGGCAAAGTGCTGACAGTGTTCCTATGGATGACTATCTAGCGTTCTTTTCAAGTATTGGTAGTCAACCAGTCGCGCGATTACATAGCTCTGCAGAACTTGATCTATTTACCGAAAAAAATGTGGCGAAAATGAAGCTGGGCTTTGATCATTTAAGACCGATTTGGGCTGCAGTAAGGGAGGGAAATACTGATAAGTCAGATGAGTTGCAAGCTGTCGCGACAGAAGTGTGGCAATTTCGCACACAATTACAAAAGGATATTGTCGCAATGAAACTACAGTTAGCCGAAGATCCTGCAGCAAAATTGAATTTTCCCGATTATGCTCTTTTTAGCTGGCAGTAATAACCGGGCCTAATACTCGAAATAAAAAAACCGCCAACTGGCGGTTTTTTAGTTAAACCTCACTTAAAAGATGAGGTTTAGAATAAGCAGCTTAGCTGATTTCAGGTTCACTACTGTAATCAAGACCATGGTAGCCAAGACAAGTTTCAACTTCGTTAGCTGACCCTAAAATTACCGCTACACGTTGGTGAATCGCTTCTGGTTCAATATCTAAGATGTCACCATAACCAGTTGAGGCTTTACCACCGGCTTGTTCTACTAATAATGCCATTGGATTAGCTTCATACATTAAACGTAGCTTGTATGGCTTCTCAGGGTTCTTATTATCGGTTGGATACATGAAAATACCGCCACGACATAACACGCGATGTACATCACCCACCATGGCTGCAATCCAGCGCATATTGAAAGACTTCTCACGAGTGCCAATTTTACCTAGCAATAAATCGCTAATGTAAGTTTGCATTGGCGCTTCCCAGAAGCGTTGGTTTGACATATTAATGGCAAACTCAGCAGTGTCTTGGCTGATACTCACACTCGGATCTGTTAACAAGAATTCGTTTGTATCAGGATCAAGTGTATATAACTGAGTGCCATTACCTGTCGTTAATGCCATCATGGTTGATGGACCATAAAGGACATATCCAGCTGCAACTTGTTGACGACCGTTTTGCAAAAAGCTTTCTTCAGTTAACTCGCCTTCTTGCGAAGGAAGCACAGAGAAAATCGTGCCTACTAAAGAGTTGATATCAATGTTTGAAGAGCCATCTAATGGATCAAAACAAACCAAGTATTCACCTTGTTTGTTGACTTCAACCACATAGTCTTCTTCTTCCGATGCTAAACCACGTACATTGCCTTCTGCTTTTAGCGCATCTTTAAGCATGTCGTTAGTGATAACGTCGAGTTTCTTTTGCGTTTCGCCTTGAACATTTTCTTGTTCTGTTGCGCCTAAAACACCTGCGAGGGCGCCATGACGAACGGCTTGGCTAATTTCTTTTGAGCAATCAGCTAAGCTCAAAATTAATTGTGAAAGGGATTCTGATACAGCTTGTTTTGTAAGGGTTTGTGTCAAAGTTTGCATGCTTGTTCCTAAGACAGTAGAGGTTAAGGTCGGTAACCAGTGGTTAATGTTTTAATTTATTGCCACAGATAATACCTTAGATCAGCTTTCATTACAGCGTGAAAAAGCTGAGCAATATATGACTTAGAGCCGATTTGTTATAAACTCACGCCAAATACCAACTTTAGGTTGGTATTTGGTTAAATTGAAAAAAATAACAATAAGAAGTTTACACCATAATTTTTGTAAGGAATGACCATGATGACGAAATGGAAATCTACGGCACTTTCAGTACTATCTGTAATTCCGCTAGTGATGACTAGTTCTCTTTTCTCGACCTACGTATTGGCCTCAACAATGAATATGACAGGTAATAACACTCCGCTTACGATTGAACGAATTCATGCATCGCCAGCTTTAGCTGGAACAAGTCCTCGTGGGCTTAAACTTTCACCTGATGGCAGTCGGGTCACTTATCTTTCTAGTCGTGCAGATAACCAACATTTCTATGATTTGTGGCAAATGGACATTAAGACGTCAAAACGCAGCATATTACTCAATGCTGATGATTTAGCGTCAGGTGAATTGTCGGATGAAGAAAAAGCACGCCGCGAGCGCCAACGCATTTATGGCCAAGGGATCATGGAGTACTTTTGGGCTGAAAATAGTCAAGCTTTGCTTATTCCTGCAGCGGGTAAGCTTTATTACTTCACCTTAGCAGACAATAAAACAGTAGAACTGGATACTGGTGAAGGCTTTGCTACTGACGCAAGGTTATCACCAAAAGGAAACTTTGTTTCGTTTGTACGTGAGCAGAATATTTTTGTTTTAGCCCTAGAAACCTCAAAACTCACCCAACTGACTTTTGATGGCAAAGGACCGATAAAAAACGGTATGGCTGAATTTGTTGCCCAAGAAGAAATGGGACGCATGACAGGTTACTGGTGGTCACCAGATGAAACATCTATTGCCTTTACGCGTATTGATGAGTCTGGCGTTGAACTGGTTACTCGTAATGAGATTTATGCCGATGGGATTAAACTCACCGAGCAACGTTACCCATATGCGGGTAAAACAAACGTTGAAATAGAGTTAGGCGTGATTGCGCTTGCCAAAGAAGGAAAAGAGCAACAAGTTTCATGGATTGATTTAGGCAAAGAAAAAGATATTTATCTGCCGCGAGTGAAATGGTTACCAGATAGCAAACATTTGTCATTTCAATGGCAGAGTCGCGACCAACAATCACTAGATTTACGCATTGCTGATTTAACCTGTGACAACAAGACTAACACCATAGTGGCTGAGCGAAGTGAAGCTTGGGTTAACCTTAATGACGATTTACAGTTTTTAAAACAACAAAAATCTTTCATTTGGGCGTCAGAACGTGATGGTTTTAACCACCTTTACCTGTTTGATTTAAATGGCAAAGTGCAGCAACAATTAACCCAAGGTGATTGGGTGGTAGATGCGCTGGAATTAGTTGATGAAAAAGGCGGTTGGGTGTATTTCTCTGGCCGTAAAGATTCTGTGGTCGAACGTCATTTATACCGAGTGCCATTAACTGGCGGTGAAATTGAAAAAATCTCCAGCCGAAGCGGTATGCATTCTGCGGTATTTGCAGATAATAAACCTGTTTACTTAGATTACTTCAATAGTCTAAGTCAGCCGCCACAAGTGAGCTTACATGATGAAAATGGCAAGCAATTAGCTTGGGTTGAACAAAATGAAGTGAATAAATCTCACCCTTTGTACGATTATGCTGGTCTTTGGCAAATGCCTGAATTCGGGGAATTAAAAGCTGAAGACGGCCAAGCACTGCAATACCGTTTATTTAAGCCTGTACCATTTGATCAAACTAAACAGTATCCAGTAGTCGTTAGAGTTTATGGTGGTCCACATGCTCAGTTAGTAGTAAATAGCTGGAGTGAAGCGGATTACTTTACTCAGTACTTATTGCAACAAGGTTTTGCCGTGTTTCAGTTAGACAATCGTGGTTCGGCTCATAGAGGCACTGAATTCGAATATGTCATATACCAAAATATGGGCGATGCTGAAGTTGACGATCAAAAAGTGGGCGTCGATCATTTACGTAGTTTGCCGTATATCGATGGTGAAAACATTGCGATTTATGGCCATAGTTACGGCGGTTATATGGCGTTAATGGCGCAATTTAAAGCCCCTGATTATTTTAAAGCGGCGATATCTGGCGCACCGGTCACAGATTGGCGTTTATATGATACACATTACACAGAACGCTACATGGGTCATCCTGATAAAAATAAAAAAGGGTATGATGCGGGTAGTGTTTTACCTTACGTGAAAAATTATCAATCAGGATTGATGATGTATCACGGCATGGCTGACGACAATGTGTTGTTTGAAAACAGCACAAGAGTTTATAAAGCTTTGCAGGACGAAGGTAAATTATTTCAGATGATGGATTATCCAGGTTCGAAACATTCAATGCGCGGTGAAAAAGTTAGAAATCACCTATATAAGTCATTGGCTGCTTTCTTGGAAAATGAGTTGAAGTAATGACGGTCGCGGTACTAATCGCCCTCAATATCATTGTGGGGGCTTTGTGTTTGATGAGCTTTATTGAATTATTTAAAGACAAAAGGCGTAAATAACTCGATAAGTTAAAAAACATTTATAAGAAGTAACGTCTCGATATTTAAAGCCTAGTTTACCCTTTCGCTTCGAGACTGAACTTTGGATAAATAATATTCGTAATATAGTTTGTCAATTAAGCTGAATTACAGCCAATAAAAAAGCCAAGTCGATGACTTGGCTTTTTTGATTTCACTTAAGTGAAATTAGTCTTCTAAGTTACCGCAAAAACGATAGCCTTCACCGTGAATAGTCGCGATGATTTCTGGCGTATCTGGTAAGCTTTCGAAATGCTTACGGATACGACGAATAGTTACGTCAACAGTACGGTCATGTGGCTTAAGCTCACGGCCAGTCATCTTCATTAACAAGTCTGCACGAGTTAAGATTTTGCCTGGGTTTTCTACAAAGTGAAGCATTGCACGGAATTCACTGCGTGGAAGCTTGTAAGACTCACCTTGTGGGCTTACTAAAGAACGGCTGTTGATTTCTAAGCTCCAACCGTTGAAACGGTAGAACTCTACAGAGCCTTTTTCTTCAATCTCTGCACCAGCGCTGTTAACACGAGTTAAAAGGTTACGAGCACGGATGGTTAATTCACGTGGGTTGAATGGCTTAGTGATGTAATCATCAGCGCCAATTTCAAGACCAAGAATTTTGTCAACTTCGTTGTCACGACCAGTTAAGAAGATAAGGCCGATGTTGTTAATTTCGCGAAGTTCACGAGCTAACAGTAAACCGTTTTTACCAGGAAGATTGATATCCATAACAACAAGATTAATCTTATTATCCTGCATGGCTTTGTGCATTTCTGCGCCATCGTTTGCTTCAGTTACTACATACCCTTCTGCTTCAAAAATACTGCGCAGTGTATTACGGGTTACAGCTTCATCTTCAACAATAAGAATGTGTGGGTTTTGCATGTTATTTACCTAAATTAAAAACAATTCGATTCTAGTCATGTTGCACTAGGGCGGTGGCGCTATGTATTAATGAAAACGCCGATAATTTATAAATTTCACGATAGGTGTTTATCTATGTCTGCCCTGAACAAAACACGCTTCATGACTAGCTACATTATATACACTCAGATTAATTCACCATTAAATGAGATATACGTGACATAAATGTGATCATAAAAAATCAATATTCAGATTGTATGCTGAGAATGTACAAGCTCACAATCAGTCGAAATATTTATTAAAACCATGATTCTTTACACTATGAGATTAAATTGCTTATTAAAGTTCCGTGGCAATTTAATAATTGTTCTATATTTACTCTATAAAATGTAGAACAAAATGTTCAAGCGTGAATACTTTGTGGTTAAAAAATGCACCGACAAATGTAACGGCCTGTATCACAACTTATATTTATGTAGCAAAATCTAGCTAGTGGTGATTATTGTACTCGTTTTAGGCATTTGTTAACAAATGAAATGTTAACAAATTTACTAGCTAGAATTGTTACAAAATTGGTTTTAAAGCTAAAGCTCTGATTTTAAAGTAAAATATAATTTTGGTTCTTGTGACTTAAGTCACATGGGCTATGGTAGTTACACTGGGTTTGATAGACTTAACTGGGTTTTATAGAGAATATTGAATAATGGATAATTTAATTGATAGCCTTTGGCACAAGTATCAAGGGACACAATTTTTACTAACGCAGCGCTTATCTAATGATATTCCTTTCGCAATTGTCACTGCACATAACCCACTCGGGAATGTATTAACACCTTGTCAGAATCGATTACTTGATCGAAGGTTACAGCGTAAAATTGAGCAATATAACAGTCCTTATCGTTCTTTAATCGGTGCAGCTCCTGATTTGTCCCATATGGAAAAAAGCTGGGCAGTATTTATTGATAAGCAGCAAGCACTAGAATTAGGACGTGAATTTAAACAACATGCCATTTATTACGTCAATCAAGGTTTATTGTCGTTAGTTGCTTGTGGGGATGCGCCAGACTCAGAAGTCATGATTGGTGACTTTATTGCACGAACACAAGTGGTTAATGAGCTGCCAGACCTGCACGATTAGTGCAGGGTTAACTCTCAGTTAGAATACGTAACTCAGAGTTAAAATAAATATAGAGTGCCGCTTAACCCTGCTTTTAGTTTACTTAGTGTGATTAGTTTACTGAGTTTGAATGAGCGTTACAGCTTTACTCTAGAGCTAGACTTGCTGTTTTTTCAATTACTGAATTAATACGAAGCAGGTGCAGGGAAGTGAACTTTAATTCTGTCTAGCATGTACTCTGACTAACATGTTAGCTAGCTTGTTATCTGTCTAGAATATGACTCATGTTATTGGTTGCACCTCAAGCTTTCGTGGTCCCTTTACGTATAATGAGGCTTTCTTACGCATAGCCTGTATAACGGAGTTTTTTATATTTTTATTTGTGCAATACTCATTCATATATTGCATTAAATTTTTTTTAAGTTCCTGCCTTTTTCATTTAAATCAATAGCTTTATTACCAAATTCGATTAAATCTAAGCTTAAGTATCGAATACCTTTTAAGTGTCTTATTCTACATATTCTATTTTTTGGTAAATTTATTACATTTCTAAATTGACTTAGGTGGGTATTTATTGGTATTTTTCAATTTCTTCCCTAGGGAGGAGACAGAAGAGGAGCGTTAGCTAGGTAGTAAGTTTCAGGAAAACCAATTCCGTTGATGACTTATGAGGGAGATTAGCGCCGAGATATTCGAAGTGATTGGTTTTACTTCATATCGGTCGATTAGGCTGAATCCTAACGATTGTCACCTATTAATTGGTGGAGAGCTTCTGGTGAAAGATTGCTGTTTCCCTTCTTTAAGGGTGCGTTATCACTGCACCAGGCTCTTCGAACGAAGTAAGTTCGGAGTGTAACCATGTTTTTAAATCTTGTTATTCAATTTGTTTTTTCTGATCAGCCTGTCGTTGAGGTGTTGTCATGAGTTTAGTTGTTGCTAAATTTGGTGGAACCTCGGTTGCTGACTTTGCGGCGATGAATCGCTGCGCAGATATCATTCTTACTAATCCAAATACCCGTGTTGTTGTCGTTAGTGCTTCAAGTGGTGTGACTAATCTTTTAGTTGAGCTGACTCAAGCAAATGTGAACGATCAACGTCGCATGGCTTTATTGACTCAAATTGCCCAAGTGCAATACGACATTGTAGATAAGCTTGAGCGTCCGCAAGATGTTGCTGCCACAATCGATAAACTGTTAAGTCGCATGTCAGTACTAAGCGATGCGTTAGTCCTTGATAGAAGTAAAGCTATTATTGATGAACTGTTATCCATGGGCGAGCAATGTTCATCACTGTTATTCTCCGCAGTTATTCGTCAAAAAGGAACACCTTCAAGTGCATTTGATGTTAGACAAGTTCTAAGAACAGATAGCCACTTTGGTCGTGCAGAACCTCAAATTGAACTCATTGCATCTTTAGGTGCTGAGCATTTAGCGCCACTGCTTAGCTCGCAAGTTATCGTGACTCAGGGATTTATAGGTGCTGACAGTGAGGGCAATACTACAACTTTAGGTCGTGGTGGTAGTGATTACTCTGCTGCATTATTAGCTGAGGCACTAAAAGCAGACGCAGTCGAAATTTGGACTGATGTTGCCGGTATCTATACAACCGATCCTCGATTAGCGCCTAACGCGAGACCAATCCCTGAAATCAGTTTTAATGAAGCAGCTGAAATGGCAACCTTCGGTGCTAAAGTCTTGCACCCTGCAACGATTTTACCCGCTGTTCGTCAAAAAATTCAGGTGTTTGTTGGCTCTAGTAAAGCACCAGAGCAAGGTGGAACCTGGATCCGTCATCAAGTCGAAGAGGTCCCGGTTTTTCGCGCCGTTGCACTAAGACGTGATCAAACCTTATTGAATTTACATAGTCTGCAGATGTTACATGCTCAAGGTTTTTTAGCTGAAACTTTCGCGACATTGGCCAAACACAAAATTTCAGTAGATTTAATCACGACTTCAGAAGTAAACGTATCTCTTACCTTGGATAAAACGGGGTCAGACTCAAGTGGTCAGGGGTTATTAAGTGAATCACTATTACAAGAGTTATCCCAACATTGCCGTGTAAGAGTAGAAGATAAACTTGCTTTAGTTGCGATAATTGGTAATAAAATTGCTTCGACGGCGGGGATCTGTAGCCGCGTTTTTTCAGTGCTAGAAAAGCATAATGTTCGGATGATCTGCCAAGGTGCTAGCCCACACAATTTATGCGTTTTGGTGGCAGAATCTGAAGCAGCTGATGTGGTAAATTCATTACATCAAAACCTGTTTGAATAAATTAAGCCCGTTGGTTTAAAGCATTAAGGCAAATAAATGACAGCAGCAAGCTCTACTTCTAAAGCGCTAGTATCTTCAGTAACCTTAGGTGAATTAGCAACAGGTCAGGCATTAACTGCGCCTGTTTACACTTTTAAAGGCTGTGATTCTGAGATTGATTCTGCGAGTGATTCTGCGAGTGATTCTGAGAGTAATGCTGGGGTTCATAGCGAGAGTTATCGCGGAGGTAGTAGTGCTGCTCCATCTGTTTATATACAGGCCAATGTTCATGGCGCTGAAGTGCAGGGTAATGCAGTTATTCACCAGTTAATGACCTTATTAGAAGGTTATACTGTACTAGGTGATATTCATTGTGTTCCTTTAGCGAATCCATTAGGTATCAATCATAAAAGTGGTGAGTTCACTTTAGGCCGTTTTGACCCTATTACTGGGGTTAATTGGAACCGTGAGTACTATGAACATGCTGCTATTGTGGCTGATATTCCCAATTGGTTTGAATCTAATAAGCAGCTTTCTGACGCTGATCTTTTTAGCGCTTTTCGACAACGGTTACTGAGTAGTTGCCAAGATCGATTGAATAATTCTTGGGGAGTTAGCACTGGCCATCAGTTAGCCGTAACTCTTCAATCAATGGCTCATGAGGCTGACATTGTGTTGGACTTACACACAGGGCCAAAGTCAGCGAAACATCTATACTGCCCAGAATATGATATTGATTCCGCAAGCTTCTTCTCAATACCATTTTCATTGATTATCCCAAATGAATTTGGCGGCGCGATGGATGAAGCGGCTTTTTATCCTTGGTGGCAGCTGCAACAATATTGTGCAACGCAAGGTCGTGAGTTTAATGTACCTGTTGCTGCATTTACATTGGAGCTTGCTAGCCAAGAACGTATCGATATGATTGATGCAAAAGAAGATGCGCTAGGAATTTTGGCGTATTTAAGTCACCGCGGAGTGATTAAAGAGAAAGTGAAACCTGCAGAAATGCCGCGTTGGGGATGCTTTTTAGCCAATTACAAAAAGTTTCATGCCCCAAAAGCAGGCTTAGTTGAATACTGCGCTGAAGTGGGTAAACCCTTGGCGGCTGGTGAGCCACTGGTTACGCTGTTAAGGCTTGATCAATATGGGTCTGAACAAGCTTTGGAGTCTGTAAGTCTACCCTGTGATTGTGTGCCTGTTTTGCACTTTGCATCAGCCTCGGTTCATCAAGGAACAGAGCTTTATAAAGTGATGACAGAAGTGTTTGAGCTTTAACAAATGATGTTTTTAACTAATAAGTTAAAGCTCAACACACTTTCATATTCTTTATCACTTAAGCTTGGATTAGCTTTTTAGAATTTCGAGTGGCATGGCTAGCATGTCATCGCCAGAGCCTGCAAAGTACCAGATTATGCCAATCAAAATAGCGACGGTTAAAAAGTACCAGATGGTTGAGAAAATTTGACCGTATCTATCTAAAGGTAATAGGTGGCTTTGATGACGGGTTTTCCATTCAAACACTATCTCAAGACTACCGATTAACAGTAAAAAGCCCAATAAAGCTAATCCCAGACTGTAACTAATAAACACGCCAACTGCAGCTCCTGCAATACAGGCAATAAGCCCGACCATGCTGTTCATTGAGAACGTGATACTTTTAAGTATGTGCCCGCCATCTAAGGGGAGTATTGGGAGTAGGTTAAACAGATTTAATAAGGCGTTAAAACTAGCGAGGCCTGCAAAAAAGATATTGCCAGTTATCCAATACGCCACCATACAGCCAATGGACATCAACAATCCAAATGTTGGTCCCATGATTGATATGACAACATTTTGCCAGCGGGTGTTTATTCGCTCATCACTAACTGCTAATCCCCCCATAAACGGAATGAGGTATATGCCTTTGGTTTTCATTCCAAAGTGTTTCATTGCTTTGATATGACCATATTCATGAATAACCAAACAAGCAATCAACGCCAATGCAAACTCTATTGAGAATAACCAAGAATAGGCTGCCACACTGGCAGCGGCTAACATCGCTTTAATCACCTTGGCACTTTTAAGTAATTTAAAGCCCAACGAGGCTAAGCCAATCATGCTAAATTTTTGTGTTTTTACGGGAGCAACTTCAGGAACTTGTTGTTCGATGTCTTTTGTATTTCGTTGCCCTTCAGCAACAGTCTCGTTATCAACTAGAGCCACATAATTGATTAAAAATGGTTGCCACTGAACATCGGCCTCTAAGCGCACTTTAATCACTTTTCTACTGGCTTCAGTTATGACCGCGTCTGTACTGGCGGGCTCCAAGGAGGCTGGACGTGATAATTCAAATTCGTGGATATTAAAGGCTTGGTTATCCACAGAAGCAGACTTTTGTGAAACTAACTGGTTGTCCCAATATAGTTGCTGCCAACCCGCCATAGAGCCTTCTAATCGTAAACGTTTGCCAAGGCATTCTATATTCAGCAGTTCCATATATTTAGCTGTTCCATTGTTGAGATCATAGGTCGATGATTGGTGGTTTGATTAAGTTAGGCATTCTGCCTGAGCGGTATGGGAGACTCAAGCTAAATAGATTCAAGATAAGCGACAGTTTCAATCCCTTGCTTTATATCACTAAAAATTAGTTTAGCACTGCAGCAATGGCCGTTTAATACTGCGTGTTGTCGAACCAAATGAATAAAGCTGACAATATCGATTGGCTGTTGGCTTATTTCTAGTTGGGGTAAATCTGCCGTTGGTTGTGAGCCATGAACTAATGTTGGCTGTAAAACTGGTTCAATAACAATATCAAAGGTTACGCCTGCACTGTCTAGTAACTGATCGCGGTGCTCACTTATGTGTGGTTGTAGGCAGCAAAACTCTAGCCAGTCTCTTTCACTGGCTAAGTAAATCAGTTCTTCACTGTCTTGTTGCTTAATGATTGCTGGCCAACAAATCGTCTGCATGGGAACCGTCACTTCTACATTTAATGTGCAAATTTCAATTCGCTTGAGTTAATTCATTTGAGTTAAGTCACTTGTACTTAAACATCAAGAGTTAACTTTTAGCGGCTAGTGACTACCGTAATCAAAACTGATTTCATTGTGAAGGTTTTTAATATGGCAGGGGCCATGTTCTCTTTGGGTGCGATTTTGAGCTGGACCGATATGTATTTCAACATTGGCAAAAATATGCTTTTCAGCTTGGATGAAGTTTTTGCTGTAGTAACCTTCGGCTTCTTGTTGCAGTTGCTTGCACTCAGATTCTGCTTTAGCGCGATTGTTAGCCACTTCTTTCTTTTCATCAAGCATCATTTTAACTTGCTCTATCATCCCTGCATCAGTTTGCCACTCAGCTTTAGGAGGAAGCTTTCTTAACCTTGCTTCGATGTCGAGACCAGCCACGACTAATTGTTTTGCTCTTGCATCACACGCTTTCACTTCAGCTCTTAACTCTGCTTGGTGCATAGCACAATAGAGCTCAGTTTTAGTGCCTGCTGTTGCGCCAAAAGCGACAGCTTTAATGCCTTTTTTAGCGGTTGCTCGTCCTCCAACAAGATCGCCTCGTTTAGCGTTGGGATCACTGACGGTAATAACGTTATCGGAATGAGAGTGACTATGAAGCAATTGTTTGGTGACTAAGATATCGCTATGGGCAGTTAAGTTTGAATACTGCACAAACTGAGCACAAATTTGTCCTTTAGCGGTAATATGATTACTGAGTTCGTGTTCTTTTATCTGTCTGCCAATAATGCCTTTGCTGACAATTACATCTCCTTCGGCTTCAAGCGTAGCTGATTCTACAAACCCCATTACAGTAATGTCACCACTGCTTTTAACTTTCATACCTTCATGGACATCACCACTGATTAAAATACTGCCCTCAAAATCAACATGACCATATTTAACATCAACATCTTTGATTTGCAGTACATCATCGACTTGCATCCCTTTGCGGTTTTCGACAGGTTGACCTGCAACAGTGGCAATGAGCTGGTTTGGGTCGTCAGCCGATAGTTCAGTGCCATTACCTGCTTGCATAGACAGATCTTTTCCTTCAACTTGAAGAATGGCTTCGCCGTGAACATTGTAACCAGCTGTACCTGAAGTCGCAGGGGTTTTAACCATCAGCACGTCGCCTGGTTTTACCATGATCATGGCACCGAGGTTACGCATATCTACGGAGCCATCTTCACGTTCTTGCGGCTGTAATAATCGCTCTCGGGCAAGAGGTACTTTGCGGCTTAAGGTGGCATTTATACCGTTAATCGGTAATTTACCGATCGCGATGGGACTCTGGCAGCTTTCACCAGGCGGTAGAGTTTCTAATTGTTGAATCAAAGATTGGATTTTGGGTTTGCTTAAGCCCATTTTTACTTTATGTGATTTAAGTGCATTGAGGATCATGGGAAGTGAAGGGTCATTACCACCCCAAGCTGATTCTAATGTCATGGAGGCTGACATTTTATCTTCACTTATTTCAACGATGACTTTGCCGTCTGCTCGCTCCGCGATGATAAAATACAGCTCATGCTTACCATTATCTTGGCCGCTGAGGGCGTTGATCTCAGCGACGGCTTTGTGAATGTTGTGCTGTAAAGGACGTAACATTGCAAATTCGGGTTGTGTCAGTAGTTTGCTGACATCATCTTCCGATACTGGTCCATGAGTATTTGGAATAACACGAAACTCAACTTGAGTTTGGTTTTCGTTAAAAACCGCTAAGCTCCAATCCAACATAAAATCCCTTATTATCATGGCCAATATTTTGTTTGGCCAATGCGCCTTTTTGGCGTTTCTTATTATTAACTAATAAAATGTAGCGGGTTTTTATGATAAAAACTAGTCAATTATTTGTTGTTTCATGACTAATTGACAGATTGCGTGATGAAGCTCACCAAGTGTTAATGCTTTGTTAGTTATGGAAAAAGTATAACTTGTACTTATTGTTTTCTGCAGGAACGTTAACCTGACCAAATTCTGCCGCTATTGTGTCAGCATAAGGCAGATTTCTATTGGCAACAATTTGCCATACTCCTTTATTTGTCAAACTGTTAGCACTCGATTTTACGAAGTCTTTAGCGATTTGGGTGGTGGCCGCTAACCCGTCATGAAATGGTGGATTTGATATGATGCCATCAAATTTACCTGATATCTGTTTAAAACCATCAGAAGCATAAACGTTAGCTGTCATGCTATTAGCGTCAAGCGTTAGCTCACAGGCTTTTAATGCCATTGCATTTATATCGATACAATCAATATTCAAGCTTGGGTTAGCTTTAAGCATTGCAGCGCTGATAACACCCGCTCCACAACCAAAATCGAGCACTCTGCCAGATAGTTCAGGTAAGTGGGATAGTAATAACTCAGTACCTTGATCAAGTTTTTTCTCGCTGAAAACACCGACGAGATTACAAATCGTAATATCACCTTGGGGTGTGCTTAGCTGATACTGGCTTACCCAGTCCTTAATGTTGAATTCAGGCGCTGTTTGAATTAATTCGGCAACAAAAAGTAAGCAGTGGCGGGCATTGTCACGTTTTAAAGCGGTTGAGTAATAGCTTGGTAAAAGTTTAGCTAATGACTTAACTCCACCTTTATTTTCACCAATAACGATTAACGTGCCCCCAACAGATAAATGCTTTGCGGCAAGCTGAAAAAGATAAGGTGCAAGAGCTTTTGCTTTAGGGAAGTATATGACAGCGGTGTCGAAAGTTTGTCTTTGAGCATCACTTGGTAACTCATGGCCAAAGTAGCTTTGCAGGTTAGGCTTGGAGTGTTTTGCTAATAACTGATGATGATTAAAGTCTAGAGCTAATGCGGTCACTGATGACGCTTCACCTAACAGTTCAGTGGCTAAAGTATCTGCTTCATGATTTAAAATCAGTACATGCTGATTTTCGAAAAATTGAATATTACGTTGCAGAACTTGAGAAGTGTTGGTGAGCACAGAATCGACCTTAAAGAGTTTAGTCACTAGTTATCGGCGGATTATAGCAAATAACTACTGGGCAGTTCATCTTGTTACTAAAACAATGGCGCAGGCCAATAAAAAAGAGCAACTCAAATCACCTTTAGTGATCTGGCTGCTCTTATGAATGAGTAAATGTTTAAAGCTAATTTTTAGCTTAAGACTCTCATTGAAATGACTTAATTAACAGCTTTAGGTAATAAGCTCATCATTTTAGTTGCGATTTCAGTATTATCTTGATGGCCACTGAATAAACGAGAGCCTGGACCAGCTGCAAAAACTTGTACATCCTCTGCCGTGTGTCCGACAGATGTCCAGCCTGTGTTAGTGCGAATATCGATAATATGCAATATAGACTTATAAAGTTGTTTTTGTCCCTGCATTCTAGCGGCATCTAAACTGGCACGCTCTTCAGTGGTGGCTTCAAAGCCAATCAGCTGATTAAAGCGCTCTTGCCAATTATCGACAGCAATGAGTTCTTCAGAAATAGTTTGTGGTGATGCTTTGATGTTATGCAACATCGTCGGAGTCCAGATATATTCGCCATGTGCGCCAATAGATAGTCCGCCAGTGTTATGATCGGCTGTTACGACCATCAGGGTATCGTTACGCTCGCGAACAAACTGCTCTACCACTTCAATCGCATTTGCAAACTCGTCCATTTCACCCATAGCTGTGGCAATATCATTTGAATGACCAGCCCAGTCAATAAGGCTACCTTCAACCATTAAAACAAAGCCTTGTTCATTCTGCGATAACAACTCAAGAGACTTTTTGGTGAGCGTACTGAGTTTATAGCCTTCTTGATCGTCTAATACCCAAGGAAGTTGAACGTCAGCAAATAAACCTAATACTTTAGGTTCGGTGATTCCATCTAACTGTTCAAACTCGGTGATGTGTTGATAACCTTTTGCGGTAAACTCACTAAGCAGTTCATTAGAAAAGTACTTTTGTCCGCCACCTAAAATCACGTCTGCATCTGAGTCTAAATAACCTTCAGCAATCTGAACGTAATTTCGACGATGCTCATTATGAGCCAGAAATGCCGCAGGCGTTGCATGGTTAACTTGGCAACTCACAGCAACACCAGTAGAAAGGCCTACTTGTTTAGCCATTTCCATAATGGTGGTCAGTGGTTGTTTGTCTAAATCAACAGCAATGGCGCTGTTATACGTTTTGAAACCGGTCGAAAGTGCAGTCGCTGATGCAGCTGAATCGGTTACATAACCGCTGACTGGAGCTGGATAAGTGCTCGACATACCTACCAATAAACGGTCGAATACTGTTTGCTCGATTTCTTCAGTTTCTGGGTTGTTTTTGTAATAACGATAAGCGGTTGTGTATGACGGACCCATTCCATCACCAATCATGATAATCATATTTTTGGGTTTTGATGGCGCAGATGAAATCTTAACTTTCTTACTGGCAACATTAGTAATAGGCGCAACAATATTGGCCGGTAAAGTTGCAGGTTCGGCCTCAATATTAGCGGCTTGATCAGATGCTTCAATGATAGAAGAATCGGAAACACTTGATACTTGTACTTGGATCTGCTGAGCGGTTTGCTGTGTTTGCGGCGCTGTATTTGCTATCAATTCATCATTGGCAAAACTGCTATGAGAAAAGCACAGTGTTATCCCGAGTATTAGGCTCAGTGTTGTTTTTATTTGCATGGTTAATCCTGAAAGTACAAAAGGGGTCAAGGTTCAATCACTCAGCCTATCAAACCATGATAGGCTGAATTAAAGATTAAGCTTGTTTGTTAATTCTTACTTCAATGGCATCCATTAGCATGCCAGTGATATCCACATCGTATGCCGCTTCAATTTCTTTAATACAGGTTGGGCTAGTTACGTTAATTTCAGTGAGTTTGTCACCGATAACATCTAAACCGACAAAAATCAGTCCACGCTTTTTAAGCTCGGGACCTAATGTACGGGCAATATGCATGTCACTTTCTGACAGTGGCTGTGGAACACCACTGCCGCCAGCAGCCAAGTTACCTCGTGTTTCACCTTTCATTGGAATACGTGCCAATGAATAAGGAACGGGTTCACCATCAACCACTAAAATGCGTTTATCACCTTGTTTAATTTCAGGGATAAAGCCTTGCGCCATCGCGTAACGAGTACCGTGTTCGGTTAGCGTTTCTAATATGACGCCAATATTTGGATCATCTTGCTTCACTCGGAAGATAGAGGCGCCGCCCATACCATCAAGTGGCTTAAGAATGATATCGCCTTTATCTGCTAAGAAAGCGCGAATACGTTTTGCATCACGAGTCACTACGGCTTCTGGCGTAAATTCTGGGAACCAAGCAGTAAATAATTTTTCATTAGCGTCGCGTAGGCTTTGTGGCTTATTGACGATCAGTACGCCTTCTTCTTCAGCTCGCTCAAGCATGTAAGTTGCATAGATAAATTCAGTATCAAATGGCGGATCTTTTCGCATTAATATCACGTCTAAATCAGCGAGTGGGGTATCAATGCTTTCGCCTAACTCGAACCATTTGCTAGCATTATCTTCAACAGTTAACGAGCGCATGTTTGCCATCGGCTTACCATTAACCATGGCAAGATCTTGCATTTCCATGTAATACAGTTCGTAACCGCGTGATTGAGCTGCCATTAACATTGCAAAGCTAGAGTCTTTTTTAATGTTAATGTCGCTGATTGGATCCATTACTATGCCGAGCTTGATCATACTTTTATCCTTATTTTCTCAATGCTTATACCCATGTTACCTCAAGATGCTTTGTCAGGCACAAGCTCGGATAACAATGCAAGGCGTAAGCTGAGGTAATTGTTATTCACTTTTCAAAGCTTACAACGTAGCAGTGGTTTTCGAGCTTGCGCCCCGTAGGGCAAGGCAAATAGCACCAATCTGCGTTGTTATAAAATATCGATGTAGAAAAACTATACTTCAATTTTATGCCTAGCATCTTGGCACTATTTGCCTTGCTGACTTTGCATCTTGAAGTATCATGGGTATATATTATTAACCGATATCACCGAATCGCAATTGCAATGCCGTTATCGCGGTTAGTGAAGCTGTTTCTGTACGCAGTACACGTGGCCCAAGTAATACGTCGGTGAAGAGGTGCGTCTCTGTCATCGCTATCTCTTCTTCAGATAGACCGCCTTCAGGGCCAATTAATAGCCGTACTTTGGTATTTTCTAACGATAAACCATTAATGCCGTGCGCTGCACGAGGATGCAGGTTTAACTTTAACGCCTCAGTTTGCTCTGCGCACCACTGGCTTAAGTTCATTGCAGGCCTAACGGTTGGCACAAAACTTCGACCTGATTGCTCGCAAGCACTGATGACAATTTTTTGCCATTGGCTAATTTTCTTTTCTAAACGTTCGCCACTGAGTTTAACGCCACAACGGTCTGAAAATAATGGTGTAATTGTTGTTACACCTAATTCGACAGACTTTTGAATGGTGAAGTCCATTCTGTCACCGCGTGAAATAACTTGGCCTAAATGCAAGTCTAGCGGCGATTCAGATAGCTTTTCCGTTTTATCGATTATCTCAACCGAGACATTTTTTTTATTGGCACTGATGATCGATGCGAGATAATCAAAACCATCACCATTGAATAGGGTGATGTTTTCACCTTCATTCATACGTAAAACACGGCCTATATGTGCCGCGCCATCTTCATCTAATTTTACTTGTTGATTAACAGTAAGTTCATTGATTGGTTGGTAAATTCTTGGAACGCGCATTTTAGGTCCTTAATCAATGAGGCCGAGATTCTGACATTGGTTTAAGACAAAATTATTATGATTGCCTTGGTTTTTTGCAACAATTTGATCGCGTAGACATTCTACGTGATCGACAGGATATGTTTTATTCCATGCTTCAAACAGCTTTTGTTGATTTGAGGCAATGGAAAGACCGTACGTTTGTTGCATATAAAAATAGGTTCTAGCAATCGCACCACGGCTTTGTTTCGGCGGTTGGGCTTTACGGCCTTTAAAGTCGACTACCATAGCACACTGACCATATTGAGTAGCTGTGCCATTCCATTCACTGAAACGATAGTTACTTCTGTCACCGTTAACTTCACCAACAGTAGGGGTGAGATTATGTAAATCTGCTTCCATCTTTTTAAATTCTGGGCTGGTTCTGCCGCAATTTTTACGACCACCGTCTTGCCAACACTGTAATTGATGACCAAATTCCCAAGCGGGTACCACATGCTCCCACTCAATTCTGTTCGCTCGTGGGATTTGCTTGCGAACTTGATAACCGCAACTTTCTAAATCAGGCTTCCATTGTTTACCAATGACATTGATATCACAACCGCAATAAAAGCTGCTCATAGGTAATGAGGTGCTATATATCTTTTGCGCTATTTTCTTGGCACTTCTAAAACTTGATGGATGCTGAGCTGCTTGAACACTCACAGCTGTTAATACAATCACTATTGCTAATAAAAATAGCACAATGACTTGATAACGGTTTTTAACTTTCCGGCTAGACACTATAAACCCTAACTTCAATCAATACGGCACAGACTATACGGGTTGGTATCGCCTGATATTTGTGACGGATGGTAAGGGATTGAAACTAGGGATGCAATGGCAAGCTTACATCGAAAAAGCTATTTATTATGCTTTGGTGGCTAGTACTTGAGCACAGTTTTTACAGCGATACTGGGTTTGATTCCTTAATACTTTATTATGCCGGCGAATCGATAGCATCACTGGGCCACAATCGCAGAAATATTCAAATTGCTTACCGGAGACTGACTGAGTATTAAGTTGATGTGTGGTGTCTGCGGGCACATTGAAAACATCTTGCATAATACGTTGCCATTCGAGTCCATGTGGCTTCACTCGACCATATAGTTGAAAGCTCAGTAAGTGACTAATTTCGTGGGGGACGACTTGCTCAATAAATTCTGCAGTATTTTCTTCAAGCAGTATCGGGTTAAAACGTAGCTTATTCACTTGTAAGTGAGCTGTTCCCGCGCTTTTTCCTCGTAGGGTAAACTGCACAATAGGGCGAGTAAATTGACGCTTTAATAATCCTTCAGCTTGATGATAATCAGCTTCAATCTTTTGCAGCACTTGTTGTTGTGCTTCTGTTTTAGGTAAGCAACTCGTGACAGAATTGCCTGTTTGGGCTGGGCGTGCAATTGAACTCGGGTCAAAAGCTGCTTTAGCTTTTATCTGAGTTTGGCGACTGAAAAGTGATTTGAACATAGAAGGTGTCTTGCACGTTTATTAACTGACAATAATGGATGAGAATTTAAGTTTAGCTGATTGAGTATAGTATTTTGACTAGGGTCTGTTGATCTTGCAAGGTTGTTTTTGCAGCGAGTTGTTGGCCATTTAAACAAGGCAGAGACTTTGTAGTGTAGTTATTCTACATAAAAAGTCGATAACGCAGTAAAAATGGCCAACAAACTCTGCCCAAAGGGGTCGATTAAAACGCTTTTTTTCGAACAAAACTTAACAGGCAAAGATCTACAGGCCCTAAGTTTACCGCAATCAAAGTCAGTGATTGCGGTAACCTTTTAAGAGGGTTTATCAGTCAGCTGCTGCTAGTTTCACCATTTCAACGATTTGCTCAACAATGGCCCATTCTGTATCAGCATCATAACCACCGACTCTTGGAGTATGGATATGCCCCACAGGGATATCACGGTTGAATTGCTGTTTAAGCAAAATACTTCGATAAGAAATCTCATTTGAAAGATAGCCACCACCAGAACCTTCTACTGAGGTTTCATTGGCTAACTCATAAATAGATTTAGCATCAAATTGGCCACGGCTAACGGTCGTCACTTGATGGTTATCATTGACTTTCCATTGGCCTTCTACCTTTTGCATTGCGCTCACAGGTAGTGAGAACTCGACGAATTCTGGTCCATTTAAGGTGCCGCCATTAAATAGTGGTGCCTTAGGTGTTGTTTTATTCGCGCCAGTGTAAACATTTAAGTTATCTGGCGCTGCCGCACTTCGGCCGCGAGCAGGGAAACGTTCGATGTCAAAGTCATCACGCCCCATGCTGACAGTGAAAATCATATCGATGCTGTTATCTCGATACATTGGGGTGAGTAAAGATTCAATCATGCCATCATCAAAGTCAGCAAATCTGACTGGGATCATCACTGTTTCGATTTGTGCTTGTTGACCATTAACATCAAACGTCATTCCATCGAGGGCTAAAGCGGTTAATCCTGATGGGTTACTTTGGGTAATGTCTTTATCTAAAAAGAATGGGTCAAAACCCGTTAGCAAAATCTTGATTCTAGACTCTGGTTTGAAATGAATGTCACTTAATCCACGAGATGACTTTTCGAATGCTTTGACTAGTATATCGCGTTGCCAAGGGACGATGTTATAGCCTGCATCAGCGGTTTTTAAGGTTTTGCGCATGGCTAATCGGCTCCAATATAAAGCGCGATCATCATAGTTTCCTGCTTTAACATCAGCGACGGCTTGTTGCCAAAGCTTTGTCCCTTGAGATGCCACCATTTGAGTAATGGCCAGTTCATCGGTTGATGCACTCAGTTGGC
This sequence comes from Shewanella sp. TC10, assembly GCF_009663145.1. Classification (GTDB taxonomy): domain Bacteria; phylum Pseudomonadota; class Gammaproteobacteria; order Enterobacterales; family Shewanellaceae; genus Shewanella. The sequence goes on from NZ_VKHR01000003.1 coordinate 45,861, forward strand.
TGTCTAATTGACTATTGAGGTTGTCGAAACGATTAGCCACATCTGCCATGACATCCATCACTTGAGGTAAACGCAACTCCTCCACATCTAAATGACTAGATTCATTTTGCGCATAAGCAGAGCTGCTAACGAGTAATACTGCAGCAACTAAACTGCTGGTCATTAAGGGCTTGAACATGGCTATTCCTTTAGAATGTCTTTGTTATTGTTTTAATTTACCACGGCTTTGATGCTAATTCATTATTGATTGCAGAGACTCTTGGCTACTGTAGCGTTTAGCAAAGAAGTCTAAGAATGCACTGATATTATTAGCTAGCTGTTTACGGCTTGAGTAGACCCCGTAAACTTTAAATGACTCCATAGGCCATTCTTGTAATATTGGGACTAAACTGCCTGCGGCAAGTTCTTGTTTACAGCTGTTATTAGATAACATTGCAATACCAAAATCATCTTGTGCTAGCCTTTTCACCATACTGGCGCTGTTAACCCTGACTTTTCGCTTGAAGCTTGCCATGGTTTTGCGACTGCCTTTACCGACTGGCCATATCGGTGCGGATAAACTGGTGCCTAATAAAATACCGCTGTGGTCAGCTAATTCTTGTGGGGTTGCTGGAGTACCCGACTTTTTGAGATATCCAGGACTTGCGACTAAAATAGGTTGGCGCTCGAATAGCAGTTTGGCTACTAAGTCAGAAGATTCTAGTGGCCCATATTTAATCGCGATGTCATATCCTTCGCCTACAAGGCCAACATTGCTGTCGGTAAATTGCACATCGAGTTCGATATTAGGATAAAGACGCATGAAGCTACTGCATAAGTTAGCGATCACTTCTTGGGAGAATGAGACTGGTATGGCCACTCGCAGTGAACCTGAAATATCGCTATGGGTATTTTCAATAATGGCTTTTGCCGCATCGATTTCTTGACTGATAGAGTCACAGTGCTGGTAGAATAATGAGCCAACTTGAGTGAGGCTTAAATTACGGGTATCACGTTGCAGTAACCGTACACCAAGCTGCTCTTCTAGCTGAGCGACCTTGCGACTAATGGTTGATTTTGGTTGTCCGATGTCTCGGGCTGCTTGGGAAAAACCTTTCGCTCTAACTACTGCTGCAAACAGCATCATACCGTTTAAATCAGGCACCTTAGCCTCACTGTCTCAAAAATGGAACAAAGCGTCTCCGATAGTTTAATGGTAATTTGACAGGGAACAAAGTTATATTTACCGTCTAAAAATTTTAGAGGCTATATAAGCAGAGGATCTTTTGATGACTAGCAAAAAGCAGCCCGTAAACAAGACAACAGCTCAAGCGGCTGATCCGCTATTTTTACAAGCGGAACATTTAGCTAAAGACTTTTCTTTATTTCCTGCTCATAGCAAGCAATCTTTAGCTGAAGAAATTAAAGGATTGTTGTCTGAAGATGCAATCCAATCAAACTTAAAAGAGTTAGCGACATTAGATGTCGATACCTACGTAAGCAAAGTCATTCAACCGACTCAAGACAAAAACCGCCCAAGTGCAAAACGTGTTATTGCTGATTTGAAAGGTAAGTTAATTGCTGAAAATCATCTAGGTTCGTTTTACAGTGCTGAAATCGAATTAAATTTTGGTTCTCGTACTCGCCGTGTTGGTTTTATTGCTCAAGAAAGAACCACAGGTAATGGCGCGTGGATGCCTGAGCATCACTTAGCTGCATGTAAAGCAATCCGTCACTTCTCAGAACTATCAATGCCAATCGTTTACTTAATTGATACTCCTGGTGCCGATGCGGGTGAAGTGGCTAACAGCCAAAACCAAGCGCATACCATTTCTAAAGCGATTGCTGAAAGTGCCAATGTTGACGTACCGACAGTGGGTATCGTTATTGGCGCTGGTTATTCTGGCGGTGCGATTCCATTAGCTGCTGCGAATATCTTACTTTCATTACGCGATGGTATTTTCAATACGATTCAGCCACAAGGTTTGCAATCTATCGCGCGTAAGTACAACTTATCTTGGCAAGAATGTGCTAAGTCAGTGGGTGTTTCTCCTGAAGAGTTACTTACTGCAGGTTGTATCGACGGTATCGTTGACTTCTCTCCATACGATAAAGATGAGCGTCAGCATAATTTACGACGCGCCATCATCAGTAGTATCGAAGCGGTAGAAACTGCTGCCATTAATTTCGTACGTGAATCAGAAGACTTACGTGAGCATTACGATCGTAGTTTGACCCGTTACTTAGACCCATCTAAGAACTTAGTGGCGTTAGAGAATAACCAAGGCTTGGCCGTTGCTAGCAGCCCAACCATGCACCACAACTTATTTGGTAGTGCATACCGTTATTTACGTTATCTAACACTGCGTAGCCGTATTCATTCAATTTCTGTTGAACAGTACGGTCGTTTATCAAAAGTAAGTGTGCCTGAAGGTGACTTACTTGAGCGTATCCAACAAGAGCAAGACAGTGTCTTCCAAGCTTGGTTATCAACACCTGATAAACTCGTTTACGATGAAGAATTGAATAAGCTTTGGGGCACGTTCGATAGTAAGCGTAATGAAATCTCTACTGAGCGTAACGTGATTACACGTTTCATTTTAGGTGAGCCAAAAGAGAACTATAAGAAAGCCCGTAAGGCATTATTGTTCAACATTGGTTGGTCTTTATACCACCGCTGGAAGAGTAACGCAGCTAACAATTTCAAAGGCTTAATTAAGCATCTTGAATCACTGCCGGCATCTAAAACCCAAGCACCTTGGCCTGAATTAAACCAGTTAACAGTACTTGATATTGTGGTTAATGATGAGCTTCGTGAAGACTTCATTTGGCAATGTCATAACGTCCTTATCTTTAATGCGTTATACGACAACGTAGTACAGAACTTAGCATCGATTTCGAAAGAAGCGATGATGTCTAAGAGCCTTTCGCGTGAGTCAGTAGACAAGTTATTGCATACCTCTATTGATATTGCACTTTCAAAAAATGATGACGCTAATGATAAAGCTAAGTTCTACAAATGGCTTAAATTCTTCATGGACCAATCTAACCGTGCTGAATTGCTAACACGTGTAGAGCAATGGAAGAGTGTGGGTAACCCACAGCTCAATGACAGCTTGTTCGTTATCTTGACCTACTTCTTTGAGCGTTTACTGCCTGAATACTTCGACAGTGAAGAAGACCAAAGTAAATACACAGGTGCTATTAACCCTGTACGTATTGGTCGTCGTAAAGATTTCTGGAACCGTCTAACCATGGGTTACCAAGATCTGCTTATCCAAAAAGTACTTCGCGATGAAAAACGCCAAGGAAAAATGGGTTGGGAGAATGTCATTGGTAAGTTCTTCAGCGAATTTGAAGAGTTAAATGGCGACAAAATGTCAGCTAACTTACTTAACTTCCCAGGTTTCCGTTTATCAATTGAAGATGCATTAGATAAAGGTATTCGCCCTTGTGGTTTGATTACTGGTGTTGCGGATTTCGAACATGGTGATAGTAAACACCGCGTTGGTGTTGCTGTTTCAAACATCGCTTTCCAAGCGGGTGCATTCGATATGGCAAGTGCTGAAAAATTCAGTGCGCTATTGATTGAATGTGCTAAACGTAAACTGCCAGTGGTATGTTTCATCAGCTCTGGTGGTATGCAGACCAAAGAAGGTGCAGCAGCACTATTCTCAATGGCTGTGGTAAACGACCGTATCACCCGTTTTGTCCGTGATAACGAGTTACCAGTGTTGATGTTCGGTTTTGGTGATTGTACAGGTGGTGCACAAGCAAGTTTCGTGACCCATCCATTAGTGCAGACTTACTACCTATCGGGTACTAACATGCCGTTTGCTGGTCAAATGGTTGTTCCTGCGTATTTACCATCAACAGCGACGTTATCGAATTACTTATCGAAAGTCCCTGGCGCAATGACTGGCTTAGTACACAACCCGTTCAGCGACACATTGGATAGCCATTTATCAAGCATTGACCCATTAATGCCGCTACCAACGCTGCATGCTAATGAGATTATCGCTAAAGCATTATCAAGCTTAGTGCCTGAAGTTAAAGCCATTGAAGAGAAGATTGTTCAGGACGATCCTCGTGAGCTTATGAAGCCTATTGATAAAGTGTTAGTACATGCTCGTGGTTGTACAGCAGTTAAATTGATCCGTAAGGCCCACGACAACAAGATTAACGTCGTACTTGTGGCATCAGATCCTGATATGACTTCAGTTCCTGCTGACATGCTTAAAGTAAACGATAAGCTGGTTTGTATTGGTGGTAATACATCTGACGAAAGTTACTTGAATGCTTACTCAGTACTGAAAGTCGCTGATTACGAAAACGTTGATGCGCTTCACCCAGGTATTGGCTTCTTATCAGAAAGCCCGCAGTTTGCTGCATTATGTGTTAACAATGGCGTTAACTTTGTCGGCCCAAGCGTGCATTCAATGACGACTATGGGTAACAAGTCGAATGCGATTAAGACGTCACAAGATCAAAATGTTCCAGTTGTACCTGGTTCACACGGTATTTTGACTAACGCAGAACAAGCGGTGAACGTTGCACTTGAAATTGGTTACCCAGTATTGCTTAAAGCAGTACAAGGTGGTGGCGGTAAAGGTATTCAAGTGGTCACTAAGCCTGAAGACATGATTGGTTTATTCCAAAAAACATCTACTGAAGCTGCAGCAGCATTTGGTAATGGTGACTTGTACTTAGAGAAGTACGTTACTTCACTACGTCACATCGAAGTACAGTTATTACGTGATAAATTCGGTAACACCAAAGTATTGGGTATTCGTGACTGTTCAGTGCAACGTAACAACCAGAAAGTGATTGAAGAATCTGGTTCTACTATGTTGCCTGAAGAGCTGAAACAACGTGTACTCGAATACACTCGTGACTTAGGTGATGCGACTGATTACATGGGCGCTGGTACCGTTGAGTTTATTTACAACCTTGATGCTAACGAAGTCTACTTCATGGAAATGAATACACGTCTTCAAGTTGAGCATCCAGTAACCGAAGCGACTTCAGGTATCGATATTGTCAGTGCGCAGTTTGATATTGCTGCGGGTCGTTCAATTGAAGATCTAGAGCCAGTTGAACAAGGTTACGCAATGGAAGTACGTGTAACAGCTGAAAAAGCCGCGCTTGATAGCGATGGTGTGTTGCAGTTATTACCTAACCCAGGAATGATCACTGAGTGCATCATGCCAGAAGGTGAGGGTATTGAAATTATCTCTATCGCTGAAACTGGCAAAGAAGTATCGCCATACTACGATAGCTTGATCGCGCAAATCATTATTCGCGGTGAGTCACGTGAAGATGTTGTGACTAAGATGTCAGCTTACCTTGATAACGTCGTGATCAAAGGTATCGCAACTAACATTCCATTATTGAAGCTTATCCTTAAGGATGCGACGTTCAATGAAGGCGTATACGATACTAACTACTTACCACGCTTAATGGCTGAATTAGACGTACCTGCATTGGTTGCGGAAATGGAAGCGGCGGCTGAAACAGTAGGCTTAGATACTGAATCACTGCGTGTCGCTGAAAGTAACGAGCTTAAAGTATTAGCACAAGGTGCGGGTATCTTCTATACCTCACCAGCGCCAGGTGAGCCAGACTTCGTTAAAGAAGGTGACATCATTACTGTTGATCAGACTTTAGCGCTTACAGAAGCGATGAAGATGTTCTCACAGGTAACCTTGGCCGGATTTAACCGTCAAAATGCTGTGCTGTACCCAGAGGACCAGAAATACCGAATTGAGCGTATTCTGAATGGTAATGGCCAGCAGGTTTCTCAAGGAGATTTACTGTTTGTTATTTTACCTATTGATGCTGAGTAACAATCAAATAGCGTTGTAGCCATGCTATAGCGCTAATTAATTGTTTGATTAAATCCTCAGTTGAAAAACTGGGGATTTTTTATCGCTATGCGAGATTGAACTCGACACAAATTAACGTAATTAAGATTGAATGAATTGATACAAATTCGCTTTTTTGTTGCCGATTGCAGAAAAAATGTCTTACTCAACCTAATCGTCATAAAAAATACACGATTTGGGACTGAAAAATTAAGTTGTTTGAAAAATAAACAATAACTTTTATTTTATTGTTTTATTTAGGAATAATGAAATTAAAGGCAATTTTTTTTTGCAAAATGTGATAAATTTTGCAAGTCCTATTTGCGCATTTGAAGGTTCCCACTTACAATATGCGCCTTAAATAACCAGATGTGCGGTGTGTCTAGCTTTTTTACATACTCCGTTTACCTCTTAACTAATCATTAAAGTTGAATCATGACCGAATTATCCAAATACAGAAACATTGGTATCTTCGCTCACGTTGACGCGGGTAAAACCACGACCACCGAGCGTATCCTTAAGCTAACCGGTAAGATCCACAAGATCGGTGAAGTACATGATGGTGAATCTACTACTGACTTCATGGAACAGGAAGCTGAGCGCGGTATTACTATTCAGTCTGCAGCAGTAAGCTGTTTCTGGAATGACCACCGTTTTAACGTTATCGACACTCCAGGCCACGTTGACTTCACAGTTGAAGTATATCGTTCGCTTAAAGTTCTAGATGGCGGTGTAGGTGTATTCTGTGGTTCTGGTGGTGTTGAGCCTCAGTCAGAAACTAACTGGCGTTATGCTAACGAATCAGAAGTTGCTCGTATCATCTTCGTAAACAAATTAGACCGTATGGGTGCTGATTTCTTACGCGTTGTTAAGCAAACTCAAGACGTTCTAGCTGCTAACCCATTGGTTATGGTTTTACCGATTGGTATCGAAGACGAATTTACTGGTGTAGTTGACCTTCTAACTCGCAAAGCGTGGATTTGGGATGAAACTGGCCAAGCAGAGAACTACAAGATCGAAGACGTTCCAGCTGATATGGTAGACATGGTAGAAGAATACCGTGAAATGCTAATCGAAACTGCTGTTGAGCAAGACGACGATCTAATGGAAGCTTACATGGAAGGCGAAGAGCCATCTATGGAAGACATTAAGCGTTGTATCCGCATGGGTACTCGTACAATGGCATTCTTCCCAACTTACTGTGGTTCTGCTTTCAAAAACAAAGGTATGCAGCTTCTTCTTGATGCTGTTGTTGACTACCTACCTAACCCAGTTGAAGTTGATCCTCAGCCTCTTACTGATGAAGAAGGTAATGAAACAGGCGAACACGCTTTAGTTTCTGTTGACGAGCCATTCAAAGCTTTAGCATTCAAAATCATGGATGACCGCTTTGGTGCACTAACTTTCGTACGTATCTACTCAGGTAAGATCAAGAAAGGTGACACCATCCTTAACTCTGCTACAGGTAAAACTGAGCGTGTTGGTCGTATGGTTGAGATGCAAGCAGATGAGCGTAACGAATTAGATTCAGCTCAAGCTGGTGACATCATCGCTATCGTTGGTATGAAGAATGTTCAAACTGGTCACACTTTATGTGATGTTAAACATCCTTGTACTCTTGAAGCAATGGTATTCCCAGAGCCAGTTATCTCTATCGCTGTAGCACCTAAAGATAAAGGTGGTTCAGAGAAAATGGGTATCGCTATCGGTAAAATGATTGCAGAAGATCCATCTTTCCGCGTAGAAACTGACGAAGATTCAGGCGAAACCATCCTTAAAGGTATGGGTGAGCTTCACTTAGACATTAAAGTAGACATCCTTAAGCGTACTTACGGTGTTGACTTAATTGTTGGTGAGCCTCAAGTTGCTTACCGTGAAACTATCACTAAAGTTACAGAAGATAGCTACACGCATAAGAAACAGTCTGGTGGTTCTGGTCAGTTTGGTAAGATTGACTACGTTATCAAACCAGGTGAGCAAAACACTGGTTTCACTTTCAGCTCTTCAGTTGTTGGTGGTAACGTACCTAAAGAATTCTGGCCTGCAGTTGAGAAAGGTTTCGCTAGCATGATGAACACCGGTACTGTTGCTGGTTTCCCTGTGTTAGACGTTGAACTAGAACTTACTGATGGTGCTTTCCACGCAGTTGATTCGTCAGCTATCGCGTTCGAAATCGCTGCTAAAGGCGCATTCCGTCAGTCTATGCCTAAAGCCGGTGCACAACTTCTTGAGCCTATCATGAACGTTGACGTATTCAGCCCAGAAGACAACGTAGGTGACGTAATTGGTGACCTTAACCGTCGTCGTGGTATGATTAAAGACCAAATGGCTGGTGTTACTGGTGTTCGTATTAAAGCTGACGTACCGTTATCAGAAATGTTCGGTTACATCGGTTCACTACGTACTATGACATCTGGTCGTGGCCAATTCTCTATGGAATTCGCTCACTACGCACCATGTCCAAACAGTGTTGCTGAAAAAGTAATTGCTGAAGTTAAAGAGCGTGAAGCTAAGAAGTAATTCTTAACTAATACCCTTTAATTAAAAACCGCTGCCTTTGCAGCGGTTTTTTTATGGTTATTTACTCAGAAGGTGTGTTTGATTTTTGAATAAATAAAAAGCTATGAGCACCAAAGGTACTCATAGCTATTTTTAACCTACATGATGATTAACCCATTTTCACAGTTTTTACTATTCGGGTATATAAGTACTATGCAGGCATATCTGCATTCATTACTTTGACCCATGCAGCGATAAAGTCGTGTACAAACTTCTCTCTACTGTCGTCTTGTGCATAAACTTCTGCGTAAGCACGTAGGATAGAGTTTGAACCAAAAACTAAATCTGCACGTGTTGCGGTCCATTTAATATTACCCGTTGCACGTTCAACAATCTCGTAAGAGTTACAACCAGTTGGTTTCCAGCTGTAGTTCATGTCTGTTAAGTTTACAAAGAAATCGTTAGTTAGTGCACCTAGGTTATCGGTAAACTGACCAAATGCTTCACCAGCGTAGTTAGTGCCTAATACACGCAGACCACCAACTAATACTGTCATTTCACAAGCCGTTAAACCAAGTAATTGAGCACGATCTAACATCATCTCTTCAGGAGTTACTGTGTAGTGTTGCTTCTGCCAGTTACGGAAACCATCTGCTAAAGGCTCAAGCACAGAGAATGAATCTTCATCTGTCATCTCAGCAGTTGCATCACCACGACCAGTTATAAATGGAACGCTTGCTTCAACACCAGCGGCTTTTGCAGCTTGCTCGACCCCCAGGTTACCCGCAAGTACTATTACGTCTGCTACACTCACACCCGCATCGGCTGCAATTGGCTCAAGCACAGATAATACTTTATTTAAACGGGTTGGCTCGTTACCTACCCAGCTGTTTTGTGGCGCAAGACGAATACGTGCTCCATTTGCCCCACCACGCTTGTCTGAACCACGGTAAGTACGCGCACTATCCCATGCAGTTGTTACCATTTCACTGATGGATAAGCCACTGTCAGCAAGACGTGCTTTCACTGCTTCAACATCGTAACCCGCTGGACCTGCAGGGATTGGATCTTGCCAAATGAGGTCTTCTGTTGGTACGTCTGGGCCAAAGTAGCCTGCTTTAGGTCCCATATCTCGGTGAGTTAATTTGAACCATGCACGCGCGAACACTTCTTCAAAGTAAGCTGGATCTTGGTAGAACCTTTTAGAAATTTTACGGTACTCAGGATCGACTTTTAATGCCATATCAGCATCGGTCATCATTGGGTTATGACGAATGCTGTCATCTTCAACGTCAACGGGCTTGTCTTCTTCAGCAATCTCAATGGGCTCCCATTGTGTTGCTCCAGCTGGACTTTGCGTTAAAGTCCATTCGTGGTTTAACAGCATATCGAAGTAACCACCTTTTGCTGTATTCCATTTCATTGGGAAGGTTGTCCAAGCACCTTCAATACCACTTGTTACTGTATCACGACCGATACCACGAGATTTATGGTTGTTCCAACCTAAACCTTGCTCTTCGATTTCAGCACCTTCAGGTGCTTCACCTAGATTAGCTGCATCACCGTTACCGTGTGCTTTACCAACTGTGTGCCCGCCAGCAGTTAATGCTACAGTTTCTTCATCATTCATACTCATACGCGCAAAAGTCACGCGCATATCTTCAGCTGTTTTCTGAGGGTTAGAAACACCGTCTACACCTTCAGGGTTTACATAGATAAGCCCCATCATTACAGCTGCAAGTGGGTTTTCTAAATCACGCTCACCTGAGTAACGACTACCTTCGCCACCACTTGGTGCTAACCATTCTTTCTCAGAACCCCAGTATGTATCTTTCTCTGGATGCCAGATATCTATACGACCAAAACTAAAACCAAAAGTTTTAAAGCCCATTGATTCATAAGCCATGGTGCCCGCTAAAATCATTAAGTCAGCCCAGCTAACTTTATTACCATATTTCTTTTTAAGCGGCCAAAGAAGACGACGTGCTTTATCTAAGTTACCGTTATCAGGCCATGAGTTTAGTGGTGCAAAACGCATGTTACCTGTACCTGCGCCCCCACGCCCGTCTGCGTTACGGTAGCTACCAGCTGAGTGCCATGCCAAGCGAATCATTAAACCACCATAGTGCCCCCAGTCTGCAGGCCACCAATCTTGGCTGTCTGTCAACAAAGCTTTCATGTCAGATTTTAGTGTTTCAACATCTAGGCTTTGTAGTGCTTCGCGATAATTAAACGAATCACCTAACGGGTTAGTCTTACTATCATGTTGGTGCAGAATATCGAGGTTAAGTGCCTTAGGCCACCATTCCATGTTAGACGTGCTGCTTTGTGTTGCTCCACCGTGCATTACTGGGCATTTACCTTTAGTCATCGGTTAATCTCCTTTATTTATAAAATAATTTTGCAAACCACTCTCAACCTTAATGTTTAAAGTGTTGAGTATTTCTTCGTTGATTTAAAATTACTCCGTGCAGTCGCTTTGTTTGCACACTACATATCCTAGAAAAATAAACAGTTGTTAACTCATTTCTATATATGAACCGCCATGTGTTCCATGAGCGTTGTTCTTCTTATTAAAATCCCATTGATTGATACGTTTGCTTATATGAATAATTAAGTGAATAACGATCCATTTTAAGAAGATTGATATCTGGTTGTTGTGTTGACCATGAATGTAGCAGTTGATGCTACTTCAATTTTTAAAACCGACTTGTGATGTTGGTCAAACTTTATTTGCCGATTTAACGAACACTTATTTTAGGTCAAGAATTGTAAATTTGATGTTTTTATTAACAACTAGGTGATAGAGAGTTAAGGTTTACTCTTTTGATTTGTGTGGTAACTGAATGTAAGTTGGGGAAAATAAGCCTTCAGCTAGATATCGTTTGGGCTTTTGTCTGTTGAGAAAAAATCGGGTTAAATCATATAAGTAAAAACAAAAGTATCAAGGAAGGCTGATGATTAACGTAAGGCGTTTTACCATAAACGACATAAAGCCTTTGTGGCAGCTAAAGCTTAACACCATCCATAATGTTAATAGTCAGCACTATTCGTTAGCTGAGGTAACTGCATGGGCTCCTCATGAATACAATGAAGAGGCTTGGGTACAAAGAGTGACAAAAATTGATCCGTTTGTGGCTGAAGTTAATGGTGTTATTGGAGGTTTTGCTGATCTTCAAGATGACGGTTATATCGATCATTTTTACTGCAGCGCAGATTTTCAAAGACAAGGTGTAGGAAAAGCATTAATGCAAGCCATCTTCAATAAGGCTGCAAAATTAAAGCTTAACAGTTTGTATGCTGAAGTGAGTATTACCGCAAAACCCTTTTTCAGCCGATATGGCTTTGTGGAAGAACAGGCCCAAAGTGTGGAGGTAAGAGGTCAGAAAATTAATAACTTTGTGATGCGTAAATTACTTGGCTGATGCTTGAAGCAAGAAGCAAGAAGCAAGAAGCAAGAAGCAAGAAATAAAAATGCCACTGTCAAAAGACGGTGGCATTTTATTTCTATAAATAGCAACTTAATAAAGCTTAGTTGGTATGTGTATTCTCAACAATCGCTTGTTTGTTGTCTGCTTGTGCCACATGACATTGCACACAGAAGTAGTATTTATCATCAAATGCGCCATCAGCTTTGACGTGAGATTTATCAACAGGTGTCGCTTTCATACGCGCTGCTTTCTCAGTGCTGTGACAGGTTAAACAACCATTCTTCTTAGCTGTAATTTTATATGAGTCTCTGTGCGGGATGAGCGGTGGCATATGCACAAAATCTCTTGCTAAAGCAGTACCACGGCTTGGGTAAGTCGCTTTAGCATCTGCGGGCATTGTTGCGGTAATGGCTACATCGCCAGCGAGTGATTTAACAGTTACTGGAGCTGCTGTTTCTGGTGTTTGTTGACCTGAGCATGCGCTAAGACTGAGCACTATCGCAGCAAGGCTGAGTATTTTCTTCATGGTTTACACTCCGTCATATCCACTATATTTGATTATAAATGGATAGAGAAAATTAGTGATTTAGTGATGCCTTTTCCTTTTGATAAGGCATCACATTTCAGTCAAATTAGGCTTTAACAATCTTCACAGGACACTTCTTGAAGTCCGTTTCTTTCGATAACGGATCCGTTGCATCCAGTAATAGTTTGTTCACCAACTGTCGAGCATCAAAGAATGGCATAAATACCACGCCAACAGGTGGCTTGTTACGGCCCTTAGTCTCAACACGAGTTTTCACTTCACCACGTGGAGAAATTACTTTCACTTCATCACCATTTTTAAGGCCGCGACTACTCGCGTCTTTAGGGTGCATGAATACCTGTGCATCAGGGTAAGACTTATGCAGCTCTGGTACACGAGCTGTCATACTTGCTGTATGCCAATGCTCAAGTACACGACCTGTAGACATCCATAGATCAAACTCTTCATTTGGCTCTTCCGCTGCTGGCTCAAATGGCAGTGCAAAAATAACCGCGCGTCCATCAGGTTTACCGTAGAAGTTGTAGCCTTCTCCAGCTTTAACGTATGGATCGCTTCCTTCAACGAAACGACGAACCGTCTCTTTACCATTCACAACAGGCCAACGTGCCCCTCGGTTTTCATGGTAAGTATCAAAGTCTGCTAAATCATGACCATGACCACGGCCAAATTGAGCATATTCTTCGAATAGGCCTTTTTGGATGTAGAAACCAAAAGCGTCATTCTCGTCGTTGAAGTCACCTTTACATTCAGAGGTAGGGAATTTATCCACTACGCCGTTTGCAAATAAGATGTCATATAAGGTTTTTTCGGCTAACTCAGGTTTTTTAGCAACTAACTCTGCAGGCCATACTTCTGACACTTTAAAGCGCTTAGAGAACTCAACAAGCTGCCATAAGTCAGACTTAGCACCTTCAGGTGCTTTAACTTGCTGGTGCCACATATGAGTACGACGTTCAGCGTTACCGTATGCACCTTCTTTCTCAACCCACATAGCTGTAGGAAGGATTAAGTCAGCAGCAGTTGCTGTCACTGTTGGGTATGGGTCTGATACCACGATGAAGTTTTCTGGGTTACGGAAACCAGGATAAATTTCATCGTTAATGTTTGGACCCGCTTGCATGTTATTGGTACACATAGTCCAGTAACAATTTAGCTTGCCATCTTTAAGCATACGGCTTTGAAGTACCGCGTGATAACCAGGTTTTGGCGGAATCGTGCCTTCAGGCAATTGCCATAATTCTTCAGTCATTGCACGGTGTTTAGGATTAGTTACAACCATGTCCGCAGGTAGACGATGCGCGAAAGTACCCACTTCACGAGCGGTACCACATGCTGATGGTTGACCCGTTAGTGAGAACGGGCTGTTACCAGGGGTTGCAATTTTACCGGTTAACAAGTGGATGTTATAAAGCATGTTGTTTGCCCATACACCACGAGTATGTTGGTTAATACCCATAGTCCATAAGCTCATGATCTTGATGTTAGGATCAGCATACGCTTTTGCCATTTCTTCAAGATTTTCAACAGGCACACCACTCATTTCTGATGCATATTCAGCAGTGTATGTGCTAACAAACTTAGCGTACTCTTCAAAAGTAATTGAATTGAATTTACCGTTACCTGGATTTTTTGCTTTTTGCTCAAGCGGATGCTCAGGACGTAGCCCGTAACCAATGTCGGTAACACCTTCAGCAAAGTTAGTGTGCTTGTTTACAAAGTCTTTGTTTACTGCATCGTTTTGAATGATGTAATTTGCAATGTAATTCAATATTGCTAAGTCAGACTGAGGCTTAAATACCATTGCATTGTCAGCAAGTTCGAAGCTACGGTTTTCGAAAGTAGATAAAACGTGAACTTTACTGCCAGCATGGCTCAAACGACGATCTGTTAAGCGTGACCATAGAATTGGATGCATTTCAGCCATGTTCGCGCCCCAAAGCACGAAGTGATCAGCAGCTTCAAAGTCATCATAGCTACCCATTGGCTCATCAATACCAAAGGTGCGCATGAAACCAACTACTGCTGACGCCATACAGTGACGAGCATTAGGGTCGATGTTATTGGTTAAGAAACCTGCTTTATGCAATTTAGATGCAGCATAACCTTCCCAAACCGTCCATTGACCAGAGCCGAACATACCAACAGAAGTAGGACCTTTTTTAGCGATGCTTTCTTTCCACTTGTCAGCCATAGTGTCTAGAGCAACATCCCAACTAACAGGAGTGAAATCACCTTCTTTATCATACTTGCCATCTTTCATTCTTAATAATGGCGAAGTTAAACGGTCTTTACCGTACATGATTTTAGAAAGGAAGTAGCCTTTAACACAGTTAAGACCTTTGTTAACTGGGCTTTCAGGATCGCCCTGAGTCGCAACAACTTTACCGCCTTTTGTTCCGACTAAAACACTACAACCTACACCACAGAAACGACATGGGGCTTTATCCCACTTTATTTCTGCAGCTTTCTCTTCTGCTTGAACCATTTTGATTGGTAATGCAAGCCCAACAGCCGACGCGGCTGCTGTAGCGGCATTGGCTTTTAGAAACTCGCGACGGCTTATGCTCATGGTGTTTCCTCACTCTTTGCTGTTAGTTGTTAGCCCTTAAACAGGCTAATCATCGTTTTGTGTGCCAAATAATGGCTTTTCATCTCTATAGAATTGAGTTTAAACCTCACATTTCGCAAGGGTATACCTCGCAATGAGTATACTGAGTGTTTGTTGTTGTAGATCACATTTTATCATGTGATCTACAACACAATTTAGAAGTTAGTCAGTCACTTATTTAGCGGGTGTTAATTTAAATGATACATTGATTCTAGGCCAATCTGGCGGAAAAGTAGGTAAAATTAGGGGATAAAAGCCAATTTTTTAATTGTTTTTATTTTGTGCAGTAATTGATTTAAATTTAATCGCTGGTTGATTGTCGAATTGGTAGTATCAATCTGTTTACCTCAATTGAAATCTTTAAAATCGAACAAAATTCAGCCAGCAGAGAACAACTGGCCTTAGTAGCCTGTTAGCTCCATATATCCATCGCCACTGTGACTACCTATAACACTTATAGGTCCTTCCCAATAAGGAATTGATAATGGCATATTACTGTCTGGGTTAAGCGCGTTAATCGTGACATCTATTTGCTCACTGGTAATCGCTAATTGCCAGCTAGTAGGGTATTTACCACTGTCAGTTTGTTGCCAACTCAGTGGTGTCATGGAAATATCATCAAGGGATTGTGCACTGCTAATATTTCGCCCTGAACCATCGGCAAACATCCTTCTTGCGCTATAAAAAGCTGGAGTATTCTCATCAGCCCCGCGCAGTTGAAATACCATTAATGCAGAACCATCATCTAACCTGATTGAAAACCAATCCCAGCCTTGTTGAGCTTTAGTGAGAAATTGCGAACTCCACTCTCTATCTAACCAAGCCTTTCCTGTTACCAATTCCTGTTTTCCATTTCGGGTAATGGTGCCGCTTAACTCAATAAAAGGCTGGCTGTAATAATAAGAGGCAACTGCAGCATCAGCACTTTTAATGCTAAAACCTTTATCTCCCTGCAGCTGCATAGGAGCATCGCTAGTTAAAGATAATTGATAACTAAATTCATCGGTGGCGACAGATAATGTTGCAGGGAAAAGTCCAGTGGTTTCACTCACCCACTGCCAGTTATCTAACTTAACTGTGAATGGGTCTGCGCTAACATCAGCAAGATTTGGATGGCCTCGAGACCATTTTTCTGCTGCTAGATGATGACTCTTTGAGGTTATGGCTGCATGGGACATGTACATTTGAGACGTTGCCCAATCTGAATTATGTTCAGTGTTTTGCTGAGAATTATTGGCAGCAAGTGCAATTCTAAATTGAGTCCATTGGATACCTAGTTTTTCGCCCGACTGTGTCTGCATATTGGCGGTTAAATACCACCACTCTTGGCGAAAGTTATCATGGCTTAAGTGATCATCAGGAAAAGAAAACTGGTAGCCCGAAGTGACACTGTCATAGTCATCTAATTGAGATGATGGTTCGCCGAGCAGCCCACCCATACTGAGGGGGGAGGTTGACTCAGGTTGCTGACAAGCTCCAACAGCTATAAGTGCTAACAACACAAGCCATAGATGGTTTACTGTCCGCTTCATTTTAAAT
The DNA here is from genome assembly GCF_009663145.1 of Shewanella sp. TC10. GTDB lineage: Bacteria > Pseudomonadota > Gammaproteobacteria > Enterobacterales > Shewanellaceae > Shewanella. The sequence continues at coordinate 62,328 of NZ_VKHR01000003.1, forward strand.
GCAGGCAAATTCAATTGACGAAATAATGGCTTCATATTGCCTCCTGCTGCAGACTTTTTATTAATGGTTTTCTAGTCTGCCAGTAAAGTGGAATACCGATTGCGGCTGCACTGGTTGTTAAAGCAATAACCACAACACGAATATAGGCAGGCCAATCCCATAACATAGCAATACTCCAACCAAACGCCTGTAGGGTAACCTTGTTGATCAATAGATAACCCAACACTGCACCAGTAGGCAAAGCCACTAAACAAGTCAGTAGTACTATCAACTGCATCTGCACGAATGTCATCAGTCTTAACTGGCCTTTAGTGATGCCTAATGCATAAAGCCTTGCTAGTGGTGCTTGTCTTGCTTGGGTAAGCATTAAACAAGCACTGAATAAGCCTATAGCTGCGACGATTAAAGTTAAGCTGTTTAGTACCATAGTGATTGAAAATGTTTGTTTAAACATGGCTATAGCTTGCTGCTTTATCTTGGCCTGATTGTACATTTGGGCGCTTGAAATAAGCTTGCTGTCGACTAATATTTGCTCCAGTTCACTGATATCACCTTGGTAACTGGCTGCAATGCTTTTAGGCATTTCGGGTAAACCGACTTGTTGCCATAAAGTCTGGTCGATGACGACTTGCCCTTTGGGATTACCATAATCAAAAAATATTCCGCCAATGGTTTTAGGGGATGTACCTTGCTGTGTTTCTTTTTCCGCTGATTTTTCAAAAGCTGCAATGCTAAAGCTATCTCCAATATTTAAGTCGTACTTAATGGCGATAGGCTCACTGATGAGAATTTGATTACCTGCTCTGAACTCTGACCATAAATCATTGGTTTGAGATTTTAATGAACTGGTGACTTGGGTTGAGTATAGGTCTCTGGTGACTAACTCAATTGGCATGTTTTGGTATTGTGACTGAACTGTCCATTGAGTATATACGCCACTGACTTTGTCTTTATCATTCAAAAAATCTTGAATTTGGAGGATTTTGTCACTTGATGGACGCATGTATAAATCAGCATGAAGCCGACTCTCAAGCCAAGTTTTTAGTGTTACCTCAAAACTACCCACTAAAGTATTCATCGATATATTGGCCGTTAATGCTAGCAGCATAGCCATCATGGCTAATGACAAAGGGCCTATTAGCTCTTTGGTCTCAGCAATCATGTAATGCCATATCCCAGCAGGAAATAACCGAGCTAGCCATTGGCTTATCTTATAGATAGTCAGAGGTAATAAAAGTGGAATAGCAATGATAACAATGCCCATGAGGCCTAAACTGACTTGATATTGTTTTGCAAAAGGAAAAGCCAACGCGCAGCCAATCAAGCCAATGACAGCAACGGAAAATTGAATACGGTGGATACGAATAAGCTGTCCCACTTGACTGACTTTAGTGCTTATTCTCGCTAGAGGTTGATTGGTGAGTTGTCTATATAAAGGCAGGCAAGCCAGTAAACCTGCAAATAATGTCAGTCCCATCGCCTGTGCAAGCCATTGCCATTGCCAGGAGCCGGGCATGAGTCTAGCGCCATATAGCTGTTCTAATGTCATGGCAACCATAGGCTGTAACCACAAACTGAGCTGTAACCCTAATATAAAACCTAGGATTGAACCGATTATAACCAGTAATGCTAACTCGCATATTAATGCCAGCATCAGGTAATTTTTTTGAATGCCAAGCTGAAGTAATTGAACCAATAACCTTTGGCGCTTCATTAAGCTATATCGGACGCCGTTATAGGCAATAAATAGCCCTACAACAAAGGCCAGCATGCTCATGGCGTTAAGATTAAGATGAAAACTACGGGTTAACTCTTGTAGTGCTTGGCCTTGATCTTGTTCTGTGATGTCGGCTTGTTGCTGTAATAAGTCTGCTTGATTTATACGGGTAATTAATTGGTCAGGTTTATCAAATAGAGCGATATAAGAAAGTTGATGGGGTTGGTTTAATAATTTTTGCGCTAAGGAAATATCAGCGACGATGGCGTTACCGAGTCCAAAGTCATCGTCTAAACCGATGACTTCAAGCTTGATATCGGGAGCTTGTTCGTTGCTAGGGTCTTGTAAAAAGAACTCGCCATTAGGTGCGACTTTATTTGCCAATGATTGGCTCATTAATAATATATTTTCAGCTGCCACCAGTTTGGCAATCGGAATATTCGGATTGACCAAGTTACTGTTGCTATTGCTATTGCTATTGCTATGGCTATTGCCGCTATCTGCCTTGTTATCACTTGAGGATACTTGAGTGGTTTGTAGATTAATCGCAGCAAATAAATCACTGCCTTGAATTTGCCAGCGTCTGCCTTGTGGGTCAACAACCAAGCCATTCACAATGGCTAGGGCATTGCTAATGCCTGATTGTCGTAATCGAAAATAAACCGCTTCATCAAGGTAGCGCGCTCCTGCGTTTGGAGTGATTAATAAGCTCGCCCGTTGGCTGAGAAGTTCTGTGGCTTCACTGTAACTTCTAACTGCATTTTCGTTGGTTGATTTAACCCCTATTAACAAAGTAACGGCTAATACTATGCCTAATAAAATAGCGCCTGCTTGCAAAGGAGCGTGTCGGTAATGAGCGAAGAAAATACCTAAACTCAAACCCACTTCAGATAATGTGGTTATCCTTGAGTGGCGATTGTTATCAAGAGCGTCATTCGCTTGAGACGATTGATTACTCATGAATTTTACCTTGCTCTAAATGCCAACGTCTTTGCATGTAATTCGCGCAGGAGTCGCTATGTGTCACCATTAATACCGTGGTATTAGCGGCTTTGGCTAGCTCGCAAAGTAATTGCATTACTTGCTGACCGGCTTTTTCATCGAGATTACCTGTGGGTTCATCCGCAAGTAGTAACGCGGGTTTGTGGACTAGTGCTCTTGCAATTGCAACGCGTTGTTGTTGGCCGCCAGAAAGGGTTTCTACAGGCCTAGTCAATACATCATTTAGCTCAAGCATATTAATCAGCTCGTCACACCATGAGCTCCATTTAAGCTTGTTCAACTGCAAAGGGAAGCGGATGTTGTCGATGACATTGAGGGGCGTCAATAAGTTAAATTGCTGGAATACAATGCCTAGTTGCTGACGGCGAAAGTGGCTCCAATGACTGTCCTGCCATTCTTTGGCTGGCTGATTTAGAAGTCGAAGTTCACCAGTATCGATTTTTTCAAACCCAGCAATGATATTCAGTAAGGTGCTTTTACCAGTACCACTTGGTCCTGTTAGTGCAATAGTATCACCAGTGTTTAAAACTAAATCGACACAATCGAGTACTTGATGATAGTGGTCGCCATCAGTAAAGCCCTTTGAGACTTGTGATAATTGGCTAACAACATGGCGAACATCTGATTGCATGACAAGTTCCAGTAAGTCTATTAATTACATCATCATACGTTAGTTTTTAAGTTATAGATCGATCTTAAAATGTAATTATATTTTTTATAACCAGGCTGGTTGATTGAACTAGAGGTTTTAATTGCAACTTTAGTTGTAACTGTCGCGAACACTGACTAGGCTTTAAAACAGCAGGAATTTAGGGCTAAGTGTATTGTTTAAACTATATTTGTAATTGCAATCATAAGCTTAAGAGTTATAGTGGTAGAGTGTTTTTTGAGCAGTTTAATCCTTCTTATGATGTATTGGTAAATGTCAGTCCATAACGTAGTGTGAATATATGCTTAGTCGGTCAAGTTACGGATAACAGCTGGGTTAAATTGATATCAACCAAATTTTGACTTGTTAACGAGACTTGTATTTATGGACAAAAATAAGCAAAGGTTACACAGTTTTAGAAGTCGAATTTTGGCCTATATAGCATTGCCGCTTATCTTAATTATGGCATTGGTGTATGGGTTTAATGGTTGGATTAATTACCAAGAACATGAAAAAGATGTCTATCAACGTCTAGAACAGCAAGCCGTTCTTTCTGCTAATCACCTTAGTTTTGTTTTGGATTCAGTTCAAAATACCACCCGCGGTTTGTCTGATTACTTAACCTATGTTGATAGTGACAATTTATACGATGACATTGATAAAATTGAAAATTTATTAGTTAATCGCCTTAAACGTAACCCTAGTATTTTTGGAAGCGCAATTGCTTACCGCCCTAATTTTCTAACTCAAAAACTTCGTTATGCTCCTTACGCTTACCGTGAAGGTAATAACATCAATATCCTCGATATTGGCGCAGAAGCTTATGACTATACTGATGGCAGCTGGAGCTGGTGGACAGATGCGATAGCAAGTCCAACAGGCGTGTGGTCTGAACCTTATTTTGATGAAGGTGCGGGTAACATTCTTATGATGACGTACTCAAAAGCATTTGGTGATGCAGGCGATCGTTACGGAGTGGTCACAGCAGATCTGGCTTTGAACAAAATACCGCAATTAATGAAAATCCCCAGTAAAAACTTGGTGCTTTTAGATGGTAATGACAAGGTCATTTTTTATGATTCAAGCAACAGTGATTTAAAAGGTAGCAGTGATAAATGGTTATCTGATGATCCACAAAATGATCAACTTAAATCGTTCCTTACTAATAATATTGCAGGCCAAACTGAGGCGGTAACGGTTTCTGGAGATCGTTTTCTCGTTAGTGTGGCTAATATTTCGTCGTTAAAGTGGCAAGTGGTTATCGCGACGAGTGATAACGAGCTTAACCAATATTTCTTATCTAACTTCTCAAGATTAGCTTTTGTTCTATTACTGCTATCCATAGCGTTGTTATTAACCAGTGTTTTGGCATCGAAACGGTTAAGTCGACCCTTAGAAAATCTTGAAATCGGCATTATGGATTTCGGCGAAGGAAAAATTGAACGATTGGATGCTAATAGCACCAATATTTCAGAAGTGTCCACTTTAACAAACAAGTTTAATCAGCTAGCGGATTTACTCGCTGAAAGAGAGTTGGCGTTAAAGGACTCTACTGGTAGTCGATTTGCAAGCTTGATTGACGGTATGAGTGATAAGTCATTTTATTGCTCGTTAGATCCTCAAGGACAATTGGCGCAAGTCAGTGATGGCGTGATAAAAGTACTTGGAGTAGATGCCGATACGCTCAAGCGTAAATATCAGCGCATGTTCACTATTGATCCCATTAATGAGCTGAATTGGAATTATATGGAGCAAGCACTTGCTGGGAGTGGAGTTCCTGCTCATCAGGTTGAAATGCTAGCTGCCGATGGTGCCATTAGGCGACTTGATGTATTTATGCAGCCTTTGATGACTGATTCTGGTGAATTAATTTCTGTCGAAATGCTATTTACTGATGTCACTGAGCAATTTTCAGCTGCGCTTTGGTCGAATGCAGTTATTGAGTCATCACCTCAAGCAATGCTGATTGTGGATGAGCAAGGCGGGATTATTTTCACCAATAGCCGTTGCCAAGAGTTGTTCGGTTATCAAGCTGATGAGCTATTAGCACTCAATGTTGAGTTACTCTTTCCTGAGCGTTTTAGGAAAAAGCATGATGCGGTCAGATCAGTTTTTTTAGAACAAGGATTAACTCGGTTTACGACACCTAAAGAAGGGTGGGTGGTATTAAAATCAGATGCAACTGAAATACTGGTGGAAATTAATTTAGCTTTATTGCCAATAGCCCATGATGGCAAAAAACAAATTGCAGCCACTATTCGTGATTTAACGAGCCAAATGGCAATTGAGCGCAAGATTAAAGACAGCGAAAACCGCTTTAGAGGATTAGTTGCCAATATTCCTGGTGCGATATACCGAACTCGAATCGATGACCATTGGGTCATGGAGTATGTCAGTAACAATATTGCTGATATCACTGGTTATCCAGCCACCGATCTGATTGAAAGCCAAAAACTGAAATTCAATACTATTATTCACCCCGATGACGATGCCGATTGTTTCACGGCAATATCTCAGGCAATTGAAACTCAGCAAAACTTTGATGTTGAGTATCGTATTTTTCATCGTGATGGTAGCGTCAGATGGATACATGAGAAGGGGAAAGCCAGCTATGACGAGCAAGGAACGCCCTTATGGTTTGACGGGAGTATCAATGATGTCACTGAGAGCAAACAGGCTCTAGAAGCGATTCAAAACTCACAAAAGCAGCTAGAAAATATCACCGAATCATTACCTAATTTAGTGTATCAAATGATATGGCATTCTGAGACTGAGCGGGAGTTCAGCTTTTTGTCGGAAGCCTGTATTAGCATCATTGGTTTTCCGCGTGACATGTTGATGCAAGATTTTGATTTACTGGTAGGAAGAATTATTGATTCAGAAAGGCAGACGATAATTGATGACTTATCGGGCAAAAGTGAACAAGGGTTACATTGGGTAACTGAGTTTAGGTATCAACATCCCTCTGGTGAAATTATTTGGCTGCAAGCAGGCGCAAAAGGTCAAGCATTGGCAAATGATTCAGTACTCTGGAATGGGTACTTAATGGATATTACTGATCGTAAGAATGCCGAGAAACGTTTAGCTGATAGAGAAAGGCACTTACGCACTCTGCTTAACACTGCAGAAATGGGTATTGTGAATATTGATAATCACGGTGTGATCATTAACTGCAACGAGCACTTTGGCCGCAATATCGGCATAAACTCGAACGAATTAGAAGGGAAACTCTTTTTCGAGTTTATGGTTGTAGACGATAGGGGATTAGCCAGAGAGCGGTTTGAGTTATTGATAAATAGTGCATTTGAAAACTTTAATATTGAACCGAGAATGCTTAGCCAAAGTGGTGATGTGATTTGGATGGATATGACCTTTGCTGCCATAAAGAATGATCAAGGTGAGGTGACCTCTAGCGTGGTTTCAATGGCAGATATTACCACGCTAATGACGGTCTCAAATGAGTTAAAGTTAGCTAAAGATGAAGCCGATGCAGCAAGCAAAGCTAAAAGTGATTTCTTAGCCAATATGTCCCATGAAATAAGAACGCCAATGAATGCGATCATTGGTATGTCTCATCTTTGTTTGCAAACGGATTTGAATAAGAAACAACATAATTTTGTTGAGAAAATAGAGCGAGCATCTAAATCCTTACTCGGAATTATTAACGATATTTTAGATTTTTCAAAAATTGAAGCTGGCAAAATGGAAATTGAAATTGTGCCGTTTCAGCTTGACACCATGTTGGAAGATCTTAGCGATATGTTTGCAGTGAAAGCTGCCGATAAACAACTTGAATTGCTGTTCTCCGTTTCTCCCAATATCCCAAGCCATTTAATGGGCGACCCACTAAGACTGAGCCAAGTGCTGATTAATTTGATGAATAATGCCATCAAGTTCACCGAGCGTGGAGAAGTGATTTTAGCGATCGATTCTATTGCACAGCAAGGTGATGAACTTGAGCTCAAGTTCAGTGTACGAGACAGTGGTATAGGCTTGACGCCTGAGCAATGCAATAAGCTGTTTAAGTCATTTAGCCAAGCCGATAGCTCAACAACCCGAAAATATGGTGGCACGGGGTTAGGGTTAGCGATTTGTAAGCAGTTAGTGGAGCTGATGGGCGGAGATATTGGCGTAGAAAGTAAACGAGGTGTCGGCAGTACCTTTTACTTTACCGCAAATGTTAGTCAAGCAGATGACTTACAACTTAAAGTGACCCAAGAGCTGGAGGGTATGGAGATCTTAGTTGTCGACGATAACCAAACCGCACGAGATATTTTACATACTATGCTTAAGAGCATGGGCTTTAATGTTGCGCTAGCTAAGGATGGTACCGAAGCAATATCCATGTGCCATTCTAATGATTATCAACTAGCTTTAATAGATTGGAAAATGCCTGGTTTAGATGGATTGCAAACCGCTGATACTATAATTAATCAAAGCGCAAACCCTCCTTTGACCATTATGGTATCAGCCCATGCTACGGCAGAATTTACTGATTCTATAAATGAAAAGGGCATTAATGGATATATCACCAAACCGGTAAGTGCTTCTCGTTTGCTGGATGCCATTATGTCTGCATTAGGCAAGCAAGGTCATATGCCTGTGCGAGCGAAAGCAAGTGAACTAAATGAAACCTTGTTACAACAGTTAAGTGGCAAAAAAGTCTTGTTAGTCGAAGACAACGACATGAACCAAGAAGTGGCATCAGAATTTTTAGAACAAGTCGGTATCGAATTAACTATTGCTGATAACGGCCAAATTGCATTGGATAAACTTACACAGCAAGACTTTGATTTAGTATTAATGGATTGTCAGATGCCCGTAATGGATGGGTACACGGCAACTGAACAAATTCGTAAAAATAGTACTTATGAAACACTCCCCATTATTGCTATGACTGCCAATGCTATGGCAGGTGATAAAGAAAAATGCCTAAGTGTTGGGATGAACGATCATGTTGCTAAACCAATAGAAGTTTCATTGCTGTATCAAACCTTGCTTAAATATTTAGGTGAAAATGTTGCCAATATTGAATTGGAGAGCGCTCAAAACCTATCTTCAAATAAGGTAGAAACTTGGCCGCAGCATCCTGATATTGATGTCGATCGTGGTTTGCAGTTAGTACAAAACTCAGCAAGGTTATATCGGAAAATATTGACACGTTTTGTTGAGGGGAAACGTAATATTGCTTCACAAATATCAGCGGCCGTTGATGCTAACAATCAAGAAGACGCGGTTCGTTATGCTCATACTTTAAAAGGATTATCAGGCAACTTAGCCAGTAATAAACTCTCAGAACTAGCAAAAGATCTTGAAAAAAACTTGATTGACGAAGTGGCATTTTCAGTTGAACTTAATGCCACTGATGAATTGGTTAAATCAATATGCGAAGCGATCGATTTATGGTTAAACGATAATCAACCCATTACGGAAACTGAGACGGTTGAGCTTATAAGTAATTCTGAGTTTCTTGAATCATTAGATAAGCTTTTATTGTTACTTGATGACGGTGATGCGAGTTCAATTGATGTAATGGATGACATGCAGCAACAAGTTAATCCACAAACCTGGGAGCTGCTTAAGCCTGTAGGGGTAATGATTAAAGGTTATCAATTTGAAGAGGCTGTAGAGTTTATTCAAAAGATTCGCAAAAATTTTGAGTCATCGGCAGATTAATATTAAACAGGAAATAGGTAATTAACATGGAAAAAGCAACCGTGCTGATAGTTGATGACACTCCTGAGAATATCGATATCTTAGTGGGTATTCTCGGCGGAGACTATAAGATTAAAGTGGCAATTGATGGGCCTAAAGCGCTCGCATTAGCTCAAAAATCTTCACCTGATTTAATATTGCTTGATGTGATGATGCCTGGCATGAATGGTCACGAAGTCTGTCAAAAACTGAAAAGTGAACCGCTTACTTGCCACATTCCAGTCATTTTTGTCACTGCACTTTCTGATACTGAAGACGAAACTCAAGGCTTTGCCCTCGGCGCTGTTGACTATATTACTAAACCTGTAAGCCCTGCTGTGGTTAAAGCAAGAGTGAAAACCCATTTAAGCCTATATGATCAACAGCGTTTGCTGGAGTCAGAGGTCGAACTACGAACTAAAGAGCTTAAAGAAACACGTTTTGAAATTATTAGAAGATTAGGGCGAGCTGCTGAATACAAGGATAATGAAACAGGATTACATGTTATCCGAATGAGTCATTACGCGAGGTTACTGGCAAATGCAGCTGGACATTCTTCTCGATTTTGTGAGCTGTTATATAACGCCGCGCCTATGCATGACATTGGTAAAATTGGCACCCCAGATGCGATTTTAAAAAAACCAGGAAAGCTCGATGCTGACGAGTGGAAAGAGATGCAAGCACATGCTGCCATAGGAGCGGCTATTATTGGTGATCATGATGACCCTTTATTACAAATGGCGAAGAGAATCGCCATTAGTCACCATGAAAAATGGGATGGCAGCGGTTACCCAAATGGGCTTTCTGGTGAAGATATTCCTATTGAGGGAAGAATAATTGCCATTGCTGATGTATTTGATGCGTTAACCTCCGCAAGGCCCTATAAAAAAGCATGGACTGTAGAAGACACCATAGGACTCATAGAAAAAGAGTCGGGGAAACACTTTGATCCACAGTTGGTGGAACAATTTAAGTCGGTGTTAGATGATGTTAAATCAATTAAAGCGGAGCATGAAGAAACATTTTAACTGCCATTGAATAAGTTTGCCTTTAATAAAAAAAGGATAAATACATAAGGTATTTATCCTTTTTTGTTAGCGTATTTGAGCTTAAATTACGCTAGATAACCACTGACTCAATTTAGTTTTTAATCTTCTAAAGAATAAGGCAGTGGAATAACACTCAGCTCACTTGTCTCATCATCTTTAATACGCAGTTTTGCATCATTTTCTGTGTCGTTAGCAAGAACCGCAGTGAGTAATACTTTACCTTTATGATTTACAGACTCAATGACTTTACCTGCACGGCGAAACCCATCTTCATCAGCTATTTCAATTTGAGTTTCGCTGGTAACAGTTTCTGAAGCCGTACCACTAAGAATGTATAAAGCGCGCTTATTGCCACCACGAAACTTCATTCTTGCGATTGTTTCTTGGCCCATGTAGCAGCCTTTTTCAAAGCTGATACCATTAACGGCTTGCACGTTACACATCTGAGGGACAAATTCCCCGCTGTGGTTCGCATCAATATTGGCGTAACCAGATTTGATTTCAAGCGCTTGCCAAGTGCTAGCTGCTTGTAATGATTTTGCTGAAGCGTTAACTAATTGAGTTGCTTTGTCAGCGTTGGTGATCACGATATAACGTGCACCATCTTTCAAAATAACCGTATCATCAAACTTGGTTAACTCAGCCGAGATTTCACCGAATTGCTCGCTAAGAAACGTTTCAGCATTGGCGCCTGCAAATCCAAGAATAGCTTTATTAGCTGTGATATCAGTTAATTCAGCTTTACTGAATACGGCATATTTTTGCCATTGAGCAAGGCTCAGCGGCAAAACTGATGCGGGTAATAAGGCGAAAAGTTGTTCATCAATGGTAAAGGTTCTAAAACTTGAGATCATTTTGCCTTTAGCATCACAGTGTGCGCCCCAGCGCCATTGATCATCTTTTAAAGACACTATGTCAGTTGTCACTTGGCCGTGAATAAAGGTTTTACCTTGTTCACCAGTAATTTCAATTAAGCCTAAATGAGTTAGATTGGCGACCAATAAGTCAGGGGAAGAGTTTAAGAAATCCCAATCAGGCTGAGCAGTTGCAAGTGTCATATACTAATTCCTAAGATGACCAACAAAGATATCGCTTGAGTGTAACGGAATTAAGTAACGCTCAAAAGAAAAAGCTACCTTCAATTGAATGAAGATAGCTTTAATTCACAAATTCAGCGTAGAAAAACGTCCGCTATATCAGTCGTTGAGATTAAAACAACACTCGAGTACGAATAGTGCCTTCAATCGCTTTTAACTCGCCTAAGGCTTGTTCTGCTTGGTTTGAATCAACTTCCATTACTACATAACCAATCTCTGCTGTTGTTTGCAGATATTGTGCAGCGATGTTAATGCCTTTTTCTGAAAAGGCTTGGTTAATTTTAATCAGCACACCTGGGCGGTTATGGTGAATATGCAGTAAACGCGAAGTGCCTTTATGCTGTGGTAGAGTAACTTCAGGGAAGTTAACTGCAGACACAGTTGAGCCGTTATCTGAATATTTAGCTAGTTTGCCAGCGACTTCAATACCAATGTTTTCTTGGGCCTCAGCAGTACTTCCACCAATATGCGGTGTGATAATGACATTATCTTGGCCACGTAATGGACTAATGAATTCGTCATCATTTGACTTAGGTTCAACAGGGAATACATCAATAGCTGCCCCGGCAAGATGACCTGATTTTAATGCACTTGAAAGGGCATCAATATCTACAACTGTGCCGCGAGAAGCATTAATGAAAATGCTTTTTTCACGCATTTGTGCAAATTCTTTCTCGCCAAACATATCTTTGGTTTGAGGTGTTTCTGGGACATGTAAGCTAATCACGTCAGCTTCGCCCAATAAGGCTTCTAATGAATGAATTTGGCTTGCATTACCCAGTGGAAGTTTGTCTTCGATGTCGTAAAACACCACTCGCATACCTAAGGTTTCGGCTAAAATACCTAGTTGAGTACCAATGTGCCCATAGCCAATAACCCCAAGGGTTTTGCCACGAACTTCATAACTACCACTTGCACTTTTTAACCAACCGCCTCGGTGAGCATGGGCATTTCGTTGAGGGATCCCACGCATCAGCATGATGATCTCGCCCAAGACTAATTCAGCGACAGATCGAGTATTGGAGAAAGGTGCGTTAAACACTGGCACGCCAAGCTTTTCAGCTGCGGCAATATCGACTTGGTTGGTACCAATACAGAAACAGCCGATGGCGACTAATTTCTCAGCATGGTTTAACACGTCTGCAGTTAATTGAGTACGGGAACGCAAACCAACAAAGTGCGCATCCTTAATGGATTGCAGTAGCTCATCTTCTGGTAAAGATGCTTTATGGTATTCAATGTTCGTGTAACCTGCACGCTCTAGTACATCGACCGCAGTTTGGTGGACGCCCTCCAACAGCAGGATTTTTATCTTATCCTTGTCAAGCGAGTGTTTCGCCATGATATGGGTACCCTCTTATCAATAGTTATGCTTATGTTATGCTGACTTTAAACGCCCGACCAAAATAGCACTTTTTTAAACACTTGTAGAGGGCTAGATGGCTAAAGTTAATATTCTAATTCTAGAACAATATCATCTAAGAGGGATTTAGTTTGAATAAGAAAGTTATATGGATTGTGATTTATTGTGCGGTGTTAGTGTGGTCGGTTATTTCACCCAAGGATATGTTCACTTGGTGGTTAGAAGCCTTACCTGCTTTATTGGCTTTGCCTATCTTATTTTTTACCCGTAAGCGCTTTCCTTTAACTCAGCTGTCTTATGGTTTAATACTCATACATTGCTGTATTTTACTTGTTGGAGCTAAATATACCTACGCCGAAGTACCATTATTCGATTGGATTGCACAATGGATGGGGAGCGATAGAAACAATTACGACAAAATAGGGCATTTAGCTCAAGGGTTTATTCCCGCAATTTTAGCCCGTGAAGTCTTTTTGAGAAACCAAGTATTACAACCTGGCTATTGGTGTCAGTTTTTATCAGTGTGTTTTGTATTAGCATTTTCAGCTTTCTATGAATTAATAGAATGGTGGGTTGCGATTGGAACGGGTGAGGACGCTGAAGCTTTTCTAGGAACCCAAGGGTATGTCTGGGATACACAATCGGATATGTTTATGGCCTTATTAGGAGGTATTAGTGCATTAGTACTGCTTACTCATTGGCATAATAAGCAGTTAGCATCACTCAATAAAAAATAAAAAGTAGTGATTTATGCTAGATTAGATAAGAGGATAAAGTTTATTTATGCTATTAATAAGGTACTTTAGAAGGACTTAGAATCTTAATTAATGCGTTAGTATGATAAAAATACCTTATGGACTAGTTAAAATATACTATCATTGAGTATTGTTATTACTTTGTTATCAAGATTTCAGGAAGAAACTCGTTAAGTCGAGATGTTAGGGATGCTTTTCAGGGAGAAAAGTGATGAGCTCAAATATTGATGAATTAGTTTTTTTACACCAAGTTGCGGCGCCATGTAATTTAGCCATTCTTGCGGAATCAATAGGTCTTAAAACAAGAATTGTTAAGCATGCAAGTGACTTGGAAGTCGACAAAAATACCAACAGTTTTTATTTAGTTGCACAAAAAGGTGCCGCTTTAGACAGCAAAGGGATACCTTTGCTCGTTTCTCGATTAGTTAACCACGTACCTGTAGCACTTTATCAAGTTGAGCGAGGTTCTTTAGATCAAGAGTCAGCATTATTACTTGGTGTGAGAGGGTTACTTTATTCAGACCAGCGTATGGATTTGATGCTGACTGGACTGCGTAAAATGGTTGCCGATGAATTGTGGTATGACAGGCCATTAATCAGTAAAATTTTCCGCAGACTAGTACAAAAACTCGATGCGAATACTGAAATTCCGCCAGATACTGTGGCTATGCTACAAATGCTGACGAGTCGTGAAAGAACCATTATTCAGCTGGTTTCAAGTGGTGCAAGAAATAAAGAGATTGCGCATCGCTTATGCATTAGCGAGCATACTGTAAAAGCACATATATCTTCTATTTTTCGTAAAACCCAATCCAGAAACCGAGTTGAATTATTACGCTGGGCACAGACTTACCAAGCTCATTTTGAGTTTGCCTAGTTAAAAATGAACTCTGAATTAAACAACAATAAAAAAGGGAGCCTAATGGCTCCCTTTTTAACTTATATAACAGGATTAATTTTGGTAAACAGTTGCTGTGTTAAAGTCACCTGTTTGAGAAACATTAATCATGCCGTTGTCGCCAATTTGCGAACCAAGGACTAAGTTATCGTTACCCATTTGTGAGATGGTTAAGTTATTACTGTAACCATCGACTAAGAAGTAACCGTCATCACCGCCAATCCAGTTTCCGCTGCCTTCTTGAGTTATATCAATGGCGTGCTCATCGCCAAAAGCAACCACGTCTGTGAGGTTAAACTCACCGTCTTGGGCAATATCGATAACTTGGGCAATACCCACATTCGTGAGTGAAGCTTCATTGTCATCACCAATTTGCTCGACAGAGACTTCATTTACAAATCCAAAGGTATCAACATAAGCAAAGTTAGTGTTACCCGATTGCTCAACAGTAACCGAGTTTTCATCAAGCTCAACGAATACTGCCACTTCATTGTTGATGCCCACTGAACTGACGCTGACTTCATTATCAAAACCATATGTTCCAGAGGCAACGTAGTTTGTTTCACCCTCTTGCAACACTGTAACCGAGTTTCCGTCACCTATGGTTTCAAATTCAGTTAAGTTAGCTGTACCAGATTGATCAATATCGATAATATTGTCGTTACCAGAGATGACTGCAATGTTAGTATCACCGACTTGGTTACTAGTACCATCTTGGTAAATAAACACTTCATTGCCATCGCCGTTAGCAAATTCAATGACGGCACCATTCAAATCACCGCTTTGATCAATCACTATGTCATTGTTTGAACCTGTTAAGCTTGCTACAACCCCAGTATTGCTAAAACCTGACTGGTTAATTTCAAAACTATTATCATTGCCGTATACACCAATCACAGCGCCAAAGTTCTCGTCACCAGATTGGTCAACAAACAAACTATTACCATCGCCTACATTAGGTGACCCGCCTGGAGCGACAAGTCCAGCTTGGTTATTGTTACCATCCTGAGTGATAGTCCCATCATTACCATTACCTTCAACACGAAATACCGCTAAGTTAGTTGCGCCATATTGTGTTGTTTGGGTCAGGTTATCGTTACCAATGTGCTGAATGATACTATTATTCTGGTTGCCATTTTGTAGAGTGTCAGCGATATTATTATTACCTACAGCAGTGGTTTCACTGGTATTCCAAAAGCCTGATTGATCTACAGTCACTTGGTTGTCATTGCCATTTACTCCCACATTTGCAATATGCCAATCATCGACCTGATTAGTGGTAATAAAGTTTCCGTCACCTTCAGAAGTGATATAAGACTCTTGCCAATCACCCGATTGAGTGACTTCGGCAATTTGATCATTACCGATTTGAGTTATTTCAGATACATGTCGTGTGCCTGTTTGAGAAACTTCTGCTTCTTGTCCGACACCAGTTTGGTTGACAGTTGATTGGTTGTTTACCGCAGCTGTGACTTCCGCTGATTTTTCTACAGCTGTAATAGTAGGTAATGAAAGGTCGGTAGCGCTGACCGGTAAAGCTAGACTTGCTGTAATAGCGAGAGAAATTAACGATAATTTTGTTTGCGACTTCATTTGACGCTCCCTGTTTGGATATTGAGTGACTTGATAGTTGTTTTAGCTATCTTTCAATATTGAAATTCGCCTTCTATTTACAAACAAATTCAGCTGTATATCACAAGTGATTTGTTTGATATTACAGAGGGCGAGCAATAAGTAATCTTGCCACCAACTTTTTACTAATAAGAAATAGCTAGGGTTTTAATTATCAAGAATAAAATATTAAACAAACTTGCAGTGCTTAATATTATTTAAGTGCTCGAACGATATTCTTGAATTTTATTTAACCGCATCCTTTAGCTTATTTTGACAAGTTACAGGCTTAACTTACGGATTGAGGTCTGATAGCTCAATCGGAAGAATGGCTACTTTTTATAGGTAAAAAAATAACAGAACTTTCGTATTACTTGTTTTTAAGTTCCTGATTTTAAATGTTTAAAATGTGCATTGAAGAGATGATGGTTAATTGCCTACACTGATAGGATTAGTAGTTTATTACTATTTAAAGTTTAGCTACTTTTATTCTGCTTTCATTATGACAACAATCAAATGGCTACAATAATTCCGGGTTTCACTCCGTGGAAAACCAACTCGCTTAATAGGCTAATGGAAAAGCTACCAGTGTTGAGGTACCGGTTCTGGGAATTAATAATGGAATATAGGAAAGCCAGAAATGATAAAAACAATGTCTCCAATTGCAATCGCAATTGCTTCTACTATGGCACTAAACGTTGCCCCTGCAATCGCTAAAAACAAAGTTGAATACAAGAAAGATCAAATTCTTGTGGTTTATAAAGATAATGTCACAAAGTTTGAAAGACTTTCAGCTCAGCGTTTAGTGAATGGTACGTTAACCGATAAGGATTTAGATGGTATTGATGATAAATTTCAGCATTTATTATCAGGTCGTCTTGCAAAACTTGAACTTAGAAGTGGCAGTGATTTAGATGCTGCGATCAAAATGATCAGTAAACATCCGGCGGTTAAATATGCGGAGCCTAACTACACATATAGAGCATTAGGAATACCAGATGACCCTAGCTTTGTTGATCTGTGGGGCTTGCATAATACTGGCCAATCAGGAGGAACCTCTGGAGCTGACATTGATGCAGTGGCAGCTTGGGATATCACCACAGGTAGCAGTAACGTGGTGATTGGTGTTATTGATACAGGTGTTGATTATAACCACCCTGATCTTGTCAGTAATATGTGGGTTAACCCAGGTGAAATTGCAGGTAATGGAATCGATGATGATGGCAATGGTGTTATCGATGATATTCATGGTTATAACCCAATCACTGGTACGGGTGACCCTATGGATGGAAACGGCCATGGTACTCATGTTGCTGGTACTATCGGCGCAACAGGTAACAATGGTGTCGGTGTCGTCGGAGTGAACTGGGATGTCACCATGATTGGTTGTAAATTCCTTTCTGATGGTGGAACAGGTTCAACTGAAGATGCGATTGCTTGTATCGATTATTTCACCGACCTAAAAGTTAACCATGGTGTGGATGTTAAAGCGACGAATAACTCATGGGGTGGTGGTGGTTTTAGCCAAGCGTTAAAAGATTCAATTGAATCTGCAGGCGATCAGGGGATTTTGTTTGTCGCTGCAGCTGGTAATGATGCGATAGACAATGACGTTAATCCTCACTATCCATCAAGTTATGACTCTGATGTTGTTTTATCTATCGCAAGTACAGATAGAAATGACAATATGTCTAGTTTTTCTCAATGGGGTTTAACTAGTGTTGATATGGGAGCGCCAGGCTCATCAATCTTATCGACATTCCCTAATGATTCATATGGCACAATCTCAGGCACATCAATGGCAACCCCACATGTCACAGGTGCTGCTGCACTAGTTTGGTCTGTGGAGCCAGATATTGCAGCTGTAGAAATGAAACAACTGCTAATGGATTCAGGTGAAGTCAATGCTGGTTTAACGGGCTTAACTGTTGCAGGTACCCGATTAAATGTCGCAAATGCTTTAGATTCAGCAGATCCTGATCCTTCATTTAATTTAACAGCTTCACCAAGTTCACAGTCGGTAGAAGCGGGTAGCGCTGTTAGCTATGACTTCTCTGTTGGAAGTATTGCCGGTTGGAATGATCAGGTCAGCCTTTCTGCTGCTGTTTCACCAGCACTTGATGGAGTCAGCCTTTCAGCTGCTACAGCTATGGCTGGTGATAGTTTTACACTTGATGTTGCTACGTTAGATTCAGCGGCGTGGGGAGATTATGTTATTACTGTTTCTGCTGATGATGGCATGACAGTGAAAGATAAAGCGGTTTCATTAAGTGTGTATCCTGCTGGTTTAAATGACTTTAGTTACGGAAATGATACCCCAGTTGATATTTCAGACAATACGACTATCACAAGTACTATTGAAATCGCCGATCCTGTTCAAATTTTTGATTTAGCAGTTAATGTCGATATTTCACATACTTGGATCGGTGATCTGATCGTAACCTTAATCTCTCCAAATGGTACAGAGGTTGTGTTACACGATCGTGCAGGCGGTAATACTGATGACTTAGTTCAGACTTGGAGTTTATCTGAGTTTGATGGTGAAGTTGCAGCGGGTACGTGGACGTTGTCGATTTCGGATAATGCTGGTGGTGATACCGGTGCACTTAATAGCTGGGGACTCGATATTTCTGCGCTAGGTGAAGCAGCTCCAGCCGCGCCAGTAGCAGATTTTGCATATGCTGTTGACGGGTTAACTGTTGATTTCACTAACACAAGTTCAGACATTAATGATGATATTGTTAGTTACGCTTGGGACTTTGGTGATGGCAGCATGTCTAGTGACGTAAATCCTACGTATGTTTATGCCATGGGTGGTGCGTATACTGTTTCACTGGTGGTAACAGACAGTGAAGGTCAGTCTGATACTCAATCTATGACAGTAGAAGTATTTGAATATAGTATCGATGCAGCAGTTACACGTACAATGAAGTCTCGTCGTGGCAGTGCACTTGTTGATTTAACTTGGAGTGGGGCAGTTGGTGATAATGTAGCGATATACCGTGATGATGTCATGGTGTCTACCACAGCCAATGATGGTCGATATCGTGATCGTTTCACTAATGCACCTGCAGAAGTAACTTATAAAATTTGTGAAACAGAATCGAGCTTATGTTCGGATCCGATTGTTGCAACTTTTTAAGGTTACATAATAGAGCTATTTAGTTCGCACTAGAAAGGGATGGTATAACCATCCCTTTTTTTATGTAAATGCTTTGATATTAAAAGGTCAGTCAGTAGACTAATGATAATTTTTAGTCTTGGATGGACATCATGAGTATTTGGTTTAGAGAAGTAACATTAGAAGATTGTGCCAAAATGGATATTGGTATGCATGGAAAAGGTACCCTAATGAAAACATTAGGGATAAAAGTGACTGAAATTGGTGATGATTATATGGTGGCAACAATGCCAGCTGATCCTTCAGTGCATAACCCTTTAGGCATTGTTCATGGTGGTGCTAATGTGGCACTAGCTGAAACTGTTGCTAGTTACGCAGCTAATTTTGTTGTCGATTTCGAGAACTTTTATTGTGTAGGCCAAGAAATCAACGCAAACCATTTAAAGGCATCTCGTAAAGGTGAGTTAATTGCTACTACAAAGCCGGTTCATATCGGTAAGCGCAGCTCTGTATGGGAAGTACTTATAACCAACAGCGCTGGCGAGCTATGTTGTATATCAAGAATGACGGCGGCAGTTGTTGCTCGCAAAGCCACTTCTTAATAATGATAATATTAACAATACGTCGCGTTATTTAAGTTAACTACACGCATACTAATAACTCTTGTATTAACTACTTTTGTATTGACTACTTTTGTATTAAGTACTTTTGTTTTAACTATAATGATTATTTGACGTATTGAAAAAGGAATGTTGAATGGAAGCTGCAACAATATGGGAATGGGTCGGCTATCTTGCTTCGGTTGTAGTGGCAATTTCATTGATGATGTCCAATATCAAAAAGTTACGCTGGTGGAATTTAATTGGTGCTGCATTGTTTGTGGCGTATGGCCTTGCTATTGACGCTATTCCTGTCGCGTTAGTTAACTTTTTCATCGTGCTTATAGATATTTATTATTTAGTGAAGCTATATCGCGAGCCAGAATCTCCTTCAAGTAAATGATTTTCCATTTGAACCTACCGTTAGATATCTGCCTATAAATATGAAAAATAGTTATCTTTATCATTAAGGTAGCTATTTTTTTTGGCCGTCTATTACACAATAAAATCTTAATTACTTTGGCTTAAATAGGCGAAAGCTTTAGCTGTAAAGCCAGTTGTGTACTCACCTTCATTGATAGAGGTGTCATGAAATCAAGTCAAGTAACTTTCTTTTTGGGAGATTATTTTTAATACCTGGAGCTATTATATTTGGCTTTTTCAGCATTAAGCCTGCTATTGAAATGTTGTAAATGCAGTTTTGGCATCAAGTTTCTGTGAGCTTAACTATTAGATCTATGCGAACTATACGGAAGTGGCGACACATCAAAGTCGTAATGATTCCAGTTTGTTCATATTAGTAATTTTTGCTGCCTATTTTTAAAAAACCTTCATTTTTAAATCAAAAAACACCACCTTACTAGACTATTTACAGTTATTTACCTTCAAATTCAATAACTAGTGTTGAATTTGTTTTTTAGATTGCAATTATCTATTTTAATCGTTTTTATTTATTCTATTGTTCACCTATTATTGATTCAACGCAATATTTATGGAATCGGGAGATAGCATTATGGCAACCGTCCACGATTTAATTGAAATGTGGTTACAGGATCACTAAAAGGAATAAACTATGAATCAGTCTCAATATTTAACTAGCCAAAATGGTGCCCCGATTGCTGATGATCAAAACTCATTATCAGCGGGTGAAAGAGGTCCTTTACTACTTCAAGATTGGCATTTAATCGAAAAGCTAGCTCATTTTAATCGCGAAAGAATTCCTGAGCGTGTTGTGCATGCTAAAGGTACTGGTGTTTACGGTAAGTTCACATTAACTAAAGATTTAAGTGAATACACAATTGCAGAACACTTTAATGGTGTTGGCAAAGAAACCGAGACATTCATCCGTTTCTCTACTGTTGGTGGCGAAATGGGGTCTGCTGATGCAGAGCGTGATCCTCGCGGTTTTGGTCTGCGTTTTTATACTAAACAGGGTAATCACGATATTGTTGGTAACAACACACCGACTTTCTTTTTAAGAGATGGTATTAAGTTCCCTGACTTTATTCATACTCAAAAACGTAATCCACTGACTAACTTGAAAGATCCGCAAGCTATGTGGGACTTTTGGTCATTAAACCCAGAAGCTATGCATCAAGTGACGATTTTAATGTCAGATCGTGGTATTCCGGCAAATTACCGCCAAATGCATGGTTATGGCTCGCATACTTTTTCTTTCTGGAATGCAAAAGGTGAGCGTTTTTGGGTTAAGTTCCACTTTAAGTCACAGCAAGGTGTTGTAAATTTAACTGCAGAACAAGCTGATATTTTAAAAGGGATTGATCCTGACTCTTCACAGCGTGATATGGTTGCGGCAATTGCAGATAACAACTTCCCTAAGTGGACTGTCAATGTGCAAATCATGCCTGAAGCAGAAGCTAATACGTATGCAATTAATCCATTTGATTTGACAAAAGTGTGGCCACATTCAGATTATCCATTGATTGAAATTGGTGAACTTGAGCTAAACCGTATGCCAGAAAACTACTTTGCTGAAGTTGAGCAAGTTGCATTGGCGCCAAGTAACTTTGTACCAGGTGTTGGTGCATCGCCAGACAAAATGCTACAAGCACGTTTGTTCTCGTATGCAGATGCTCAGCGTTACCGTATTGGAACTAACTATAATCAACTACCGGTGAACTGCCCGCATGCAGCAAAAGCTAATCATCATCAACGTGCTGGTGCTATGGCTGGGACTCAATGTCCGTATAATGGCAGTCAAACTGGGGCTGACTCAAGTGCAAATTATGGCCCTAATACAGTAGATGGTGGTCTTAAAGATACCAGTCAGTTCGCTGAGCCACCATTACGATTAGACGGAGAAGCAGATAGATATAGTCGTTACAACCAAGATGATTATACTCAAGCGGGTAACCTTTACCGTATTTTCAGTGAAGAAGAGAAACAACGTTTAGTTGAAACAATTGCGGGAACTTTGAGTCAAGTGACTGCAGACGTACAAGAGAAAATGGTTGCTCACTTTACCCAAGCCGACGCTGATTATGGTCAACGAGTTAAAGCGCTTTTAGAAGCTTAATTATTTGACTACAGCTAAATAAAAAGGAAGGCATATGCCTTCCTTTTTTGTATATGATTTTTTGTAATTACCTGCTAGCCTAACTCACTTAGCTTGGCTAGCGATATACTGCTATCAAGATTCATTTCTTGCCCGTCTTATATTTGTATTTTCTTCTTGTTTAAGCCACTTCTCTAATAAAATTTTAATGTAGTGTTGTAATGCTACGCCATTGCAAAATTGTGTCGTTAAAGTTTTTAATGATTTGTTGCGTAATTGTTTATTAACGCGCTTGTAAGCCTTTATATCTCTATACCTATTGCTTGTTACAAGAAGCATCTGATACTGTCGAATTCGTAGTATGGATCATCAATAAGACTTCAGCTGCGCACTATAACGACCAATAAATAAAATTAAATGGGACTCATGTTTTGAATTTAAAAATGCTTGGCTCAATAGCCATTGTGGCTGGAACTGCGATTGGTGGGGGCATGTTAGCTTTACCCCTGGCTACAGCGGCATTAGGTATTATGCCGGCAATTTTGTTGCTGGTAGTGATTTGGGGATTATCAGCTTATACCTCATTACTGATGCTAGAGATTAATTTACGTGCAGGTGTAGGTGATAACGTACATGGCATTACGGGTAAAACCCTAGGTAAAGTGGGTCAGTTAATCCAAGGTGCTTCTTTTCTGAGTTTATTATTTGCACTGACGATGGTGTATTTAATGGGCGGTTCTTCATTACTTGAATCCCGTTTAGAGCCTTTGCTGGGTGTTGACTTAAATAACCAAGTGTCAGTGCTATTATTTACCCTCGTATTTGGTGGCGTAATTGCAGTTGGCGTAAGATGGATTGATAAAATATCCCGAGTTTTATTTACTTCAATGATCGTGTTGTTGGTGTTAGTGGTGGCTTTCTTATTACCTGAAGTGAATATTGTTGCTTCATTGACTAACTTTTCTGCCAACGTTGCAGAAGGTGACAAGTTAGACCAACTATGGCTTGCTGCTATCCCTGTTGTGTTTACTTCATTTGGTTTTCATGTGTGTATTGCAACAATCGTGCGCTACCTTGATGGCGACGCGATGTCACTGCGAAAAATCTTACTGATTGGTTCTACAATTCCGCTATTTTGCTACATCTTGTGGATACTCGTGACGCTAGGAACATTGGGTGGCGAGACTGTTCATGGGTTTGCTGGTTCATTACCTGAGCTAGTAACCGCATTACAAGGTGTTGCCCAGTCTGCGATTGTTAGCCAGTTTATTGATTTATTCGCAAACCTTGCCTTAGTGACGTCATTTTTAGGTGTGACCATGAGTTTATTTGACTATGTTGCAGAGTTAACCCATGCAAAAGATGACACTGCAGGTCGTGCTAAAACATGGTTAATTACCTTTGTACCACCATTACTTTGTGCGCTTTACTACCCAGATGGCTTCTTTCAGGTACTTGGTTTTGCTGCAATCCCATTAGTTGTGATGATTATATTTTTGCCAATAGCGATGGCACTTAAGCAACGTAAAGCGCAAATGGGTGGCTATGAAGTCAGTGGTGGTAATTTCGCTTTAGGTATCACAGGTTTACTTGGTGTATTAATTGTTCTGGCTCAGTTAATGGTCGCTTTAGGCTAAATTGACACAGAAAATGAACAGTTTAGGTTAGAATATAGCAATAAGAATGTAACGGAGTTTTACAACCGCTATTTTTAATTTGTTTCTATATGATAAAGTCAGGCTATATGCCTGACTTTTTTATGGGATAAACCAACTTGGTTAACTTTACTTCAGCAAATGACACCTTGTCTTTATTGCGTGTATTAAAAGGGTTGCTGTAATAGGTATAAAAGAATATTGAATAAAATGTGTGCTCACTAAAAAATGGAATTATTACAATGAAAACATGGTTATTAAGTGCTGCTATTTTGGCATCATTTGCTTCTCAAGCAGATGAAGGAATGTGGCAACCATATCAGTTACCTGCGATGGCTGATGAGTTAAAAGCTAAAGGGTTAGAAATTGACGTTAACTCAATTTCAAAATTAACTGAGTATCCGATGAATGCAGTGATCAGCCTTGGTGGTTGTACAGCATCATTTGTCTCTCCAAAAGGGTTAGTTGTCACTAACCATCATTGTGCCTACGGTGCTATTCAGTACAACTCAACACCTGAAAAGAACTTACTAAAAGACGGTTTTTTAGCAAAAACCTATGCTGAAGAATTACCAGCTACACCGGGTTCACGTATTTTTGTCACTGAAGCAGTGACTGATGTGACTGAACAAGTTAAATCTGGCGAAATGAGTAAAGTCGGTAATGACTTCTATAAAGGCATCGAGCAAAAAGAAAAAGCACTGGTTGCTGAATGTGAAGCTGAAGACGGTTACCGTTGTAAAGTGTATAGCTTCCACGGTGGACTAGAGTATTACCTCGTTAAACAAATGGAAATTCGTGATGTTCGTTTAACTTACAACCCAGCAGGAAGTGTTGGTAAGTACGGTGGCGATATCGATAACTGGATGTGGCCACGTCATACCGGTGACTTTTCTTTTTACCGCGCATATGTGGGTAAAGATGGTAAGCCAGCTGATTTTAGTAAAGACAATGTTCCTTACGAACCGAAAAGTTTCTTAAAGGTATCTGCTAAAGGTGTGAATGATGGCGATTTTGTCATGGTTGCGGGTTACCCTGGCCGTACAAACCGTTACCGCACAGCAAATGAAGTACAGAATCAATTTGAGTGGGCTTACCCAGAAGGCAAAATTCTTCGTGAAAGCTTAATCGATATTATTAAAACGACTGCTCCAGAAGGCAGCGATGAGCGTATTAAGTATGAAAGCTCTATTGCTGGCCTTGCTAACTATGCTAAAAACTTTACCTCTATGATTGAGTTTTACGGCAAATCACCAATGCTTGAAGAGCGTAAAAATCTTGAGCAAAAGTTATCTAAATGGATTAAAGCTGAAAAGGAGCGTCAGTCTCAATATGGCGAAACGCTTGCTGAATTAGACAAGTTAATTGCCAAGAGCCAACAAGATCAAGAACGCGATTTATTGATGAGTTATATGGGCTATAGCACTATGTTGAGCACTGCTAGTCGTTTATATCGCCTAGCTAACGAGAAAGCTTTACCTGACATGGAACGTGAGCCTGGTTATCAAGAGCGTGATATGACTAACTTCACCTCAGGTATGGAGCGTATTGAACGTCGTTACGCTGCAAGTGTAGATAAGGCCATGCTTGCGGATTTAATTAAACGTTATGCCGCTTTGCCAGCTGAGCAGCGTTTACCAGCCTTTGATAAAGCGTTCGCTATTGGTAAAAAGTTTGATGAAGCTAAGTTCACCAAGAACCTTGATAAAATGTACGCTAAAACGACATTATCTGATAAAGAAACCCGCTTAGCTTGGATGGATAAGTCTGTAGCAGAATTTAAAAAGTCGAAAGACCCATTCATTCAGTACGCTGTGAGTACTTATGATGAAAGAATGAAGCGTGAACTCGATAAAAAGCAACTTGCTGGTGACTTAATGAAAGTTCGTCCTCAGTACATGGACGCAATCATTGCTTATAACCGTGAATTAGATAAGCCTGTTTATGCCGATGCTAACTCAAGCTTGCGCGTGACAGTGGGTAATGTAAAAGGTTATAGCCCACAAGATGGTTTAGTGGCAGTACCATTTACGCGTTTAGAAGGCATCGTAGCTAAAGATACTGGTGTTGACCCATTTGATGCTCCGGCTAAGCAGCTTGAGCTGATTAATCAAAAACAGTATGGCGATTACTATGTTAAATCGCTTGATTCTGTACCAGTTAACTTCTTATCAACCCTTGATACAACTGGTGGTAATTCAGGTTCTCCGACACTAAATGGCCGTGCGGAACTGGTTGGACTGCTGTTTGATGGTGTTTACGAGAGTATTATTGGTGATTGGGGTTATGATCCTGAAACGAACCGTTCAATTCAAGTGGATAGCCGTTATATGCTTTGGGTTATGAAGTATTTAGATAATGCCGATAACTTACTTGAAGAGATGGAAATCGTTAAATAACCTTATATCAATATTAAAGGCATCTACAGTTTAAGTTGATGCCTTAAAGTTGAAATTTCTGCGGCCTCTAGGGGCCGCATTTGTTTTTCTGGTAAGTTTAAAAGTTGGCAATTCATCATGCTCATACGCACTAAATCAATCACGTTATAACCTAAGGCTTTTGTCATTCTACGGATTTGCCTATTCAATCCTTGAGTTAGGGTAATTCTGAATTGAACATCACTCACGGCTTCTACTTTGCAAGGTTTAGTCGTGACATCTCGGTAGCTAACCCCTTGACTCATTTGTTCAATAAATTCGTTAGAAAAGCTGCGATCTACTGTGACTAGGTAGACCTTCTCATGACCGAAATCTGGGTGCATTAATCTGTGAGTGAGTTCACCATCATTGGTGAGTAGCAATAACCCCCGAGAGTCTTTATCTAATCGCCCAGCAGGGTATAGCCGTGGCGCTGGAGGAAGAATATGGATAAGGCTTGAAGGTAAGTCAGGCAGTAAGCGGCAATCAATTCCAACAGGCTTGTGATAAAGCCAGTATTGCTTGCTTTCAATTGGTGCAATGGGAGCGCCGTCTAATAAAATATTAGGGTTAACAGCGGCTTCGCTCACTCTATCTAATGCGGTAGCAAGTTGTCCGTTAAAGCTCACTCTTCCAGCAGCGATTAGACGCTGTGCTTGGCGGCGTGAACTCACTCCACAATGAGCAAGGTACTGTTCGAGTCTCATTTTTACTGGCAAGATTATTGGCTCGCAAAGGCAAGGTTTGAAAGTTGTTGCTGCTGAGTTTTAATTAATTTTTTCATGTTCAGCCCGAGTAATACACACCATAAAATATTGGCTTGGGTCAGTACCCACATCACTAATGATACCCAACAGACGTCATTGGGGCCATGGGGGCATGGGTCAAAGTCTAATGTAGACCAATTCAGCAGGTACATTAATGCAATAGAGAAAACTAAGCCGATAATATTGAAGCTAAATAAGGACGTTGAAATAGAGCTGTTTTTCCTGAAGTAATCAATAAAGCAAAAACTGTGCAGCACAAAAGTACAAATGAGGTAGCCTGTTGAGAAGAAGCGGTGCTGCTCAAGAAAGTTAATTGGAAAAATGCCAATCAAGACGATCAAAATGCCTAATAAAGCGCCTGTAACAGTAATTGTTCTACTATAAAAATCTTCAAAGACATAGTATCGAGCAAGCATAGATAGCATAAGGCAAGCGCCGCCAATCACTAATCCCATGTTGTAAACTATGGCTAAAGGCGAAGTCATATAATCGCCTAACGTATCTGCACGAATACTTAAGGGGCTAACGCCTAAACGAGAAACTTCTGCGATTAAGGCTGTAGTAATTCCAAGGCCACTGATTAATGCCGTGGCTAAAGACATGAAAATAATCATTAAATGTAGATCGTAATGTTTATTGGCTTCAATAGACTGTGGCATGAGTTACTGGGTTATCAACTTTTGTTAACGTTATGTTGGCTACAGATTATCACTAAATCAGTTATTTTATTAAATAATAAAAACAAAAAAACTGATATTAATTGCCAGGTGGCTCATCAATATCAGGTTTTAAATGATATAAAACTATGTTCTAACGAGTTTGATTAGTGACGCTTACGAAGAATGACAATAGCGACAGCAACCACGGCTAAAATCATGCAATACCAAGCATTTGAAATTGCAGCAAGAGGGCTAATAGCAAACGTTGAAGCAATTAATAGTGCCTGTGCGCCGTGTGGTATAAGACCTTGAACGATACAAGCGAAGATATCTAATACACTTGCAGCACGCTTTGGTTCTACTCCGTGTTTTTGGGCTAAATCTTTAGCGATATCACCGGCGACAACAATCGATACAGTATTGTTAGCGACACAGGTATTGGTTGCTGCAACAATGCCGGCCATCCCTAATTCAGCTGCGCGGGTTGAAGTGCTACCTTTAGCTTTTGAAAAACGCTTAATCAAAGCTTCAATTTTTTGACTAACAAATTTCAAACCACCTTGCTGCTGCATTAACGCTGCAAGACCACCGACTAACATTGAAAGAATGAAGATTTCTTGCATGTTGGTGAAACCTGCATAAATATCTTGTCCGAACTGAATAACGCTGTAGTCGGCAATGAATAGCCCTGTTGCACCAGCCAATAAAATACCTACAGTCAATACTACAAATACGTTTACGCCAGCGACAGCTAAAAACAGGATAGTTAGATAAGGAATAACATTGATAATATCAATTTCTTGCGCAGCAACTTCAGCTTGACCTTGGCCGATGACGGCAAACAAAACAAGGGTAATAAGCGAAGCTGGTAGTGCAAAGATTAAGTTCTCTTTGAACTTATCCTTCATTTCACAGCCTTGGGTTCGAGTTGCTGCAATTGTGGTATCAGAGATAATGGATAAGTTATCACCAAAAAGTGCACCAGACATTACAGCACCAGCCATTAACGCATAGTCAATTTGTGCTTGATCTGCGACACCTAAAGCGATTGGGGCAACAGCAGCAATAGTACCCATTGAAGTCCCCATAGCAGTAGCAATAAAGGCTGCAATAACAAAAAAGCCAGGTAACAGCATGCTTGAAGGGATCATTGAAAGACCTAAAGCAACAGTCGCATCAACACCGCCAGTTGCTTTAGCAACAGATGCAAATGCACCTGCTAATAAATAGATTAAACACATCGCTATGATGTTGCTGTGGCCAATACCTGCAATAAAAGTATCAATGGATTGATTTAGTTTTTGCTTCGATAATAGCAGAGCTAAAATAATCGCTGGTAAAATGGCAATAACGCTAGGTAATTGGTAGAAAGCAAAGTCTACGCCCTGGCTTTGAAAGTAAACGCCAGCACCAATAAATAACGCTAAAAAGGCGAATAGCGGCAATAAAGCGATAAAAGAGGCTGGGCTCGTCGTGGTGGTATTTTGTGTCGTCAAGGTCGTCTCTCTTTTTGTCTTTTAGTTTTTGTCTTTTAGTTTTGGTCTTATCGAGTTAAGTAAAATTGATTAAACGTCTTGGTATGCAATCAACTACTTTAGCAAACTCTTTATTATTAACTAGTCATTATGATGACTTCTTAAGTTCTGGCAAGCATATGAGATCTACAAATTAGTGTCAATCTAGACGTCTAGACTTCTTTGCTTCTGAGTTAACTTTTACAAAGTAAGCTATATTTTGTGTTGTTAAATTAACATTTGCGTTTAAAAAGTGTTGTGTGGCGGGATTAATAAGCATGTTATGGGGCAAAAACTATTAGTTCGTTAACCCGTTGATTTAATATTGGTTCAGATTACAGCTGTTTTCGATGCACGTGTAATGGCCAATTGGATACAGACAGGACGATCAAAGCACATTATAAAAACGCAAATGCCAGTTTTGATCTTGTCTTGGAGCCCACAATTAAACAAAAAAGCCAATGCAATGCATTGGCTTTTTAGTGAGGTAAGACCGCTTAGGTTACATCCAACGGCTTTTTTGCTTACGCTGTGGTCTTGGTAAGTAGACCAAAATAATACCAATTAATGCGCCTAGGCCTGCAATCAATGCACCTTGCTGCCACATTTTTGATTGGGCATTATCTTTAATCGATTGTAGTTGTTGATTGGCAGTATCACGTTCATTAGTGACCTTGGCTAACTCAGATTGCAATGAAGCAATTTGGTTATTTGAAGAAGTTAGCTCACGTGCAACAGACTCAGAGCTTTGATCCAATTGGGCTAAGCTTGCTTTGGTTTGTGCTAATTCAGCTTCAACAATCGGTAAGCGAGTTCGTAAACTTGATCCTGTTTCAATCAAGTCAGATTTTACCCAACCTTCACGATCTTTATGATCACGAATTTTACTGTAATCGTTTTGAGTCTCGTTTAATAAAGTAATCGTTTGGCCAGCTTCGATACTGCCTAAAATTCGATATTGAGTGCCTGGACCACCGTGGATGTAAATAAACACATCGTCAGTAATGTAATGCGTTTGAGCCATTAAACCTTTTGAGAGCAGTAGCAGGGCTACTATTGTAAGCATTCTGAACACGTTATTTTTCCATACCATTAGAACTATCCGTCATGCTATTTATTTAGTGACTTGATTGCAAGGAAGAACGTCAAAGACTTATTTAAATAAGCGGTATTACTGATGTAAATGTGCATTATTAGTCAAAAACGCTGCAATAATAGCTTTTATTACAGCCTTTCTTAGACATTTTAACACTCAAAAAAGAGCCACAAAAAAGCCGGACATTTTCATGACCGGCCTTTTAAGCAATATAGCCATCGCCATCTTAGCTAAATACACCCTTAATGGTGAAGAAGAATAAGATAGATAATGCGGCACCTGCAGGAAGTGTTACTACCCAAGAGATGACGATATTACGGACTACACCGATATTAATTGCAGCAATACCTCGTGCCATTCCCACACCCAATACAGCACCAACAAGCGTTTGTGTTGTTGAGATAGGAAGACCAGTACCAGAAGCAATTACAACAGTAGACGCAGCAGCTAATTCAGCAGCAAAACCACGGCTTGGCGTTAGGTGAGTAATGTTCTTACCAATGGTTTGCATAACGCGCTTACCAAAGATAGCTAGACCCATTACGATACCTACTGCACCTAAAGGTAGAATCCACCAGGCTAATGCCGCTTTAGACTCAATTTCACCGCCACTGTTTACAACAGAAACAACTGCAGCTAATGGGCCAATTGCGTTAGCAACATCGTTTGAACCATGGGCGAACGCCATACAACAAGCGGTTACAACCATTAGGATAGCAAACACTTTTTCAACGTTGGCGTATTCGGTTTGGCGGTTAACATCTGTAGGCATTTTCAAGCGACCAATAGCCACTTTACCGAAGATCCCCACACCAATAGCAACAGCAAGTGCTAAGCCGTATGCTTCAACAGTAGAGAAGTGAAGACCAACGTGCTTAAGTCCTTTTGTGATGGTCACAAGAGACATAACAAAAGCGGCTAAACCCATGTAGAAAGGAACGTAACGCTTTGCGTTCGCTAAAGGGTCATCAGTGTTGAAAATTAACTTCTGTACACTTTGGAACAGCATGAAAGCAATGAAGCCGGAAATCGCAGGCGTCACCACCCATGAGCCGATAATGCCAACAACTTTACCCCATTCAACCGCTTCAGTACCAACACCTACTGCAGCGAAACCAACAATGGCGCCAATGATAGAGTGAGTTGTTGATACAGGCCAGCCTAATGCTGACGCTGCGATTAACCATAAACCAGCCGCTAATAAAGAGCCGATCATTCCGTATACCAGTAATTCAGGCGAATCAACAAAGAAACTTGCGTCAATAATACCTTTACGAATTGTACTGGTAACTTCACCACCTGCTAAATAAGCACCGGCAAATTCGAAGATCATTGCAATAATAATTGCTTGTTTGATTGTGATGGCGTTGGAACCTACTGAGGTACCCATAGCATTAGCAACGTCATTCGCGCCAATACCCCATGCCATCAAAAATCCAAATACAGCCGCAATACCAATTAGCATTGGGCCATTGGTGACTAATACATCAACCATGTTGTTTCCTTGATAACTTTTTTAGTTATGAACTGCGAGCTAACATTAGCTCTAGGCGAGAGCCTACACGCTCAGCTAGATCAGCCAAGCCTCCAACCCATTCGATGATTTTGTACATGAACATTACATCGACAGGATTCAAATCTGCTTCCAAGCTTAGTAGTAAACGACGTACTTGGATCTGCAAATCATCAGAATCAGCTTCAATCAGATCTAATTCATTGATCATTTTTGCGACTAATTCGACTTCACGACCACGGAAACCTGTTTCAAGAAGGTCATCGAGTTCGTTAATTGCTTGCTTAGCAAGAGAGACAGCATCTAAACAACGTTTGAGGTAAGCATTAAACGGTGCTTGAACTGGTTGAGGGAAAACTAATTGGCGACCGATAATTCGGCCTGAGATGTCTTTAGCTTTGTTGGCAATTTTGTCTTGCTGAGTTAATAACTCAAGCAAGTCAGTACGCTCAACAGGCATAAACAACCCACTAGGAAGGGTAAGACGGATCTCACGCTTTAGCGCGTCTGCGTCATTTTCTAATAAGCTAATTTGCTTACGAACACTTACAGCTTCGTCCCAATCACCTGAAGTCGTTGCTTCGAAGAATGGTACGAGTAAAGATGCACATTCGTGAACTTTATCTATATGCTGTTCTAATGGTTTAAGGGGTGATTTTGCAAACACGCCTAAAATAGAGTTTACTGGCATTGCGGTTAACCTATTTAATGATTCCAAAGTTGGAAAAACGGGCGCATGTTACCTCAAGCGTCCGCATATTGAAACTGTGTTTTTAATTTAATCTACAGTTATTATCGCTCAGTATATAGAACTGAGTTGCGCAATCCTAAGGGATTTTTATGACAGAAATGTGACATTATGAACTTATCATGACGCATTTATGAAGATTTAATGACAAGGTGAGTAAGAAGTCAATGGACGCTGAGATAGAACTTAAGCTGTTTATGCAGTCGCAATATCATGATTTATTAGTAAATTTACTTAATGGAATGAGTGAATCTACACCACAAGAAACGCGTAAATTATCAAACAAATATTTTGATACAGGCGCATTACAATTGCGTCATTGGAAAATGGGTTTACGAGTGAGAAGTGGTGAAAACTTCACCGAGCAGACCATAAAAACGGCCGGTTCAGTCATCGGCGGTATTCATACTCGTCCTGAGTACAATATTGCCATTGATGAAAAAACACCTTTGCTGGATTTGTTTCCAAAAGATATCTGGCCTAATGAAGCAGATATAGACGCAATACAAGATGATTTGCATTGTGTGTTCGAAACCAACTTTACTCGTCAAGCCTGGCATATCTATATCGAGGGTAGCTTAGTTGAAGTTGCGTTTGATTTAGGTGATGTGATTGCCAATGGTCAAACTGAGTCTATTTGCGAAATTGAGTTTGAGTTACTTGCAGGTGAGGCATCAGCCTTATTGCACTTAGCCATTGAAGTGGCTAAAGCCATTCCTGTCCGCTTAGGTAAAGCCAGTAAAGCACAGCGTGGCTATCAGTTATCGGGGCATCAGCATTCTGCTCCCTTAGAAAACATCGATTATATTTGTTTACCCACTGATAAGAGTCTATCGAAAACTTTGCAGGTATTATTGGAAACTGGCATAGAACGTTGGCAGGTTATTGAATCCTTACTGATAGAAACACAAGATATTCCCCATCAAGCTAAACTTTGGATGCAACTTAGAGCCTGTGTCAGGTTACTAAGACTAACTTTGAGTCAGTTTGGCTTGCTAAACAAACAAGTGCTTCAATACTTTGAGTCAATCGAACAACAAATGCAGTTTATCGAACCATTACAAAGTTTGAGCCTCATTTTGGATGAACAAAAAAAGCTATTAGGTAAGCGCTCGGATAAAGCGGAGATTACTGAACAGGTTATGGGCAGTGTGACTGAGTTAGTTTCGAGTCACAAACTGGCTTACCTATGGCAAGTACCTGAATATGGGCAACTACAATTATCCCTGGTTGATTTATTGCTGCAAACGACCAATGGTAGCCATCAAATGGTGGACTATCCTGAGCTTGGTTTGTTTGCCAACCATTTGCAGCAAGATTCTTGGCAAAGAATTGTTGATTTGATGCCTGTGAGCGCAGCGATGGATAGCTTAGATTATCAAAAGGTGGCTCAAGCGTTAGACGAGAGTATTTTGGTAGGTTTTGCATATGGTGAACTTTATCAATCAGAAGATAGAGAAGCTTTTCGCGCACCATGGCAGGACTTAGCGTTAGGGATCCAAACATTAGGTTGCTATCAACTGTTAGCAAAACTGACTCAAGACAGTGATGTGGATATTGCCAGCTGGTTAGAAGCTAAAGAGCAAAGCTTATTATTTGCTATGGAGCACTCTAGAAAAAGTGCTCTTGGTAATCAACCTTATTGGAAATGATACACACCTGGCAACTCGTACCTAACAACTTGTATCTAACAACTTGTATCTAACCATTGGTATCTAATAACTGGTATCTAATAAGAGTCAGTGCTAGATAACTCATTTAAGCCATCGATTAATATATAAAAAAACCTATCAAATGATAGGTTTTTTTGGTTATGTACGACCATAACAATGTTTGATAAAAATTTAAGGTGCTATGAATGATAAATATGCAATAGTTTGATAATTTATCTAAGAATGAAAGGCACTTCCTTATAATAAAGTTTAATCATTTTTAAACTCACTTTTGGACTGAAACGTTTTAAGAGCAACAATTTTATACCTCATATAAATTGGGCTAGTTACTCAAGACCATTATTTCAATCTAACCCATTGCCTGCCGCTGGGATGTTCAGGATGAACTGAATGTCGCGATCACATGGATGTGAAAGAGCGACCTTATGTGCAGATACATCCAAGACACGCCTACTCTTGATTTCAATATAAGCATCCCTGTAAGCTCTGCCAAAACATCCATGTTTTGGTCATATTTGTTCCCGACAAATAATGACATTCCCTCCATCCTTGGCAGTCAGAAGCTCGCTGCTGCATCTATACTGGGATTATTGTCTCTTCGATTTAAACTTTATTCGCGTCAACTTAAAGATAAAAAAGATACAAATCTAAAAGGCACCATTTGAATTGAGGACGTTGAAGAAAATAGCGTGAGCCTGACAGGACGTCAGGCTAGCTTTCGTCGGGCCATGGACGGCCCATCGGAAGCGTTAGCATTTTCGAATAAGTCAGAAGTTAGCATCAAACGAAGTTAAAAGCTGGATGATTCTCCGTTGGAAATTTTGCTTTTTAAATTTCGCCGGAGCTGCGGGGTGTTCTAAGAGGGAGTCGCAGTTCACTCCCTTTTAGTCTGGTGTGGGCGAAGCGTCACGACTTTGATTTTTTTCAAACGATAACTTCAAAATTTGAAACAAGTTTTGGGGCAGGAATGTGTTACTCCTAACCCGTTTCATTTTCAAAAATACTAGAAATTATCAAACTATATTATAAATGCTCAGACTTTATTATGGTTATCAAACATTAATATGAAAGCACAGGTTAATTTACTCTGCGCCGACTATTTATTATTGATCTCTTTACGCAAGCGAGTGATTTCTTCTAGCATCTGCTGTTGGTTCTTTTCCATTTGAGCTTGATTCTGCTCCATTCTGGAAATCGCTTTTTCAAGCTCAAACTTGATTTCCTTTTTATTGGTTTCGCTGCGATCGTTCTCATCTGGTGCCACAAATACTGACGCCATATAACCTGATATAACACCAAAAAAGCTGACTCCACTCATAATGACAAGGGCACCAATGACATGGCCAACACTACTGACCGGGTAGTAATCGCCATAACCTACAGTTGAGATAGTCACTAGAGTCCACCATATCGCTTGTTCAGCGGTTTCGATATTGGCGCCTTCAACTCCGGCCTCAACCAATAAAATCACGATGGAAGCAGTGGTCAATATAAACACCATTGCAAGTAGCAAACTGGCTAAGGTGGTCTGTTTACGTTGTTTTATTAATGGAATAATTAAAGTGCGACTGACTCTTATCAGCCTTATGACTCTAAGGATTTGGAAAACCCTAGCGATACGCAGTGCTTCGATGGCCGGTATACTGGCAACAAAATCAATCCAATGATGGCGAAGGTAAAATTTCTTATTGCTGGCTTTAACTAAACCATAGAAAAATCGCGACATGAAAATGATACATATACTGAGATCAATAAAGAGCAGTAAGCGCCTAGTTTCAGCATCCACATGACTAAAAGTTAGCACTAACACCACTATAACTGAAAAGAGTGATAGTACCATCATGGCTAAATCAAATGGACTTGGGCCATTTAATGCCTTCAGTGACCAGCGTTTTTTATCAATCATTTTAAAATCCGTTTCTACAGAATATCTCTGCAATGATGCTATCAATGTAACTGTAACGAGACAATCTCAAGGTATAAAAAAACACGCTCAAAGGCGTGTTTTATGTCCGATAGATAACATTGTGATATTAAATAACCGCTAAATGTAATTGAAGGCTAACAAGTTATACATCAACAAACTGGACTAAATCATCTAATACACGTTTTTTGATTTCTAACTGTGCATCTGATTCTAGTCCATACCGTTGAGCTAAAATCGCATAGTCATCTTGGCTCAGCGAAACAGTTAATCTTGGTCTTTTAGGACGTTTAGTGACTTCTAAACCTAAGATCGAGCGTATTTGATCTGAAGGGCTAACACCTGCATCAAGCGCTGCTTTTCGAATTAAGTATTGAAACTTTTCGTCGAGGTCAAAAGCCACTTGCGTTGCTTTTGCTGCTTGCTGATTTTTAATCCATGTATCTGGTAATGATTTACCTTTACTCATGACAGGTGTTACTCCTTAAACAACTCAAGCTAACTTGCTGGCCAAAACTCACGAATATCAGTGACAGGTCGATACAGAGTTAACATCACATCGGTATCGCCACCTTCGTACACTTCAATATCGACTGCTTGGGAATCTTCATTATTAACCAAAGAGTAGCTTTCAAAAGCATGTCCACGGTGTTGACTGCTATCATCTTGAGGCGGCTTTTGGCCACGATAATCTTCACGGTGGAAGTATCCAAAACAGCCAAACTCAACTTGATGATATGCGCTAGCAAGCCAACGGCCGTATTCGCTATCTAATTCATTTGATAATGAAAGGGTAGTGAGCTCTGCATTACCTGGTTCTTCAAAAATTTGACCAAATTGATCTAGGTCGAATAGTTGCTCTACAACTGCTCGATTGACTTTGATTGAAAAACTTAAATAGGCTTCATCTTCTTGATGATAAGAGAGGTAAATGGCAGTACCACTGTGTCCTCTAAGTAACCACTCACATTGCTGAGAGCGTTCATACTCGTAAGTATGGACTTCTTCAACTTTAAGTTGCTGCCCACGTAGTTGCTCAGGTAAGGCAAAGCTATCATCAAGGGAGATCATATCTCCCTTGAGAAGCTTATTCACATGATCAAGCTGACGTTTTGGGGCTTCTTTTTTGCCGAATAGGCCACTTAGAAATCCCATAGCTTAATTAACCTTTCTTCGCTTTAAGGCGATCTAATACTGCATTAGCATTCGACTTTTGCTCACCAATGCCAGCTTCAGCTAATTTAGCATGTAAAGACTTGTCACTGTTTTCTTCAGCTAACGCTTCAGAAGCTTGCAAGCGGTCATCAAAAGACTGCTGACGTGCTTTAATGCGCTCTAAAGAATCTTTCGCATTCATTAGCTTAGAGTTGCTTGAAGCGAATGAGTCAGTGATGGTAGCAGTGGCTTTTTGAACACTTTCAGTAGTCTTTACCATGCTAAGTTGACGCTGATAATCAGTTAACTGACGTTCAGTTTTCTTCACTAACTCTTTTAAGCGAACCGCGTGTGCAGAGAAGCTAGTGTTTGCTGCTTCTTGGTCTGCAAGCTCTTGGTCAAGTTGGGCAATTTTTTCAGCCACTTCGATAGCTAATGCTTCGTTGTCTTTTTCAAGTGCTTGAGTTGCGTAACCTTCATGCTCAGTAATGCTGCGCTTTAGGCGGTCAACTTCACGGCTGGCTTGCATTTCTTTGGCCATAACGTCTGTAAGTTCACGTTTAGCTTTGGTTAAATGCTTTTCAGCGTCGCGAATTTCTTGTTCAAAAATACGGGTAGAATTTGCATCGACAATGTTTTGGCCGACTTCATTAGCACCACCGCGAAATGCCGTTAAAATTTTATTTAAAATGCCCATGATATGGCTCCTTACTTCAAAAATTCGACAAGTTCGTCGATGACTTCTAAACAGTTATCAGACAATACTGATAATTCTTGTTCAATCTCTTCCATGCTTGAGGTGACTGATAGTGCACCGTAAACCACATATTTATCATCAATTTTTGCAAATGATGAAAGTGGCATTGGAATGTTTAGCTCCAACATGGTTTCAAACATTTGAGTGCGAGTTTCTTCTTTCACTTCGCCCTCATCCCATAAGTAACTGATGCATAAAATTTGGTTGTCAGTTACAGATACGAATACTGGTAACTCTTCTCGTCCAGCAACGTTGACTTGTAATACTTCGACATCACCGTCAATTGGGAAACAGTCAAACTTTAAACCGGTATGACTTTCATCACCGAGTTCAGTTAAGTGGTTTGCAATCTTATGGATATTCATATTTTTCCTTGTTGACATATTATGTCTTAGGTTTCAAAGATAGCACTTAGACATATTATGTCAAGGCTATTTTTGGTAGATTAAAAAAGATTCATCCCTTGATTATCTGACCAAGATGACAAGTGATAATGGTACAGCTGCAATGAGCCAATTCTATTAATCTCAATATTTTCTTTATCGGCATAAAAATTTCCTGGAAATTCAAATGCACCTTTCATCAAGCCGGGGGTAAGCCAATCTTCGTCGATAGGCAACACTTCATCATGAGCAAGGCGCGCTTTGCCATCTAGGCCAGAGCGAGTTGCAATGGTCCAGCCCCATTCGCCAAAGCTAGGCACATTATGGTGGTATTGCTGCACTGCAAAACCAGCAGACTCAATGGTTTTTCCAACTGATATAAAGGCTTTTTGGGCATGATAAGGTGATGTGGACTGCACAGTCATCGCACCATCAGCACTGAGTAACTCAGCTAGCTTGCGATAAAATAAATCTGAGTACAGTTTATTTAAATCAGGATGACTAGGATCTGGCAAATCAACAATGATGACATCAAATTTTTGATTGTCTTTAATCAGCTTTTCTACGCCATTAAAGGCGTCGTCATAAACCAGATTTACTCTTGGGTCGTTAAGGGCATCTCCATTTAAAGCGAGCATGGCTTTACTGACATGAGTTGGCATCTTGATATGAGGTTCACGGAATAAATCCACTAACTTTTCATCTAAGTCCATTAAAGTGACTGACTTAGGTTGCCATTTAAAGACTTGTTTGAGTCCAAGACCGTCACCGCCACCAATGATCAATACATTATCTTGTCTCGCGCTCGCAGCCATCGTCGGGTGAACTAAAAAGCTATGGTAGATATGCTCATCAATGCTTGAGAACTGTAATCGTCCATTAATATAGAGTGAGTAAACAGGTGCTTGACCGTTACCACGCAATCTTTCTGTAAAGGTCAGTTGTTGAAAGCGAGTAGCCTCGGCATAAACCACTTTGTCTTTATAAAGCAGGTTATTAAAATTTTGCTCCCAACTAGGACCATGCATCGCTAATAAAACCAACACGCCACTAGCCACAAAGTGGCCGACAAGAATTAATTTTGCCCATCGAATTTGGTGCCAAAAACGCCAAATAAACACAAAGCCAGCGAGTAAGTTAACACTTGCGGTTAATGCTGCTGCTAATTGAATATCCAGCGACAACATAAACAATACCCAAATCGCAGCTCCCGCACCTGCACCAATGTAATCAGCACCATAAATGGTACCTGCATTGTGCATGAGGTGTTCTTCAGAAAGTGATTGACGTACACGGGCGATAAGCGGGATTTCCATACCGATCATCAAGCCTAAAATAACCCCCCAAACATAAGGTAAATATTCACTCATATTTTGTAGGGTGCCAATAAAGCCGCCATCGGGCATATGATCAGGTGGCAAGCCTAATGTATTGGCAATAATTAACGGAAGTTGTTGGCCAAAACCAATAACAGCCGCGGTAATTAAAATGGCTAACGAACCGCAAAAAGCGACGATAAGTTCGAGTAAGGCAAATCCCGTAAAGGCACAACGAATTTTACGTGCGGCAAAAGCGCCAATCCCCATCGACACAATCATAATACCAATCATGGTATAAATTGCGGCTTCAAGTGCGCCTAAGATACGACCCGCGTAATGGGATAAAAGGTATTCGTAGATAAGACCGCAGCCAGCAAGGAGTGCCATAATGCCCAGTAAAAGGACATCGTCAAACCAAGCTAAACTGCGTTTAGAAGGGCTGCTTTGCTTGTTGCTGCCCTCCTGGCCCTTTTCAAGCAAAGTATTATTCATCAAATTACGCCATTAATGCCGCAAGAATAAGTGCGATACCGATACTAATAGCAAGCTCAACGGCTGCAACACCAACGTTATGTTGCTTTTCAACTTCATCAGTTAAGTTAATCTGCGCTAACACTAACTTCTTCACAATGGCTAACAGCACAGAAAGGGCGATTAACATAATGATAGAGAAGGTTAACCAGCCAATGATATTAACCATGTAAGCTGTTGGGTTATAAATGATGAAGTGGCTTGCCGCATTAAAGGTAAATGCCATCGCAATCATGTAACCACTATGGCGCACAGCAATAGCAACTTGGCCTTGCTCTAATGCTTTTTGCATTGAGTCGCCTTGATTGCGTTTAGCGTATTGGTGTTCACGGAATCGAGTTAATACCACTAGCATTAACTGTGAAATTAAGAATGCGGTGAAAATAGCGATAAAGGTATCAACAGTGATATCTTCAGCCCACATCAATACTGAACGAATAATGATAGCTGTGGCGATTGCTGCGGCTGCATCAACGATGGCTACAGACATATTGCCATTAACGATTTGGCTGTTCTTGTCTACTTCATTAAGTGCAACTTTGTCATGCAAAAAGCGTCCAAACTTAATCAGCACTAAACCAAATACGCCGTAGCAAGTCATGCCAATGGCTTCCATTGCATATGAATTTGCAGCTTCACCGGTGATTGCCCCTGTAAGTACAATCCCAAGTGCTAAGACTGCACCCGCAGTACTTACACCAAATGCAAAGTTATCGCGATCTGCAAGCTCAGCGCGGCTGTTCACCCTAACGCTCCAACCTTGTAAATAACGCATTAGCGCCAACAAAATGACTGCGATAGTGATATCGATTGCTAAAATAATAGCGAGGTCTAATGTGAGCCCGAAGTCAGTTAAAAATGTCATGATTTTTCCTTATTTGCCTCGGCGTACACCGCGAGTAGTGCGGCTTGATGAATTACGGAAACTGCTGTCTTTAGAATAGGTAGAACGAAACTTACTTGCGCTTGAGCTTCGGGTACCTGTAGTACTGGCTTTAGGTGTAGAAGTACTTTGTCTTGATAAACCAGTAGAGCCAGTACGCGATTTCGCATAAGGGCTATTAAATTGTCGACCTTGAGAGTTAAAGGCTTTTTTGGTGTTCTCATAGGTACGATTTTGTGCCGTAGCTTGTTTTGGTGATGTGTACCGTGACCGACCAACATCATTATAGTAACTGTAACCACGATTATTCGACCAGCGATCGTAACGAACGGGGTTCATGACGTTGGAAAACATCGAGTACATGCCATACCAAGCCCAAAAAGACATACCGCTTGAGTTAGATTGCCAGCTACCGTAAGAAGGGTTACCGACTAACTGGCTACCTGCGCCAAAGTCTTCATTGCCATTTGCCAGTGCAGCCGCTTCACGACTGATAGAGTTAACTCGGGCTAATTGACCAGCAGATAAATCCGCAACCACATTGACAGGATCCGAAAGCATATCGTTATAGAGGCTAGGATCTGCAGCGTGGTAGATGTTCTGAGCTTCATCGAGCTGTTGATCTAAATCGACAAAGTTAGCTGAACTTGAAAGTTCACTCACACGTCTTTGTAAAGACTGAAACATAGGCCCAGAGGTACCAGCATCTTTTGCCAGTTCATCTAACAGCGGCACTAAATCAGGCTTACTTTGTTTGAGCAAATTGGTGTATTGGTTCAGCAATGTAGCATTACGCAACTCACCACCATTTAGCATCGAGCTTAATTGACCCAAACGTTGTTGAGACAATTGCTGATACTGAGCAATTTTTTCAGGTCTGTCGTCACCACAGCCTGTTAATGTAAAACACAATATTATCGTTGAAAATACTGCGAGGACACGGGGAAGCATGCCAGCCATGTTTTCTCCAAATGGTTAGAAATTAATCTATAAATATAATAACAAACCGCATAAATATGTGCTCAATAACGACCAAATATTTATACGGTTAGGTATAACTACTATACAGGTTATAGTAATCTTAATGGCATATTCAATTAAGACTTACATTAAACTTTTGTTATGAATGGTATAGCACATTTTGACATATTATGTCGATTAGAAAGTGTTACGCTGTGTGTAAATTGCTGAAGGGATCGAATAATAATGCAAAACCAAAGTAACAGTGCCTTATCTGCCGAATTATCTGACATTGCAGAACGTTACTGGTTAAGGCTATGTGATGAGTCACCTGAGTTAGCCGATAATTTGAATAAGGTTCAACAGCAAGAGTTAAAGTCAGTCTTTGGCTTGAGTGATTACATTGCTGAGCAGCTATGCCGAAATCCTCAATGGATTAGTTTATTATTCAATGGATTAATCAATGACGTTGATAGACAACTGTTTGCCGACGAACTTGACGCTGAGTTATCTTCTTTAACCTCCGAGGAGGCGGTTAAATCTGCTTTGCGTCAATACCGAAACTTGCAAATGGTGCGACTCGCATGGCGAGATTTTAAAAATTAT
The DNA here is from genome assembly GCF_009663145.1 of Shewanella sp. TC10. GTDB lineage: Bacteria > Pseudomonadota > Gammaproteobacteria > Enterobacterales > Shewanellaceae > Shewanella. The sequence continues at coordinate 104,958 of NZ_VKHR01000003.1, forward strand.
GCAGATGTCGAATCTTCATTATTAGACTTGTCGGCACTTGCTGAAGCCTTAGTCATTGCCGCCCGAGATTGGTTATATAAAGAAATGTGCCAGCAATTAGGTACGCCAACCGATGATGAAGGTAATCCGCAACCTTTATTGATCCTTGGCATGGGCAAGCTAGGCGGTCGTGAGCTCAACTTCTCATCTGATATCGATCTCATTTTTACCTTTCCAGAGCATGGCGAAACAAAAGGCGGACGTCGTGCCCAAGCTAATCAGCAGTTTTTCATCAGAATGGGTCAGCGTTTAGTCAATTTACTAGATCAAGTTACCGTTGATGGCTTTGTATTTCGGGTTGATATGCGGTTGCGTCCATACGGTGAAAGTGGTCCATTGGTAGTGAGCTTCAGTGGCCTGGAAGACTACTATCAAGAGCAAGGTCGTGATTGGGAACGCTATGCCATGGTTAAGGCAAGAGTTCTTGGGCCTTGGACTCAATATAGTGATGATTTACATGATTTATTAAGGCCTTTCATTTACCGCAGATATATCGACTTTTCTGCAATTGATTCCCTCAGAAAAATGAAACAATTGATTGCCCAAGAAGTACGTCGTCGTCAATTGACCGATAACATCAAACTAGGTGCTGGCGGGATCCGAGAAGTCGAGTTTGTGGTACAAAGTTTTCAACTCATTCGCGGAGGCAGGGAGCCGTCATTACGCCAGCAAAGTCTATTTGGTGCTATTGATACTTTATATAACCTCGGTCAGCTTGAATACCTTGCTGTAGATGATTTGAAACACAGTTATATTTTATTAAGACGCGTTGAAAACCTACTCCAAGCTATAGACGATAAACAGACGCAAACTTTGCCAGATAATCAAGTTGATTGGCAGCGTTTATGCTTTGCGATGCAAGTAGAAAATGAAGCTGAACTAAGGTTAAAAATTGCTGATGCAATGTCCCGAATTCACGGACACTTTAAAGAGACTGTGGGCGGAGAAGATGAGCAAGAACAAAGTGAGCACTGGACAAGTCAACTGTGGGTTATTGAAGACCCAGATAATGCGGCTGCGCTATTAGATGAACATTTAGTTGATGATGTAAATTTTTGGCCTGAACTCATCGAGTGGCGTTCTATTACCACTAAACGCGCTATTGGTCCCAGAGGTCGCGAAACACTTGAAAAACTGATGCCAAGGTTGTTGTCTGAACTACTAGAACAACCTATCCCTAGTGCGGCATTAAAAGCAGTTTCGGGTGTATTGGAGCAAATTTTAACTCGTACCACTTATCTGGAGCTCTTATGTGAAAACCCAGGAGCTCGCCAACAGTTGATTAGCTTATGTTGTGCAAGCCCTTGGATTGCTCAAGAGCTGGCTAACTTCCCTATGCTATTGGATGAGTTAATCGATCCCTCACAACTATATGACACAACATCGGTAGATGATTACCCAAGTGAGTTAAGGCAGTACTTATTACGGGTGCCAGAAGATGACATGGAAATGCAAATGGAAGCGCTACGACAATTCAAATTGTCCCAGCAGCTCAAAATTGCCGCTGCTGATGTGACTGGCGTTTTACCTGTTATGGAGGTAAGTGATCATCTCACTTTCTTAGCGGAAGCAATTATTGAACAAGTTGTGTTACAAGCTTGGCATCAAGTGGCTGCTCGTCATGGCGTGCCAGAGGGAACTAGCCCAGATAAAATGGGCTTTGCAATTATCGGATACGGAAAATTAGGCGGTATTGAACTGGGCTATGGTTCAGATTTAGATTTAGTGTTCCTGCGCAATAGTCTCAATACAGGTGAAACCGATGGCAGAAGACCTATCGGGATTGGACACTTCTACTTAAAGTTGGCACAACGAATTGTGCATCTATTTGCTACTCGTACAACCTCTGGCGAGCTTTATGAAGTGGATATGCGCCTTAGACCTTCAGGGGCGTCTGGGCTACTGGTCACCGAGGTTGAACAATTTAAAGAGTACTTGCAAACAGAAGCGTGGAACTGGGAGCATCAAGCATTAGTTCGTTCTCGTTTTGTTTATGGCGATAACCAATTAGCTGCACGCTTTAGTGAAATAAGAACTGAAATTTTATCTCAGCCCCGTGACCTTCCGGAGTTAGCAAAGTTAGTCAGAGATATGCGAATAAAAATGCGCGATCACTTACTAAAAGTGAGCAATGACAAGTTTGATTTAAAGCAAAGTGCTGGTGGTATTGCCGATATTGAATTTATGGCTCAATACTTGGTCTTAGCAAATGCGAGCCAGTATAAAGAGTTAGCAATATGGTCTGATAATGTCAGGATTTTTCAAGTGTTAGCTGAACTCGAAATTTTACCAGTGATGACAGCGCAGCATTTAACGCAAACCTATTGCTGGTTGAGGGATGAAAATCACCGATTAACTCTACAACAACTCAAAGGCCAAATTGACGCTGATGTTGCTGATAGAAATGTTTCTCAGGTTATCGATATTTATCAACATATCTTGGGGACAGAAGCTGATTAAAATAGTTGTAAATCTATCAGTTAAGCTGTAGTTGACCGTTTTTAGTTCTATATCAAAACTTGTTGAGTGAGTTGTCAAAACTTGTAGATTGAGTGGTTTTTTATTGATAACAGTAACATTTTTAGCAGAGTGAAACTAAAGCTGCTACGCTAAATGTTAATCAGTAACTTATTGAATTGCTATTTAAATAAGTTACTGCAAATTAGAAGAATAAAAATGACCTTTGATAACTTTGGGCTGGGAATATGTTAATTGCACCAATACACAGCAATGAAGAAGCGCGCTTAAAAACACTGCGAAACTTGAATGTGCTAGATACTGCAGCAGAAGAGCGCTTTGATCGTATTACTCGTTTAGCAAAAAGGCTATTTTCGGTATCAATTTGTTTGGTGAGTTTGGTTGATGAAAACCGTCAATGGTTTAAGTCTTGCCAAGGGCTTGTTGCCAGTGAAACCCCGCGTGATATTTCATTTTGTGGTCATGCGATACATCAGCAAGAGCCATTTATTATTAATGACGCATCAAAAGATGAACGATTTTCTGACAACCCTTTAGTCACTGAAGCGCCTCATATTCGTTTTTATACTGGTCACCCTCTCACCATGCCAAATGGAATGCGGGTGGGCACCTTATGTATCATTGACGATAAGCCTCGTGAGTTTAGCAAAGACGATCAAATTGCCCTTAAAGATTTAGCAGAAATGGTCGTGTCAGAGCTAGTGTCTATTCAGCAAACCACCTTAGATGAACTCACAGGTATTTCTAACCGCCGCGGCTTTGAAGTATTAGCTAACCAAGCCATAGCGACTTGGGACAGAACGGCTACTGATAGCTGTTTAGTCTTTTTTGACTTGGACTATTTTAAAGAGATTAATGACAATCACGGTCATGAAGCTGGAGATAGAGCCTTAATCGATTTTGCCAATTTATTAACTCAAGAGTTTAGGGATTCTGATGTTATTGCTCGCTTCGGTGGAGATGAATTTCTAGTATTGTTTAGTGAATGTAATGATGGCCATGTCACGTTTGCTTTAGAACGCTTTAAGCGAGCGGTTAAAAAGCATAATGAAACGAGTAATGAGTCATTTGAACTGGCATATAGTGTTGGCGTTGCATCGAGAGAAGCTAAACAAGCATTAAGTATTTCTCAATATTTAGAATTAGCAGATCAAGAAATGTATCAAGTGAAAGCGAGACATCACTGCAAGCGCTGAAGCAAATTGATACAAGATTAGACTAATTAGTTGACGATTTTCTGAGCTTTATCACTGTTCTCTTTTACCACTCACCTAGACTGAATGTTTGATGAGTCGATGATCTTTTTCATCACTATTAGCGTATATACAGATTGAGTATGCAACAGTTGAAGCGTCGCTGCAGCGTGTCAGATTAAGGTTAGGAGTCGTCCAATGAAAAATGCCATAGATATTTATCAAGCACTTAAAGTGTTTAATAAAATAACCGAGTTTGGTGAAAAACATCCCGGTGAAAGCGGCTATAACTCTACCTACCATCTATGTGGTCTGCATGCAGAAACAGGTTATGACGGTTACACCATTACGCTTAGTGATGGGCGCACTTCTTTGAATATCTATTTTCATAATAAATATCAGTTCGACTATCCAGACAATGAAGCCTTTGAGAACTTTATGCGACGCTTTAGTGAGGTCATAAAGCATACGGTTCAATAAGGGTCGCAAGACCCTTTGTAAGGGTAAAACTGTTATAGATAGACGCTAGGTTTATCTACTCAGGTTAGTTGCGGGCTCATTGCGGGTTCGTTGCGGGTTCATGCCAACGTTTCATCTCTATCAAACGGCTGATGGTTCTTCGAAATTCGAAGGAAAGCGCACCGCCAGTATATAGCTGGTCAATATTAAAGGTTGAGCAAACAGTGAGTGATACTTTCTGATCATAAAGCTCATCGACTAAGCTAATGAAGCGTCTTGCAGGATCATCGTTGGTGGCATAGCTGAGTTGTCGTTCAGCGGTTTTAGTTCCAACCGCAGCATCTTCAGTTCCACGCGCCTTAATCCATGACCTCACTTCACCACCAAGTTGTGGTACTTCATCCACTACGACATGATCAAACATACTGGCAATTTCTATGTAATCTAGCTGGGATCTTGGCCCGTCACAGATGGCATCAAAATTAAACCAGATGAGCTTATTGACCTTAGCTTGGTAAGGTATCGAGCGGTTACAGATAGTGATGTGGTTACGTGTTGTACATACAGCGGCTTGATGCGGATAGTAGCGCCCGGCGAGTGAGATGAACTCTTGATGATCCATTGCAGGGTTAAGAGAGATTTGCTCGCTACGAGTTGAGCTCGCTTGTTGATTGATGCGGTGGTCAATCTGGCCACTAAGTTCAACTTCTTGTACCTGCTTTTTAAGCAAGTCGATAAAGGGTAAAAATCGTTCCCTTTGTAACCCACCTTCATAAAGTCGATTTACTTCAATATTAGAGGTAGCAACGAGTATAACGCCCTGACTAAACAGGTGCTCAAATAAGCGTCCTAGTATAATGGCATCGCCAATATCAGAGACAAAGAATTCATCAAAACAAATTATTTGGTATTGCTCAGCATATAAGTGAGCAATATGAACTAATGGATCGCTGACACTTTTACAGGTGTTTAGCTGATGATGCACTTCAGCCATAAACCGATGAAAATGCAATCTCAGCTTTCGGTCAGTACTGAGGTTTGTATAGAACAAGTCCATCAGAAAGGTTTTTCCGCGGCCAACATCTCCCCAGAGATAAACTCCCAATGTACGGTTTGTTTGATGCAATACCTTATTAACGGAAGTAGGGTGAGTATCGGCTGAATCTTGATGGTTCAGTTCAGTGAATAACTGATTAAGTATTTTTAGCGCTAGCGCTTGAGCGGGATCATCGACTAACACAGGCTGAGCGGGATCGAGCGAACTTGACTTCGACTGCACTATTTTAGCGCGATATAAATGTAATAGATTTGTCGTCACGCTACAGCCACTCAATAGCTAAAAGATAGTTTGATAAAGCAAAATAACTTTTAGCTATTAATTTAGCAATTAAAATAGCCAATAGCGTCACTTCTAATCATATCTCTTTTACGTCTCTATACCTGTGTAAAGACGTAAGACAATTGCCCTCGACTGGAAACATTGGTTTTCTTAAAAATATTCTGTATATGCATTTTGACTGTATTAATTGAAATACTTAGGTTTGCTGCAATTTGCTCATTGGATAAACCTTGGCAAACAAGCGACAACACTTGTTGTTCTTTTTTTGTGGTTAACGACAGTAATTCTGTCTGGCGTTGGGTGATAGGCTGGCGCTTACGGGATTGAATATAGTGCGACATCGCATCATGGCTAAAATAGAGTTTGTTGTTATCTATATTTTTTAATGCTTCGATGATTTCGATAATAGAAGCTGAAACTGCCAAGCCACCATGAAAACCATTGGCGATGAGTAAGGTTTCAGTATCTGAGTTAAATGATGTGCAAAAAGCGAGGTGTTTACCTTCAGAGATAAGCTCTGCGGATAAATGGGGGATGTGTAGCTTCGGATCATCAACAAAGTGAAGGAGAATTTTTTTGTGCTGATCTGCCTGTTGCCAATGAAAGTCGAGAGGATCATGGCTGATGGTATTGCATTTGAGTAGTTCAGTAATTTGACAAAGTTGTTGCGTCAAAGGCTCAGGTATATCACCTAAGAAAATATCCGATAAAATCATCTTACGTCCTTGTTTATAACAATCAACTATTGAAGTCCTTAACAATAGTCTGCAAATCTAGCAGGCACAGATTATTACATATAATTAGAAAACACTGAAGTTATTAATGGATTGGATGAATTTACGTGGATCGCCAAGTGAACAGCTTGTAAATGTAATGTTATTGTTGTTTTTATTAAGTTAGTTTACTATAAGTCGAAAATTTATAATAAGAAGGATACTGCTGGGTATGAATAACAAAGGAAACGGGGTGACTTTTATTGGTCCCGAAACTTCACTGGATGGGGAAATGACAGTAAAAGGGCCTGCTTTGATTGCTGGTCAAGTCAAAGGTGTTATTCGTTCAACAGACCAAGTTAAAATTGAAGTAGGTGGCGAAATTGACGGTGAGCTTTACTGTCAAGAATTACGAGTGTGTGGTGTATTTAAAGGTTCTTTGCACTGTAACAGTCTCGTCATCGTAAGCTCTGGTGTAGTTGAAGGTGATGTTTCAAGTCATAAGATGGAAATCTATGATGGTGGTCAGTTCTTAGGTGCGAGAACCAAAGGACCTGAGCAAGGTGTTTTACCTGAACTAGCTGCAGATGAACAATCTGTTGCTGCCTATAGTGCCCCTTTTAATGAAGAACCGGCGTACGCCTCCCCAAAGGCTGAAGCGCCTATTGCAGAGGCGCCGATAGCTCAGGCTGCAAAAGTGAGTAATGTTAATGTTATGGCTGAGCCATTAACTAACGTTGCTGTTGACGCTCCTCAAGTGAAAACTGAGATTAAACCAGAAATAAAGCCGGAGCCTATCTCTGATATTAGGGAAAATTTACAGGGAGACATTCAAACGAGTGAACCTGTTATTAAGGCCGAGCCTAATCCTGTTGCGACGCAAGAACGACGTGCCGCGCCAGTGCAAAGCAGTGAAGCAGAGCCTGCTCCAAAGCCAAAATCTAAGCTAGAAATAAAGCCTCAACCTAATCCTCAAGCTCAATTAGCTGCTAAAGCTGCAGCTGAAAAAGCGCAAGAGAAAAAGTCAGGTTCAGGAACTAAGTTTGTTGTTGCAGGTGTTGTACTTGCCGCAGCAGCAGGCGTCGTTGTCATGAAGCCTGAATTGACAGAAGATCTAATGGCACAATTTAGCCAACCAGCACCTGAAAAGGTAACATCTGAACCAGCAGTTAAAGATGTCGCCGTTGCAGAAGTGGTTGAAATGGCAACTCCGGAAACCGTTGAAGTGGTAGATGCTGAAACAGCATTAGCTCAGTTAGATGAGGCTGCAGCAGCCGACGCTATTGCTGATACTGACGAAGTAGTGGATTCAGTCGTAGATGAACAACAAGCTTTATTAGCTGAAATTGAAGAGACTGGCGCTGAGCTTGAATCTGACATAGTAGCGGATATTACCGCTGAAGCTGACGAAGTTATCGCATCATCGGAAGCAGCTACAGAAGCTGACGCAGTCGATAAAACTAAAGTTGATAGTCTATTAGCTGATTTACTAGCAGAAGATCGTACTGAGCTAGTTGAACCATCAGATGAGATTGAAGAGACTTCTACAGGTAATCTTTAATTTCTTGAGCTGATTCTTTAGCCTAAGTACAGTGCTATCTATATAAGGCCCTCAATGAGGGCCTTTTTTATTGACTCAATTTTTTAATTTATATCAGTCGTTATTTAATCTGTCGGTTTCGTTTTCTCGATGTGACTAGAGCTGACAGGTTGCCTAAATCAGATCTGCCCCAAAACTTGTTAACAGCTTTAGTCAGCTAATAATTTCTTGATTTGAATCGAATCTAAACCTAAATCAAGGTCGTGGCGCTTCGCCCACACCAGAGCAAGAAGGGTGAAACTGCTCACCCCTCTTGCATCTCCCCAGCAGCCCCGGCGAAATTTTCTGAAAAGCGAAAGATTTCCAACGGGGGATTGATCCAGCTTTAAACTTCGTTTGTTGATAGCTTCGGTCTTATTTTTATTGTAAAGAGTAAAAATGCTAACGCTTCCGATGGTGCATCTGAAGTAAATGGATTTACTAATGTCACGATGGCATGGTTGCCAAGGAGTGACCATGCACCGCGAAAGCTAGCCTGACGTCCTCAATTCAAATTGAGTCTTTTAGATTTGTATCTTTTTGCTCTTTATGCCGTCGCGAATTCAGTCACATCGAAGAGATAATAATCCCAGTGTAGATGCAGCAGCGAGCTTCCAAAACATGGATGTTTTGGCAGAGCTTACATGGACGTACTTGCAGCGTCTCGCAGTTGTATCTGCACATAAGCCTGCGGCAGGCAATGAATTAGATTGAAGTGATGGTATTAAGTAATTTAGCCAATATAGATGAAGTACAAAAGCTAGACGGGTAACTCGTCTCTGTCCAAATGTGAGTTACGATACCAACAGGTCGCCTTGTGCGATCTAGTCGTGACCAACCAGCGGGTGTAAGAGCGAGTATGAGTTACTACAGTTAAACAGATATTTTGTCTGAGATTTCAGCATTGTTAACAACTAACGCCAACGTAAATATTATCCTATTTTAGCCTTGCATTTCACCGCACTCATCTCGTTATCTCTATCTAAATTGGCTGCGCTAATCTTGTGCGCACCGAAATGGCGCTGCACTTCTTTGGTGCGTTTTTGTGCTTTGATTTGTAACTGTTTTTATTTAAATCCTTTTAAAACAGTTTGTTACAAGTTTGGCCTAATGATTGAATTGTATTTGTAAACAAATATATAACAATCACACTTTTGGAGGTCGAGATGAAACTCGTCAGCGCTATCATCAAGCCGTTTAAATTGGATGATGTCCGAGAAGCAATTGCTGGAATGGGCATTGAAGGAATGACTGTAACTGAAGTAAAAGGTTTCGGTCGTCAAAAAGGTCACACTGAGCTTTATCGTGGTGCAGAGTATCAAGTTGATTTTCTTCCTAAAGTAAAATTAGAAATAGCAACTAAAGCAGAAAATTTAGATGTACTACTTGAAGCAATTACCACTGCAGCTCATACCGGCAAAATTGGTGATGGCAAAATTTTTGTAACTGATCTCGAACAAGCAATCCGTATTCGTACGGGTGAGCTTGATAACGAAGCACTATAAGGGGGCTGGAATGGAAGAGTTAGCAGCGTTAGGAACAACGGTCACTGAATTACGCTTTGCATTAGATACGTTTTATTTTCTAATCTCAGGTGCTTTAGTCATGTGGATGGCAGCAGGTTTTGCCATGTTAGAAGCGGGTTTAGTCCGCTCAAAAAATACCACAGAAATTTTAACTAAAAACGTATGTTTATATTCAATTGCATGTGTGATGTATTTATTAGTTGGTTACAACATCATGTATGTCGATAATGTTGAAGCTGGGTGGTTGCCATCATTTGGTTCACTTATTGGTACACAAGCAGACGGTGCCGATCATGCACTTGAGTCTGACTTCTTTTTCCAAGTAGTATTCGTTGCTACAGCAATGTCGATTGTATCTGGCGCGGTTGCTGAGCGTATGAAACTTTGGTCTTTCTTACTTTTCTCTGTGGTACTAACAGCCGTTATCTATCCAATTGAAGGTTACTGGACTTGGGGTGGTGGTTTCCTTTCTGCTGCTGGTTTTGTTGACTTTGCTGGTAGTGGTATTGTTCATATGGCTGGTGCAGCTGCTGCGATTGCCGGTGTATTACTACTTGGTGCTCGTAAAGGTAAATATGGTGCAAACGGTGAAGTAAACCCAATTCCAGGTTCAAACTTACCTATGGCTACGTTAGGTATGTTCATTTTATGGATGGGCTGGTTTGGATTTAATGGTGGTTCTCAGTTGCTAGTTTCTGATGCAGAAAATGCTACAGCAGTTGCGAAAATCTTCTTGAACACAAACTCTGCCGCTGCTTTTGGTGCTGTATCAGCACTCATCGTGTGTAAGGTTGTTTGGGGTAAAGCTGATTTAACCATGATTTTAAATGGTGCATTAGCAGGCTTAGTTGCTATCACTGCTGACCCATTATCACCTTCATTATTAATGGCTGCGGTTACAGGTATTGTGGCTGGTGGTGTTGTTATCTTCTCAATCGTTGGTTTTGACCGTATTAAAATTGATGACCCAGTAGGTGCAATTTCAGTTCATGGTGTATGTGGTTTCCTAGGTTTGATGTTAGTTCCTCTATCAAACGCTGATGCTAACTTTGGTGCTCAACTTTATGGCGCATTCGTTATCTTCGCTTGGGTATTCGCTGCTTCATTTGCTGTATGGTTTGTACTGAAAGCAACTGTTGGTATCCGAGTAACGGAAGAAGAAGAGTATAACGGTATGGATGCATCAGATTGTGGTGTTGACGCATACCCAGAGTTTGTTTCAATTAAATCTGCTGGTTAATAAATGATTTAGTTTGAATTATGCTTAAAAAAGCAGAGCCGTTGAGCTCTGCTTTTTTTTGTTATAATAATGACTCAATGGGGTATTGAATAGGTTGTAATATGAGCAAGCTCGTTAAGTTAACCGTTTTAATCAGTATGGCTTTGGTATTGAGCTTGTCAGTTCATGATGTGCAAGCAGGAAAAGTCGTTGTCCGTAAAGCCTCCGAGCCTTTTGATGCTTTTGCTGTCAGAGATCAAGTACAACAAGAACATCAATGGCAAGAAATGCTGCGGATGCAGCAGCAGATCCAAATATTACAAGCTTTACCTGTAGGTTGTTTGCCAATTGCAGTTCCTTACCGCTACTTTAATTGCTCTGGCAATGCTTATCGCCCATATCCTTATCAAGGTGAAGAGGTATATATTCAAATTGATAACCCTCAAAGTTCAACAAAGAATCATCCAAAGGTAAAAGCTGTTCAATAACGAATATTAGCAGTCTATTTCATCTAAATTAACTTATCGCCAATAACGATTCATTCGTTTATTAGATAAGTTTTGTAACGTTTAAGTGTCTCATTTTCTGCGCTTGCAACTATGCTTAATTAAGGTATTTGTTGGAGCATATAAATGTTACAAGAAAATGAAAATCCAGAAAATATATTCTTTACTAGTAAGTATTCTTCTAGGTTATTGATTAATAGCTTTTATTTGTTAATGATCTCGTTCGTTTTTTCTTTCCTCACAGCTTGTAGTAGTACCACTCAGACCAAAAACACCGCAAGAGTCAGCACATTGTTCAGTGATAATGATTTTAACTCTGTGACTATTCCTGATACTGATACCATTTTTGAACTCCCAGAAGAGATGGCGAACGACATAAGAAAAGAGTATGCACGTTCTGCTGGAATTAACGGTGAGAAACAAGCCGCAAATAAATGGTTAGCTGAGTATATTGGTGCACAAGAAGGTGGATTTGAGTATCGAGACCACTACACCAGAATGGCCAGTGTCACGGCAGAGGAGCGGGCAGGGAATTGTATGTCGCTAGTGGTGTTGTCTACAGCTATTGCCGAAGTATTAGGTGTGCCAGTTAAATTTCAAGATATAGATGTTGAACCAATATGGGATAGACGAGGTGGCTTTTATTTAGTTAATGGTCACGTCAATATGAAGTTACTTCATGTGGATCAGCCCAATACTTATAGTATGCGAGGATCTGAAATATTAGTGGATTTTCTGCCTGAACGCTCGATCAGAGCTTACAAAATTCAGCAAATTAATAAACAGACTCTAGCTGGGATGTATTTTAATAATGTCGCAGCAGAAGCCTTAGTGAGAAACGAGTATGACTTAGCTTATGCGCTTGCTAAAAGAGCAATAGAGCTAGACCCGTTTTATGTGAATAGCATTAACACTCTGGCCGTCATATATCGTCATAAAGGGATGGACGATTTAGCTGAGCAAGCATATCGACATGTATTGCAGTTAGAAGCTAAGAACATAACAACCTTATATAATTTAGCGATCATTCTTGGTGAGCAAGATAGATTAGAAGAATGGAAGCAGGTACATAAAGTGTTAGAGCTTGCGCGTATCAACAATCCCTTTTATTACTTTGACATGGCTCAGCAAGCCTACTTTGAAAAGCAATATCAAGAAGCATTAGTGTGGTACAAACGGGCGGTGGATAGGGCAGATTATCGTCATGAGTTCTATTTTGGTTTGTCACGTGCATATTGGGTGACAGGGGATGAAAGAAGAGCGAAGAAGAATATGGAGAAAGCCCTAGATTTAAGTATTGATGAAACGAGTCAGCATAGGTATAGAGGTAAGCTTCAAGCAATGATGCGGCATTAACAGCCCCTAGTGACTTTTATTTTCAGAGTGATGTTATGCAAAAGTAAGCTACGTTCAGTTTAGGTTGAGCGTAGCTTTTTCGTTGCTAATAAAAAATTCACATTATGGGATACAGTGACGAATATAGCCGAAATTAATGAATTTATTAGATATTTTAAAATGTTAAATTTAAACTTATTTATTAACAGTGATTTATACTCATAAATTAGACAAAACCATAGATTGAGTGAATTATTGTATGGTACTGTTTGAATTATAAAGCTGTGCGTTATGCTTTACTGCCAAGCTTGAAGTTTGGCATAAATAAACTGTTTGCTGGAGCTGTATAAACTATGTATTACCAAAATGATGACGTTAGAATTGATGAGATAAAAGAACTATTGCCTCCTATCGCTATTTTAGAGCGATTTCCGGCGTCAGAAACGGCATCAGCAACCGTGTTTAATGCTCGTGATGGAATCCACCGTATTCTGAACCGTCAAGATGACCGTTTACTTGTGGTCATTGGCCCATGCTCTATTCATGATCCTGTTGCTGCGTTAGATTATGGCAAGCGTTTAATTGCCCTGCGTGAACAATATAAAGATCAACTTGAAATTGTTATGCGTGTTTATTTTGAAAAACCGCGTACTACAGTGGGTTGGAAAGGCTTGATTAACGATCCATACATGGACAACAGTTTTAAGCTAAATGATGGCTTAAGAACAGCACGTAAATTACTGGTTGATTTGAATGAGTCAGGAATTCCTACCGCTGGTGAGTTCCTCGATATGATCACACCACAATATGTTGCTGACATGATGTGCTGGGGCGCAATTGGTGCGCGTACGACTGAATCACAAGTTCACCGTGAACTTGCTTCAGGATTATCAAGTCCTGTTGGATTTAAAAATGGCACCGACGGTACAATTAAAGTGGCTATTGACGCCATAGGCGCAGCAAGTGCTCCGCATCACTTTTTATCGGTAACAAAGTTTGGCCATTCTGCAATCGTATCGACGAAAGGTAATCCTGATTGCCACATCATTTTACGCGGTGGTAAAGCGCCGAATTATAGCGAAAGCGATGTTACAGAGATTGAAGCTCAGTTAGAGAAAGCTAAATTACCTGCGAACATTATGATTGACTTTAGCCATGCAAATAGCAGCAAAGACTTTAAAAAACAGATGGTCGTTGCTGAAGATGTTGCAGGACAAATCAGTTCAGGTAATCAGAATATCTTTGGTGTGATGGTAGAAAGTAACATTGAAGAAGGCCGACAAGACTTAGTTGTTGGCAAAAAACTTTGTTATGGCCAAAGCATTACAGATGCTTGTATTGGTTGGAGCGATACTGAAAAGTTGCTTGCGACCTTAAGTGACAGCGTACTGAAAAGACGCGGTTAGTCATTAATAGGCTATAAATAAATTAAAAAAGGCGCTGTTCAGCGCCTTTTTTATTTGTTGGTGTTAGCTAAATATTCATTGGCTTTAGCTAGGCTTCCAAATGCCGAAATTAGATTGTTTCTTCCTTTATCTTGAAGCTCAGGGTTACCTGATTCAATCATCATCCATACCCATGTTTGTATTAATTGTAATGGTGGGTGCTGAACTTTTGTTGCGTCTAACATGTTGCTTCCTTTGAACGGGGAAAAAATGTTAATGGCTAGTATAATGCGCCAAAAAGTATCGATTAAAGAGTATCAAATTCTCTTTGGATGCTGAACTAGAAACAAGCTAATAATTGCATATTTAGCAAATTATTTTATAAAAGCTAGCCTTTATAATTACTTAAAAACAGTTTTTGTAATTCAAAAGTTTTACGTATGGCGATTTTTTACAACCTAAAATCTAAAAAAGCGCGTGAAGGAAGTCAAAACTTCTCGAGATTTATTGATATGGAATAAATTTCAACTCCATATAATAGTGTTAACTTATTGTTGTGTTGATTGTGGTACTGGCTAAATTTTTAATGCTGGTGCTATTTTGAAAGTGAAATTAGTGTAATTGGTGAAAGTAAATGAGACCGTCAGCATATTTTGATGGGCCAGTAGGAAAGCTAAACTGGCAAGTAGTGAGATTGTTATGGCCCTATTTATTTGAGTTCAAAGGGCGAATTTTTCTGGCGATGTTATGTCTTATTGTCGCCAAACTAGCCAGTGTCGGCTTACCTTTTATATTAAAAGACTTAGTCGATAGTTTAGATGGTCAAAAAACTGCAGCGATAGTGGCAGTTCCCGTCGCTTTAGTTATCGCCTACGGATCTGTTAGGTTCTTGAATGTCATTATTGGTGAAATAAGAGATACGCTGTTTGGGCGTGTCACAGAAAGAGCGATCAGGCGACTTGGTCTGGCTGTATTTGAGCACTTACATCGACTAGATCTTGATTTTCATTTAGACCGAAGAACAGGCGGGTTATCGCGAGACATTGAGCGTGGTACTAGTGGTATCAGCTTTTTGATGCGATTTATGGTATTCAATATTGTGCCAACGCTACTTGAAATAAGCTTAGTGATCATCATTTTCTTCTTTAATTATGGTATTGGTTTTGCGTTGATTACGCTGCTAGCTGTGGTTGCTTATATTGGTTATTCAATAATAGCAACGGAGTGGAGAACTGGTTTTGTTAGAGATGCTGCTAATGCAGATTCCCTATCAAATACCCGCGCCGTTGACAGTTTATTGAACTATGAAACGGTGAAGTATTTTAATAATGAGCGTTATGAGTCAGACCGATATGATGCTGCGCTAGATCAATGGGAAGTGGCCAAACGTAAAAATAGGTTGTCATTATTTGCCCTTAATGCCGGGCAAGCGTTAATCATTGCTGTGGCAATGACCGCTATGATGTGGTTGGCAGCTTATGAAGTGACAGCTGGCAATATGACACTCGGTGATTTTGTGTTGATTAATGCCTTTATGATGCAGTTGTTTATACCGCTTAACTTTTTAGGTTTTGTATATCGTGAAATTCGTGGTGCGTTAGCCAATATTGAACGTATGTTTGGCTTGCTAGACAAGATCCCAGCGATTAAAGATAGTCCAAGAGCATCTGATGTTGTCCCCACAAAAGGGGAGCTGAGTTTTAATCGTATTTGCTTTAACTATGACGAAAGAACCATTTTAAAAGACGTCAGCTTTACCATTCCAGCAGGCCAGAAAGTTGCCGTTGTGGGTGAAAGTGGTGCAGGTAAATCAACGCTGATTAAACTGCTATTTCGTTTTTATGATGTTGACAGTGGTGCAATAAAAATCGATGGGCAAGATATTCAACAATTGACGCAGCAAGCACTTCGTCAGTCCATCGCAATTGTTCCACAAGACACAGTGCTATTTAACGATACTATTTATAACAACATTCTGTATGGTAGGCCTACAGCGAGCGACGATGAATTAAGAGAGGCGGTTAAACTCGCTAATCTGACTGACTTTATTGAATCACTGCCTCAGCAGTGGGAAACCAAAGTTGGTGAACGAGGTTTGAAACTCTCTGGTGGTGAAAAGCAACGGGTATCTATTGCACGGGCAATTTTAAAGTCAGCTCCTATTTTGGTGTTTGATGAAGCTACGTCATCTTTAGATAGTAAATCTGAGCAGGCTATATTAACCGCATTAAAAGAGGCAGAAAAAGGTCATACAAGCTTGGTTGTAGCGCACCGTTTATCAACGATTATTGATGCTGATAAAATTGTCGTATTGAGTCAAGGAAGGATTGCTGAGCAAGGGACTCATCAGGCGTTACTTGTACAAAATGGCGTCTATGCAAAACTGTGGCGGATCCAAAATGAGCAAACAATCACACTTTGATGTGCAGCTTGTATACGTTTTCTCTCTTTGATAGTGCAGTTTTTGTGTATAATTAACTTTAATTGCCTGGAAAGGATTGAGATCGTTTAGGTAAATAGGAAATTGTCAGGTAATTAAGCCTAAGTATGGAGGTAGTTAGTGCAAAACATTTCTTTAATAGCAGCCTTAGAGGGTACACAACACAAAGTGACCACTGATTGGTTTGCAATTATGGCGACGCTTGAGAAGCGAGAAATGAATCAAGATGAACTGCAGTCTGTCTATGATGAATTATGCGCAGGCTTGATTGTGACTACCCGTGGACTAACTCTAGCTAAAATAAACGATAACGAGAGTGAAGATAGTTTATTAAAAGCAGATGATAGTGCGGCAGATATTTTGGTATAAACGCTCAAAGAACCTATTTAGCTGTAGGTTTGTGTAACAGCCTTAAAGTTAGTATTACAGTGATAAATAGACATAAAAAAAGCAATCATGATGATTGCTTTTTTATTGCCTTTTGACTTGTCTAATCGTCAATTTATCTATTTTTAGACCAGCTATGGCAGACCATTTTAATCATTGAGTTTGCGCTACTGTCTTCAGTTAATCGAGTAATTTGTCCTTGTTCAAAACAAACCTTTTCACCTTCAATCTCAGATAGCTTTTCACAGTTGCTACAGGTCAGCGACAATGATTTATGAGTCCCACCGGAAGTCATAATCGAATTTGCAGTTTTCAAAAGTTAGTCCCTAAACAAATGTGCTCTATGTCACAATTTTACACCTAATGTAAAAATAGTTCAAAGTAATGGTATGTCAATATATTAGCAATAGGTCTAATAGTTTTTACTAATTAACACTGTCAGGTGTTAAACAACTTATCAATTACTAATATTGTCGGTAAAACTTATCTAAGGAGACTGAGATACCACTTTCAGTGACAATCTTTGCATGGTGACGAGTAAGCTGTCTTGGTTCACTTACGCCGCATGAATGAGCAATAATCTTTAAATCATGATGCAATGACATATTGTAGTTTGCGACTCTTGCCGATTTATTACGCGGATCTAATCCCTGTTGTAAGTGTTTATTATGGGTAGTAATCCCAGTAGGGCAGGTATCTTTATTACACTGCAATGCTTGTATGCAGCCTAAGGCAAACATATTGCCTCTGGCTGATGCGATAAAGTCAGCACCTGTCGCCAGTGCCCATGCGACTTGGGAAGGCAACACCATTTTGCCACTAGCAATCACCTTGATTCTTTGTTTTAAGCCTTTTTGCCTGAATAAATTGATAACAATAGGTAGGCTTTCTTTTATTGGTAAACCAACATGATCCATTAATGCCTGAGGGGCGGCTCCTGTTCCACCTTCAGCACTATCTAAAGTGAAAAAGTCGGGAGCATGTTCAATACCTCGATGGTTTATTTCTTCACATAAATCAATTAACCATTGTTCATCACCTAGCACAGCCTTAATACCTGTCGGCTTACCAGTGACTTCGCGCACATGACAAATCATGTCTAGGATATCCACAACGCTATTAAATTCTGCATGGCCATTAGGGCTAATTGAATCTTGCCCTACCGGGATCCCGCGAATGGCGGCAATTTCTTCGGTGACTTTCACACCCGGTAAAATGCCTCCTTTACCAGGTTTAGCCCCTTGGCTGAGCTTTATTTCAAACATTTTGATATTGTCATGCTCTGCAATAGCGCGAAGTTTGTCATCATCTAAATGGCCATCGTCATCACGAACCCCATATTTAGCAGTTCCGATTTGAAATACGAGATCGCAATTGCCCTTTAAATGGTGCTCACTTAGCCCCCCTTCACCAGTGTTTAGCCAACAACCAGCTTGTGCGGCGCCATGAGATAAAGCGGTAACAGCTGGACGAGACAAAGCACCGAAACTCATTGCTGAAATGTGGCAAATGGTCGATGTTTGATAAGGTATTTTGCATTCAGTACCGATAGTGAGAACGTTATCTGTATGCTGATCTGAGTCGTATTTAGGAAATGCCGCATTCAAAAACATCACAGTGCCAGTTCTGTCGTGGGTTTGAGTTGAACCGAATGAAATGGTCCGATCGATATTTTTAGCAGCGCGGTAAATCCAACTGCGTTCAGCGCGATTAAAGGGTAATTCTTCACGGTCTTGGGCAAAAAAGTATTGTCTAAAAAACTCACCCTGCTTTTCAAATAGGTAACGAAAACGACCTATAACAGGGTAGTTGTGACGAATCGCTTGTTTGGTTTGTAATTTATCGGCGATATACATATAAATTACAGCGATAAAACCGATAGCAATACAGGCTAGAAATAATCCAGTAAAGATTTCTAATCCGACAATAAACCAATGTGGTTGCATTTTTGTTCCTTAAAAATGTTCGATGGCAATCGTTGAAGTATGGTGCGCGTTAAATGAGTGATATCACTAAGCTGTTCAATTTTTGACTAAATTCATTATGGATGAAGCCAAGCGATTGTTCTAGCCTAATCTTGTCAGTATTGCAGATGTCGTTTAACTCAAGGTTTTTACAAAATTGCCGATAAAGTAAGCTAACCTGAATTGTTATTGATAAATTATTGGAGCTGATGATGGAGCTATATAACCCGACGCAAATGAATGCCAAATCACACCGTCAAACTTCGTCAGATGAGATGCAGGCTAAATCTGATGCTAAGCCATTAACTGCTAATGATGGTGCCGCTGAAGTTAAAAAAACATCGGTTAGTGAGATGAGCCGAGATCTTAAAAACAGCAGCATCCTAGCAGCGCAAGAAAAAGTCAGCATCGCTGCTGGCGATCAGTCTATGGCATTGTTATACCGCGCCGCCATTGATGCGATTAATATTGAACTTGAGCCAACAATGGGCGAAAACGCGATTCAGAAAACCGCTGATAGTGAAGTCGACTATTCGCCAGAAGCAACAGCTGAGCGTATAGTCAGCTTTGCGACTAATTTCTTTTCAGTGCATCAGCAGCAGAACAGCCAAATGGAATTTACTGAGCAATTAGATAGCTTTATGGAAAAAATTTCTGGTGCGATAGATCAAGGCTTTAAAGAAGCGACTGAGATACTATCGGGTTTGAAAGTGTTTGAAGGTGACATTGCAGCTGGAGTGGAACAAACCTATAGTTTAATTCAGGCGGGGCTTGAAACTTTTAAACAAAATACAGCACCGCCGCAAGTTGACTAAAAACATTGAATATCGTCATTTATGAGTCAAGGAATAGCTTATGTGGACAACGGGTACCGTCATTGAACGTATTGAATGGAACGAGAAGTTATTCTCATTGCGTATTAAGGCCGATGTCGAGCCATTTATTGCTGGGCAATTTATCAAGCTGAGCCAAATTCGCGATGACAAACGCATTGCACGAGCTTATTCAGTTGTGAACCCACCGGGTAAGGACTATGTTGAAATTTTAGCTGTTGCGGTAGAAGAAGGGCAATTATCTCCCGATCTTCAAGCGCTTAATGTTGGTGATAATATTGAAGTCAGCACTAAGGCCGCAGGTTTTATGACCTTAGATGAAATCCCTACAGGTGCATTGCAAGGTCCGCACTTATGGTTCTTAGCGACAGGTACTGCAGTGGGTCCGTTTATCTCAATGATGGAAACTGAAGAGCCATGGTTAAGATTTGAAAAAGTCGTGTTGGTATATGGGGTAAGGTTAATTGAAGATTTAGCTTATTTACCTCAGTTACAAGCACTACAGAAAAAGTATCCCACACAATTTATTTTCATTCCTTCAGTGACTAGGGAAGCCTTTGATGGCGGACTATCATGTCGTATTCCTGATGGGCTACAAAGTGGTATTCTGGAACAAACCGCAGGAGTGGCGTTAAACCAAGATAACGCTCAGGTGATGATTTGTGGCAACCCAGGCATGATTAGCGATGCACAGACTGTACTCACCGAAAAAGGTTTAGTTAAAAACTTACGTCGTGCACCAGGTCAAATCACAGTCGAGAAATATTGGTAAAACATTACTGCAAAGGTTGTGTGAGGTGAAACTCGCGCAGCTTTTAAGCTGTTTTCTTGCCGCTGTTTTTCCATGTAATTCATAAATGTATATATAACAACACTTGCTCCTTTAGCAGCGATCTATTATCCTTTCCGCAATTGATAATTGTTATCATTTCCATAAGCAATTACTTAACCGTCAGTTTACATCAGGGTTAAGTCGTGCCAAGCCAAGGAGAATTTGGAATGAAATCGTTTAAAAGTTTAGCGCTGTTAGGTTTAGCTACAGTGACATCTATGGGATCTATTGCTGCCACTGCTGCAGATGATCTTACTGTTTACTCTTACCGACAAGCTTTTCTTGTTGAACCGATTTTAGAACAATTCACCAAGGACACAGGCATTAAAGTTAATGTCGTATTCGCTAAAGATGGTATTGCAGAGCGTATCGCTCGCGAAGGCCGTCTTTCTCCTGCTGATGTCGTGCTTACATCTGACTTTTCTCGTTTAATGGAATTGGTTGATAAAGACCTGGTTGTTGATGTTAAAAGCGATACTTTGAATAACAATATTCCTGAGCAATACCGTTCACCAGAAAATGATTGGTACGCATTAACTATGCGTGTTCGTAATGTTTACTCATCTAAAGATCGCACTGGTAAACTTGATCTTAACTACGAAGACCTAGCCTCTGAAGAGTATAAAGGTAAAATTTGTACTCGCAGTTTCAAGCATCCATATAACATTGCGCTAGTGGCATCAATGATTGCTCACCACGGTGAGGCTGAAACCAAAACTTGGCTTGAAGGTGTTAAAGCTAATTTAGCTCGTAAACCACAAGGTAACGATCGCGCACAAGTTAAAGCGGTTAAAGAAGGCCTATGTGATGTTGCGATTGGTAACAGTTATTACTTTGGTAAAATGATGACGGATCCTAAGCAAAAGAGCTGGGCTGAAGCCGTATACATTAACTTCCCTAATCAGAAAAACCGTGGTTCTCATATCAATGTGTCAGGCATGGCACTCGCAAAGTTTGCACCTAGCAAAGATAATGCTATAAAATTGATGGAATTTTTATCATCTGACGTAGCTCAAAAATCTTACGCAGAAGTGAACATGGAATATCCTGTTAAAGTGGATGTTGCACCTTCTGAAATGGTAGCTTCTTGGGGAGACTTCAAAGCTGACAGTCTGCCAATCTTTAAGTTAGCTGAAAATCATCAAGCTGCAGTGAAGCTACTTGATGAAGTAAAATTTGATCTGTAAGGATGCTTTATTTAACCGTGTGCTAAGCACACGGTACTAACTGGAAAGTATTTATGATCTTAGGCTTAACCAGAAGCTGGTCGCTCGCTGGTTATGCGATTGCGGTAATATTGATATTGCCGCTTTTTGCACTTTTAGTACAAGCAACTCTCCCTGACGAAGCTGTTTTTAGTCACCTATTTGATACCGTATTACCTACCTATATCAGCAACAGTTTGTTGTTAATGTTCAAGGTGTGTATCGGCTCCTTGCTGATTGCGGTGCCAGCCGCTTGGTTGGTGGCTAGGTGTGACTTTCCTGGGCGGCGTTATTTTCAATGGGCATTATTACTGCCATTAGCAATGCCAGCGTATATCGTCGCATATGTTTACACAGACATGCTTGATTATGCAGGCCCGGTGCAGCGTTTTCTCAGGCAAGCTTTTAGCTGGACCTCTCCGCAAGATTACTATTTCCCTGATATCCGTACCTTAACGGGTGCATCAATTATGCTGTCACTGGTGCTTTTCCCTTATATTTACTTATTAGCCCGCACTGCTTTTATGGAACAATCTTCAAGCTTATTGCATGCATCTCGCATTATGGGCTGTAGTCCGTGGAAGAGTTTTTGGCGTTTAGGTTTACCCATGGCAAGGCCAGCATTAGCAGTAGGTATGGCATTAGTGGCAATGGAAACTGCAGCTGATTTTGCAACGGTAAGCTACTTTGCAGTTCCAACATTAACAACCGCAGTATATGACACATGGCTTGGTTATGGCAGTCTTGCCGCAGCGGCAAAGTTGTCAGCCATTATGCTATTGGTCATATTTGCCATGGTAGGATTTGAGAGATTTGCTCGCCGTAAACAAGAGCTATTTCAAAAACAATCAAGACTAACTGAGTCTGACCGTTATCATCTTAAAGGTATCAAAGCTTGGCTGTCTTTTGGTTATTGTAGTTTACTAATCGTGTTGGCTTTTTTGTTGCCATTTGCTGTTCTTGCAGGTTATGCCATCGACTATTTTGATGAAAGCTGGAACAGCCGTTTTTGGCAATACAGTTTCAATAGTTTATATATTGCAGCCGTAGTGAGCTTCATTTGTGTGGTACTCGCGTTACTGATGATGTTTATTAGGCGAGTCAGTCCGCGTAAAAGTGATATTTTGCCTTCACGCTTGAGCAGTACAGGTTATGCCATTCCTGGCACAGTATTGGCGATTGGAGTGCTTGTTCCATTAACCTATCTCGATTTTGCCATTAATGACATTTACGACTATTTTGATGCTCGGGGGCCAGGGTTATTATTTACTGGCAGTGTATTTGCGTTAATTTTTGCCTTTTGTGTGCGTTTTGTGGCGATTTCGATTGGTAGTATTGAAAACAGTTATAAACGAATATCACCTTCGTTAGACATGGCCAGTATTACTATGGGGCAAAAGCCCAAGCAACTATTGTGGCGGGTTCATTTACCCTTACTTCGT
Organism: Shewanella sp. TC10; assembly: GCF_009663145.1. Classification (GTDB taxonomy): domain Bacteria; phylum Pseudomonadota; class Gammaproteobacteria; order Enterobacterales; family Shewanellaceae; genus Shewanella. The sequence goes on from NZ_VKHR01000003.1 coordinate 127,832, forward strand.
AAAGGTATTTTTGCTGGTGCGTTACTTGTGTTTATTGAAAGTATGAAAGAGCTGCCAGCGGCATTATTACTAAGGCCGATAGGTTTTGAAAACCTTGCCACTCACGTGTTCCAATTCGTATCTGATGAGCAACTTGAGCATGGGGCACTCGCTGCCATTGTTATTGTGATAGTTGGACTCATCCCGTTGATTTACCTTAACCGTTCATTGGAGCAAGAGAGCTAATTATGTCCACATTGACCATTCAAAATGTAAAAAGTGACTACCAAGGGCAGGTTATTCTCAAAGGGCTAAATTTGACTTTAGAGCAAGGTGAAATTGTTGCTCTACTTGGTCCAAGTGGTTGCGGTAAAACTACCTTGCTGCGTGCTATCGCTGGGCTACAAGCCATTAGTCAAGGCAGTATTGCAATTAATGGCCAAGCATTGAGTGCTGATAATCTATTTGTTCCCAGTGAAAAACGTGGCATTGGGATGATTTTTCAAGATTACGCCTTATTTCCTCATTTAACCGTGAGCGACAATATTTTATTTGGGGTAAAGAATTTAACAGCAAAAGAGCGCAGTGATCGTCTTGATGACATGCTGCAGCTGGTTAAATTGGAAGGGCTAGGAAAGCGTTATCCCCATGAATTGTCTGGCGGACAACAGCAAAGAGTTTCCATCGCTCGTGCGCTGGCATATCAGCCTGAATTACTTTTATTAGATGAACCATTTTCTAACATTGACTCGCAAGTACGCAGTGAAATGATGCTTGAGATCAGGCAAATTCTTAAGCAGCGAAATGTCAGTGCGGTTTTTGTGACCCACAGTAAGGATGAAGCATTTGTGTTCGCTGACAAATTGGCTTTATTTAAAGACGGTGGCATTGTTCAACACGGATTAGCTGAAGAGTTATATGCAGAGCCGAATGAGCGCTATGTGGCAGAGTTTTTAGGTGAAGGTAATTATTTAACTGTCACCATTAAAAGCCCAACTCAGGTATCGTCTGTATTAGGGATAATTGAAAGTACGCAACCGGTAAACCGAGTAGCGAATACCCAAGGTGAATTGCTATTAAGGCCGCAACAAATTGATTTGCAACCAGCTGCCCAAGGACACGGTGAGATCATTGAAAGACGTTTTCTGGGTACAATTTGTCATTATTGGGTTAAAGTAGGCCAACAAACGCTCGAAGTTAGAAGTCAATTAACAACGCTGACGTTAGGTCAGAAGGTCAATTTATCAATATCGGCGCACCCTTTAGTGATATTTTAGTGACCTAAGTCTAAATTGATTAATTATTGCATAGAGCATAAGGAATAAATTGCTCAACTACCTTACAATATTAGCATCTTATTATTGTCAAAGGTGGTTGATTCCAACATGGAAACACAGAATATGCCTCGCGAACAGTTAGGAGTTTGTGCTGAAGGAAATTTGCATAGCGTCTACTTGATGTTTAATGCCAATGATGGTGTAGAAACCCAGCTGCGTCCTTGTTTAGCTAACGTTGCTCAATATATTTATGAGTTATCAGATCAATATGCTGACAGTGCCTTCAATGGCTTTGTTGCAATAGGTGCCAATTACTGGGACACCATTTACGGTGAGCAGCGTCCAGCTCAATTACGCCCTTTCCCTGCCATGCAAGAAGGTAATCGAGATGCGCCAGCAATTGAATATGATTTATTTATGCATATTCGCTGCGATCGTTACGACATCCTGCATTTAGTTGCTAATGAAATTAGCCAAATGTTTGAAGGTTTGGTTGAACTCATCGAGGAAGAACGTGGTTTCCGTTTTATGGATAGCCGCGACTTAACAGGCTTCGTGGATGGCACTGAAAATCCAAAAGGACGTAGTCGTCAAGAAGTCGCACTAGTGGCTGATGAAGATGCTGCTTTCAAAGGCGGAAGTTATGTACATGTGCAAAAGTACGCGCATAACTTAAGCAAGTGGAATCGTCTACCTCAGAAGAAACAAGAAGATATTATCGGCCGTACTAAGCAAGATGATATCGAATATGCGTCTGAAGATAAGCCGCTAACAAGCCATATTAAGCGTGTTAATTTAAAGGATGCTGACGGTAATTCGATGGAGATATTGCGTCAAAGCATGCCGTTTGGTTCGCTAAGAGAGCAAGGGTTAATGTTTATCTCAACTTGTAGCAAACCGACGCATTTTGAAGAGATGCTACGTAGTATGGTTTATGGCGATGGTCACGGAAACCATGACCACTTAATGCAGTTTACTAAGGCATTAACCGGTTCTTCATTTTTTGCTCCTTCACTCGATTTTTTAGCTCAATTCGCTAACGACTAACCTTAGTGAATTGTTAAAAAATAGGCACAAAAAAAGCAATGCTAAGGCATTGCTTTTTTATTGGGCTTTAGCTCTGAGATGACCTGAGTAAATTACTCACTATAGTTAAATAGTGACTTAACCGTTTCAAGTGTATCGTCAATGGTTTTAATGCTAGATGGACAGATGAAAATCGTGTCATCCCCAGCAATAGTGCCTAAAATCCCTTCTGGCTTACCTATCGAATCTAATAAACGTGCGATTAACTGAGCAGCACCTGGGCTTGTACGGACAACAATCATTGCTTGGTTATGATCAACGTCTAGTACTAAGTTTTTTACAGGGCTACCTGCAGTAGGTACACCTAATTCAGCAGGTAAACAATAAACCATTTCTTGTTTAGCATTTCGGGTACGTACCGCACCGAACTTACTTAACATGCGGGAAACTTTTGACTGGTTGATATTGCCAAAACCTTCAGCTTGCAGCGCATTAACTATCTCGCTTTGGCTTCCAAAGCGCTCTTCCTTTAGTATCGACTTAAACGTTCTAACGAGTTCATCCTGATTCTTGGTCGCTGGCATATTTTTTTCGTCTTATTAGTAATTTTTTAAAATGAATACAATTTATTCACAAAACAGGTGTATTTTGAATATATAAACATCACAAGTCAAGAAATAAGCTAAATTGGTGAATAAAAATTCACTTTACTGTGTAAATGGTTAAATCAGTGATTATTTATATACATATCATAGAATAAGTAAATTGCTTTACTCCACTAAGGGATAATTGAAATTGTGTCTGTGATGCAGTAATGTGACGCCACAAGAAATATGATCTATGTCACAAACTGCGAATCATAAATTTAGAAGTCAACCCTAGAACGTTATTGGAGATAATTATGAAAGTAGCTGTACTTGGTGCTGCTGGCGGTATTGGCCAGGCCCTAGCTTTACTATTAAAAACTCAACTTCCTGCAGGCTCAAAGTTGTCTCTTTATGACATTGCTCCTGTTACTCCAGGTGTAGCTGTCGATTTAAGCCACATCCCTACAGACGTTGAAGTTGCTGGTTTCGCTGGTGAAGATCCTACTCCTGCACTTGTTGACGCTGATGTTGTTCTAATTTCTGCTGGTGTTGCACGTAAACCAGGTATGGATCGTTCAGATCTATTCAACATCAATGCTGGTATCGTACGTAACCTAATTGAAAAAGTAGCGGCAACTTGTCCTAAAGCATTAATCGGCGTGATCACTAACCCTGTGAACACAACGGTTGCAATCGCTGCTGAAGTACTTAAAAAAGCAGGTGTTTACGATAAGAACCGTTTATTCGGTGTGACTACACTGGATGTTATCCGTTCTGAAACCTTTATTGCTGAGCTTAAAGGCTTAAACGTTGCTGACGTGAACATCAATGTTATCGGTGGCCACAGTGGTGTAACGATTCTTCCACTACTTTCTCAAGTTGAAGGCGTAAGCTTTACTGATGAAGAAGTTGCTGCATTAACTACTCGTATCCAAAATGCGGGTACTGAAGTTGTTGAAGCTAAAGCTGGTGGCGGTAGTGCGACACTTTCTATGGGTCAAGCGGCATGTCGTTTCGGTCTATCTTTAGTTCGTGGCCTTCAAGGTGAAGCGAACGTTGTTGAATGTGCATACGTAGATGGCGGCAGTGAACATGCTGAATTCTTCGCGCAACCAGTTGTACTTGGTAAAAACGGCGTAGAAAAAGTATTAGCTTACGGCGAAGTCAGTGCATTTGAAGCAAACGCTCGTGATGCAATGCTTGATACATTAAAAGGCGATATCAACCTAGGTGTTGAATTCGTTAAATAAGCCAATAGCTTTTTAAGCCGATAGCTTATTAACTCAAAAAGCGAAGCCTAAGGCTTCGCTTTTTTGTGTCTGTAATCTACTGGTTTACACCGTTAACGTATTACTTTGCCCACAAGCTAAGGCTTAACAAGTGAGCCTATTTATCCAGTCGCTCTAAATAGTACCCAGTTGCTGTACTTACTATTAAGTTGCAGTACTTACCAAGTAATGGTCTTTCCTTGCCAATCGAGAAATTCAGCTTCACTGTCAAAGGTTAGTTGTTGATGAATGCTGAGCAATTGCTTAGCGACAAATTCAGCACTAAAGAGCTTTCCTTCCGGTACGTTAGCCTGAAAAGGCTTAGATAGTTCAGTGTCAGTAGTGCCAGGATGAAAAGCGATGAGCTTGCAGTTTTTTGCTCTGCGGGCATACTCAATAGCACTGGTTTTAATTAACATATTCAACGCGGATTTTGATGCGCGATAGCTGTACCAGCCGCCTAAATGATTGTCACTGATACTGCCAACTCTGGCACTCAATATGCTAATGACACATTGCTGTTTCCCCTTAACCAAGTTCACTAAATTTTGCAGCCATAGCAAAGGCACGATAGCGTTTGAGTTGAATATCGCCTGCATTGATTCTGGGCTAATGTCTTCTAAACGCTTTTCTGGTGCTATGGGGGGCGATTGTGAGGCTTTGTTGTCTCTATGTATGGTGTGTAGCCTGCCATTACAAATAAACACTTTAGTGATATGGCCTTTAATATCACAAAGAGACTGACAGATGGTTGCAATGCTTTGCTGTGAGTAATCAGAAGTAATGTGCAAATGATTAAGCTGATTTTTAGCATCATGTTCAATATTATGTTCAATAGCACAGTAAGCCGTACTTTGGCTAATCGTGATGATCTGTTTGAGGTTGTCAGTGTGGCAAAGCTGCTGCTTAAGGGCTTTGACAATAGCTTTGGCAATGCCTGAGGAGGCGCCAATGATGATAGCGGTTTCAATACTCTTTATGTTTGCAATATCCATAGACTATTTCAGCTTGCAGCTGCCATCTTCGCAGCGTTGTTGACCCGTGAGTAGGTATGATATCTGATAGCGGTTTTTAGCAAATCCACGATAAGCGATGTCGGCAAAGGGTTTGATGCAAGGAAGCCTGAGTAACTGTATCCATTTATGCTTACCAGTTAAGGCCCAGGCTTTGGCTGTGACATCTAAACCAGTTAACACTTCTCCATCATTGGTTTCACCATGCAGAATGTTGTTAGCGATAGATAGGTCGATATGAGGGTACTTTTGTTCAAAGCCTTCTTGGTTTAAATCAGCCAACTCAATCTTGTGTAAACGATCGTACTTTTTAAGTTGGGTCATTTCATTGCTGCATAACGGGCAAGCACTATCGTAAAAAATTCGTAACTCCATGGTACACCTCAGCGTTATTGGGTCAGAAAATAATACGCCGAATATCACTAATTAGATCTTTTTTGTGGACCATCGCACCTGTTTTAAGCTGTGATTGAATGCTAGTATCAAACTTATTGCTCACTTTTTGATGGAAATAAATATGAAGAAACTCAGCCAGTTTACTTCTTTTTTACTCGTATCCTCCGCTGTTATTTCTAGCTCTTTTATTAATACTGCCATTGCAGAAGACGCGAATGGTGCAAATCTTCAAGTGATCCCGCGGCCTGTAAAAGTGATTCAAGTGGATGTCGGTACTGAATACCGAGAGCGCTTTTTACCGGGTGAAGTGAAAGCATCTGAGAAAGCCGCATTATCATTTAGGGTGTCAGGTGAAATAGCAGAAATATTAGTTCGTCCTGGCGACTCAGTGGAGCCTGGTGATATTTTAGCGACGTTAGATAGTGACATATACCAGCAACATTTAGCTGTCGCTCAGGCGCAGTATGAGCTGGCTAAAGTGTTGTTTGAACGTAACGAGTCTCTTGTTGAGCAAGGTGTTGTTTCTCGTAACGATTATGACCAAGCAAAGAGCGATTACACCATTGCCCAAGCCGCATTGGATAAAGCCAAAACCGATGTTACTTACACTAAACTTAGGGCGCCATATCAAGGCGTCATTTCCAAGCGTAATAAGCGTGAGTTTGAGTTTGTCCAAGCCCAAGAAGAAGTCATGGGTATTCGCACAGATTCTGCAGCAGACATCAGCTTCCAGTTACCTGAACAATTTATTGGCTTTCTGCAAAAAACGGATAAAAATTTACAAGACATTGATAACATCGAAGTCAAATTTGATAGCCGCGATCAATGGTATCCAGCAAGGTTAAAAGAGTTAAATACTGTTGCCGATCCGACCACCAGTAGTTACACCATTATTCTGACTTTACCTATGCCTAATGAACTTAACGTTCTTCCAGGCATGTCCGCTCGGGTTAAAGTAAAACTCCCAGCTAGAACAGCTGATGCTCACCCTAAAATACCTGCTGGCGCAGTAATTAAAGAAAACCAACAAGCTTATGTGTTTACTTGGTCGCCTGCGGAAAAAAGGATAACCAAAGTGCCTATCACACTTCAGGGAACTAGGATGATGACAGGCCTCAACGATGGAGACTGGCTGGTGGTGGCAGGGGCTTCAGAACTTGAAGATGGTCAAGCGGCTGTGAAATGGATTAAAGAGCGAGGCTTATAAGATGAAAGCGTTTCAGCATTGTAAATACAGCGTCATCGCAGCTGTCGGGCTTGGCGTGATTTCCTTGTCAGCTTGTGAGCGAACAATTGATATCGCTCCAACAAAAACCTTAGTAAAAACCTATACCTTACCCCATGCAAATAACGAAGTGATGCGTGAATTTAATGGGGTTGCAAGAGCGCAAGACTTAACCAATTTATCGTTTCGTGTCGAAGGTCGAATAGAGCGTATTCCAGCCACTAAAGGCAAAGCCGTTAAAAAAGGCGACTTATTAGCTGTGTTAGAGAAACGTGATTACACCATTGCATTAAGTGATCGCCAAGCGCGAATGGAAGTGAGTTTTAAGCAAGCGCAGCGTGGTAAGCAATTAGTTGAAAGTAAATTGATGGCGCAATCAGATTACGACCAAATGAATGCACAATATTTAGTTGCCAAAGCTGAAGAGCGTCAAGCGGAATTGAATCTTCAGTACACCGAGCTTAGAGCGCCATTTTCAGGCATTGTCAGTGATGTATTTTTAGAATCATTTGAGAACGTGCAACCGGGTGTGTCAGTGCTTAGCATGCAAAAAGTCGAACGCATTGAAGTTGATGTGCAAATCCCTGACATGTTGATTGCGGTATCTAGAAAACATGAAGATCGCCAAGATGCATCTTATTTGAATGTAAGCTTTGAAGCCTTTCCAAATACCACTTTTAAAGGTCACTTATTAGAAGTTAATACCGAAAAAGATCCTGCTACCTCAACTTATATTGCGACTATAGCGGTGGATTTAGACCCTAAATATAAAGTGCTCGAGGGGATGCCTGCTAAAGTGACAGTGAACTTAAGTAACATGACTTACACCTACAATCGGGAGTTTTTAGTGCCGATTGAAGCCGTTGTTATGCAAGACGGCAGTGATATCAATACCCAAACAAGTGGCGTATGGCTTTATAACGCGGTAGATAACTCTATTCAATATCAACCTGTCACCTTAGGGGTGATTGTCGGTGATGAAATTGAAGTGACAAGCGGCCTTGATGATGGCCAAACCATTATTACCACAGGCGCGGCGCGGTTAGTTAAAGGTCAGCAAGTAAAATTGCTGCAGGAGGGGTAACGATGAATCATCAATACTCACTGAATTTAAACAATCCAAACGCCACCAAAAATGCTGATACAAGGGAATGTGTGTAATGAATATAGCAGGCTACTTTGTAAAAAATACCGTTATCAGCTGGATGTTCACATTGATATTACTGATCGGTGGCTTAATGGCATTTACCGGTTTAGGTCAGTTAGAAGATCCGCCATTTACCATTAAAGATGCTGTTGTGGTGACCTTATATCCAGGCGCAACGTCAACAGAAGTTGAAGAGGAAGTGACTTATCCCATTGAAAAGGCGATTCAAGCATTGCCTTATGTGGACTATATTCGCTCGCTTAGCACTTCAGGGATGTCACAAATAACCGTGACCATGAAAAATGTATACGGCCCAGAAGAACTACCGCAAATTTGGGATGAACTGCGCCGTAAAGTAAACGATATGTCGGCTACGTTGCCGCCAGGAGTTGAAACGCCTATCGTAAATGATGACTTTGGTGACGTTTACGGCATCATGTTAATGGTCAGTGGTACTGATTACAGTTACCGCGATATTCTTGATTATGTTGACTATGTTAAGCGTGAGCTTGAACTCGTGCCTGGTGTGGGCAAGGTGTCACTGGCAGGTAATCAACAAGAACAAGTGTTTGTGGAAATGTCGCTGAACAAAGCGGCCAGTTCGAACATCGATCCATCGCTTATTCAAAACTTGCTGAACTCGCAGAACATGGTGTCAGATGCCGGTAATATCCGAGTCTCAGCCGATAACCTGAAAATCCGCACCAGTGGCGGCTTTAAGTCGGTGAACGAGCTTGAAGAACTCATTATCCCAGGTACCCAAGGCGATAAGCTTATTTACCTCAAGGACGTGGCGACAGTCTCACGTGGCTTTCAAAATATTCCCACCAATTTACTTAAATTTGATCAACATGATGCCATCAATATTGGTATTTCATTTTCTACTGGGGTAAATGTGGTTGAGGTGGGTAAAGCCATTGATGCTAAGCTCGCCAGTATCGAAAGTGTCCGCCCTGCAGGGATGGTGATTGAAACCATGTATAACCAGCCTAACGAGGTGGATGCATCGGTAGGCAGCTTTGTATGGAACTTGATTGCTGCAGTGGTGATTGTGGTTGGCGTTCTCCTAGTATTCATGGGCTTTAAGTCGGGTATTTTGATTGGGTTAATTTTATTTTTAACCTGTTTAGGTACCTTTATGTTGATGCTACAAGCCGAAATTGAGCTGCAGCGGATATCACTGGGGGCGTTGATTATTGCGCTGGGGATGCTGGTGGATAATGCCATTGTCATTGTTGAAGGCATACTTATTGGGCGGCAACGAGGGCAAACGACCCTTGAGGCGGCTCAAGGTATTGTAAAACAAACGATGTGGCCATTACTTGGCGCGACAGTGATCGCCATTACCGCATTTGCGCCAATTGGGTTGTCGCCAGATTCAACCGGTGAATTTGCTGGCTCTCTTTTCTGGGTACTGCTGTTTTCACTGTTTTTATCTTGGATTACTGCGATCACGATTACGCCTTTTTTCGCACAATTATTTTTCGGAGCAGAAGCAGAAAAGTCAGAAGGTGAGCCAAAAGATCCATATGGCGGTGCATTCTTTATGTACTACAAGGCACTGCTTGATGTCTGTATGCGCTTTCGTTGGGTTAGCGTCGTAGCTGTGGTTATTGCGTTTTGTGTGTCGATTTACGGCTTTGCCTACGTTAAGCAATCCTTCTTTCCACCTTCGACGACGCCGATATTCTTAGTAGATGTGTGGATGCCAGAAGGAACAGATATTCGCGAAACCCAAACTGTGGTTGAAGGCATGGAGGCTATTGCGGTTGAACTGGATAATGTTGAGTATGTTGCATCAACTATAGGTAAGGGCTTTCCACGTTTCCTATTGACGTATTCGCCAGAGAAAAACTATGCCTCTTATGCGCAAATATCAATTCGAACCACTGATTTTGAAACCTTAACTGACGTGATGGTGAAGTTCAGAAAAGATGTAGAGCGAAGTTACCCTCAAGCGCAGCTTAAGTTTAAGCGATTAGAAATTGGTCCATCGACCGATGCGAAAATTGAAGCGCGCATTAGTGGCGCCGATCCTGATGTTTTACGTTCAATCGCCGCCCAAGTGATGGAAATCTTCAATGCGACTCCAGCGACAGTCAACGTGCGTCATGACTGGCGTGAGCGAGTGAAGTACATTGCCCCGCGCTTTAATGAAACCCAAGCTCGCCGCTTAGGTATTGTAAAAAGTGAAGTAGACGAAGCGCTTAAGTTCTCTTTCACAGGCTTACAAATTGGGGTGTACCGAGAAGGTACAACACTATTGCCGATTATCGGCCGTTTACCTGAAGATGAACGAATCGATATTGAGTCAATGGAAAGTATTCGAATTTGGAGTCCAGCGTTAAGTGCATTTGTCCCCTTGCAACAAGTGGTTGATGGCTTTGAAGTCAGGTTTGAAGATCCAATCATTCAACGTCGAGATCGCAAGCGTACCTTAACGGTATTTGCTGATACTGACTTTGAATACGATATTTTACCTGCAGAATTGTTCACTCAAATTAAACCGCAAGTTGAAGCTTTAGAGCTACCAGTCGGTTATGAGCTGCAATGGGGTGGTGAATATGAGTCTTCAACCGATGCACAAGAGTCCTTGTTTGCAACTCTGCCATTGGGCTTCTTGTTCATGTTTTTGATCACCGTATTCTTATTCAACTCAGTAAGAAAACCATTGGTGATTTGGGCATGTGTGCCACTTGCGATTATCGGTATTACTTCAGGGCTACTTATCCTTGATAAGCCATTTAGCTTTATGGCATTGCTAGGAATGCTGAGTTTATCGGGGATGTTACTTAAAAATGGTATTGTGTTACTTGATCAAATCAACACAGATATCAATGATGGTATTGAAACATTCGAAGCGGTATTTAACTCAACTGTGAGTCGTGTAAGGCCTGTTTGTATGGCGGCAATTACCACTATATTAGGGGTACTTCCTTTGCTGACAGATGCCTTCTTTGAGTCGCTTGCAGCAGTGGTTATGTTTGGTTTAGGTGTGGCAACTATGCTGACTCTGATCATTGTACCTGTGTTCTATATTATCTTCTTTAAAGTTAAGTACCGAAACTATAAAGAGTTTTAGTTAGCAAAATTGGCGATTTGTCGCTATAACTAGTAGGGGCTGTTGATCTTTCAAGGTTGTATTAGCAGCGAGTTGTTGGCCATTTATACAAGGCAGAGACTTTGTGGTGTATTTATTCTACATAAAAAGTCGATAACGCAGTAAAAATGACCAACAAACGCTGCCCGAAGGGTTCGACTAAAAGCGTTTTACTCTTTGTTGGATTTATCTTTGTGAATAAAAGGTGCTTAGATGACTAGGCATCAATTCATCTACCTCGATTTAAACGCTTTATTTCGAACGAAACTTAACCTGCAAAGTTCAACAGACCCTAGTCAACTTTAAAAAGTTGGCTCTTTTTTATGTGATCTATTTTGCGCATTCTCACGTATCACGTTTATGTATTCACACGAGGCTCACTATGTCTATTAGCCAAGCAATTATTAAAGTTACTAACCTTCGTTTACGTACCTTCATTGGATTCAATCCAGACGAACGTGAAAAGCAGCAAGATGTTGTGATTAATATTGAGATCCAATATCCCGCCGACAAGTCATTTCAAACTGATGATGTTGCCGATGCACTTAACTACAAAGTTATCACTAAAAAAGTTATTCAACATGTTGAAGAAGGGCGCTTTTTACTGCTAGAAAAATTGGTCGCAGATGTACTGGCCATTTGTAGCGAACACCCATCTATTACCATGTCTCGAGTAACGATTGATAAACCTCATGCTTTACGTTTTGCCGACTCTGTTTCATTGTCTTTAGAGCAGCGCAAATAAGCGAGCGCTTAAAGCGTTCACGTAACGATGTGGTTTTATTTGGCACGGGTTGCCATAAGGAAAACACATGATTTCAGAAGAAGCACGTAAAGTGCAACAAGTACTCATTGAGCGAGGTCTCGAAACGCCATTGGTCGAAAACGACATGACCAGTGAGCAAAAAATTGAACGTATTCAAGGATTGATGACTGAAGTTGTATCGACACTGGGTTTAGACTTAACCGACGACAGTTTATGCGAAACCCCGCATCGCATTGCCAAAATGTATGTGAATGAGATTTTCTCGGGGCTTGATTATCAGCAATTTCCTAAAGTCACTCAAATTGATAATAAAATGGGTGTTGAGGAAATGGTCAAGGTCAGTGACATCAGTGTTGTTAGTACCTGTGAGCATCATTTTATTACTATAGATGGTTTAGCTGATGTGGCATACATTCCGAAAAAGAAGATTATTGGACTGTCTAAACTTAATCGCTTAGTGCGTTTTTTTGCACAAAGACCACAAGTGCAAGAACGTCTAACTCAACAAGTCTTAGTGGCATTGCAGACCTTGTTAGAAACCGATGATGTTGCTGTTAGTATTAACGCCACACATTATTGCGTTAAGTCACGTGGGGTAATGGACACGCAATCTCATACTACGACTTCTGCTTTAGGTGGCTGCTTTAAAAATAACCCTGCTTCAAGGGCTGAGTTTTTCTCCAAAAGTTGATTAACTTAGTAGACTGATTGATGATACCCCATAGGCCATTAGTGAGCACTGATGGCCTTTATGCTTTCTGTAACCATTAAAAAGAGAACCCTAATGAAACAAACCATATTTATTACAGGTGTCGGAAAACGAATTGGTTATGCTTTGGCAAAGCATTTTTTAGCTCTAGATTGTAATGTCATTGGTACGTTCAGAACTCACTATCCATCTATCGATGAATTATTAGATTTGGGCGCAGATTTATACCAGTGCGATTTATGTCAGCCTGCAGAAATAGATGACATGCTAAGCCGCATTAAAGCGCAGCATTCACAGCTAAATTGCATTATTCACAATGCCTCTGATTGGCACAATGATAAAACCAGTGCAGATATTACCTCTGCAGATATCATGGCTCGGATGATGAACATTCATGTCAGCGCGCCTTATCAGATTAACCTCGCTTTAGCGGAGCTTCTGACGGCATCAGCTGGCACAAATGTGGGCGCTAGCAACATCATTCATATCACTGATTATGTCGCTGAAAAGGGCAGCAAGAAACACATAGCTTATGCAGCCAGTAAAGCGGCGCTGCACAATATGACCCTATCCTTTGCTGCCAAATTTGCCCCAAGTGTGAAAGTGAATTCAATCGCCCCAGCAATGATTCTATTTAATGAAGGCGATGATGAAGCTTATAAAGTTAAGGCGTTAGCTAAAGCGATATTGCCTAAAGAAGCGGGTAATAGTGAAATCATCGAGCTGGTGGATTATCTGCTTGCTAGCCAATATGTCACTGGCAGAAGTTATGCGGTAGATGGTGGTAGGCACCTTAAGTAAACCTTCTTTGTGGAGTTAACGATTTAATAAAATAGTTTTAGACTTCTAGAAGTCTATTTGCTAGTTTGAATGTCATCTACTTTTATTTCAAATGAATGATAAGGGAAGGCAACATGACGACGAGCAATTTAAAACTAGAGTCTTTAGCTCTGCACCACGGTTACCAATCCGAAGCGACAACCAAAGCCGCTGCCGTGCCGATTTATCAAACGACCTCTTATACCTTTGATGACACCCAACACGGTGCGGATTTATTTGATTTAAAAGTGCCTGGTAATATTTATACCCGCATTATGAATCCAACCACAGATGTACTTGAGCAGCGCCTTGCAGCCATCGAAGGCGGGATTGCTTCACTTGCTGTGGCATCGGGTATGGCCGCCATTACTTATGCGATTCAAGCGTTAACTCAAGTGGGTGATAATATTGTCAGCACTAGTCAGTTATACGGCGGCACTTACAACTTGTTTGCCCATACTTTGCCTCGTCAAGGTATTGATGTGCGTATGGCGGCATATGATGATTATGAAGGCTTAGAAGCCTTAATTGATGACAACACCAAAGCGCTGTTTTGTGAATCCATCGGTAACCCAGCAGGTAATGTGGTAGATCTGCAGCGCCTTGCTGATATTGCTCATAAGCATGGTGTACCTTTGATGGTCGATAATACGGTTGCCACGCCAGTGCTCTGCCGTGCTATCGATCATGGCGCTGACATTGTGATTCATTCTCTGACTAAATACATTGGTGGCCACGGCACGACCATTGGCGGAGTCATTATTGACTCTGGTAAGTTTGATTGGGCTGCTAACAAACAACGCTTTGCTTTATTAAATGAACCCGACCCGTCATACCACGGCGTGGTGTATACCGAAGCATTTGGGCCCGCAGCCTTTATCGGTCGTTGCCGCGTGGTGCCACTACGTAATACGGGGGCGGCATTATCGCCACAAAGTGCCTTTTTATTACTTCAAGGTTTAGAAACATTAAGCCTGCGAATGGAGCGCCATTGCAGCAACGCCTTAGCGTTAGCTGAATATTTACAAGCACATCCACAAGTGAGTTGGGTAAATTACGCAGCGCTACCTAATAGTCCGCAACATGAACGCTGTGAAAAAATTACCCAAGGCAAAGCTTCAGGTATTATTAGTTTTGGCATTAAAGCCGCCAATGCTGAAGCGGGTAAAGTGGCTGGTGGTCAATTTATTGATGCACTGCAAATGATCTTGCGCTTAGTTAATATTGGCGATGCTAAGTCACTGGCTTGTCATCCTGCGAGTACTACTCATAGACAGCTTGATTCAAATGAATTAGCTAAGGCTGGTGTATCGGAAGATTTGGTACGTATTTCGGTGGGCATTGAGCATATCGACGATATTATTGCCGATGTGAGTCAAGCGTTAGATAAAGCGACCAGTTAACCTTTAATTTTAGTTGGCCTTTACCTTTAGTTGGCCTTTACACTTGCTCAGCCAATTAAAAAAGCCGTTAATCCCAGTAGATTAACGGCTTTTTGATTTATATTTTCTAACTAATAACCCTTAGTCAGGTTAAGCTGGCTGAGGCAATGCGCCTGGTAGGGGTAATAATCACAGGTAAGGGAATGTCCCAGTACTCAACGGGCAGAAAGCTTACTTGCTGGCAGTCGTGTGCATAGCCTACAGCTAAAGGTTTATTGTCAGTAACTTGAGCCAGAGTGCGATCGTAAAAACCGCCGCCCATTCCCATTCGATTACCTTTATCATCAAATGCCACCAATGGAGTGACAATCATGTCGAGATGTTCAACGGTTACCATATGGCGAATATCTAATTTGGGCTCTGCAATCTTGTAGCGGTTATTGACCATCTCAGTGTCAGCTGTGTAGCGCATAAACAATAAGTGACCTTTAGCAAAAGGGTGAAGGCGCGGTAAGTACACTTCAACGTCAAGCTTCCATAATGCCTCAATCAATTTACTGGTGGCCAGCTCTCCATCAAAGCCTAAATACAAGGCCACTCGTTTAGCCGATATACGCTGGATCTCAGATAATAAATGGCGACTGGCAATTAATGCTAATTGGTTTTGCTCTGCTGCTGATATGCCATTGCGCTCTTGGCGTATATGACGACGAATGCTATCACGGCTCATATTACGGCTATCGAATAAGGGGTAGACGTCACTGGGGCTATTAAAAGAGTGAGGATAAATCACGTCTGCAGTTGCCGAGTTATCATCGGAAACTGGGCTAGCGGAAGAAAAATAGGTAATAAGAGTTTGATTATCTGTTGTAGCAGACTGGTATTGAGTTGAGCCAGTCATAAAACGCGTCATGCTCATAGGTAAGAAGTACTCCATCACATACAAATGAAAGGAAAAATAGCGTTATGAACAAATGATGTTACAGATTGCAGGTTATCCTGATATGCCCAAATCTCAAAGAAGATAATCAATTGATTAACCAGCATTTGCTTATGTGGCCAAAAATTACTCGGCGGTATGATAAAAAAACGCCGACAATATCACTATTATCGGCGTTGTTGATTTACTTACTTATAGAGTCATGACTAATTGCTTAGCTATTTTTCCATATTCATCGATTTCAGCAAGACAGGACTGTCGTATTCAGCGACCAAGCATTTAGCTTTTAACCAGAACTGTCGACGTGTTAAGAAGTAAGCAAAGCAAATACTCAAAATTAGCCATTCAGCGAGGTTGTTTTGCATGAAATAAAGCCCCCCAGAAATTAATGACGCGACAGAATTTGGGTAGTCTTGTTGGCTAGCAATAAAACCTGTTGCAGGGTTTAGCATGAATAAGCCGTATTGCAACGCGCAATATAAAGCGACACCTGCCACAAAGCCTAATAGCTTGGTATACCATTTGTTTGGCAACTTAACGCCATAAACAATTAAATAGACGCCTACAAACAAAGCGCCACCGACAATTGCCGCACCGAACTCTTTGTCTGGCATGGTCGCAAGTCCCCAAATATTGTAGAACAGGGTAAAGCCAATATGAGGAATTAATAGTGTCAGGCTGATAGCAAGTAGCCAGGTTTTCCCTTGACCGATGTTTTTCCAATACCACTTATTGACGCCTTGATAACAGAGCCACAATAAACCAAACAGCAGTAGGTAATTACAAAATGCAGGTAAACCAAAAAAGCTAAACTTCATCGTCACTACACCCCACATCCATTCAGGTATTTGCAATACACTCATACGGTAATGGGTTTCTTCAGCAAATACAGGGAACATTAATGCGATGATCATGCCTATAGTAAGGAACAAGAAGGCAAACTTAAATAGTCCACCAATCATCTTAGGTGCAATGCCTTTGACGCTCTGTTTTTTAAGCTGGGTCACTAAGGTTTGATAGTTAGAAACGACCGCATCTTTAATATCGGTTGATACCCAGTTTTCTTCCAGTAATCCAATTTTTGTTTTGGTTTCGCTAGCTTCAATGATGTCTTTAACCGCAGGCGTTGCCAGTACCGATTTATCGGTTGATTGACTACCACCACCTAGTTGCTTGGCCACACTCCATACTGCAGGGTCGTAAACACCACCGGCATCGTGGGTGTTATTATTTGTCCCTGCAAAGCACATAGTGGTATCAACTTGATCGATATTGGCTGTAAATTGCAAAGTAGGTAGGTTAGCGGTAAAGGCATAAATAAAGGTGCAACCATCTAACGCGCCTTTTACATCAACTTCGGTGACGTCAGTTAATTGATTAACGAGTTTTAGGCCAGTTTTCTTAACGTAATCAGTGGTCCATTCATGGTAATCACTGGTGTTATAATCCCACTTTGTACTGCGTATAGCATTACCGTCGATGGAGTAACTAAAGTAGAGGTAACCGCCACCATCACAGGTGCGACAAGTGACCTTGCCACTGCCGCCACAGCCGCCACAAGTATTACTACCGCTCCCCCAACAACCAGAACATGATTCCGTAGTATGAATGGTGCGATTGTTTTCATAACGAGTGACACTATTACGGCCCCTGCCGCCACAACTCGTACAAGTTTTACTGCCGTTACCATGACATGAAGAACAAGTATCTTTACCTGTACCGTCACAGGTATAACAGACTTTACTGCCGACATAAGTCTCAGGAGCTGATTTTAAGCCCCTATCTTTAATCAAAAAATTCTCAGAAATATCAGGGCCGAGGATCTTAAGGAAGCGATCGTTGAACAAGCTGTTTTGACCGCTAACATATTGTTTAGCTGTATCATTAGCACAGCTATAGGCATTTGATGCTGAACCTGATTTTATCCCTGCTGGGCAATGGCCACCATGTTCATGTTCGGTCACGCCAATTTCAATTGTCCAACCAAAGGTAAAATTGAGTTCTGGCAGTTTCGCTTCTTCGTTACTTAATACAACTGGTACATTAACACCCGTTAAGTCTTTACCGTTATTGCGGATAAACTCTTGGAATTGTTCTAATTTACTCACGTAATACTTCCTATCAATCAATGCGTGAATGGTGCTTTAAACAGTTAAAACGCGTTATAGTTTTATGGTAAATTCCGTTTCATCGGCCTTGAGGTATACCCACTTTCTAACAGCTTGATGGCCACTGGCAGACACTTTTATGTCATAGCCTCCTGGAGGCAGCATCATACCTGCCTCATATTTCGGTTTAATGTTCATTACTGCGATATTGGCACCACTGATATTAGTGGTAATAGTGAGTGGCAATAATGCTTTAGCTACAGACGCAGAGCTTGGCTGAGAGCTAGTTTCATGCTCTGGCATAATGGCTAAATCAAAGCGATTAATCGGCTCGCTAATCGCATCAAAGCCCCGAGTAATCATTAGGTGTTCATCGATGCGCGCACCAATAGGTTGCACCATCGGCTGAGTCACCAATAACCATTTCAGTGCGAATGAAATACTGGCAGAATCATTGTTTTCCATTTGCTCAAAAAAGTAGTGCATGGCGGAATCTTTCATAGTGTATTGGTTACTGCTAACTGTGATTGGTACGATAAAGATCGACACTAATAACACCGCAGAAATTCCGCCTTTAATGTAACCCGCTTTGGCTTTCTTTTTGTCATCAGCGGGTTCAGCATTGCTTTTATTGGCTTGCTTAGCTTGGACCAACTCAACTGCTTTCATCGGCAGTTTTAATACCGTTAATAACACCAATGCCAAGCTAATCGACATAGAAATAGGAGGCACTATGGTGGCGCGCAGTGCAGATTTACCCGTTGATTCAAATGCGCCGCCATCAGCAAACTCAGCTTGCTGAGCTTCAAGAACATTGAGGTACTCAGTGGTTTTACGTTGAATATTAGGCTCAATAATACGTTGCTTAAACTCGCGGTTATTCCAGTCTGCGAGGGTTGGGCTAACGTAAAGCTCTTTCATTTTCCGTTCGATACGTTTTTGAATATCACCTTGCTTTTGAAATTGTGACCAGCTCAAGTTAGGCGGCATATCCAAGCCTTTATTTTTCATGCTTGAGCGCCAGCGTTTATCTGCTTCTTGTCGGACTTTTTTAGCAACAGCATTATCAAAACTTGTTCGATCAGCCATCACCCAAGTGGTAGGTAAGGACAAACCTTTTTGTTTGAGGGTTTTATTCACTTTCAAACTGGTTAATTCATGGTGTCTAAACTCATGGATAGTATTGATACCTAAAGGGTAACCGCCTGATTCTTTGACAAAGTCAGGTTCCATTTTCACCATTAAGACATTCTTATAGTGGTTAACATCATTGGTGTAGACCATACGGTGATCTTTAAAGCCTGCATCGCCGCCGGTAACCGCATCAGCAGCTTGCATTGCTGTGAATAAACCAAAGGTCATGATGCCCGTTAAGATGGAGTTACCTACGTTCTCTGAGGTGCTAATTTCTTCGCGGATTAACCAATCATCAGGTGGAATATAAGGAATGCTGTATTTGGCGATTTCTTTGTCGTAGCCCGTTTGTAAGCGTTCATTACAGCTGTTTTTACGGCTGCCTTTTTTCATATCGCCGCATTTGTTACGACGTTCAAAAAAGTCATACATTTTTGGAGCGATTTTTTGTGCTCTTGATTCAACGCGAGCCTCATAAGCGCTAACGCCTTTTTGGTACTTTTCCCAACCTTGCTTTACTTGATTTTGAGTGTCTAACCAATACTCATTTGAGCGTTCAGGCGAGCTTGCAATTGCTTGGTTATACTCGTTTGAGCCTTGAGCATATTCTTTGTAATTATCACGCAGCGTATGACGAAACTCATCATAGTTTGCGTAGTGCTCATCAAAACGTGATAAGGCGCGATCACGGACAAATTTTTCCATGATCATGCGTTTCTTTTGTTTGAGATCATCGACCAGTTTATCGTCGGCGTAAACTAATCCACCAAACACTGACAAGAAGGTTTTTTCAGTGGCGTTATGGTCAGAATCAGGGTCGTAATTAATGCCTTCAAATTGAATTGATTTTTCAATTAGTGCACTGCGTAATACCTGAGATAAATAAGCTTGCTGACGCTCAGAAGGTGAAGAGGCATCAATTATAAAATGATCTACCAGCCACTTTTGCCCAAAAAACACCGTTGGCCATACCAAGACTGCAATCAAGGCAAAGTAGCCCATGGCTCGTCCTACACGTGCCACTCGTTTACCCTTTAATAGCATATCGGCCAGTAACAGCGTGACACCAATACCACTAATGGTTCGGCCAAATAATTCAACCGCGCGTAAATCATCTTCGCTAGAGTTTTTGCCGCCAGCAACGTCAGTGAGTGCAGCATTAAATACTGCCTCAGGGAACAAATACAATACCGAGCAGATAAACATGAACATCATCCACCAAAAAGGCTTGCCTAATTTGGTGATTTCTTCTTCACGGGCTTGTTGCGCCGCCGCCTTTTTTGACGAACTTTTTTGCTTCTTCTGGACTTTTTCTAATTGCTTTTCTGCCACTTGCATTTTCTGTTGTGTTGGCGTTTTATTTAGCAAGTTGGTTGCAAAGGGGCTTGGTTTTTTATCAGTCATTATGTAGTTTACTATATGTTTTTATTATTGTTATTTGTGAGTACTATTTTGCTTTGCTATCAGGCAAAGTGAGTAAAATAGTTTCACCGGTTTTATGTTCGATTTTCTCGTCAGTAATGGTTGGGAATCCATGTTCAAGCAAGGGAGTAGGCGTAGTATTTTTGGCCTGTACTTTTTTTGCGCTAGTGATGGATTTAAGCCCTGAGCTAAGAGAGAGGTAATAGCCTTCATTTTGATACCCAAGCATTTCCTGAAAACGATCAAAATCAGCATCTTGCGGTAAAGAGGCAATATAGCGCCCTAGATTGCTCAATGGTTGGTAACGCTTGGCTGGTACAGAGGCAGTAAATAAGCGTTGGCAAATTTTATAAGGCGTCGCATCGACAATCACACCGTCAGGCAGCTTATTCTTATTGAGTTTAAGCAGCTGTGTTTGATGATAATCGGTGCCATTGAGCGAATAGGTATACACTTTCATTCCTAAGCTATGAGCTCGACTTTTCACTGCTGAATGTTGCATATAGCTGCGAATATCCAAATGAATACCTGAATTGTTACCTAGCTTTGTGCGCAGTTTTCTTAGGGCTTCGCTGCTGGTGTAGTCTTTGTAACGTGAGCGATAGCGCTTAGTGCCGTAGCGGCCAGCTAGCTCAATGTCATCTTGGTTATCAAGGTAATAAGCATCATTTTTAACGCCTTTGCGTAAATCACTGCGAAGTTTTTCTACACTAGTAGGGTGGCCACCTTGTAAAAAACCTAGGTACACATAAGGATTAATCCCACGAAGTTTGTATAAGGTGTCTTGATCTGCTGCTGAATAATAATAACCACTGAGACCGATATATTTACGTAGCATATTGTCTAAATCGACAAGCTCTTGGCCATTGGCATCAGATTTAATTTCAACGTTCAGCTTTTGATTCGGCATTCGATATGCAGCAAAAATCTTAAATGCTTCAGATGCCGTAATTGGACGCTCATTTAATAAAGTGTTGCTGTCTTTATCCCGCAGTTTTAGCTCGCCAAACTGTTTACGACTCATGCGCTCAAGTTTATAGCGCTCGCCAGTATAATGAACGGTAGCACGGCCAGTTTGACTGTCATGGTGGTTAACCCAAGTCCCATCTTTAAGTAGCATGACGTCAATTTCAACACTATTAAAGTTGTCATTTAATGCCGCAGCAATAGCGTTATAACTGCTTTCGGGCTGACGAAAATCACCACGATGGGCCGAGATATCAATAGGGCATTGTGCCGTTGATAGCATCTTAATATTGCCATTTGCAGCAAGGTATAAATTACGGTCACCCAGCGCTAATTGAATATCAACAATGTCTAAACCCTGATTGGCTGCATCAAGAGGTAAATGTGCAATAGCAGCAGGAATAATATAAGCGGGCTGTTGAGGTTCAGGAGTAGATTTACAAGCTGACAGAAACAGTATTGAACACAGAAATATTAATTTTAAAGCGGATAGGTTTGGCAGACGACTTGTCATAATCCCTAATTACAAGTTATTAATTTGCTGAGATTTATACCTTATTGTTCTTTATAAAACAATAATAACCTTTAAATTAACAGGTGTAATAAAATGAATTGCGAGCTTTAGCGACTTAGCTTACATTTTTACAATTTGGTGATACATTTTATTAGCAAATTGGACTTTTTATTAGGCAATGTTAATAAACTCAATATTGACAATTATGACGCAATTTATGCATCTTTTGGCTATTAAAAGACGATTAAGCAGACATAAAAAAACCACCTAATAAAGGTGGTTTGTTTATTTAGAATGCTCCCCAGAATACCGACCGTCGGTGTAGCCCTTGAACCGTAGGTTCAAGGCGGGAAAATGTTCATCTCCTAAGGTTTCTCGATACGAGCCGAGCATACACAATGTCAATGAAAACATTCACCCTGGGTTTGTAAATATCGGCACAGGGACATAACCTACAAGCGCATATCCCAGGGAGCAAAACCAGTGTGAATCATGTTGAGACCATTAAGGTTGCTTAACACAAATCAAAATTCTTTAATCTTCCTTGGTGCGTTCAACCAACGAGTTTTCTAACGTTGATTGTAATAACGAAATACGCTCATCCATTTGCGCCATATACTGCTTATTTTTTTGCTGTTCTTCGTGTAGCTCGTAACCAATATTCAGTGCGGCCATAATGGCTAATTCTTCGCGGCTTAAATTATTGGTTCGTGCTTTCAGGTTCGTGAGCTGCTGCTCAACACCTTTAGCGATCGAACGCAAAGCATCCTCTTGTCCTTTCGGGCAAGCGATAGAGTAGGTGCGCCCTAAAAGGGAGATATCAATAGCACTGTTACTCATAGTTCGCTGAAGATCCTTATTCGTCTAAAATAAAAATTGTAGCAGTTTACCAATCCCTCTGACTGTAACGCTTTAGCATGAATGCGAGTATTAGCGTTGATTTTACAATCATTTTACATCAACAACAGAGGAAATAGCCTGTTTGCGGACTATATAGCGCTCATATTAAAAGTGCAAGGTAACTTGCCCGCTTTACGGCTATTTGCTTGATGAATGAGCATTTCAGCGAGGTTCGATGTGATCCGTACACTCACCCTGAGTCTGAATCACTCAATGATCTACACAACTTTATTTAACGACACCACTAAGAATACGTTGTTTATGCCAAAACGCTTAGTTGATCGAGTTATATTCCAGAGTGTTAATATTAGTAATTGGTTTAATAACCGCCATTAAAAGCCAGCTATTCCAGCAGATTTACCGCTCGATTTAAGCTAATAAGCTAAAGGTGCTTTATACTTAGCAGATTCAAGCGATATTTTTTAAATCAACTTTTTACAGCGAGATAATTTTTTGCTTATTTACCCAGCAAAAATAGCCACAGGATTTGGTGGCCGTTATTAACTCTGCTAGCATTGCACCAGATTGATTATTTAATGGAAAATTACCATGGCTACCCCTCCTTCTTTATGTATCGAAAAACTGAAAAAAGCCCTAGATTCAGCTGAAATTGGTCAGCATCCTGTTGAGGTGCATGGCGCATTAGTCGGGTTAATTTGCGGCGGAGTTGATCAAGCCAATCTGCTATGGCTAAAACCGTTAGTTGAATTAATGAATGACGGCCAAGCACTACCAAATGATTTACAGCAATTAATCTCAGATTTGTTCAAAGATACTGCCACGCGTTTAGGCGATGCTGAATTTGGTTTTTCGCCATTACTGCCTGAAGAAGAAGAGCCTTTAAGCAAGCGTTTAGAATGCCTCGCATTATGGGTGCAAAGCTACTTAACCGCTATTGCACTTATCCAGCCTAAACTTAATGGCGCATCATCAGATGTACGTGAGATCATTCAAGACTTAGGCGCTATTGCTCAAGTTGAATTTGATGTGAGCGACGATGACGAATCAGAAGCTGCATTTATTGAACTGCATGAATTTGTCCGTATGGCAGCGGTACTGTGTTACTCAGAGTTCGGCCCTGAAATCCCATTAGATGACAGCGAACCTGCAGCGCCACTGCACTAACCCATACATACACTACTCATCAGTAGCAACTTAGTGCACACTCACATTGGTGTAGTGTGCAAGCGTTAATCGAAAAATAAAAAGAACTCGCTCTATGACACAGTCAACCAACTCAGCTACCGATATCTCTCATCACGTCACGTCATCTGTTGTTGAAAATGTCGACATCACCATTGTCGGCGGTGCGATGGCTGGAGCGAGTTTAGCCCTTGGTTTAGCGCAGTTATCAGATAAATATCAACATAAGCTTGGCAGACCTTTATCCATTGCCATTATAGAAGCGGTAAAACCTGATGATAACCATCCAGGCTTTGATGCTCGCTCTATTGCGATTGCCCATGGCTCAGTGTTTGAACTAACCCGTCTAGGTATTTGGCCAAAGCTTGCAAGCCTTGGCACCGAAATCAGCAATATCCATATTTCTGATCGCGGTCATTTCGGCATGACCGAACTTAACGCTGAGCAGTTTTCGTTATCGTCAATGGGACAAGTGGTTGAGCTGGCTAAAGTCGGTAAGGTGTTGTTTGATGAGCTAAAGAATAGTAAACAAGCCATTAAGCTATATTGCCCAGCGCAATTATCAGATTTACAAACAGATGCCACCGGCCATACGTTAACCTTAAATAACGGCCAGCAAATTCGTACTCAGCTACTTGTAGCGGCTGACGGCGCTAACTCCAAAGTGCGCCAAGCGTTAAACCAAGACATTGAAAAAGTCGATTTTGAACAAGTGGCATTGGTTGCTAATGTTCAAACCGATAAGCCACATGATGGCTGGGCATACGAGCGCTTTACTGAAACTGGGCCGCTAGCTTTATTGCCCATGTCAGCAGTTAACGCTAAGCCCCGTGTTTCATTAGTATGGGCGCTTGATAACGAGCAAGCACAAGCACTTAAAATCGCGCCCAAAGCTGAGTTTTTAGCTGCGCTGCAAACCGCGTTTGGTAACCGAGCAGGGCGCTTTACCGATGTGGGTGAGCGAGTCAGTTATCCATTGACGTTATCGTACATGCCTAGGCCTATTTACCATCGCACAGTATTTATTGGTAATGCTGCGCAAACTTTGCACCCCATTGCAGGCCAAGGCTTTAACTTAGGTTTGCGTGATGTTGTTGGGTTAATTGACGCCATTGAAGCAAATCTCATCGAGCTCAGTAAAACAGATCCACAAGCGCTTGATTGCGGTCAAAATTCGCTTATTCATCATTATCTGACACTTCGCGAGCAAGACAGAAACAGCACAATCAACAATGTTGAGTTTTTAGTGCGCGGCTTCTCAAATCAGCATTGGCCATTAGTGGCTGGGCGCAGTTTAGGGTTAAGATTATTGTCTTGGTGTCCACCACTTAAAGCGCCTATTGCCCATAAAGCAATGGGATGGAAAAGCGCCTAAAGATTGCAAGTGCAGTAGTAAAGTATCTCAGTGAACCGATTGAAGATTAAGGATTAACATGTTTCAAACTCAAACCTATGATGTAGCCATTGTTGGCGGTGGTATGGTTGGCTTGGCAACAGCAATCGGTTTAGCCGAGGCTAACTTAAACGTGGTGGTGATTGATGCAGGCCAAACAGAGGCGGTATCAGGCGAGCCACGACTCAGAGTTAGCGCGATAAACAAAGCCAGTGAGCGATTACTAACAAACTTAGGTGCATGGCAATACATTGACCATGACCGCACTGCGCCGTATCAAAAAATGGCCGTATGGGATAAAGACGGATTAGGCAAAATTGCCTTTGATGCTGCCAGCATTAGCGAGCCATCCCTTGGCGCTATTATTGAAAACCAATCGATAAGTTACGCCTTAGCTAAGCGCACCAGCGAGCTAAGTAACATTACCCATCTTGAAGGCCAGCGACTTGAACGCATCGCATTTGGTGAGCGTGAGTCTTGGTTAACCTTAGATAACGGCGAAAACCTAAGCGCTGCATTAGTGGTTGCTGCCGATGGCGCTAACTCTTGGGTGCGCAGCCAGTGCCAAATTCCACTGACCTTTTGGGACTACGGCCACCACGCCATAGTTGCCACCATTCGCACCGCAGAGCCCCATGAAGATACCGCTCGTCAGGTGTTTTTAGCCGATGGCCCATTAGCTTTACTGCCACTTTACGAAGAAAACTTATGTTCAATCGTATGGTCGGTATCGCCTGAAGAAGCAGAGCGATTAAAAGCACTTTCAAGTGAAGAG
>NZ_VKHR01000116.1 GCF_009663145.1 Shewanella sp. TC10
GTTAAGCCATCTGTAACTTCGTACAGTCTTAACCCTTCCTTGAACACTTTAATTGTATCTTCAGAAACAGTGATACTGTGATTAATGCCAAGTTGGTTAAATTTAGATAATTCAGATTTTGGTCTATATGTCGACATTTGGTCATTGACTAACTCAAGCGCTATATCAATTTCAGCCTGTAGCAATTGAGTCGTCGGCAAACGATCGTTTCTAACTACCTTGATATGGTAAGTCGTGCCCATAGTATTGCCAGCCAGTGACACTATTTTGTCTTCAGTTCCACAAGCCGTTAGTAATAATAAAACCAGGGATACAGCAATAGATTTTATAGAAATCTTAATCATCTCAAACTTCAAATTAGTGTTATCTAAAATAAAAAATTGCAGCTTACTAACTAGAGTGACCTCCGTGTCAGCGAGCTGCAATTTATGACGTTCAATGTCTTTTGGGTAATTGCTAATCTTATTGGATTAACGCATTAGCCACCAAAGTCATCGAGTAGGATGTTTTCATCTTCAACACCCAGATCTTTAAGCATACCAATTACGGCTGCGTTCATCATTGGAGGTCCACACATGTAGAACTCACAATCTTCTGGTGCATCATGGTCACGTAGGTAGTTTTCATACAATACGTTATGAATGAAACCTGTGTAGCCAGTCCAGTTATCTTCTTCTTGCGGATCAGATAATGCAACATGCCACTCAAAGTTTTCATTGGTTGATGCTAAACCGTCAAAATCTTCTACATAGAACATTTCACGTTTAGAACGCGCACCGTACCAGAAACTCATCTTACGCTTAGAGTTAAGACGCTTAAGTTGGTCAAAGATATGTGAGCGCATTGGTGCCATACCTGCACCACCACCAACAAATACCATTTCAGCATCAGTTTCTTTAGCGAAGAACTCACCGAATGGGCCAGAGATGGTGACTTTATCACCTTCTTTAAGACTCCAGATGTACGATGACATTTTACCACAAGGTAAGGTCAAATTACGTGGCGGTGGCGTAGCAATACGCACGTTCAACATAATGATACCAAATTCTTCTGGATAGTTTGCCATTGAATATGCACGAATCGTTTCTTCATCAACTTTTGACTCTAAGTTGAAGAAACCAAAGTGCTCCCAGTCGCCACGGTATTCTGCAGGTACATCAAAATCTGCATATTTAACATGGTGAGCTGGTGCTTCAATTTGAATATAACCACCCGCGCGGAACGGTACAGACTCTTCACCAGGAATTTGCAGCTTAAGTTCTTTAATGAAAGTCGCTTTGTTATCGTTAGAGATAACTTCACATTCCCATTTCTTAATGCCGAAAATTTCTTCATCAAGTTCGATGTCCATATCAGTTTTAACGTTAACCTGACAGGCTAAACGACAACCCTGACGAGCTTCACCTTTGCTAATATGGTCAAGTTCGGTAGGTAGAATGTCACCACCTCCAGACTTAATATTAACGCGACACTGACCACATGAGCCACCGCCACCACAGGCACTTGATACGAAAATACCATTATCAGCAAGCGCGCCTAATAGTTTATTACCCGCACCCGTTTTAATTGCTTTATCACTATCATCATTGATTGAAATAGTGATATCACCGCTAGCGACTAACTTAGATTTAGCGAATAAAATCACTAAAACTAAAATCAGTACGATGGCGGTAAACATACTCACACCTAGATAAACATCTATTGGAGTAGCGTTAAGAATATCCATTAACTTTATCCTTTAAGGTTCAAATTAATACGTCGTAAGGTCTCTCTTAAAGAGATACACCTGAGAACGACATGAAACCTAGCGCCATTAAGCCAGAAGTGATGAAGGTAATACCTAAACCACGTAAGCCTTTTGGTACATCAGAATACTTCATTTTCTCGCGTAGACCTGCTAGCAATACAATTGCTAATGCCCAACCAATACCAGAGCCAATACCGAATACTAAACTCTCGCCAAGGTTGTAATCACGCTCAACCATGAATGAAACTGCACCAAAAATTGCACAGTTTACGGTGATCAATGGTAAGAAAATACCTAACGCGTTATACAAAGGTGGGAAATATTTATCTAAAGCCATTTCCAAAATTTGTACTAAAGCAGCGATAACACCGATGAAGGTAATGAACTTCAAGAAGCTCAAATCTGCATCAGGAACACCAGCCCAAGCAAGCGCGCCTGGTGCTAATAATCCTTGGTAGATGATTTGGTTAACTGGTACAGCAATGGCAAGAACCACAATTACTGCTACACCAAGGCCCATCGCTGTGGTGACTTTCTTAGATACAGCTAAGAAAGTACACATACCCAAGAAGAAGGCTAACGCCATGTTCTCAATGAATATCGAACGAATTAACAGACTAATATAATGTTCCATTGCGCTTACCCTTTTGCTTCTACTTGCTCTGGCTTATAAGTACGGATAATCCAGATCAAGATACCGATCAAGAAGAACGCACTAGGAGGAAGAAGTAACAAA
>NZ_VKHR01000038.1 GCF_009663145.1 Shewanella sp. TC10
CAAAAAATAGTAATAAAAAAGGCTACACGAATGYAGCCTTTTTTATTACTATTTTTTGACAGTCACTAGTAACTAAACTCAAGCTTATGTAAGCTTAAGGGATCATCATTAGATGCATCCTCAACGCAAGACACCGCATCATTAAGACATATTGTTATAAAGATCGTGCGCTATGCGAATTAACCAGATTGAACTGTGTTGACTAATTGTCGACACGGGGTGCTTTTGTTTTTAAAGGAGACATAAGACATTATGAATACCGTCCCTATGACGATTATTGGAGCCGAGCAGCTTCGTAAAGAATTAGATGAGTTAAAATTTGAGCGTCGTCCACTAATCACTTCAGCCATTGCTGAAGCACGTGAATTAGGCGATTTAAAAGAAAATGCTGAATATCATGCAGCACGTGAAGAACAAGGTATTTGTGAAGCACGTATCCGTGATATTGAAGGTAAGCTTTCAAATGCTCAAATCATTGATGTCACGACTATGGCTAATAGTGGCCGTGTTATCTTTGGCACGACAGTAACAATCTTAAATGTTGATACTGAAGCTGAATCGACTTACCGCATTGTTGGTGACGATGAAGCGAACATCAAAGAGAACTTAATTTCAGTTAATTCTCCTATTGCTCGCGGCTTGATTGGTAAAAGTATCGATGACGAAGTCGCTATCACGACTCCTGGCGGCACTGCAGAGTATGAAATTACTGCGGTTGAATATATCTAGTCGCAATTAATATCAATATTAATTACT
This sequence comes from Shewanella sp. TC10, assembly GCF_009663145.1. GTDB lineage: Bacteria > Pseudomonadota > Gammaproteobacteria > Enterobacterales > Shewanellaceae > Shewanella. The sequence goes on from NZ_VKHR01000038.1 coordinate 757, forward strand.
ACTTAAGATTGATATTTTATAGTTATAAAAAAACCACTGCATGGCAGTGGTTTTTTTAGGTCAGAATGAACATTTGAATCGTATTGACTGCAAGATGAACACTAGACCTTAAGTTGTTTGACGAAATTATTTTGCTTTTGGAATGGCAACTTTCATTTCAGCAGACTGACGGAAAATAACTAAGGTGTGTCCGATAAGCTGTACTTTGGTTGATTGTGTTTCGCGAATAATCGCGTCAACGACAGCATTTTTAAGCTCTCTATCAGAAGAGCCTACTTTCACTTTTATTAGTTCATGATGAGTGAGTGCACTATCAATTTCAGCCAGCACACCTTCGGTCAAACCATTAGCACCAAGCAGCACTACTGGCTTTAAGTTATGCGCCAGGCCTTTTAAATGCTGTTTTTGTTTGGTTGTTAAGTTCATTTGTACCAACTTTTTGAATGTTACTGTTGAAAAACGGCTATTCTACCCTTATATAAGCTTTATGTAACTCCAAATCGTTACGGAATTTAAATGGCAACGAAAAAACGTTCGGCTAGTTCAAGTCGATGGATGCAAGAACATTTTGACGATCACTACGTTAAACTGTCTCAAAAGCGAGGTTTACGTTCTCGTGCAGCATTTAAGTTGGAAGAAATCCAACAGAAAGATAAACTAATAAAACAAGGCATGACCGTTGTTGATTTAGGCGCTGCGCCTGGTGGATGGTCACAAATTGCTGTTAAATTGGTTGGAGAAAAAGGCAAGTTGGTAGCATGTGATATTTTACCAATGGATCCGATCGTGGGAGTCGACTTTTTACAAGGCGATTTCCGCGAAGAGAAAGTACTTGATGCTTTACTTGACCGTGTAGGTGAGGATAAAGTGGATGTAGTGCTTTCAGATATGGCGCCAAATATGAGTGGTTCAGATGGTGTGGACCAACCTAGGGCGATGTATCTCGTAGAATTAGCATTAGATATGTGTCATCAAGTTTTGGCACCTAATGGTAGTTTTGCTGTTAAAGTCTTTCAGGGGGAGGGCTTTGACGAATACATGAAAGCGGTTCGACAAGCTTTCACTACAGTTAAAACACGAAAACCAGATTCATCGCGACCACGTTCACGTGAAGTGTATATAGTGGCGACTGGTTACAAGTTATAGTAGTCTAACGATTAATTATCGTGGGTCTTCAAGAGGTCTAGAAATTTGAGTGACATGGCAAAAAATTTAATTCTCTGGGTTGTCATCGCCGTTGTGCTGATGTCAGTTTTTCAGGGTTACTCCCCCTCTTCTTCGTCATCGCAGAAGATGGACTATTCCGTATTTTTAGATAGCGTCCGAAACGGCAATATCAATTCGGTTGAAATCAAAAGTGACCAACGAACTATTGAAGGAATCAAACGTTCTGGAGAGAAGTTCACCACTATTATGCCAATGTATGACCAAGATTTAATTAATGATCTTGATCGTAAAGGGATTTCAATGAAAGGGCAGGAAGCAGAAGAGTCTAGCTTCTTAACCCAAATATTTATCTCTTGGTTCCCAATGCTACTGCTTATTGGTGTATGGATATTCTTCATGCGTCAAATGCAAGGCGGTGGTGGTAAAGGCGCAATGTCATTTGGTAAGAGTAAAGCCAAATTGATGAGCGAAGACCAAATTAAAACCACTTTTGCTGATGTTGCTGGTTGTGATGAAGCAAAAGAAGACGTTAAAGAATTAGTTGATTACCTAAAAGAGCCAACTCGATTCCAAAAACTAGGTGGTCGTATTCCTACTGGTGTTTTGCTTGTTGGCCCACCGGGTACTGGTAAAACTTTGATCGCCAAAGCAATTGCCGGTGAAGCAAAAGTACCGTTCTTTACTATTTCTGGTTCTGACTTTGTTGAAATGTTTGTTGGTGTTGGTGCATCTCGTGTACGTGACATGTTTGAACAAGCTAAAAAGTCTGCACCATGTATCATCTTTATCGATGAAATCGATGCTGTTGGTCGTCAACGTGGCGCTGGTGTTGGTGGTGGTCACGATGAACGTGAGCAAACATTGAACCAAATGCTGGTTGAGATGGATGGTTTCGAAGGTAATGAAGGCGTTATTGTCATTGCTGCGACAAACAGACCTGACGTGTTAGATGCTGCATTACTTCGTCCAGGGCGTTTTGACCGTCAAGTCGTTGTTGGCTTACCAGACGTTCGTGGTCGTGAACAAATTCTTAAAGTGCACATGCGCAAAGTACCATTAGGTGACGGTGTTAAAGCCAGCGTTATTGCGCGTGGTACGCCAGGCTTCTCTGGTGCAGACTTAGCTAACTTAGTTAACGAAGCTGCTTTGTTTGCTGCTCGTGGTAACCGCCGCGTAGTAGGAATGGAAGAGTTTGAAAGTGCAAAAGATAAAATCATGATGGGTGCTGAGCGCCGTACTATGGTTATGTCTGAGGAAGAAAAAGAAATGACGGCTTACCATGAAGCTGGTCATGCGATTGTGGGTTGTTTGGTGCCAGAGCACGATCCAGTTCATAAGGTTACTATTATTCCTCGTGGCCGCGCTTTAGGTGTGACGTTCTTCTTACCAGAAGCTGATGCGATTAGCCAAAGTCGACGTAAACTTGAAAGCCAAATTTCAGTTGCCTATGGCGGTCGTTTAGCCGAAGAATTGATTTACGGTGGCGAGAAAGTATCTACTGGTGCATCACAAGACATTAAGTATGCTACATCGATTGCACGTAACATGGTTACGCAATGGGGCTTCTCTGAAAAATTAGGTCCTGTTTTATATGCTGAAGATGAAGGCGAAGTATTCTTAGGCCGTAGCATGGCGAAGTCTAAGAATATGTCTGATGAAACAGCAGGCATGATTGATCAAGAAGTGAAGCACTTAATCGATAGTAACTATGAGCGTGCTAATAAATTCTTGACTGAAAACATGGATATTCTGCACTCAATGAAAGATGCATTGATGAAGTATGAAACCATTGATTCAGAGCAAATTGATGACCTAATGAATCGTCGTGAAGTTCGTCAACCTGCAGATTGGCAAGCTGATGACTCTATGGATGATCAAGATAAAGGTACACCAGTGACTCCTGAAGCAAAATCAACTGAGGAAAGCTCAGAAGAACCTTCAGCTGACAAGCCAGATGTCGAACCTAAAACGGATGAATCGCCAGCTAAATAAGTGGCTGATTTTAAAGTTTGAAAAAACCCCGAAAGGGGTTTTTTTATATTTGTTGAACTAGTGTCATATTTAAGTCATATTTCTATAGAGATACTTTTTAAAAGATCTATTTAAGTGAGGTTGTGTGTTTCAAATTAAGTCTGGTGATAAAACGTTATCATTAACTAGTCCTGTCGTTATGGCCATTATTAATGTCACTCCAGATTCTTTCTCTGATGGTGGTCAACATGCAACTGTCGAGCAAGCTTGTGCCCATGTAGATAAAGTCATAGCTGAAGGTGCACTCATCGTCGATATCGGTGGAGAGTCGACAAGGCCGGGGGCCGATGCTGTATCTGTTGAACAAGAGTTAGCCCGTGTTATTCCAGTGATCGAGTATGTGGCCAAACATCATGATGTTTGGATTTCTATCGACACCAGTAAACCTGAGGTCATGGAAAAAGCTGTCGCTGCAGGAGCTCACATTATTAATGATGTGCGCGCACTACAAGAACCAGGCGCGGTTGCGATGGCAACGAGTTTAGATGTCCCTGTGTGTCTAATGCATATGCAAGGGCAGCCCCAAAACATGCAAGATGCTCCGCAATATAACGATGTGATGCAGCAAGTGAGTGAGTTTTTAGAGCTGCGAGTTGATTATTGCTTAGCAGCAGGTATGCCCCGCGAAAATATTATTTTAGATCCTGGCTTTGGCTTTGGTAAAACCTTGGAACATAACTATCAATTACTGGCAAAACTGCCTGAGCTTCATAGCCTGCATTTACCAGTACTTGTTGGCTTATCAAGAAAAAGCATGATTGGTGATTTATTGCAGCGTGATGTTGATGAACGTTTAGCGGGGAGTTTAGCTGGAGCAATGATCGCGGCTCAGCAAGGGGCACAAATATTACGTGTTCATGATGTAAAGGAAACGGTAGATGTATTGACGGTAATGTCAGCAACTATGGCGAGTTTACATCAGTAATTGGTCGTTTAAGAGTCTGCTATTTTAACGGATAGAATTAGTGTGAATTCACTTAATGTGAGGTACTAATGCAGGACCATAATCAACAAGATAAAAAGCAACAAGATAAAGAACAGCAACAAAGAAACCTGTTTGGCACCGATGGTATAAGGGGTAAAGTCGGTGCAGGATTAATGACACCAGAGCTTGCGTTAAAGCTAGGTTGGGCTGCTGGTCGTGTCCTTTCACGCAGTGGCACTCAAAAAGTCATCATAGGAAAAGATACCCGTATTTCTGGGTATCTTTTTGAATCAGCGCTGGAAGCGGGGTTATCAGCAGCAGGGCTGAATGTATTACTTGTTGGCCCAATGCCAACACCGGCCATTGCATATCTCACTCGTACCTTTAGGGCTGAAGCTGGGATTGTCATCAGTGCATCACATAACCCATATTACGATAACGGCATTAAATTCTTTTCAGCTGACGGTAGTAAGCTTGATGACCAACTTGAGCTTGAAATAGAAAATGAACTGACTAAGCAGCTGGTTTGTGTTGAGTCTCACCAACTGGGTAAGGCGGCAAGAATTGACGATGCTGCAGGTCGGTATATTGAATACTGTAAAGGTCACTTTCCTGCAGAGCTGACGCTAAATGGGTTAAAGCTGGTTGTCGACTGTGCCCATGGCGCTACTTACCATATTGCTCCTAGTGTGTTCAAAGAGTTAGGCGCTGAGGTAATTACCATTGGTGATAAACCTAATGGTTTAAACATAAATGAGAATGTAGGCGCTACATCGATGCAAGCAATTTGTACTGAAGTGATAAAACATCAGGCGCATGTTGGCATTGCATTAGATGGTGATGGCGATCGGATAATGATGGTTGATCATCAAGGGAATGTAATTGATGGTGACCAAATATTGTATATTCTTGCTTGTGATGCGATGTGTAAAAATGAACTCAAAGGCGGTGTTGTCGGCACATTAATGTCAAACCTCGGTTTGGAGTTGGCTCTTGCAGAGTTGAATGTTCCTTTTGTGCGTTCAAACGTTGGCGACCGTTATGTTATGGAGCTTATGCGACAACATGATTGGCGTATCGGCGGTGAAAACTCAGGGCACATTTTAAATTTAGATCATGGCACAACAGGTGATGGTATCGTTGCTGGTATTTTAGTCCTTGCTGCAATGCAAAATCAGCAAAAATCATTGGCGGCTTTAGTTAAACCATTATCTATGTTGCCGCAAATTTTGGTTAATGTTCGATTTGAAGGAGATTCTAACCCTTTGACATCAACAACTGTTCAATCAGTAAAACAGGAAGTCGAATCTAAACTGGGTAAAACAGGCCGTGTGTTACTCAGAAAATCGGGAACTGAACCTTTAATTAGGGTAATGGTAGAAGGGCAAGACATAGACCTTGTCACAACCTTTGCTAATCAGATCGCAGATGTGGTTAAAAAGGTAGGTTTGTAACAAAGTTGAATATACAATCAACTGCAGTTTTATTTAATATTTGGTTATTTATTAATATCTAAAGTCAGCGCGTAAAAAAGCAACATTCTGTCATCTTATGACAAATATTCCTGACTTAGCTATTGTAACTTGTTTGGCGGTTCGTTATTATTCACGCCGCTTTCAAAGGAGACAGTAATGGCACTCAGACGTCCTATGGTAGCTGGCAACTGGAAAATGAATGGCAGTGCGCCTCTAGCGCAAGAGTTATTCAGCAAGTTTGCTACAAAGCTCCAAAATGATTCTGCAGAAGTAGTTTTATGTCCACCTTCAATTTATCTTGAAAGTGTTAGGCAGCTACTTGAAGCAAATAAGCAAACCTTAGATGGTGCGCTTGTAAGAATGGGCGCACAGAACCTGAGTCAACATGACTTTGGTGCCTATACTGGTGAAATTTCCGGTAAAATGCTAAAAGATTCAGGATGTCGATATGTAATTATCGGCCATTCCGAGCGTCGTCGTATGTACGGCGAAACAAGTAATATCGTTGCAGAGAAATTCGCTGCAGCACAAAAACATGGTTTAACGCCGATTCTTTGCGTTGGTGAATCAGGTCCAGCTCGTGAAGCAAGAAGAACTTTTGAAGTTATTGCTGAAGAGTTAGACATTGTGATCGAAAAGAATGGCACCATGGCTTTTGATAATGCCATCATCGCTTACGAACCATTATGGGCAGTAGGCACTGGCAAAAGCGCCACTCCAGAGCAAGCGCAAGAAGTTCACGCGTTTATTCGTAACAGACTCTCTGAAGTGTCTCCATTTATTGGAGAAAATATTCGCATTTTATATGGTGGTAGTGTGACTCCATCAAATGCAGCAGATATATTTGCCCAGCCTGATGTAGATGGTGGATTGATTGGCGGAGCTAGCTTAAACTCTAGCGAGTTTTTAAGTTTATGTTCCATAGCGATGAGCGCATAAGATTATGTATGAAGTTTTAATTGTAGTTTACTTGGTTGTAGCAATTGGTCTTGTAGGACTGATTTTAATTCAACAAGGTAAAGGAGCTGACATGGGGTCTTCTTTTGGTGCTGGTGCATCAGGGACGCTATTCGGTTCAGACGGTGCAGGTAATTTCTTGACCCGAAGCACAGCTGTTTTTGCAATTGCATTTTTCGCTTTAAGTCTTACTTTAGGTAACTTAAGTGCGAATCATTCAAAACAGGATGATGCATGGAACGATTTAGGTTCTGCAGTAGAGCAAGTTGAACAAGCTCCTACTCAGGCTGAAACATCAGAGACTAAAATCCCTGATTAATTTGCCTCTTTAATAGAAGCAAATGAAGTAAGACCACAGTCATAGAGTTATCTTAATTTCCTCAATTAAATATGATAACGACTGTAAAAATTTAGTAGTAAGCGGATGTGGCGGAATTGGTAGACGCGCCAGCTTGAGGGGTTGGTGACTTAGGTCGTGTGGGTTCAAGTCCCACCATCCGCACCACTAAATTTTATTAATCATTTTGAAGTTAAATTGATTAATTATTGCAAGCAAAGACGTAAGTTAATATAATTGCGCAAGTTGTCGCGGGGTGGAGCAGTTTGGTAGCTCGTCGGGCTCATAACCCGAAGGTCGTCGGTTCAAATCCGGCCCCCGCAACCAGCTTATTGTTTTTACTTATTTGCAGTACTGCAATGTAAATACAATTAAAAGGTTCTATATTTAAGACCTCGTTATTACGGGGTTTTCTGTTATATGGAGCTTAGTAACTCCGTGATTTTACGGACTTTTCGGGGGCTATTTGCCCTTTTTTTCGTTTTTGGGGGTCATTTTTGGCAACATTAGAAACTAAACTGACAGAAATGCTGACAGTACCTGTTGAAGCGTTAGGTTTTCAACTTTGGGGTATTGAGTTTGTCCATGCAGGGCGTCATTCAATATTACGTGTATTTATTGATGGTGAAAGTGGGATCAATATTGAAGATTGTGCTGAAGCCAGCCGCCAAGTTAGTGCTGTTCTAGATGTTGAAGACCCAATCTCGACAGAATACACACTAGAAGTTTCATCGCCAGGTGTAGATAGACCATTATTTACGGCTGAGCAATACGCTGCTTATATCGGCGAAGATGCAAAAGTACAGTTAACGATGCCTGTTGCAGGGAGTCGTAATTTAAAAGGTGCTATCACGGCAATCGAAGGGCAAATGCTAACGATTACCGTAGATGGTGAAGATTTGATTGTGGCTTTAGATAATGTCCGTAAAGGCAACGTTATTGCAAAGTTTTGATAGTTTCAAGGTGAACGAGGCAACACAATGAATAAAGAGATTCTGCTAGTCGCAGAGGCGGTATCCAATGAAAAAGCCGTCCCACGCGAAAAAATATTCGAAGCGCTAGAAATTGCTCTAGCCACAGCAACAAAGAAAAAATACGAAGGCGAAATTGAAGTTCGCGTAGCAATCGACCGTAAAACTGGCCACTACGACACTTTCCGTCGTTGGATGGTCGTCGATGATCAAGGCGAAGCTTTAGAAAATCCGTACAGTGAAATTACGCTTGAAGCTGCTCAATTTGAAAACCCAGAAATTCAACCTGGCGAGTTCATCGAAGACGAAATCGATTCAGTCGTTTTTGACCGTATTACGACTCAAACTGCCAAGCAAGTTATCGTACAAAAAGTACGTGAAGCTGAACGTGCTCAAATCGTAGAACAGTTCATCGAACGTGAAGGTGAGATTGTTACTGGTGTTGTTAAGAAAAGCACCCGCGAAAGTGTTGTTGTTGATTTAGGTAATAACGCTGATGGTGTTATTTATAAAGAAGACATCATTAGCCGTGAATCATTCCGCCCAGGTGACCGTGTTCGTGCATTACTTTATGCCGTTCGTCCTGAAGCGAAAGGTGCTCAGTTATTTTTGACTCGAAGCAAGCCTGAAATGATCATCGAATTGTTCAGAGTAGAAGTACCTGAAATTTTAGATGAAATGATTGAAATCATGGGCGCAGCTCGTGATCCAGGTGCTCGCGCTAAAATCGCTGTGAAAACTAACGATAAGCGTATTGACCCAATCGGTGCTTGTGTTGGTATGCGTGGTGCACGTGTACAAGCTGTATCTAACGAGTTAAGTGGTGAGCGTGTGGATATCGTAATGTGGGATGACAATCCAGCACAGTACGTAATTAACGCAATGGCTCCTGCTGATGTTGCTTCTATCATCGTTGATGAAGACAACCACTCAATGGATATTGCTGTTGAAGCGGACAGCTTAGCTCAAGCCATTGGCCGTAATGGTCAAAACGTTCGTTTAGCAACTCAGTTAACTGGCTGGGAATTAAACGTAATGACGGTTGAAGAGCTTAATGCGAAGCATCAAGCTGAAAGCGCTAAAGTAGTTAACTTATTTGTTGAAACTTTAGACGTAGATGAAGATTTCGCGACTGTTCTAGCAGAAGAAGGTTTTACTTCGTTAGAAGAGATTGCATATGTACCAGAAGCAGAACTGTTAGAAGTTGACGGTTTTGATGAAGATATTGTTGCTGCATTGCGCGAACGTGCAAAAGCGGCGATTTCGACTAGAGCATTAGCGACAGAAGAAGCACTTGATGGTGCTGAACCTGCAGCTGACTTATTAGCGTTAGATGGTTTAGAAAAGCATTTAGCATATGTTCTTGCAAGTAAAGGTGTGTCGACCTTAGAAGACTTAGCAGAACAAGGTATTGACGATTTAATCGATATTGAAGAATTGACAGAAGAAAAAGCAGGTGAGCTCATCATGGCTGCCCGTAATATCTGTTGGTTTGGCGAAGAAGCATAAGTCGATCAACAGGGGGATTTAATTGATGGCAGATACAAGTATAGATAAATTGGCCGCGGAAGTGGGCAAGAATGTAGACAGACTGATTCAACAGTTTGCCGAAGCAGGAATTAAGAAAAGTAAAACTGACAGCGTTTCTGAAACAGAGAAACAAACTTTGCTAGATCACTTGAAGAAGCAACACGGTGCGGATAAAGAGCCTCAAAAAATGACGCTGCAACGCAAAACTGTTTCTACTTTAAGTGTTAATGCAGGTGGCGGACAATCTAAAGACGTTAAAGTTGAAGTACGTAAGAAGCGTACTTTCGTTAAACGTGATGAAAGTGAGTTAGCCGCAGAAGCTGAGCAGCAAGCTAAACAGCAACAAGAAGCAGAAGCAGCGGCGAAAGCTGCAGCAGAAGCAAAAGCTGCTGAAGACAAAGCTAAAGCTGAAGCCAAGGCTAAAGCGGACGCAGAAGCAAAAGCGAAAAAAGAAGCCGATGCGAAAGCAAAAGCTGAAGCTAAGCCTGCTAAAGCAGAAGACCCAGAGTCTGCTGCTGCAAAAGCTGAAGCTGACCGCATTAAAACTGCGCAAGAAGAAGCAATGACTAAAAAGCAGAAAGAAGAAGCTGCACAAGCTGCTGAAACTGCTCGTAAGCTTGCAGAAGAAAACTCAAAGCGTTGGGCTGAAGAAGAACGCCAACGTATTGAAGCTGAGAAAAACAGTGATCACCATATCACAACTTCAAAAGCGGCTCGTGCTGCTGAAGATACCTCAGATGCTGCTGAAGAGAAACGTGGACGTCGTACTCGCAATAAAAATGCGAATAAGAAACGTGGTGGCAAAGGCGGTCGTGATAACCGTTCTAGAGGCGCACGTAATCAAAGCACGGCTCCAGAATCAATGGCACATGGCTTTAACAAGCCAGTTGCAGTAGTTAAAGGTGAAATCCGTATTGGTGAAACCGTTTCTGTTGCAGAACTTGCTTCACGTATGTCTATTAAAGCTACTGAAATCATCAAACAAATGATGAAGATGGGCTCAATGGTTACGATTAACCAAATTTTGGACCAAGAAACAGCGCAAATGGTTGCTGAAGAAATGGGTCATAAAGTGGTTCTACTTCGTGAGAACGAATTAGAGCATCAAGTACTTGGTGATCGTGATGAAGATGATGTTGTACTAGAGAATCGTGCTCCAGTTGTTACTATTATGGGTCACGTTGACCATGGTAAAACATCATTACTTGATTATATTCGTCGTGCAAAAGTTGCTGATGGTGAAGCGGGTGGTATTACCCAGCACATCGGTGCATACCACGTTGAAACAGATAACGGCATGATCACTTTCTTAGATACTCCTGGTCACGCGGCGTTTACGTCAATGCGTGCTCGTGGTGCTAAGGCTACCGATATTGTTGTGTTGGTTGTTGCTGCAGATGATGGCGCTATGCCACAAACGATTGAAGCAATCCAACATGCTAAAGCGGGTAACGTTCCGTTAATTATCGCAGTTAACAAAATGGATAAGCCAGAGGCTGATCCTGAGCGTGTTAAGAGTGAACTAGCTCAACATGGTGTGATGTCTGAAGATTGGGGCGGCGAACATATGTTCGTAAACGTTTCAGCTAAAGCGGGTACCGGTATTGATGAGTTACTTGAAGGCATTCTTTTACAAGCTGAAGTTTTAGAGCTTCAAGCTGTTCGTGAAGGTATGGCTGCTGGTGTCGTGATTGAATCTAAATTGGATAAAGGTCGTGGCCCAGTTGCTACAGTGCTTGTTCAAGAAGGTACTTTACGCCAAGGTGATATCGTTCTTTGTGGTCTTGAGTACGGTAAAATCCGTGCGATGAAAGATGAGAATGGTAAGAGCATCACTGAAGCAGGTCCTTCAATTCCAGTTGAGATCTTAGGTCTATCTGGTGTGCCATCAGCGGGTGATGAAGCGACTGTTGTACGTGATGAGCGTAAAGCGCGTGAAGTTGCACTTTACCGTCAAGGTAAATTCCGTGATGTTAAACTAGCACGTCAGCAGAAGTCTAAACTTGAGAACATGTTTGCCAACATGACTGAAGGCGAAGTACAAGAGCTTAACATTGTACTTAAAGCAGACGTTCAAGGTTCACTTGAAGCAATTTGTGATTCATTAACTAAACTGTCTACTGATGAAGTTAAAGTTAGCATTATTGCTCGTGGCGTTGGTGCATTAACTGAAACTGATGCAACACTTGCTGCTGCATCAAATGCAATCATGGTTGGTTTCAACGTCCGTGCTGATGCACAAGCACGTAAGACGATTGAAGCTGAAAGTGTTGATTTACGCTACTACAGCGTTATCTACGACTTGATTGATGAAGTTAAAGCGGCAATGACGGGCATGCTTGCTCCTGAATTCAAGCAACAAATCATTGGTCTTGCTGAAGTACGTGATGTATTTAAGTCGCCTAAGATTGGTGCTATTGCGGGTTGTATGGTGACTGAAGGAACTATCAAACGCAGTGCTCCTATTCGTGTTCTACGTGAAAACGTGGTTATTTACGAAGGTGAACTTGAATCGCTACGTCGATTCAAAGATGACGTTAACGATGTTCGTAACGGCATGGAATGTGGTATCGGTGTGAAGAACTACAATGACGTCAAAGTTGGCGATCAGATTGAGGTCTTCGAGACGGTCGAAGTGGCCAGAACGCTGTAACACAGAAAGGGCGGCGTTAGCCGCCTTTTTTATTTATATAAAGCTATAAGGTATTAATGTTATGGCAAAAGAATTTAGTCGTACACGACGTATTGCTCAGCAACTCCAACAAGAGTTAGCGATGATTTTACAGCGTGATATGAAAGATCCACGCATTGGCTTCGTGACAGTAAACGATGTTGATGTGTCTCGCGATTTAAGCTTTGCGAAAGTTTTTGTGACTTTCTTCGAAGAAGATCAAGAGTTAGTCGATCAAAAAATTGAAGCGCTTACCGCTGCTTCACCTTATGTAAGAACACTCGTTGCAAGCAGAATGAAATTGCGCGTTATGCCTGAGCTTCGATTTGTCTATGACAGCTCGCTTGTAGAAGGTATGCGCATGTCTAACCTTGTTAGCCAAGTGATTACACAAGATAAAGCAAAGCAAGACAAAGCGAGAAATGAAGAGTTTGGCTCTGAAGAGGCTGATGCTTCTGAAGAAAAAACTGAGGATAAAGATTAATGGCTCGTCGTCGCAAAGGTCGTTTTATTAATGGCATTGTACTTTTAGATAAGGGTACTGGCATCAGTTCAAACCATGCTTTGCAACGGGTCAAACGTCTTTATAATGCGAATAAAGCGGGTCACACAGGTGCTTTAGACCCTCTAGCAACAGGTATGCTGCCAGTTTGTTTAGGTGAAGCGACTAAGTTCTCACAACATCTTCTAGACGCTGACAAACGTTATTTGGTAACGGCTAAGTTAGGTGAACGAACTGACACCAGTGATTCAGACGGCGAAGTTGTCCAAATTAGACCCGTCAAGTTTGAACAAAAGCTGTTAGAGGACTCATTAGAGCATTTTCGTGGTGATACCATGCAAGTGCCTTCGATGTTTTCAGCGTTAAAGCATCAAGGACAGCCGCTATATAAGTATGCACGTGAAGGGATTGAAGTTCCTCGCGAAGCAAGACCGATAACTGTTTTCGAACTGTTATTTGTGAGCCTTGAAGGTGATGACTTAACTCTTGATATTCATTGCTCTAAAGGTACGTATATTCGCACTATCATCGATGATTTAGGCGAAATGCTGGGTTGTGGCGCACATGTCACCATGCTTAGACGTACTCAAGTTGCTGAATATCCTTATACCAAAATGGTCACCCTTGAACAGTTAACAGAGCTTGCTGAAGGAACGGATAAAGAAGACGAATCTTCTTTTGCCGTATTGGATGAGTTGTTACTGCCAATGGATACGGCTGTTGCTAACTTCCCAGAGGTCAATTTGCCTCTCGAAAGTGTGCAATACATCATGCAAGGTCAGCCAGTACAAGCATCAGGGCTAGAGCCAGGTGTATTAGTGCGGATGACATCTGGTGAAGAGCGTCAGTTTATCGGTATTGGTACCATGAACGATGATGGTTTACTTGCGCCAAAACGTTTGGTTGTCGACCATAGTGCTGAGTAGCTTAAGGCTTTTGTAGATGCAACTGCATTTTTTATTGCGATAGAGACTGAATATAGTTAGAATGTCGCCCCCTCTGGCTGAGTTAGTGATTGGCTAGAGTTAATTTAATTTTTTCTGGAGATAAATATGTCACTAAGTAATGAACAAAAAGCTGCTATCGTAGCTGAATATAGCCGTGGCGAAAACGACACTGGTTCTACTGAAGTACAAGTAGCTTTATTGACTGCACAGATTAACCATCTGCAAGGTCACTTCAAAGAGCACATCCATGATCACCATTCACGTCGTGGTCTATTACGTATGGTTAGCGCACGTCGTAAACTTACTGCTTACTTAAAGCGTAAAGACGTAGCTCGTTATACTGCTCTTATCCAGAAGTTAGGTTTACGTCGTTAATATCGACGTTTAATTTGAGCATGGTTTACTTGCTCAAATTCAAACCGTGAAAAAGGAGGCTTATGCCTCCTTTTTTATTGGGTGAAAATAATAAACTGCAATTGAATACTTAGAGTATTTCAGTTAGCTAGATTGGCTAAACGTGTTCTAACGGTATCGGCATTTCAACTAAGTATTTTGATTCAAACTCATCAAGAGGTAATGGCTTGCTGAAAAAGAATCCCTGACCAATTTGGCAGTTGTGTTGCTGTAGCCATTCAAGTTGTTCCTCATTCTCGATACCTTCAGCCACAATATCTAAATTCAATTGTTGTCCTAGCATTAGGATAGTAGATGCAATTGCGGCATCATGAGGTAAGTCGGAAACAAAGCCACGATCAATTTTCATGGTGGTTATAGGTAAATGTCGTAAATAAGATAACGATGAATAACCTGTTCCAAAATCATCTACAGCAATACCAAATCCCGCACTCTTTAGCTGTTCTAGTTTGGCAATGGCTTGGTCTACATCGTTCATTAAAGATGTTTCTGTTATTTCAATCTCGAGTAATTCAGGGCGAATTTGATAGCGTAAAGCCAATTGCTTAATGTCTGACACTAAACTGGCATCTGCAAATTGCTGTGAAGCGACATTCACTGCAATTGGAATAGCGTAGTTGTATTTCTTCTCCCACTCACGGATCACTTTACAGCTTTGCTCTATGACCCATCGACCAATTGGGATGATAATTCCGGTTTCTTCAGCAATGGGAATAAATGACATTGGCGATACAAGCTCGCCATTTTTTTGCCATCTGATAAGTGCTTCACAGCCAATAACTTGGTTAGTTCTTAAGTCTAGTTTAGGTTGGAAGTAGAGTAAGAACTCATTTTTTTTAAGTGCGTTATGCAGTGACGCTTCTGTTTTCAGTCTAACCGCTGCGTTCTCTGTCATTTGCTGTTTAAAGAATGCCCATTGATTTGAACCAGCAGCTTTGGCACTGTACATAGCAATATCGGCATGGCGAATTAAATCTTCTGCGCCAGGGCCGTCTTCTGGATAAATTGAAATCCCAATTGATGCTGCGGGGTGAATAGCATGTTCATTTAGCTGCACAGGTGCATTAAGGTGTTGCTGCAGACGAGCAACAAAGTCAGCAGCTTGATCTGGTGTTTCAATATCGTCAGCGACGATGACAAACTCATCACCACCTAATCGCGCTACGCTGCCTCGGTCTCCAACGACGGTTTCTAAAATTCGGGCAACACGAGCAAGGAATTGATCACCAATAGCATGGCCAAGTGAATCATTTACATTTTTGAAGCGGTCTAAATCAATAAACAATAATGCGAAATGCCTTTTGTGAACCCTTGCTCGCTGAATCGTCACATTAAGAGTTTCAAGCAGTAGCGTACGGTTAGGCAAGCTGGTTAAAGGATCCCGTGTCGCCATTTTTCGTAGTTTATTTTGAGTCTGGCTAAACTGTAATAAAATTTGATTAAATTTCGAGGTAACAAGACCTAGCTCATCGTCTTTGTGAGCCGTAGACATAGGTAAAAGGTTTTCATCAGGTAAATCGGGATCAATTTTATCAATAGCTTCACTGATCCTAGCAATGGGTTGGGTTAGGAACCGGTGGAAAACAATGGTTAACACTAATGTCAGTAGCAATGCACGAGCAAGTGTGGCAATAAAGCCTAATTGAAGTTGATTAAAAAGGTTATTGGTCATCTCTTGTGTATCGTAAAAGATGGTTAAGGTACCAATCAGTTGTTGTTTCTTATTACCTTCAAAATAAAATGGCCTGTATAAAGGGCGGGAGATTTCATTTAAATCATTGAATAAAAAGTGGCTCAAATTGTCATAGTTTTCTGAAAATTGCTTTGGTTTATTACTGGCTGTAACGAATAAGCTGCCATCATCAAGAGTGATTACCGCTGAGCTGATATTATCAATTTTGATAATGCCTTCGAGTGTTTGCTCGGTTTGTTTGTCATCTAGCGCCCAAACAGCATTAGATGCCGTTTGTTCAACGGAGTTAAGTAGTTCTTGTTGTGAGGCGGTAAGTTGCTGCTTAGTGGTAACGACAACCAATGCTATCTCCACGACAAAAATGGCGATAGCAAAAAACAAAGCAGTAAATACCACTAAGTTTGTTTGTTTCCATGTCAGAGACTTAAACCTTTGGGTCATTCAAACGATTCCATTTGTTTTAGTAAATATTTACAGCTTAGATGCGTGTCTGGTGCATTTATCATGTTGTACTCTATTAGAATTTGTTTTTATTTGGATACAACAACACCTAACTTTAGACAAAATAACATTAAAAGTCATTATTTATAGCTGTTACAAGTGATATCTATTCGGCATTTTTTATCAGAGAAAATGATGTTTATCATGCTTGGTTGTTGGTAGGTTATCTATTCAATCGCTGATTAGTCATTTTATCGGCTTATTGAAGATTAATTTTAATTATTTTTTAGTGGTATATTGCGATGCGCTTTAACTATTGTAAAAAATTGCAGTATACTTATGCGCGTAATTTAAAGGTCAATAATTAAGGAATGGGTCAAGTGAATCCAATAGTAAAGAGTTTTGAGTATGGTCAACATACCGTCACCTTAGAAACAGGTGTTATTGCACGTCAAGCAGACGCTGCAGTTTTAGCGAGCATGGGCGATACAACTGTATTAGTTACAGTTGTTGGTAAAAAAGCAGCTGATCCTAGCCGTGACTTTTTCCCATTAACAGTTAACTACCAAGAAAAGACCTACGCAGCAGGTAAAATCCCTGGTGGTTTCTTCAAGCGTGAAGGCCGTCCTTCTGAAGATGAAACACTGATTGCTCGTTTAATCGACCGTCCAATTCGTCCTTTATTTCCTAACGGTTTTAAAAACGAAGTTCAAGTGATCATCACAGTTGTTTCTGTCGATCCTCAAATTGAACCTGACATGGTTGCAATGATTGGTACTTCAGCTGCACTATCTATTTCAGGTCTTCCATTTAATGGTCCTATCGGCGCAGCGCGCGTTGGTTACATTGATGGTGAATACTTATTAAACCCAACAGTTGATCAAGTTGCTGAAAGTGACCTTGATTTAGTTGTTGCTGGTACTGAATCAGCTGTTCTTATGGTTGAATCAGAAGCTAAATCATTAGCTGAAGAAATCATGCTAGGAGCTGTGACTTATGGTCATGATCAACAACAAGTTGTTGTTCAAGCAATTGCTGAATTTAAAGCAGAAGCTGGTAAGCCAGCATGGGATTGGACTGCTCCAGTTCAAGACCAAGATTTAGTTGCTCAAATTAAAGAGCTAGCTGAAGAAGGCATGACTGCTGCTTATCAAATCGAAGTTAAGCAAGACCGTTACGCTCAAGTTGGTGTTGTTAAAGCAGCGGCTAAAGAAGCATTGATTGCTAACAACCCAGATGTTGATACTCGCGAAGTGGATGGTTTACTTGGCAGCCTTGAGAAGAAAGTTGTTCGTAGCCGTATCATCAGTGGCAAGCCACGTATCGATGGTCGTGAACCTGATATGATCCGTGCTCTAAATGTACTAGCTGGCGTACTTCCACGTACTCACGGTAGTTCATTGTTCACTCGTGGTGAAACCCAAGCGCTAGTAACTTGTACTTTAGGTACAGAACGTGATGCACAAAAGATTGATAGCATCATGGGCGAGCGTACTAATCGCTTTATGCTTCATTATAACTTCCCTCCTTACTCTGTTGGTGAAACAGGTATGGTTGGTTCACCTAAGCGTCGTGAAATCGGCCATGGTAAGTTAGCTTGGCGTGGTATGGCTGCTGTAATGCCATCTGCTGAAGAATTCCCGTACAGTGTTCGTGTTGTTTCTGAAATCACTGAATCAAACGGTTCAAGCTCTATGGCTTCTGTTTGTGGTACTTCATTAGCATTAATGGATGCAGGTGTACCAATCAAGACTTCAGTTGCAGGTATTGCAATGGGTCTAGTTAAAGAAGGCGACGACTTCGTTGTTCTTTCTGATATCTTAGGTGATGAAGATCATTTAGGTGACATGGACTTTAAAGTTGCAGGTACTCGTGACGGTATTACTGCTCTTCAGATGGATATCAAGATTGAAGGTATCACTAAAGAGATTATGGATATCGCACTGCAACAAGCATACGGCGCACGTGTTCATATTCTAAACGTAATGGACCAAGCAATTGCTGGCCCACGTGAAGATATTTCTGACCACGCTCCACGTATTACAACTATCAAGATTAATCCTGAGAAAATCCGTGATGTTATTGGTAAAGGCGGCGCAACAATTCGTGCTCTTACCGAAGAAACGGGTACTACTATCGAACTTGATGACAATGGTGTGGTTAAGATTGCATCTTCAAATGGCGAAGCAACGAAAGAAGCTATCCGTCGTATCGAAGAAATCACTGCTGAAGTTGAAGTAGGTCGTATCTACAAGGGTAAAGTTATCCGTATCGTTGATTTCGGTGCGTTCGTTAACATCCTTCCTGGTAAAGATGGCTTAGTTCATATTTCACAAATCAGTGAAGAACGTGTTGCTAACGTATCTGATCATCTTGAAATGAATCAAGAAGTCGACGTTAAAGTGATGGAAGTTGACCGTCAAGGTCGTGTAAGACTTTCTATCAAAGAAGCTAACGCTAAAGAAGAAACTGCTGCAGAATAATTTCTGACAATAATTTCTGACAATAATTTCTGATTGAATAAAGGAGATCTTCGGCTCTCCTTTTTTGTGCCTAAAATTTATAGTTAAAGTGTTAATTCTCGCTTTTAGACATGTAATTGAACTCTTCTTTATGTTCGGTAGTCAGATTGTTGAATCTGAATTAATAGGCTATCTGACTTTCAAGTCGATAAACTTCTTTTAGAATAGTATTTGTAAATGAAAAATTATTTGTATCTCCATAGCCCTAATGGGGATTGGTTGTTATGATGCAAAGTAATTATAGAACCTGATAAGGTATTTAAATGGAACAGAAATTACGTACCACAGCCGTCGCATTATGTGTGGGTGCCAGTTTGTTATTGTCAGGTTGTGCTTCTTTATCAGGTGGTGCAGATAGTGCCGTAGCCGGAAAAGTGATGGTCGCGCCAAATGTACCTGACTATAAATTAGAAGTGACCTTGGCAAAGCTAAATGAAATTCTGGGTACAATGGAATTGACTTCAGAGCAGCGTGCTCGCTTTCATTATGATCGGGGTGTGATTTATGACAGTGTAGGTTTGCGCTTACTTGCTCGAATCGATTTTCATCAAGCTATCAAGTTGCAGCCAAACCTTGCCGATGCTTACAATTTCTTAGGGATCTATTATACCCAAGAAGGTGAATTTGAAAGCGCATATGAATCCTTTGACGGTGTTTTAGAGTTATCTCCTGAATATGATTATGCGTATTTAAACCGTGGTATAGCATTATATTATGGTGAGCGTTACGAGCTCGCAGCCCAAGATATGCAGGACTTTTTACGCAAAGAGCCTTCTGATGGTTACCGTGCACTGTGGCTGTATTTAGTTGATTCTCCAAGAAGTGCTGAAAATGCGCAATTAGCTTTGCTAGAAAATAGAAAGTCACTCAATGAGCAAGCTTGGTCGACAGTATTAGTGGATTACTATTTAGGTACATTGACTAAAGAACAGGTTTTTGAGGCAGCAAAAGAGAACTTATCTCAACCTAAAGAATACTCAGAGCGATTATGTGAAACCTACTTTTACTTAGCTAAAAAAGCAGTTGAGAAACAGGATTATGAGTTAGCGATTGATTATTATCGATTAACGCTAGCAACTAACATTTATGATTTCGTTGAACATCGCTATGCACGTATAGAGCTTGCAAAAGCACAACAAAAGCTTGTTGAGCAGGAAGTTAAGCAGCCTTAATTATATTCGCTAGGTCTAATGTAATAGCTTCAAAAATAAAGCTAGCCTCTATCCAGAGGCTAGCTTTTTTATTTTATGTAATCTAATAGTGCCAAAAGTATGATCATACTTTATAGGCAAAGTATGATCATACTTCATCCCCTTCACTTACCAGTTGTCATACTTCCATTCATTATTTTAATGCCAAACTTACAGTTAAGTTTGCATTTACCTTCTCTTATTCTGAATTTCTAAAACGATTATTAATCGTTGCTGTCAGCATAAGAAGCTAATAATCAGTATTTTATGGATTTTACTTTGCCTTAGTAATAAGTAAGAAACTAAAAACTGAACTATTAGTTAAATTTTGAAAGATACATTTTCCTTGCTCTTAGAAATAAAATTTTAGCAGTAAAAGAATGAGACTGAAAAGTTTGCCAACAAGTGTGTTGAATACTTCATACCTTAAATCAGACTTAAGGTTGGATTTTCTATATTAAAATTCTCACAAGTTATTTACAAAGCTTGTTAATGACAAATTGAAGGACTATTAAGTTCTAGATGAGTTAAACGTGATGTTTCTACAGCTTATAAGTTAGAGGTAAAAATGGAAAGGTGTGATAAAGCGGTAATCTGTTTTTTAATCGCATTTCTTACATCTTTAACTAACGTTTACGCTAACGACTCTTTAACTTTAAGCATGAGCGGTGTAATTGAAGAACGTTGTGTCGTTGGAATTGTAGATTCAATTCCCTTTGATTTTAGTGTTGAGCTATCTCACACAGCGAATCTATCAATTGAATGTAATTTACCTATGCTCATAGCATTACGCTCTGATTATGGCGGACTGGAGTTAATAGACGGTTCAGTTGAAACAAGCTTAGTGGCTGAATACCAAGTTGAACTTAATATCGACTCTTTAAATTTTTCATTGAAACAAAAGTCTAAAGAGCTAATAGATGAACAAAGATTTATCACCGGAGCAGATATTCCATTTAATACATCTGGAATGATCAAAGTGAGTTTATTTGAGCCATTGAAGTTTGCAGGTGAATATCAAGATACATTGCATATTGATGTATATCCGAATTTCGTTAATAGCGGAATATAAGAATTCTTCTAATGAAGAGAAGAAAACCACCGATTTGTTGGTGAGAACAAATCGGTGTAGTAAAAAACCAATCTGAATATTAAAAAGGAGTTTTACCATGAAAAAGTATACTTTAGCAGCAGCTGCTGTAGCAACTTTATTTGTAGGTTCAGCAAGCGCAGTAGAAGTTAACCTTAGCGGCAACATTCAAGAAGTCTGTGAAGCGAGCGCTACAACTACAGCACTTAATGATATGTCAACTACTACAATACCAGGCTTTTCTTTTGTATGTAATGACCGTGATGGTGCGACAGTTACGATTACAAGTGCTGAAGGTGGATTACAAGGAATTGACTCAGAAGATTTAGTTATCCCTTATGTAGCGACACTTTCTGTAGGTGGTTTTGGTGACATAATCTTGGATTTAACATCAGGTGGTAACACCGGTACTAATGATGCTTCCGAATCTCGTGATTTTACTGGTGCACAGCTAATTGATGGCGCAAATGCCACATTGGAGATTAACTTTGGTGCGCTAACTACAGGTACTGGTGCATGGGCTGGTGCATATTATGATCAGTTAACAATTCAAATCTCAGCTATTTAAGACTTTAACAACTTATGCGGGAGAACATCTCCCGCATTATTACGGAATAAAACTTATGGAAAAGTTATTAAATAAACAGTTAATATTCAGTATATTCATTCTCTTTACTTCTTTGTTTCTTATCAATCCTTACGCGCTTGCTTATCAGGTTCAGCCTATGTCTGCTGAAATTAAACCTGTTGGAAAGCAATCACAGTATTCTCTTAGAGTTGATAATACTGATTCATTTCCTGTTTCATTAGAATTTATTCCATGGCTCGTCACTCAAGATGAGTTTGGTAAAAACACCTTATCTCCTGCAGATAATGATTTACTCGTTATACCTATGACAGCGGTTGTTCAGCCAGGAAAGTCACAAACTATTATGGTTCGTTACTTAGGTGAGCCTATGATAGAACAATCACAAACTTATTCTATTGAGATTAACCAAGTTACTGTTGCGATGGAAGATGTTTCAGCGTCTGAACTTGGGATCGCATTTAACTTTAAAACGATGCTGAATGTTACGCCTGATGATTCAAAGGCTGAGTTAAACGCAAAGTCTTTTCAATCTTACGGAGATACCTGGAACATTGAAGTTGTCAATAGTGGTAACCGCTTTGCAAAAATTACTGAAATGGAGTGGGTCGTTTCAGATGGTAACCATTCAGTGACGTTAGATCGCGATAATATTAAGGACTTTGTTGTAGGCAAGATGGTGATGCCTAATGCGTCTCGAATTTTTACAGTCAGTCAAATAGATAAAATTGATATGGCTAATGCCAGCGTAAAAATTAAATGGTTACAACAGTAATTGTAATCTCAAACATTTCAAAAATAGGTCATTGATCTAGATAACACAAGAGCAGTAATAATGAACCCTAAACGGAGTGATGAGATGATTAACCTTAATACGTTTTCCACCTCAATCACTTTTTTATGCCTGGTGATATCACTGTTTATGACGAGTCACTCATTCGCATTAGAAATATCCCCACTGACACTTGAGTTAAAGTCAGACTCCAGGCCTCAATATCAAAAAATTTTTGTTAGAAACCCTTCAAATAAGACGGTTCCTGTTGAAATAAATTTAAACAAAATTGTATTTAATCCTGCTTCAACAGGTAATTCCTTTTCTCTGTTAGCTGTAGAAAATGATAGTGAATTATTGGTTTTTCCTCCTGCATTAGTATTAGAGCCAGGAGAAGTAAAGTCAGTAAGAGTTCAATGGATAGGGACACATGCTGTGAAGCAGTCAGTAAGTTATTTCGTGCGTTTTAGTCAACCGAGTTTATCGCTGCCTATGTCAGAGGATAATTCTCAGGAAAATATGCAAAGTGGAGTTCAGGTTTTTGTGCATTTCAATGCGGTTGTTCATTTGAGTGCGAAAGATTTGTTAGCTGATTTAACCGTTGTTGAAGGTTCAATAGAGTTCAATGAACAAGAACACAAGCTAGCTTTTGATGTGAAAAATAATGGTCAGCGCTACAGTTATTTAAAACCATACCATTTAGCAGTAGTAAACTCAGATGGCTCGACTACTCCATTATTAAATGAAGCCGCTTTTAGCCAGTTAGGGGATATATTCTTTCCTCCTCAAATGATTAAAAAGGTATCTATTCCCTATGAAAAATTATGGGTTCAAGGTACTAAACTCAAAATCAATAATTCACAAAGAGATTAGGAATGTTTAAGTCATCCGTTATCTCAATTTTAATCATGTTGCTTTGTTTATTAACTACATCAGTTATAGGCTCTGAAATAATAAACCCCACAGGTCGAGATATTACCTTAACGAGTTTATTAAGGTTGCATGATACTGTGATTGGTGAAGTTGAAGTGACTATAACCAAAGAACAGCTCATTTTAATGCCTGCAGAAGCAACAATCACATTGCTTAATGCAACTTTATCGGATGAGGTTCTGAGTTCACTGTCTGAGCAACAGTTAGATGGCATGATTAGCCAAGCTATGTTTACCAAGCTAAATATAGGGTTGAGCTTTGAAATGTCTTCGCTGGAGTTAGTGCTTGATGCAAACTCTGAAGATTTAAAAGTAGGGCAAATTGATTTTGGAGATAAACCAACACAACGTTCATTTTTAACGCCCTCCTTATTCAGCGGCTATATTAATTTATCCGCTGGAGCTTCAAGACTTGAGAATAACACTCCCGAGAATGATGTGGGTGTGCAGTATAGTCATACACTCGATGCTGGCTTCAATTATGAACGTGCAGTATTAGAATATGAGTCTATTTATAATGATTATCAAAGCCAAAAAGGACTATATTCAAGGCAAGGAACCCGAATTAATTATGATTTTCCTGAGCAAGGAACCAGACTAACCATCGGGGATTTCTATTCCAGTGGTGCAACTTTTCAAGATGGGGGCGACATACTTGGGATAGGGATTGCTAGGGACTTTTCTCTTATTCCAACCAAAAATGTCAGACCGACAGCAGCAAGACAATTCACCCTTCAACGTGCGTCTACTGTAGATCTACTGGTTGATGGTGTTGTGGTACGGCGATTAACCCTGGGCGCAGGTTCTTACAACTTACAAGATATTCCTTTAGCTGAAGGAGTCAGTGACTTAGAACTCATCATTACGGATGCATCAGGAAAAGAAGAAAGGATCAGTTTTTCTATCGCTACAGGGATGGATTTATTAAAAGAAGGTGAGTTTGAATATAATTTTAATGGCGGTATAAAAAGTAATATTAGTGATGCTGAACCAGAATATGAACGAGAAAAATACCTTATTAATGGTGAATTAGAGTACGGGATAACACCAGCTTTTACATTAGGTGGTAACTTTCAGGTTGGGGATAATAGTTACCAATTAGGCCATAGGAGTTTATTTGCTACAGGTATTGGCATTTTTGATATTAAAACAACTTACAGTTATCAGGATGTGTTAGGTAAAGGGCTTGCTGCAAGTGTTGGATATGACTTAATTGGTGGTGCAAGTACCGACAGTACTTTTGAGTTTAGTATTTATTACGATTATTACTCTCAATATTTCATTGGTGCGAGGAATGATATTCTGGTTACACCAGAAGCCCCAATTAACGCTAATCAACATTTTTTGTCCAGCCGTATTAATTATACTTTTAACCCGTTTTTAAAAGTTTCACTCACTGGCAATTATGTTCATGCTTACGATGACGCACAACGCTACTGGACTTTGAGTCCTTCATTATCTGGTTCTATCTTTGATACAGGTGCGACTTGGAGTGCACGAGTTACCCACAAAGAGTTTTTAGATGATAGTAGTGAATTCTCAGGGTTACTGACCTTGAGTTGGCCATTTGGTAGTGAGTCTAGGGTTATTTCAAGCTATAAAACCGATAACAAAGAAATTAGTTCAGAATATTCTTACCGTAAAAATGTAGGTAACAGTGGCGGAATTTCTATGTTTGCTGGGGCTACTCACTCCGAAACTAATGATATTGATGGTGATGTCGGTATTGATTACGATGCTAATCGCTTTACCTTGCGGGCTCAACATGTCAGCCGTTATAGCGATTTCTCAGAAGATACCAATAATCATGTTACTCAAGCTAAGCTCGCTACAGGTATTGCGTTCTCAGGCGGTCAACTAGCTTTTGGTCGCCCAGTTAGAGAAAGTTTTGCAGTGATAAAGCAGCATAAAAGCATTGAAGATAACCGAACAGAAATTTCTCCTTCTTCAATGGGGGCTAGAGCATATAGTGATGGGCTAGGCCCAATACTTATCCCAGATCTTGCTGCATACAGTGAACAAGTTATCTCTTATGAGGTTGAAGATTTACCTGCAGGGTATGATTTAGGAGCGGGTGTTTTTCCTGTCTATCCAGGCAATGGTCAAGGTTACAACTTACAAATTGGTTCAGAGGCAGCAATTACCTTGATGGGGACACTGCTTGATAAAGAAACTCAGCAACCGATTACATTAGTCGCAGGAAAAGCGACTTTAGTCGGGCGTGATGATCTTGAACCATTACAGTTTTTTACGAATAGAACTGGTCGTTTTGCTATTTCTGGTGTAAGGCCTGGCACATATAAAATTAAATTAAATACGCCTACACCACGATACTTCGAACTGGTTATTGATGAAGATAGCAGCGCGTTATTGCGCTTAGGGAAGCTCTATGTCGATTAAGCAATTTAAACATTTTAATCTGTTATTGGTGTGTTTTGCATATCTATGTTGTCCGGTCGCGGCTTTAGCATGCACTGCGAAGATTCAATCATTAGACCTTCAAGCTGGAAGTTATGATGATTACGATGTTTTTACTTCAGAAGCATATGGGTTAACTCAACAATATGAAGCCAAGGTGCTTTTTTCAGATGTTGTAGAAGGGGAGGAGTGTCTGTTTTATTTTTCGGCATCTACTTTTGATTCAACAGCTAAATTAACTTCCTCAAAGAATGAAAGTTTATTTTTTGAGCCAGTTCCTCAGTCATTAGACAGTGGTGTTCAAAATAATCGATGGTTTGGTAAAGTGTCACCAGCAAGTGACCGCTTCAGATTTCAATTACGCTTTCCAAGTCATCAATTTGGTACATATGGTGACTATGACGCATTATTGGAAGTCAAACTTCATCAATTACCTGACGGTGGCCAGGTGATCGATGAACTGCAACAGTTGATAGTCGCTTCTATTGAGCAGGCTGCACAAGTGAGCTTTTATGGCGTATCAGATAACACCTATCATCTTGATCTTGGTTATTTATCAACAGGGAAAGTAATCAATGCTTCACCTAATTTATTTGTTAAAAGTACGACTAACTATTCTTTATCTTTTGAATCTATGAATAAGGGCGTCTTGAAACATCAAAATCAACAAAGCCAATGGGATATTGATTATCAGCTTACATTGAACAATATTGAGATAGATTTATCTCATAATGAAAATCAATTTTATGCTAACTCAGCAACGGTAAGCCAAGGTGAACGTCTACCTCTGAAAATTGTCATTGGTGAGACCGAAGATAAATTAGGTGGTATATATACTGATGAAATACATATATATATTAGTCCTGGCGGTTTTGCAGAATAAAAAATACTTATTGTACTTACTGTAAGTTCTCTTTGACCCAACTCATTGCTTGCAGTCTATTTTTTACATCAATTTTTTTAAAGACTTTATATAAATGAGATTTCACAGTATGTTCGCTTACGAAAAGAATATCAGCTATTTCAATGTTGGATTTGCAAGTCGGTAGTAATGCCAATACATCAAGCTCTCGAGATGTGAGTGCCGTTGTTGGTTGTGCGGATGGTTTAAAATCAGTTCTATAGTGTTGCAAAAGCTCTGTCATGACACTGCGTGGCAACCAGTATTCTCCATTGAGAATTTTTTCCATACCAATAATAAACTCTTTAAGAGGGGTATTATTGGCAAAAACCCCACAGCAATTAGGCCATCTTAAGATTTTTTGTTTGTCATGGAAATCATCAGTATTGAGCAAAATTGTTGAAATGTTGCCAGTGTTAGAGGCTAGAATATTTTGCCAGTGAAGGGTTTCGTCTTCATCTAAGTTATTGACATCAATTAATAACAAGCTGTTTTCAGGGCACGATTGAGCCAAAAGCAATTCACATTTTGAGATACGAACTACTTGGTTAAGGTTATCTTTAATAAATTGGCTTAATATTCTATTTTGAATATTGTCGGAGCCCAGCAAGGTTAAGGTATAGATAGTCATAGTCTTAATTTTGTATTTCACTTAAGTATCATAGATTAGTCGAATGAGTCATATCCTCTATAAGTGTTAAATTACAAACAGAAGTTATATCCTCTAACCTAAGAGTGATTATAGTTGTTTTTTTGAGCTAAAAATATCTTAATTTAATTACATTGCCACGATACTTTGTGGAAAAAATAAATCTAGATAGACTTTGCTTATGTGAATTACGCTTTACCTAGCCAACTATCCTTGGAAAAGCTATAATTTGCGCCATTTTTATCATGCTAGGGCAAAGTAACTCATGTCAGCTCACACAGTCGAGGTCGATAAACGTCGTACCTTCGCGATTATTTCGCATCCAGATGCCGGTAAGACCACTATTACCGAAAAGGTTCTTTTATTCGGACAAGCTATTCAAACTGCAGGTACCGTTAAAGGCCGTGGCTCTAAGCAACATGCTAAGTCAGACTGGATGGAAATGGAGAAAGATCGTGGTATTTCTATCACGACTTCTGTCATGCAGTTCCCATACAGTGATTGTTTGGTCAACCTACTTGATACTCCGGGTCACGAAGATTTCTCAGAAGATACTTACCGTACCCTAACGGCTGTTGATTCATGTTTGATGGTCATTGATTCAGCTAAAGGTGTCGAAGACCGCACCCGTAAATTGATGGAAGTTACTCGTTTACGTGACACGCCTATTGTGACATTCATGAACAAATGTGACCGCGATATTCGCGATCCTATGGAAGTCATGGATGAAGTTGAGAATGAGTTAAAAATTGCCTGCGCGCCGATCACTTGGCCTATTGGTTGTGGTAAATCTTTTAAAGGAATTTATCACATTCACCGTGATGAAGCTGTGTTGTATCAGTCTGGTCAAGGTCACATGATTCAAGAGGTGCGTACCGTTAAAGGTATCGATAACCCTGACTTAGATGTTGCTATTGGCAGTGAGCTAGCTGAAATCTTACGTGAAGAACTAGAACTGGTCGTTGGTGCTTCTCACGAGTTTGATTTAGATGCGTTCTTAAGTGGTAAGTTGTCACCTGTTTACTTTGGTACAGCATTAGGTAACTTTGGTGTTGACCATGTATTAGATGGTTTAACCGAATGGGCACCGAAACCGCAGCCTCGTGCAACTGAAGCAAGAGAAATTCAAGCTGAAGATGAAAAGTTCAGTGGCTTTGTATTCAAAATTCAAGCGAACATGGATCCGAAACATCGTGACCGTGTTGCATTCATGCGCATCGTATCCGGTAAGTATCAAAAAGGCATGAAGATGCATCATGTTCGTGCCGGCAAAGATGTACGTATTTCAGATGCATTGACCTTTGTTGCTGGTGACCGCGAACAAGTTGAAGAAGCTTATCCTGGTGACATTATTGGTTTACATAACCATGGCACTATTCAAATTGGTGATACTTTCTCACAAGGTGAAAAGCTTAAGTTTACGGGTATTCCTAACTTTGCTCCGGAAATGTTCCGTCGTATTCGTTTAAAAGATCCGTTGAAGCAAAAGCAACTGCTTAAAGGTTTAGTTCAGTTAGCTGAAGAAGGCGCTGTGCAAGTCTTTAGACCACTTGATACTAACGATTTGATTGTTGGCGCTGTTGGTGTGTTGCAGTTTGAAGTGGTTGTAGGTCGCTTGAAGAGTGAGTATAACGTTGAAGCCATCTACGAAGGCATTAGCGTTTCTACTGCCCGTTGGGTTTACTGTAAGGATGAGCGAAAGTTAGAAGAGTTCCGCCGTAAATGTAGTGCAAACCTTGCACTCGATGGTGGAGATAACTTAACTTATATTGCGCCAACCATGGTAAACCTTAATTTATCAATGGAACGTTATCCTGACGTTGAGTTTGCCAAGACACGTGAGAACTAACAACTAGTTCAAATTCAGTGTTAATCTTAAAGGCGGGTAACCGCCTTTTTTATTGCCTGAATTTTGTATTTAATTGTTTTTTTATTGTGCTGTTAACCGTTTTATTCATAAGGGAGAGGTTATGTGGCAGGTGTTGAATAAATGCATCATAGCGCCTTGGAATGTTTATATACCCATGTTACCTCAAGATGCTTTGTCATGCACAAGCTTGGATAACAATGCAAGGCGTAAGCTGAGGTAATTGTTATTCACTTTTCAAAGGTTAATATAGGGTGTGCGATAAAATGGGATTAATCTTGGAAAACAAAAGAAGCTGCGCCCCAAGGTTAGAAGAGCCTTCCCTAAGCAATTATTGTCTAGGTAACAGTAAAGCTCAGATAAATAGAGAGTCAGCTAATCAACACCCTGACAATTCAATTAATCTATCATCAGTTAGAAGCCAAGCTGCCGCTCACCTTATTGAAAGGGTAAAATATGATTGATACTCATGCTCATCTTGATTTAGAAGATTTTGATCATGATCGCAGTGCGCTGTTTATGCAAATGCATGAGCTAGGCATTACGAGTGCAATTATTCCTGGTATTAGTGAACATCAATGGCAAAGACAAATAGCTATAGCAACAGAGTTTAATTGTTATTTCGCGCTAGGGATCCACCCTTGGTATCTTCCTAAGAATATTGAAGACTCTTTAACGTTATTAGAACAAGCAATCATACAACAACGAGCTAATACAAGTTTTGTAGCGTTAGGTGAGTGTGGTTTAGATAAGTTGAAACCAGATTTTTCTATCCAAAAAGAGTTACTTTCAGGCCAGTTAAACCTAGCTAACCAGTTTAATCTTCCTGTCATATTACATGCTGTAAAATGTCATCAGGAGTTGTTTGAAATACTGCAGCAACATCCTAATCAAAGAGGAGGTGTTATCCATGGCTTTTATGGTGGACCTGAACTAGCACAGCGATACATTAACTTGGGTTATAAGCTTGGTATTGGTGGGTTATTAATGAACCCAAATGCTAAAAAGTTAAGAAAAACGATCACCGAAATTGATATTGAACATTTCTTAATTGAAACAGATTCTCCTAGCATGACTCCCTACAATGCTAACGAAAAACGAAATACACCACTTCATTTACCAAAGTTCGTCTCTGAGATCGCAAATTTACAGAAAAAAACTACTGTTTTTATATTAGAACAGCTGAATAAAAACGCCTCCCAACTGTTTGAGCTGTAATTCTTTTTTTATAAAACATACTTATTAAATAAAGTTAATGTTGCTTAAGATCCTGAAATTAAACTCTAAAAGTATGATCTAATCCACGATTTTCATCTGCTCCTCAGTTATAATCACTAACGGAAAATAGGTGAGTTAACAACAAATATACAAATCGTTAACATAATTAAGGGTGATGATTAATGGATATACTAATGAGTCTAGTAGGTGTGGTTACCATACTAGCAATCGGTTATGCACTATCAAATAATAGAAAAGCAATTAATGTACGTACAGTTGGTGGTGCTTTAGCTATCCAAGCGTTCTTTGCTGGCTTTGTTCTATATGTTCCAGTGGGTAAAGACATCTTAAAAGGTGTTTCAGATGCGGTATCTAGCGTTATTGGTTACGCACAAAGTGGTATTAACTTCTTATTCGGCGACTTAGCCCAATTCAAAGTTGGTTTCATTTTCGCAGTTAACGTTTTACCGGTTATCGTATTCTTCTCTTCTCTAATTGCAGTTCTATACTACTTAGGCATTATGCAGTGGATCATCCGTATTATCGGTGGTGGTTTACAAAAAGCATTAGGCACAAGCCGTACTGAGTCTATGTCTGCTACAGCTAACATCTTCGTTGGTCAAACAGAAGCGCCTTTAGTTGTACGTCCATTTATTGCGACAATGACTAACTCTGAATTATTCGCAATCATGGTTGGTGGTCTTGCATCAATCGCGGGTTCAGTATTAGCGGGTTACGCGCAAATGGGCGTACCAATTGAGTACTTAGTTGCTGCATCATTCATGGCTGCTCCTGGTGGTCTGATGATGGCTAAACTAATGCATCCTGAAACTGAAGAAGCTAAGAACGAAATGTCTGAGCTTCCTGAAGATCCTGATAAGCCAGCTAACGTTTTAGACGCTGCTGCAGCAGGTGCTTCATCAGGTATGCACTTAGCACTTAACGTAGGTGCGATGTTAATCGCATTCGTTGGTCTAATTGCAATGATCAATGGCATCATCGGTGGTGTTACTGGTTGGTTTGGTCTTGAAGGCATTACTTTAGAATTAATTCTAGGTTACATCTTCATGCCTTTAGCATTCTTAATCGGTGTACCTTGGAACGAAGCACTCGTTGCTGGTTCATTCATCGGTCAAAAGATTGTTGTTAACGAATTCGTAGCATATCTTAACTTTGCTCCTTACTTACTTGACGCTTCTGCTGAAGGTTACCAGGTAGTAGCAGAGACTGGCATGATGATGACAGACAGAACCAAAGCGATTATCTCTTTCGCACTTTGTGGTTTTGCTAACTTATCTTCAATCGCGATTCTATTAGGTGGTTTAGGTGCTATGGCTCCTAACCGTCGTCATGACTTAGCTAGACTAGGTATCCGTGCTGTTATCGCCGGTTCACTAGCTAACTTAATGAGCGCAACTCTAGCTGGTTTATTCTTAGCGATTTAATCCTAAGATAACACTGTCTGAGAGTTGAAGGAGGGTTGTTATTACTGAGGTAATAATGACCCTTTTTTTTAGATTTTTATCGATTGTAATCAAAGTTTAATCTGTTTGCTTAGTTGTCTGGCATGTAGATTGCTGCTGTCTTTTGGTAGTGGTTTATATTGATTTAGATGAAAAATGCAGTTTATTAGACATAAAAGTTCTAAGTTGTTAGTGAAAAGTAGAGATATTGTTCACGTTTTGGGATTAAGTATTCGTATTTTTGCCAATTCTTATTGAGCTTTTATCTAATAGATGTACAATGCGAACGTTTAAAAAAAATCGCCACCCACGAAGGTGGTAATAAATATATCAATGGGGTTGATAATGAAAAACGTTAAAACTTTAGCTTTAGCTGCAACTACAGTTGCTGCAATGTCTGCACCTGCTATGGCTGCTGACAGAACTGATCTTCGTGCTGGTGATTACAGCTGGATGCAGTTCAATGCAATGTACGCAGTAAATGAACTTCCGCGTGATGGTTCTACTGATAATGGCCATGATTACTTAGAAATGGAATTTGGTGGTCGCGCTGGTATCGTTGATTTATACGGTTATGTCGATGTGTTTAATATCACAAACCGCGATTACGGTGATAAGAATAACGGCGCAAGCAAAATGTTCATGAAGTTTGCTCCTCGTTTCTCTTTAGACGCAATTACAGGTAAAGACTTATCATTTGGCCCTGTTCAAGAAGTTTACATCTCTACTCTATTTAACTGGGGTGGCGGCGCTATCCGTGGTACTGATGAGTTTGGTAATGAGACAAATGACGTAAACAACGCTTCAGTTGGTA
This sequence comes from Shewanella sp. TC10, assembly GCF_009663145.1. Classification (GTDB taxonomy): domain Bacteria; phylum Pseudomonadota; class Gammaproteobacteria; order Enterobacterales; family Shewanellaceae; genus Shewanella. The sequence continues at coordinate 33,240 of NZ_VKHR01000038.1, forward strand.
TCGGTGCTGACGTTATGGTTCCATGGTTAGGTAAAACTGGCATGAACTTATACGGCTTTTACGACTTGAACCTAAAAGAGTGGAATGGTTACCAATTCTCAGCTAACTGGTTTAAGCCAGTTATGAACTTTGATAATGGTTCTTTTGTATCATTCCAAGGTTACGTAGATTACCAATTCGGTGCTGATGAAAAGTACGGTAATGAATTTGTACCACAAACTACTAGTGGTGGTGCTGCATACTTCGGTCTGCACTGGCATTCAGATAACTACGCTGTAGGTTACGGTCTTAAAGCTTACCAAGACGTTTACTTACTTGAAGATGGCGGCGGAATCGTTGGCCTAGAAACTACAGGTTTCGCACATTACTTCACAGCTACTTACAAGTTCTAAAGTTAGCTTGTAAGCATTGGAGCCACATAAACGTGGCTCCAAATTTATTCTTAAATATCAAAAAAAACCTTAAAATATGTTAGTCTTTACTTAAGTACATAGAAAAATTTGTTAGAATGTATTTAAATAAATATTAACGTCCAAACCGTGGTTTATTTGAACTAATATTTGATGAGTTCGTCATATATGGTTCAACTTAAGAGTTTGGATTGATTTGCGCGCTAAAAGGGATTTTTCGCGGAATGGATGGGACAATGTCATTGTTTCACCTCTTCCGGTCTTCAAGGATTCAAGTCGTGGTACTCGTTATCATATTGAATACTTAGTTCAGTAACTTATGAATTAATTTACTGGCAATGTTCGAAGGCCCGGCCTCACAATTTATCTACTGCCAGCTTTACGCATTGCCAAAACAAGATTTTATTAGGTTTTTGTTTCGGAGAGCAAACATGAGTGATTTAAAAAAAGCAGCACAATTAGGTATCTCTTTAATGGATTTAACAACATTAAATGACGATGACACTGATCAAAAAGTGATTGATTTATGCCACAAGGCTAACACAGCTGCTGGCCATACTGCTGCAATCTGTATTTACCCTCGTTTTATTCCAATCGCTCGTAAAACATTAAATGAGCTGAATTGTGAAGATATCAAAATTGCTACAGTCACTAACTTCCCACACGGTAATGATGATATTGCGATTGCAGTATTAGAGACTCGTGCAGCTGTTGCTTATGGCGCTGATGAAGTTGATGTTGTATTCCCTTACCGTTCATTAATGGCTGGAAATGAATCTTTAGGTTTTGAGCTGGTTAAGGCGTGTAAAGAAGCCTGTGGCGATGACGCAATTCTAAAAGTGATTATCGAATCAGGTGAATTAAAAGATCCTGCGTTAATTCGTAAAGCGTCTGAATTGTCAATTGATGCAGGTGCTGACTTCATCAAAACATCTACTGGTAAAGTGCCAGTAAATGCAACACTTGAAGCAGCAGAAATTATGCTGACTGTTATCAGTGAGAAGAATCGCAATGTAGGCTTTAAGCCTGCTGGTGGCGTTCGTGATGCTGCTCAAACTGCTGAGTTCTTAGGTGTTGCTGAGCGTTTGCTTGGTGCTGATTGGATTAGCCCAGCGAGCTTTAGATTTGGTGCTTCAAGCTTACTAACAAGTTTATTGCACACACTTGAGCTTTCTGATGCTCCTCAAGGTGCACAGGGCTACTAATAAAGCGTGGCTGATTAAAGATTGCTAAATGATTTAGTATCATCATTAGTTAGTCAAACTTGTTTTAACGGTTTTAATTGATAGCATCAATCACCTTCGTATTCTTGTGATTGGTGCCATCTTGTAAAGGCAAAGTGTGTAAGCTGTACTCGATTAGAGTTTCACATGGTGCTGGAGGAAATAGTATGTTTCTCGCTCAAGAAATTATTCGTAAAAAACGTAATGGTGAAGCTCTCAGCAAAGCTGAAATACAATTTTTTGTAGATGGTATTACTCAAAATACTGTTTCAGAAGGTCAAATTGCCGCTTTCGGTATGGCTGTTTACTTTCAAGATATGAACATGGACGAACGTATTGCCTTAACCACAGGCATGCGCGATTCTGGCACGGTATTAAACTGGGATTCATTGTCATTAAATGGCCCTATCATCGATAAGCACAGTACTGGCGGTGTGGGTGATGTAATTAGTTTAATGCTTGGCCCAATGGCTGCTGCCTGTGGCGGTTATGTGCCGATGATTTCTGGTCGTGGTTTAGGTCACACTGGCGGCACACTAGATAAATTCGATGCAATTCCTGGTTACCAAACCGAACCATCTAGTGAATTATTCCGTAAAGTCGTTAAAGAAGCGGGTGTTGCCATTATTGGCCAAACAGGTGATCTTGTCCCTGCTGATAAACGCTTTTATTCAATTCGAGACAATACCGCTACGGTTGAGTCTATCTCGCTTATTACCGCTTCAATTCTTTCCAAAAAACTCGCTGCAGGGCTTGATGCTTTAGCGATGGATGTCAAAGTTGGTAGTGGAGCTTTCATGCCGACTTACGAAGCATCAGAAGAACTCGCTCGCAGTATTACTGCGGTAGCGAACGGTGCAGGTACTAAGACGACTGCCTTATTAACTGACATGAACCAAGTGCTGGCTTCCTGTGCTGGTAATGCAGTGGAAGTGCGTGAAGCGATTAACTTTTTAACGGGTCAATACCGTAATCCACGTCTTTATGAAGTTACGATGGGTTTATGTGCTGAAATGTTGGTGTTAGGCGGAATTGCCCAAAATGATGCTGAAGCACGTAATAAGTTAAATACCGTACTCGATAATGGTAAAGCTGCAGAAATCTTTGGACGTATGGTGTCAGGCTTAGGTGGTCCAGCTGATTTTGTTGAGTCATACGACAAGTATTTACCTCATTCGCAAATCATTCGCCCTGTGTATGCAACCGAACAAGGTTTTGCCCATAGTATGGATACTCGCGAATTAGGTTTAGCCGTTGTCACACTTGGTGGTGGACGCAGAAAGCCTGGTGATAAATTAGATTACAGCGTTGGCTTAACAGAGGTTTGTGCGTTAGGTGATCAGATTACACCTGATAAACCTATCGCTATGATACATGCACAATCTGAAGCGGCATTTGAAGAAGCTTCAGCGGCGGTACAAAAAGCGATTCACATTAAAGATTCAGCGCCAGAGACAACGCCTGAAGTTTATCGCTATATCCGCGCTTCAGATTTATAAGGGAGTGAGATTATGAAACGTACATTTATTATGATGTTGGATTCGTTCGGTGTAGGTGCTGCAACGGATGCTGATAAATTTGGTGATGTTGGTTCAGATACTTTTGGCCATATTGCTCAAGCATGTGCCGAAGGTAAAGCGGATATTGGTCGTCAAGGACCGCTAAAATTACCTAACTTGGCTAAGCTTGGTTTAGGCCATGCGGGTTTTGAAAGCACGGGTAAATTTGCTGATGCTTTCGGCGATAATGTAGACGTTATCGGCGCCTATGGTCATGCTGATGAATTAAGCTCTGGTAAAGATACTCCGAGTGGTCATTGGGAAATGGCGGGTGTACCTGTGCTTTACGAATGGGGCTACTTTTCTGATTTAACTAACTCATTCCCAAAAGAGTTAACCGATAAAATTCTTGCTCGTGCAGGTTTAACCGAATTTTTAGGTAATTGCCACGCATCAGGTACTGCAATACTTGAAGAGCTTGGTGAAGAACACATGCGTTCTGGTAAGCCAATTTTCTACACTTCTGCTGATTCGGTATTTCAAATTGCCTGTCATGAAGAAACTTTCGGCCTAGAAAACCTTTATCGTTTATGTGAAATCACTCGTGAAGAGTTAGAGCCTTATAACATTGGCCGTGTTATTGCACGTCCTTTTGTGGGCACTGGTCCTGAGGATTTCGCTAGAACAGGCAACCGTCATGATTATGCGGTATTACCTCCTGCGCCAACGGTATTAGATAAACTTAAAGATGCCGGTGGTGAAGTAGTGAGTATTGGTAAGATTGCCGATATTTATGCCAACAGCGGTATTACGCAAAAGTTTAAGGCAACTGGGCTTGAAGAGCTATTTGATGCCACGCTTGAACAAGTGAAGCGTGCAGGTGATAACACTATCGTGTTCACCAACTTTGTTGATTTTGACTCTCATTATGGCCATCGTCGTGATATCGCGGGTTATGCCAAAGCGTTAGAGTATTTTGACCAACGTTTGCCTGAGCTATTGGACTTGCTGAATCCTGAAGATTTGATTGTATTTACAGCGGACCATGGTTGTGATCCAAGCTGGCAGGGTACTGAGCATACTCGTGAGCGAGTGCCCGTGTTGGCATTAGGCGCTGGTTTAGCTGCAGGCTCTTTAGGTCGCCGTAATAGTTTTGCTGATATAGGTCAGTCAATTGCGAGTTACTTTGAGCTTGAGCCAATGGAATATGGTGAATCTTTCATTTAACAATGAACATTACTGTCTTCTAACAATATTATTGTTAATAAATATAGTAGAATCGGTTTGAGTAATTAAGGGGATGACTTAATTACTCATTTTAAAGATTTAAGATAAAAATATAGGGGTTTTTCATGGCTACACCACATATTAATGCTGTTGACGGTGCTTTTGGCGAAACAGTTTTATTCCCAGGCGATCCATTACGTGCAAAATACATTGCTGAAACGTTCTTAGAAAACGTTGAGCTAGTGACTGATGTACGTAACATGTTCGGCTACACTGGTACTTATAAAGGGACTCGCATCTCTGTTATGGGTTCAGGTATGGGTATTCCTTCTTGTTCAATCTACGCTCACGAACTGATCAAAGATTATGGTGTTAAAAACCTGATCCGTGTTGGTACTTGTGGCGCAATCAGCACAGACGTTAAAGTACGTGACGTGATCATCGGTATGGGTGCTTGTACTGACTCACAAGCCAACCGTTTACGTTTCAAAGGTCAAGATTTTGCTGCTATCGCAGATTACGGCCTATTGAGTGCTGTCGTTGATTCAGCTAAAACTCACGGTACTAAGATCCGTGTTGGTAACGTATTCTCTGCTGATTTATTCTACACTCCAGATCCTTCTATGTTTGACACTATGGAAAAAATGGGTGTGTTAGGCGTCGAAATGGAAGCTGCTGGCCTTTACGGTGTAGCGCACGAATTAGGTGCTAAAGCATTATGTGTAGTCACTGTTTCTGACCATATCAGAACGGGTGAAAAAACATCTTCTGACGAGCGTCAAACTACGTTCAATGACATGATTGTTATGACATTAGATGCAGCGATTACTCTTTAATATAGAGTTAATTTGCTAAGTAAAAAAAGGGATAACGTCTGCGTTATCCCTTTTTTATGTCTGTAATATTAATTAAGCAGTATATTATTCTTTGTCATTGAGTATAGGCTTTTGCTTCGCTTTTTTTACTCGTGGGCTGCCTTCCGGCTCAGTTTGTTCTTTTTTCAGACTCGAAAGCTCTTGATACTCGATATCACCTGTTTCATTATGGCTCAATTTATCATTTTGCTCATTGATGTCTAGTTCACTTTCTTCTAGTGAGGCGTCATCATCTTCGACTGCATTTTTCTGCAGAAGGTTACTATTTTTTCGTCCTTGTTTTGCGCGTGTTTTACGGCGGTCAAAATCAGCGCGTTTAAAGGATAATGCTCTTGATAACAGTAAACCAATGATGCCCGCGACGATAAGCATGGTTTGCTGTAACTTCATATTTTCTTGATATAAAGTTTTTATTTCATCAAAGAAAATGCGTAAATTGAGTCGAACCTCAATATAGCCTAAGTTATTTTCGCCTTGGAGTACGTTTTCTATCATCGGCGGGTAAGGCGATAGAAGTTGTTTCAAGTCTTGGTCATCGGCATCAAGGTCCTCCTCAGAAACTGACTGAGCAAAAGCCAGCCTGACACCTTGTGCGTCGTAAATATTAACCGACATGACTTTAGGGTCATCAATCAAAGCGTTTGCAAGCCACTGAAGTTGTTCGTCATTCTGTAAGAACATTGCTGGCGCAGCACCATTTGCAGCTTGCTGAGCTAATAACCGAGCCATTATCTGTGTTTGAGAGTTAAGCAACTGTTGACCATTGTTGAGGCTAGATTTCCACAAGTGTGTTAGCCCAAACAGTAATATAACCGCCAAGACGATTTGAATGATCCTGCTAATTTTCTGACTTTTCTTAAGACCTTTAACAAAAATCACTTTAATCCTTGGTATTTTTTCTATTTAATTAATACTAATCGAAATAAATCATAGTAGATAGTCGCAATCATTGGGGAAATGCAGTCGATGGAAAGTCAGAAAAATAAACAAGCTCTAACATGGTTATTCTCAGGATTTGATGCGTCTTTTACCTCTAACTCCAATACACTTACTCGTTATTTTGAAGATGAGTTTATTAATAATATTCAGATAAAACAGCCGCATCGATTTCGGGTGATATTTGATGAGTCGGCATTTGATGGGATTAGTCAGTGGTTTGAAGGTTTAGAACAAGATTGTTCTATTGCGGTGTTAATGCGCCACAACAATTTAAAAGGCTTGGAGATCGCATCCTCTACAAGGTTGACTGATTTTATTGAACAATTTCCTAAAGACATTAATGCCGAGCTATTGGAAGTAACCCAAGCTTTACCAAGCTTTTTTAAGCCAGGTTTACTAGTGATGGATATGGATTCGACAGCTATTCAAATTGAATGTATTGATGAATTAGCAGCGATGGCTGGTGTTGGTGAGGCTGTATCTGAAGTCACAGAAAGAGCTATGCAAGGTGAACTTGATTTTGAAGAAAGCCTTCGATTACGTGTCAGTAAATTAGCTGGTGCAAGTGAAGATATTATTACCACCTTATGCGAAAACTTACCTTTAATGCCTGGGCTTGAAAGCTTAGTGGCAGAACTTAAACCTAACGATTGGAAGCTTGTGCTAGCTTCTGGCGGCTTCACTCCGTTTGTGGGGCATTTAAAAGATCTTTTAAAGCTTGATGCTGCTTATGCTAATGAGCTTGTGATAGAAGATGGTAAGTTAACGGGTGAAGTCACTGGTGAAGTAGTAGATGCGCAATATAAAGCCGATGTTATCGATAAAAGTAGTGCCGCTTGGCAAATCGCTATAGGCCAGCGTATGGCAATCGGTGATGGAGCGAATGATATCCCTATGGTGAATGCGGCAGATTTTGGGGTCGCTTTTCATGCTAAGCCAAAGCTGCTTGCGGCCGCTGATGCTAGCATTCAAAAATTAGACTTACGTTGTTTGGTGTTTTACTTGCAAGGCTAAGCTATACAATAATTTTGGCTTGTTGCTAATGGCGATGAGCTGATTAAGCAAAACTTATGCGCTCGTGCTAGTGGATTTCATTCTCGAACACGAGCGACTTAGTTAATTAGATTTAGTTAATTAGGTTTAGTTAATTAGATTTAGTTAATTAGATTTAGCTGATTAGATTTTTTACTCTAATTAACTTGTAATTCAGACTTGCTGTGTTTACCGTGGTTATATTCATGATGACGGATATATCAAGACTTGTATGCAGCATTCTCATTACCTTCCTTATCGAAGTGGAAAACTTCATCTTCGACATATCAAAGCTAACCCTTTATTACAGTCCGATAGCGGTAATCGCTCACCTATCTTGATGCTTCACGGTGCCATGTCCAATGGACGGGTTTTTTATAGCCCTTCAGGAAAAGGTTTGGGCTGTTTTCTTGCAGAGCAAGGCTATGATGTTTATGTATTAGATACTGCAGGAAGAGGGGCAAGCTCGCCAAGAATTGATGCAGATTACCACATGGGACAAACTGAAGTTATTCTAGAGCAACTGCCAATTGCCCACGCGTTCGTGCTGAACCATGCTCAAGCACAAAAGGTGCATTGGTGTGCTCACTCTTGGGGTGGTGTGTTAATGGCAAGTAGTTACATTCGTTTAGCTGGTTTACGCGATGAAGTCGCATCATTTGTCACATTTGGTACTAAACGAACCATTAAAGTGAAGTCATTTCGAAAAACCATGATGGTGGATTTATTTTGGAATCGTCTCGCACCGTTAATGACAAAATATCAAGGCTACCTAGCAGCTGATAAATATCGCCTAGGAATGGATAATGAAAGCCGGTTATCGTTATTACAAACCATTGACTGGGTCAGAGGCGATTGGGTTGATGCTGAAGATCAGTTTAACTATAGCGAGGCTGTACAAAATATTCATTGGCCAAAAAGCTGGTTCATAGCAGGTAAAAACGACTTTGTGCTGGGAAATCCATCTGATGTGAAAGATATGATGAGTGAGTGCGGTTTGCAAGATGCTGAATATACATTGCTGGCCAAACGCAAAGGCTTTAAACGAGATTATACTCATGGTGGAATGCTAACCGACAAATTAGCTGTGAAGGATCATTTCCCATTGGTAAGTGATTGGTACAACCGCTTTTAACTCGAGACAATTTAACACTGATGTTTTAACGTCTTCAAACGCCCTCAAACGCCTTCAAGATAGAACGTCTTTGAAGGCTTAATGACTATTTTTAATTCTTTGGTTTAAGTGTTTTGGTTTAAGTGTTTTGGTTTAAGTACTTTGGCCTAAACTCTATTACTAACTATCTAGCTCTAAGTATTAATATGAAGCTCAGGAAACCTGACTTCCACTTCGGCGGTAATATCCAGTAACTCTCCACTGCCGATGACCTGCCATAATCGCTCTTCAAGCTGTTTTGCTCGGTGACTTGCATGAATAGTAATGTACTCCATTTCTCGGCGAATATAGCTCATATCAGGCTTGTCTGTTGCACCAAAATAAACCCTTAGTGCCATAAAGCGGCCAACAGCTTGCGCATGGCTTATAAACTTGATTTGTGCTGAGCGGCTGTTAAATTCATCCATCAGTTGAGTTTGGATGTTAATTGCGCCTCTTCCTTGCCGTGAAATTTGCATAAACACTTCAAAGTACTTAGCGCCATCAATGGGTTTCATACTTCGAATAGGGTCGATTATGAGTTGCTTAAACTGAATCTCATCAAATAATGGGGTCAGGTTAAAGTTAAGCGGTTTGGTTGAGCCAGCTGCAAACAAATGGCTAATTTCATCCGTTTTAGTACCTACCCCGATACAGGCAAGTTGAGCTGACTTTTTGGTTTTTTCAACAAAATAAGGAACTCCAACTAATTGCCTTAGTAGTAAGTTCTTCATTCCATCAGCTAACTCTTTAAGTTCGCCCTCGTCATCTGATAACTGTTCAAACTTGTCTCGATTATGGTTGATCAGTTTATTAAGAAACTCGACTCCTGGGTGAGGTTCATGACCAACAATTGCAGATAAATGCAATGTTTGATGGTTGTTTCTGCTTCTAATCAGTTGATAAGGAAGCTTTTTAAGTTCAGCTTTACCTGCAATAGCTTGCAGTTTTGGAAAGCTTAAACTCACTTCAGCAGGGGAATTGAACTTAGTGTGGTCCTCCAGAGTAAACTGCATACCACGGGTTGAAATATCATGTGAAATACCGCGACTTTTTTTGCCTTCTTGCTCTATTTCAATGATGGTTTTGAAAGCGAAACGTGCTTCTCTTCTTCGCTCACTAAAGGGCATAGATAGGCGCTTTATGGTATTTTTCTTAAGCTTAACTTGATTAAAGAGCTTAAGTTCATTGACGTTATCCTCTTCGCTGAACCAAGCTCGGTAATTAGGTCTTACATCTTCATTTGTTAAATCAATGAGCTGTAAAATATAACTGAATCTAGCCAATTGCTGTTCAGTTAATGCTGAGTATTGGTCTTCATCACCAGGAAGTGTCGAGGTTTTGTAATTCAGTTTGTGATTAACTTTTTGTTGGGCGACTTTAAAAATTCGCCAACTGGTTTTGGCAGCACCAAAGCCAAAAAATAATTGCATTGCATTGTGCTGCTTTAGCTCATGTAATGAGGCCGAAAAATACTGAGTTACACCTTTAGCTTGATGGGTGAAACAAAAAAATAAACTATGATCCGCTTCATTGGGGTACTTGATAAGGTTAACCAAACGATTATTCGTTAACATATTTGGAAGCTGGCTAACTTCTTTTTCGTCAATGAAATATTGCAATATCGGTTGATTGCCGCGGCTTAATAATTGATGACTGATGAAAGGCTTACCGTCCGCAACAGAAATATACAAAGGCATATGGGCTAACATCGGTAAGTAGTGACGTTCAAAGCCTAGACCTGTGGCATTAACGATGACATCGTTTACATCAACTTTATAGCGAAACTTATAGCCGCGGATCAGTTGGGTGAGCACTTTATCAAGTTCAACGCTATCACCAATTCTGCGTAAGCGCATGATGGCACTGTCATCTTTAGATTGAATATCAACAATTTGATAATCAACTCCGTTCTGCAAATCTTCAAAAAAGAATTCTTCGTTAAGTTCTAATAACTTAATGCGCAGTGGCTTGTCTTGTTCGAAACGGTGTTTAGCGGGTAAGCGTATTCTAGCGCCACCCACAGACAGGTCTAAACTAGCACCAATGACTTCTGCACCGCCATCTTGAGAGGCTGAGATACGAATAGAGTAATTCATTCGCTCTTCACTGCGATTGAAGTAACTGCCCATGACGACACCTGGTACCACTAACTCCGAAGTTTCAATAACGGGTTCTTGTTTATTTTTACGTAATTGTTCTTTTCGTAGTCGGTGTTGATCAAGTACATGCTCATAAACACCTATGGTGTATTTATTTCGATAGAGTTGCAGGGCTTGGACTAATGAAACTTTGGCGGGTTCATCTAGGAAGTGACGTTGTTTAGCTATGTTTACTTCTTGGCACTCTAGCTCAGTTTTATCACGTAAATCGATAATACGTGTGCATATTGCTGAAAGGCGGTTAAGCTCCATTTTGAGAAGAAATCGAGTCGAATTAGATTCGTCGACAGTCAGCTTTTCAAAGACATCTTTGAAATCTGGCTCCATCAGTAGCGGCTTGAGTTGTTCTATTAGCTGACTATGGTCTTCTATGCTCATTGGCTCTTTTCAGTTTTTGATGCGAGAACTAGGTGCTAAATATAAGTCTGACTGGTAGTCTTATCGGCTAGCGAAATACTTACTTTATACAAATTTAATTTATGTGTCTGTTAAAGCAAGTAATATAACAATTAAAATACCATTTTAATGTAGCTCGGTTGATTATTAACCTAAATCTCTTTTTTGATAAACGTAATGACAGTGAAGCATGGCAAAGAATAAAACAGCGTTTGTATGTAATGAATGTGGACAAGACTTTCCTCGTTGGCAAGGGCAATGCAGTGCTTGCCAAGAATGGAATACGATATCAGAGGTTCGAATTGCTGCGGTTAAATCATCAACAGCTTCTGTTGCTGGCTATGCGGGCTCTGTGGGCGGCGGTTCTAAGAAACTAGGTGATGTAGAAGAGTTTGAAGCGCAAAAGCACCTCACTGGTATTGGTGAGCTTGATAGGGTGTTATGTGGTGGACTGACAACCGGTTCTGTGAACATCATTTCAGGTGATCCTGGCGCAGGTAAAACCACCTTGTTGTCTGATTTAATTGCGCGTATGTCACAAAATATGCCGTCACTTTACTGTACTGCTGAAGAGTCTTTGTCGCAGTTTAAAAATCGTGTGAATCGTTTAAAGCTTAACTATAACGAAGACAATTTATATCTGATGGCTGAGACGAATGTAGAAGCCATTATTGCTGAACTTGATGCCAAGAAAATTAAGTTTGCTGTTATCGATTCAATTCAGGCAGTTGTGTCTGACTCAGCCAATGGCAGTCCTGGTTCTCCTTCTCAAGTCAAAAGCAGTGCCCAAGCATTAACTCAGTATTGTAAACAGAATAATGTGACCATGTTTTTAGTGGCCCATGTAAACAAAAATAATGAGACAGCAGGCCCGCAAACCCTGATCCATATTGTGGATTGTTTGACCCACATCGAATGTAATGATGGCCAAATAAGAACCCTTAGGGCAAACAAAAACCGTTTTGGTGATGTGGATACCGTGGGTATCTTTAAAATGACTGAGCGCGGCATGATAAGTGTTGATAACCCAAGTGAGATTTTCCTCTCAGGTTCAACCACTGAGTCTCCTGGCGCTGCGATTACTTGCATTCGCAAAGGTAACCGTAATTTATTACTTGAAATTCAATGTTTGACGACCGAAACCGAAGGGGAATTTCCTCAACGTGTTTGTGTTGGCCTTAATATGAATCGGATTAAAATGCTGACGGGTGTCCTTAGAAAGCATACCCGCACAAAGATATTTCACGATACCTACTTTAATCTAGTGGGTGGACTTAAAATTGATGAATCTGAAACCTGTATTGATCTGGCTTTGGTCACAGCGCTATTAAGTAGTTTGAATGATTTTGTGGTGCCGAGAACGACTTGTATTATGGGCGAACTCAGCTTAAATGGTGATGTAAGACCGATTGATAGTGGGGTACCAAGAGTGAAGGAAGCTGTGCAGCATGGCTTTACTGAAGTGTACATTCCACACCGAAACTACCATAAATCTATGGAAGGATTAGGGGCTAAAATTCATCCTATTAAAACAATTCATGAGTTACTCGAATTGATTAATTAGGGTCTGTTGATCTTTCAAGGTTGTTTTTGCGGCGAATTGTTGGTCATTTGTACAAGGCAGAGACTTTGCGGTGTAGTTATTCTACATAAAAAGTCGATAACGCAGTAAAAATGACCAACAAACGCTGCCCGAAGGGTTCGACTAAAAGCGTTTTACTCTTTGTTGGATCAATTTTGCTTAGATGACTAGGCATCAATTCATCCGCCTCGATTAAAACGTTTTTATTTCGAACAAAACTTAACCAGCAAAGATCAACAGGCCCTAGCCATTCTCGAAAGGCGCTAGTTCAAAGTGTCAGCTTGCGTTGACACATCCTTTTGCTAGCGCCATACACTTGTTTAATTTTAACTAGGCAGGTGTGTACAAAAAAGATACTATGCGCTTGTTATGATCGAGAGCCTTAAAATTTAGAAGGTTCCTAACAGCTTTAGTCAGTCAATTTATCTGCAAATGCATTATAAGTGATTGTAATAGTTAGTTATTTAAAGTGTATGGTTTTATAAAATATTTTAAAAGGTGATGTAACTTAGCATGACGCTGTACAATTGTTTTAAAGCCTTTTGGATTGCTTTTATTTGCCTTTTTATTGCTGATGTCTCAGCAAAGTCTACTTCCACCCAAGTATTACGCTTATATCAAACCGATTTTCAATTTGAGTATCATATCGAGTTGCTTAAAATTGCACTTGATAAAACTGCAGCTGATTACCCTGACACCAGATTACAATTTACTGAACAAGTCACACCCGGGCGCGGCTTAAAAATGCTTGAGCAAGGAGAGGTAGATATAGCCTTTTTGGCTTCTAGCAAAGAGCGTGAGCAAAACTTTATTCCAATCAAAATTCCTTTGCTTAAAGGCTTACTTGGGTATCGCTTATTACTGATACATCAAGACAATTTAGAAAAATTTCAACAAGTAAGCAGCACAAAGGACTTAAGCGACTCATTTGTTGCTGGCTTTGGAATGCATTGGGCTGATATTGAAGTGTTGCGCCAAAACCGTTTACCTACTCAAGAAGTGGGGACAGTAACGAGTTTGCATCGCATGTTGGATGCAAAGCGTTTTGATTATTTCCCGAGAGGTGTGAATGAGATATGGGAAGAAAAACAGCGTTTAAATCGTCAACTACCTGATTTAATGATTGAGCCTAATATCGCGCTTGTTTATAACTTGCCTGTGTACGTTTTTGTAAATAAAGATCTACCAGAGCTTGCTGAAAGAATAGAAAAAGGCCTGAATAAAGCCACTGATGATTTGTCTTTTCAAGAATTGTTTTTGAAGTATTACAGTGACTCTATTTTAAAGGCGAGATTGTCTGAGCGTAAAATTATTCATCTTCAAAATGATGATTACCCAATGACTTCAACTATCGACACCAGCTGGTGGTTATAGAGGTATTGAAGGTTAAAAAACGGCTAGTTACCTTTAATGTTCGAATCTCTACACTCTAATCTCTAACGTCTAATTTCTAACGTCTATCTCTAAGGTTAGGCACTATAGACTGATTAACTGAGCCAATTCACGTTGTAGTAAGTCATCATCACCAATATTGAGCTCGATAATACGCTTTAAGTGGCTAATACTGTCTAAATCTATGTGCTGACACTCTAAACCTAAATGGTTTACCTCTTTATGAACAAGGACGGTGTCCATGCTTAATACAATATCGGATTCTGGGAGTAAGAAGCTTAATGCAACGCTTTGACCTTCTTCAGCCTCAAGTCCTTCAGGGGTGGAAACTAAAGCCCCGTTGATACTCAAGTCTAAAATATCTGTACGATAGGTTTTATCTTCTATATTCACTGAAGCCGTTGCCGCAAAAAGAGTACGGGTGAATTTTCTTCTTTCATCCATAAAATGATATCCACTTATTGATGCTGCTGAGCAAGCCTTTTGCTTAGAGCTTAGAGCTTAGAGCTTAGAGCTTAGAGCTTAGAGCTAGCTATGTTACTTTAAAGAATACGCTATATAAAAATGAATGCCAATAAAGGCTTAATCAATTGTTATGGTGGTGAGTAAACAATACATTCTTGGCTAAATTATAAAAATTGATAAATTACCCGCATAAAAAAAGAAGCCCTAGGCTCCTTTTTTATTAACGATAATCGTTATGCTACACAAGTAAGTGACCACATAGTGCAATAACAGGTAACGTCACTAAAGTACGTAGGATGAATACCACAAACAGTTCAAAAAAGTTTACTGGGATTTTACTGCCAATCAGTAATGCACCAACTTCACTCATGTAAATTAACTGAGTAACAGATAAAGCAGCAATCACAAAGCGAGTTAAATCAGATTCGATTGAACTAGCTAGAATTGAGGGTAAAAACATATCTGCAAAACCCACCACAATAGTGGTTGAAGCAACATCTGCTTCAGGGATTTGTAGCAACTCTAGTAAAGGAATAAATGGCATACCTAAGTAGTCAAATATTGGCGTGTTTTCTGCCAATACTAAAGCGACAGTACCAATAGCCATAACCACTGGAATAATACCGAATACCATATCTACGACATTTTTAACGCCTTCTTGTAGTACATGTTTAACACCACCTGCACGGGAAGCTTTATTTAAGGCTTGCTCAAAGCCCCAAGACATAACACCATGACCTTGTGGGATCATTTCATCATCAGGGTGGCGAGGGGTGTTATCTATATATAAATCTTTTTTCCACGACAATGGAGGCAGCTTAGGTACGATAATCGCGGCAACAAAACCTGCTAAACACACAGTTAAGTAGAAAGGTACAAATAGGTGTTCAAGTTGAACTTGAGAGATAACAACTAAACTGAAAGTAATAGATACTGCCGAGAAGGTAGTACCAATCACTGCTGCTTCACGTTCGGTGTATAAACGGGTTTCATATTGCTTGTTGGTCATTAAGATACCAACACTACCATCACCTAACCACGAAGCCATACAATCAATGGCGCTTCTGCCAGGTAAGTTGAAAATTGGACGCATAAGCTTGGTTAGCATAGTGCCGAAAAACTCTAATAATCCAAAGTTCAGTAATAAAGGTAATAGCATTCCGGCAAAAATGAATACCGAGAAGAGTACTGGCAACAGATCATTAAGCACTAAAGCGCCAGTATCGGCTGAATAGATAGCCTCTGATCCTACTTCTAAGTAAGTGAGTACAATAAATACAGCACCTAAAATACGAACGATTAACCAAAATGGCGACACATTAAGTAGGGTATTTAGGAAAGGCTTCTCTTGCACCAACTTTGGCTTAATGACTTTAGTCAATACCGATATGATAGCCATAAAGACGACAATACAAGTGACGATTAATGGCAAAACCTCAGCGAATTGACTTTGTACCGCTTTAGACAGTATTGCAATTGGAATGGTAATCGCATCGTTATAGCTGATAGGCGTCATGAACAATAACAAACCGATCAGTGACGGAATGATAAAGGTCAGTATTGTCTTTATGTTATGTTTTTGTTTTTCTTGAGTCACTTTATATATGCCTTAGCAATTGACCATATCATTATGGCTGATTGTGTCTTACCGTCCAGTGGGAAAATTGTTGAATGTCCATTCAATGATGCGTTAAGCGAGGCAAGGTTACCTGCTTATCTAGTCTATGTAAAACTATTCACTTTAACGAATAGTTATTGAGTTATTTTGCGTATCTATATTCTATAGGGTTTGGTGATAAATGCACGGATTAATTTGTTTGTAATCAGTAGGTTGTGAAATTGTTTTTGGCGGGTTTTGTTGGTGTTACTTTAATTGTTTGGGGCGTTTTGGGTTTGAGTTATTGTTAATCTCGAAATAAATAGATTATTTTTATTAAATTCAGATACTAAATATAATTGTTATAGATTAGATGTCGGTAGAGGTTTTATCTATTACGATTAAGTATGATAGATGCGAATTTATAAGGAAGTTGCTTAGCAGTGATAATTAATAAAACTGAAAAAATTGCTAGATTAGCTTACCTCTTTGGTTTGCTGGGCTTGTTCGGCCTTTTTCTTGGTATTGTGTTATCGGTTACTTTCGAATACATACAGTACGGGGAACAATATCGTTTTTTTCAGTTTTCATTAAGTGAACTGGGGACCTACAATCGGTCATCGACAGCAATACTTATAAATGGAGGACTATTTTTTGGTAGCCTCAGTTTAACCATGAGTTGTTTGTTTGGGTTACAAATGAGTAACCGCTTCAGCAGTGGTTTGATGTGGTTATCATTAATTGTGACTTTTATTTCCCTTGCTGCAATTGGTTTATTCCCACTGAATGTTCATCATTTACATCTGCATGCCGTCTCTATTTATATTTACTTTGGTTTTCTAAGTGCAGCTTTATGTGTTGTCGAATGTGCTATAGAACGAAAACCACCACTGTGCATGCCGTTTATTTTAAGTTGTTTAGTATTAATTATTCATGGCGCTATATTGTCACATGAATATTGGCGAGAAAGCTTAGGGGCTAAGCCCATTTCTGACGGTATGTTATTCCAAGCTATCGTATCGCAGTCGCCAAAACCTGAAGTGTGGTGGTTATCGATATTATTTTGGGGCAGTATTGTTTCAATGTGGCTTTGGATGCTGAGTATTTGTCGGTGGTATTTTTTACCCCACCGACAAGGTAAGAAATAGATTGGCTCAAATTATACTTGTTGTAATCCTGCTTGGCCGAACCAATAGCCATTACAAGCTTGAGAGTTAGCTGTTGATAGCTGAGGTGAGCATACTTTGTCTTCAGTGTTACTGGATAACTCATTGGCGAGTGCATTGACAATATTTAAGCATTCAAGACTGCTTGGCGACACTCTAAAGTAATCTACCCCCATCTGCTCCATTACCATCAACTCTTGCGTTAAATCAATACTGGCTGCCGATTGTGTTTGAATACCGTTAAGACGCAATAAGTTTTGCTGCTCTTGGGTTTGAGCTAAGATGCCTTTGGGGTGTTGCTGACAAATTGTGTCGCAATTATCTTTACTTAAACCAAAGTGTTTAGCGGTAAAACAGCGGGCAGAATGGGCTAATGGAATAAACCCGTGCCCCATCACTTCGACTTCAAAATTAGGCTTATTAGGATGATTAATGACCTGATTGAGCCAGGCTTTTGAAAGTTCATATGGCATGACAAATCGGCTCATGCCCATTGAGTGCAACAAATCTAAGCTGGTACGGTTATAGTTATTGATTGTCGGTCCACAAATAAAAGGTAAGT
The DNA here is from genome assembly GCF_009663145.1 of Shewanella sp. TC10. Taxonomy (GTDB): domain Bacteria; phylum Pseudomonadota; class Gammaproteobacteria; order Enterobacterales; family Shewanellaceae; genus Shewanella. Next base: position 50,920 of record NZ_VKHR01000038.1, read on the forward strand.
TGGCTTGTTTAGCCACTTGTACGCCAGCCATGTCATTGGCTTCAATGCTGAATTCGCCATTTTCGACATATTTTTTTAATTCTGTAAGCTCTGATTGAGCTTCAATCAATGCCATCGTTGATAACACGACTTGCTTGCCATGCGCTTTAAGCATGACTGCTAATTCAAGGTAGTCATTAAATTTGAGCAAACGACGTCGGCTGCATACGGTTTCACCTAAATAAATCGTATCAACTTGGCTATTAGCGGCTTGTTGATAGAAATGTTCCATAGTGACTTTATCCCAGCAATAGCTTACTGGTGCGAGAGAAATCTTCATCAATATTTACCTTACTGCCATTGG
>NZ_VKHR01000078.1 GCF_009663145.1 Shewanella sp. TC10
GTTCGAAATCTAAACCCCAATTTCATCATCATATATCCCCATAGCAAAGGGCCGTCTCCCTGCGGCCCTTTKCTATGGGGATATATGATGATGAAATTGGGGTTTAGATTTCGAACTTGTAGTAGACGTAAAAACGTGTGTCCGTGAGGTCATCGCCAGTCGCATAATTAACAATGGCGTGACGAGCACGCAGGCTCAAACCTTCCACATATTCGTTCATATCGTAACGTACAGATATGTCAGTTTCGTCGATGTCTTTGCTTGCATCACCATCGACTTCGTAGCTAGCATAATTTAAGTATGCGCTTACTCCTTTGAGTGCAGAACTCGGTGCAAAGCGATACGCTAGTTGAGCAGCGTATGCATCTTCATTTGCTCTAGCTGACTGAACAACCTGTTGAATGATGACCTTCTCGTCACCAAAAGGAGCCACGATGTCGCCTTCACCCGTTGTGACATACTTTACAGTTGCATCAAAACCATTCCATTTCATCCCAAGATGAAAACCAGCTTGATATGTATCAAACTCTGCTTCTGTACTATTAAGGCTACCTTGTGAGTCTTGTTTTAAATAAGAAGGTTTGAAATACCAATTCGTCGCGCCTAAGTCACCACTCATATTGAGTTTAAAATAGGTTTGGTTATACACATCTTCCATGGTGTAGTGCCAAATGCTTGCTTTAGTTTCAACCTGCTCAAATGGCAAGGTATAGTCAAAGCCCAAAGCTAGCATTGGGTTATCTTCTACATCTACGACAACTCCCTTACGGGCAAATTCGCTTTTTACACCGTCTGCTACACTACCAAACTCTTCAGCAGTCCAGCCCATATAATCTGTTATATACAGTGCTGTAATTGCTAAGTTATCGATTGAGGTGTTTTTAACACTTGCGCCACGGTAAGTGAAAGGAATCGCTCTCAAAGGAAAGGGGTTCATCATTGGAGTCCGTAACTCTTGAGCACCAATTGTAATTTTTGTGTCGTACCAATTACCGCTGACAAAATACTCTTGTAAACGATTAACCGATTCTCTTTCGTTTGCACTACCAGGAGCGCCACCACCAACTAAACCGTAAATAGCGTCATCGGTGTCCCAAATAGGGTTCGCTGAGGCAAATGAGCCGCCGAAGCTAACACCATTAGCTTCACCTGATCGCAAGTAAAAAAGCCCGCCAAATGAAGTGTCACGTCTGTCGGCGCTTTCACCATCGAAGTCTCTTTGGAAATCAAATAGTTGTAGCTGGCCTTTAAAGGTCGCGTCATTAAATAGGTTAGCAATAGGCTCAGCTGAATGAGCAGAGCTAGCCACTAAACATGCTGCGACTAATGGAAGTAATTTTGTGTTCATTTTTATCATCCTTGTATAACTTTGATTATTTTTGAATCAATGAGCTAAAACATTTCGTCGATTGATTACGGGGTCACAAAATCAAAACGTTGATGACAACCAACACAATAGTTTTCCGACTCTTTGTGTTGGTGATGACAGTAATTACAATTGGTTTCAGTATCGAAATGGCGATTCTTATGTGGGTTTGTTGGTTCAAAGTCAGCTGTTGTTTCTGCTAAATCAGCTGTGTCATGACATGCTAAACATTGAGTCATACGGACTTCTTCTTTTTTGTTTTTAGCGTGACAGTCATTGCACTCAAGACCTGCGTCTTTATGAGTAACTTCTAACAACGGGGCATCATTAGCCATTGCGTTACTTGCAAATATGCTCAATACAAGAGAAAACATCATGTTGTGGATTGTTAATTTTTTCATTTTTTAGTTCCGTTTTTCTATTTGGTAGACTGCCTAAAATCAGGCATCCACTTTGTTGTTCGTTAATGCACTAAAGCTTTGCCACATACTTTCCGGCTAAATAACCAAATGTGTAACAACGACCTAGAGACAAACCGAAAACGGTAAGTGGGTAATCAACACCGCCGTAAAAACCGCCAGCCATGTTGCCAATGACAAATAGGCCGTCAATCTTATTGCCATCAGCATCAAGTGCTTGATGGTTCTTATCGACTAGCATTCCTGAACAAAGGGTTGAAACGCGCATGCGTCGGTGAATACCGTAAAAAGGAGGCTTAAGAACTGGCACCATTTTTGACGAAGGCTTACCAAAGTCGTCATCCATTCCTGTTTTGCACAGTTCGTTATAGCGCTTAACATTGGCAACGAATGTCTTAGGATCGCATTCAAGTTTTACTGCTAGCTCTTCTAGTGTGTTAGCTGAGTAAGTATTAGTTAATGATGCATAAACACCTTTTTTCTCAGCTGGGTCTTCTGGCATGTACTTTTTCATTTGCTCTGGCGAGTAAAGCTTACCTGGCCAATCTGCAGCTTGTTCCATGTAGTTAGAGTCAAATACTTGAGAGTAATGCCCCGCATTTTCTGCATCACGTAAATAGTTGTTCATCAATGACATTGCGACAGTTTCATTGACAAAACGATTTCCTTTACGGTTAACTGCAAGGAATGGCATATCACACATTGACGCAGGACCCGCATCAAAATCATGCAACATTTTAGTGTGCCCAATAGGTTCGATAACACCGCCAGCCCAATAGACCATAGAGAAACCATCGCCATTTCGGTCCATTTGCTTACGTTCGAAGTTCTTTAAGTCTGGGATAAAGAAGTCACACATGGCTTTGTTATTTTGGTAATCACCTGCTGAAAGAATGACGCCTTTTTTAGCCATAAACTTGTGGTAAGAACCATCGCGGTTTTGTGCAATAACGCCAATAACCTTTCCTGACTTGTCTTGAATAAGTTGATTTGCAGGCGTGTTGAAGAAGAATTTAACACCAGCTTTTTCTGCTGTTTTAGCAAGATCGCGCATACCATCACCAGTGGTATATGGTTTAGGTCCAAAATATGATGTGATGAAATTAAGCTTATGCTCAGTAACACCATGAATTCCATGCTGTGGACCAGTACCTTGATCAACAACTTGTGCACCACCTTTTTTAGCTCGATCGATTACCCATGAAACCGCTTCACCAGAATTGTAAGCCCACTCTCTTAAAAGGTCTGGGCTACAACGATGCGCGCTGTCACTCATAAGTCGAGCTACCATTGCTTCGACAGCAGCTTTGTCACAATTAGGTAAATCTAGGCCTGAACCAGTGTTACCTTGGGAGACCACAATAGCTTGCTTTTGTAGTACAGCAACTTTAGCGCCATTTTCTGCAGCAGATAATGCAGCAGGTACGCCTGAAGCACCGGCACCGACAACCACGACATCAAAAGTTTGTGTAGAAGATATTTGACTGTCTTTGATCGGTTTTGGTTTTGGCATGAAGTCTAAAGTTGCGCCACCATCTGAGCTTTTAGCAACATGTTCCATATTATTTGCCGTAGCAGCTTGCGCTCTGACACCTGTTAACCCAGTAAATGCAACAGCCCCCGTCCCCATTGCTGCGCGTGACAGAAAGCTTCGGCGTGAAATACCATTTTGCAATACATGGCTTGTATATTGATCCATGACTTTGCTTTCCGGTGTTTTGTTCTTACTCATTTTCATACTCCTTCCACCCTGCGATTACCTGTGGTTATCATCATTAACAACACATTAAATGCGCTTATAACCGCATTGGATTTTTGTTTACCAGCTTAAGAATTTAGGGCTTTGCGGTAGCTTGATATTGTTCAAACTTCATCTCCCTTCTAAATATCAAATATATGACATTTGATTGGTGAAATGTATGACATTTAATTTTGTAAGTACACTTTGTTGATTTGAAGTTGTAAAAAGGGTCACAGATTCAGCTGTTTTCAGTGTGAGCTCACTAAAATAAAGTTTTAGCAACATAAACTGTCTAGTTAATGTTGTTTTTTTATACTTATCTCGCTAGGTGGTAGCAATTATCTAACATCTTGACCAGAGAGATATGTTATCTATGGCTCTCCTCAATAAATATGGATGTGATATTATTAAGTTTGAATAATTTTTAAGGGTTTATCTTGAGCAACTTCACTCCAATCAAGCAAGTAAAGGCCTCTGATGAGGTTTTCAATCAATTAAAAGCGGCTATTTTCGATAGTCAGTACCTTGCTGGTGACAAGTTACCTTCAGAGCGTGAACTGATCGAAACATTTAGCGTTAGTCGCACGGTAGTAAGAGAATCAATTAAGGCTCTAGAAGCTCATGGATTAGTTGAAATAAAACAGGGGGCAACTGGTGGCGCTTTTGTAAAGCAAATGACCTTCGAGCGCCTAACTACTGCAACAAAAGATTTGTTTTTTCTAAATCAAATGTCGTTCAAAGAAATTTGTGAAGCAAGACTTGAAATAGAGCCTATGGTTGCTCGGTTAGCAGCAGAAAAATGCACTGATGAATTTAAAGATTTACTTTTAGAGGCTTGTGCTAGAGAAAATGATTCACTGGAGTATCCTGAAACGGTTTCTTTGAGGAGCCAAGTTCATTACATACTTGCAGATATGTGTGGAAATCGTTTTTTGACAGCAATAGATAAATCTTTAATTCAATTAGTCGCAAAAATTGCACATAGAATTAAACCTGATACTGATGAAATTCATCCTGCTGGCCTGCATGACGATTTAGTGCAAGCAGTGATCAATCAAGATGCTGTTGAAGCTGAGAAATTAATGCATCAACATTTGAAAGAATTCTTGGATATATTACAAAAAATTGAAGCTGATTATAGAGAGCAGCATAGTTAGTATATTGTTCAAATTGAGGTTTGATTATCACTTACTATATATGTAATTAATTGAAATCAAAAATTAAGTTCAACACATAAAATATTACAAGTGATTTTTCTTCTGGACATTATAAGCTTATGAATCTTTCCCAAATAGATTTAAACCTACTTTTCGTATTAAAGCATTTACTAGAAGAGAAGCACGTTTCAAATACGGCGATGTCATTAAACATGAATCAATCGTCAGTTAGTCGTACACTCCAAAAAATGAGAGTGCTGTTTGATGATGAGTTATTGGTTCGTAAGAAATATGGCTATGAATTAACGCCAAAAGCCGAATCAATTAAGGATGATATCAATACTATTACTATCAATCTTGAAAAACTTATTCATAAGCAATCTTTTGATCCTAAAACAGTAAGTAGCACAGTAAAAATTTATGGTTTACTACCACAAATCAATACCTTGATGCCTAAAGTCATTGCAAGAATTCGTCAAGAAGCACCTAGTTTAGTGGTAAGTATTGATTCTGTGCCAAGACGTCACTTTGATGCTTTAGTTGAAGGTGATGTTCATTTTGCTCTGTCATCCCATCAGCCGCCTAATGCAGAACAAAATATCTATCGCATGATTTTAGCCTCTAGAACTTTTAGGCTATTAATGAGCCGTGATCACCCTTTAGCTAATGAAGAACTGACACCAGAAAAATTAGCAGAATTTCATTTCGGCCAAACTTCATTGCAAGGGGAGAAGAAACTCTCATTTGAACATAAATACCAAGAATTAGGCTTAGCAAATAAAAAACATCGTTTATCAGCACCTGTTCAAGTTAACAATTTTGGTGCTGCACCAAGTATTGCGGCAGAAACAGATATTATTTTCCATTTACCGACCCCATTTGCTGAAGAAGCTTGTCATGATCCCCGCCTTATAACTCGTGAGGTACCTGAGGAGCTTCATTTAAGTTTTCAACACGTCTACTTATATTGGCACAAGCGGTTTAATGACGACCCAATGTGTGAGTGGGTTCGTGAGATATTTAAATCACTTTATGTAGGTCAAAATACTGACTCTTAGCTGTCATTTCAGCATCTCCTTGTTACTTCCTAAAATTGAGTGAGCTAGCTCACAAAAGCATATACAGCTAACCACTATGCATTTATGGCATAGCGACATTCTATTTTTACGATAAAGTTACACTTGAATTGAAAAGTTTTAACTGATTAAATGCGAATGATTATCAAGTGCAACTTTTATATCATGTAGAGCTAAAATGACAACTATTCATATTTTTCGTCACTCAATTATTGCAAAATCTCTTGCTACCGCTTGTCTTGTATTTCCTGTCATTAGCGCTGCCAACGAGCTAAAGGAAGATATGGGGGATGTAAACGACGTTATGGAAACAATTGTTGTCACTGCTTCAGGGTTTGAGCAAGCGATAACTGAAGCACCTGCATCGATAAGCTTAATTACTCGCGAACAACTTGAAAATCGCGCTTATAAAGATCTTACCGATGCATTGCGTGATGTTCCTGGTGTTACTGTTACTGGTGGTGGATCAGCTCAAGATATTTCTATTCGTGGTATGCCTGCCGAATATACGGCTATTTTAATTGACGGTCGCAAACAATCTGGCCGTGAAACTCAACAAAATAGTAGCGGGGGCTTTGAGCAAGATTGGCTACCACCTCTTAGCGCAATTGATCGTATTGAAGTTGTTCGAGGGCCTATGTCAACGTTATATGGCTCAGATGCCATTGGCGGTGTGATTAACATTATTACCCGTAAAGATTATAAAGAATGGCATGGCAGTGTTCGTGCTGAAGCTACATTGCAAGAAAATTCTGATTCAGGTGATTTTTATCAAGGCCAAGTTAATCTTGCTGGCCCATTAATTAATGGGTTGTTGAGCACTTCATTTTCTGGCTTATATCAGGAGCGAATAGAAGATGAAATTTTATATGGCTATGGCGGTAAAACGCTTGGAAGCTATCGTGGATCTTTGCATTTAACACCAACTGATGATGATACATTTTCACTTGATTTTACCCATCATGAGCAACAACGAGTCACCACCGAAGGAAAGTCTAAAACCTCTGACTCAGTACGCGATAATAATCGTCAGTCAATCAGCTTATCGCATTCAGGTAACTATGACTGGGCTTCTGGTACTTCATATATAGATAATGAAGTCGTTGAAAATGAAGGTGGTGAATTAGAAGTAGAAAACCTCAGTTTTAACACGCAGTGGTCTGTTCCCATTTTTGACTCACATTATATGACTATTGGTGCAAGCTATGAACATCAAGAGCTAACCGATTTTGCTGAGGATTATGTATTTACTAATTCACAATGGTCGATATTTGCTGAAGATGAATGGTATATCACTGATGATTTTGCGTTAACAACAGGGCTACGATTCGACAAGAATGATGTCTTTGATGCACAACTTAGTCCACGTATTTACGGTGTGTGGAGTGTTGATACAAACTGGACTTTAAAGGGGGGCGTATCAACAGGGTATCGAGCTCCAAGCTTAACTGAAATGGAAGAAGGTTGGGCTCAAGAAAGCTGCAGTGGTAATTGTTCAGTTTTTGGTAATCCAGATCTAAAGCCTGAAAAGTCTGTTAACAGTGAAGTCGGACTTTACTATGCTGGAGATAATGATTTTAATACCAGTCTCACAGTTTATTACAGTGACTTTCAAGACAAAATTGACAAGTTAGAGCTCGATACTAACTGTGGCTCACGTGGTTGTGACTCTACGTATGTCAATATTGAAGACGCCACTACTTATGGTGCAGAATACTCCGTTAGTAAGGGAGTTTCAGACTCGATAAAATTAAGCTCGACCTACACTTACACCTATTCAGAAAAAAAATCAGGTGAAGATGAAGGTAAGCCACTAACTCAAACCCCCAAACATCTAATGACTGTTAATGCTGATTGGCAAATTAAGGATGATCTGCAATCTTGGGCTCGTGTTACCTACAGAGGTAAAGAATCTGAGCCGACAACAACAAGTTCACGAACTCAATATATTGCACCAGCAATTACCTATGTTGATTTAGGTGCGACTTGGCAAATTAAAGGTAACTTCAAACTAATGGGCGGGATTTACAACCTATTTGATGAAGATACTAATTATGACGAATTTGGCTATATCGAAGATGGGCGTCGTTACTGGCTAGCTGCTGAAGTCTCTTTTTAATTTAGGAAAACCTGTGAGAATAATTCTAAAATTTATACTGTTGTCAGCTCTTGGTATATCTACGTCTCAGGCAAATGATACTACTGAGTTAGCGAACACTTTGAGCACTAGCACATTGTTCAGTGTTCAGAAAGACATAGTATTTAAAACCATTGAAAACCGAGACATTAAGCTTGACCTCTATCGACCTAAAGCCAGCAGTGACAAACCATATAAATTACTTATTTGGATTCATGGTGGAGCTTGGAAGCGTGGTTCAAAAGATGCGCTTCCTAATAAGAATCCGTTACTTTTAAATTCAGTTATCAATGCAGGTTATGCTTTAGCATCGGTGAATTATCGTTTAAGCACGGAGGCTACTTTCCCTGCACCTGTAGCCGATATTAATGATGCGATAAATTACCTACAAGCTAATGCAACACAATATCAAATTACAGCTGATAATGTAGTCATGATGGGACGTTCAGCAGGGGGGCATTTAGCTGGATTAATTGGCGCAACCAACACCTCTGCTAACGTTGATTTTTATGAAAAACCTCGTTATCAGGTTTCAGCCGTTGTTAGCTTTTTTGGCCCTACAGATATGATACAGCTTGGTAACAAGCCTGCTAGAAAATCCAATAATGGTTCAGGTAAAAAAGCGGCTACAAAGTCCAGTAAAAAATCATCAGTAGCTCGCTTTCTAGGAGATATTCCAAAAAATGTACCTGATATAGCTAAACAAGCCTCTACAACAAGTTATATCAATATGAAAACACCGCCATTTATCATGCTTCATGGCACTTTAGATAAACAAGTCCCTTTATCGCAAAGTGAAATGCTTAAAACCTTACTTGATGAGCAAGGTGTGTTAAATCAGCTCTACATAGAGGAAGGTGTTGGCCATAGTGCACCGGTGTTTGACACTGATAAATATGTCCCGCATGTGATGGACTTTTTACAGCAACATTTTCCTATTGTGGTTAAATAAAAGGTTAATAAATTTGCACAGTGCAAGCAGTCATACTCTAGGATAGCTATAGTATTCTGGGTTTTGAGAAATAGGTGTTTAGTTTATCTTGCCAAACAGATTAATGAATAAAACTAATTCGAAAAATTTAGATTTGTATTTTGTCTTAACTCAAAACTGTCCAAAAGTGAGTTTGGAAGTGATCAAACTTTACAATCAAAAAGTCACGTTCTTGCTCATATAAATTATCAAGCGGTTACCTTATCACCGCTCATGAAAGCGCGAGTTTTTTCAATCTTTATTATGGTCGCACAGTAATAGCCAAACGAATTAACCTACCGATGGTTATTCGAGCAAGACTCAAGTAGCCTGAGGCTACTTGAGGGAATTGAATGCTGATGGCTAACAATGGGGCTGAGATCTAAATCGATTCATTGCCCTATCGACATAAAACTATATTAAGCCTGAATTTCAGCAGCCACGACAGAAATTTCAACCAATAGTGCCTCACGTGCCATTTTAGCCGCAACACAAGCACGCGCTGGAGCATAGCCTTCTATCACCCATGCATCCCAAACCGCGTTCATTTCAGCAAAGTAAGACATGTCTTTAACGTAAATTGTGGCTGACAGCATATGCTTTTTATCACTTCCCGCTTGTAATAATAACGCTTCAACTTTGTCCAACATGGTTTGGGTTTGTTCGGTGATGTCTTTAGTGGCATCTTGGCAAACTTGGCCACATAAATAGATAGTGCCATTATGTTTTACGATGCGGCTCATTCGGGTTTTAGTTTCCATGCGTTCGATAGTCATGTTGATTCTCTTAAGTGAAAAGTGCTCGCGCTGATAATCTTGATATTATCCGATATAACTCACCACAAAAACAACTGAGGATCATTCAGCGTGTCTAAAACAGACCAGTTAAAGCTGTGAACCCACCGACGAAATCACAGGCCTAAATTGACAATATCTTTGCCAAATAACTACACTGCACTATAGCCTGAAATATTAAGAACAGCATATGCACATCAATGACTTAGAGTTATTCATCGCCGTAGCCAAATTAGGCAGTTTTTCAAAAGCGGCTGAATCATTAGATACCCGACGCGCCTTAGTCAGTCGCCGCATAGCTGATCTTGAGAAACACTTAGGTGCGCCGCTGTTCGTTCGCACCACACGCGCCATGTCGTTGACCCCAAATGGCGAGCAGTTTTTGCAACAAGTTGAGCCTTTAGTCGATCAGCTAAGAAATGCCGCTCATGTCATGCGTAATCAGCAAGCAAAATTCCAAGGTAAACTCCGTATCGGCTTAATTCCCTATAGCGATAAATTGCTCCAACGCCATATTGCTGAATTTGTCCAACAATACCCTGAAGTTCAGCTCGATATTTTTATGATAAATGGCGGCTACCGGGACTTAACTCGTCTAGGGTTAGATTTTGTGCTGTACACGGGCGAGCTAAACGACAGCAGTTTTATTGCTAAAAAGCTTACCACCTTCAAATTAAAACTCTACGCAGCTCCAAGCTACTTAGACAATCGCCCACCAATTAACACCATTGAAGACCTCAATGAGCACGTATTTATTGGTAGAAGGGAGTTTGATGGTTCTGTTGAGTCACAAATTACTTTAAATAATCAAAGTATTGATTTGAAATACAGCATTATTACCAATGAGATTAATTCGTTAATTAATTTTTGTCATGCGGGTTCAGGGATTGCCATCTTGCCATATAGTATCGTGGCTGAATCAGTGGAGTCAGGGCAGCTTGTTAGCATATTGCCTGAACTAGAGTCACTGCCATTTGAGTGTTTTCTCGTTTACCCAAGCAGAAAACACCTATCTTCAGCAGCAAAGCTATTCATTAACACCGTCGCTGAAATGGCAGAAGCTTTAGCTGATACCGAAACCGAATTTCGTAGTAAACAAAAAAAGCATAACACCAAGGACTAGTGCACAAATCTAGTCTAGGTCTTATGCTAAAAGGGTAACCATCGATGCACTCTATATCGATGAAATGTCTATCAATGCATTACCCATCAAAGTAACCTTAAAAAAGCTACAAAATAGACTCATAAATAAAGCCAATGGGTGCTTTATCATCAGGGGAGTTTAGAGCCTGCTAAAACTTATAATCCAAGGTTAAATAAACCTGTTGGCTGTTTTCAATATCGATACCATTTTCGCTGTAATCTTGCTCAAGGTAGCGATAACCTAAATCTGAAGAAAAGTGTTCATTCCATTTATATTGCAAACCAACTTGGCCACCATAAACAAAATCCGTTGATGCTCTGCCTGCCACTTTATTGTCATTTGCACCTGCAACAACACCTACGAAGAAGTTCGCATCTTTATGCATTGGGATCAGGTAATCGTAAGACACTAACCAACTGTATTGCTCTTGCTTATAGTCGCTACCAGCTACAGAGAACTTGTCTTCCATGTAACCAAACGTACCTGTTACCCGGTGCTGTTCGTTGATCAATACACCCGCACGCAATTGCCATGACATGTCTTCAGTATCTTTCTTAATGTCGCCTTTAATGGTGTCAGTTTGGTAACCTGCAGCACCACCGACAAAGTATTCGATGTCTGCAGCTTGAGCCACTGAAGTACTACCGGCCATCACACCTGCTAATAAGACTGCTTTATAAAGTTTGGTCATCATATTCACCTTTAATTCAATGTGTTATTCGAACCAACCTATCTGGTTGATGAATCACATCTTATAAAAGTGATTAGGGCTTAATAAACCCCTATAAATGATTCTCTTAGTCTCAAAAAACGGGACAATTAAATTAGTTAAATCTTTGAATTACAATGTAAAATTTTCTTATCTAAAAAACCTTATTACACATCACATCACACAACTAAGTCTTACTAAAAAGACGCCAAAGCAAAACAAAAACAACACAGCTAAACCTTAAAAATAATAACTAATATGATTCTCACACATTTGCAGGCTCGTTTTATTGTCTCAATAAAGGGGACAATAAAACTCAGAATAGCCCTCTAATGTTTCAGTTTGTATCCCCTTAGAATGAGCCATCAATTTTTGAGGGAATACACAATGAAATCCATAACCACCACATTATCAGTTATCAGCTGTTGCTTACTGACTTTGTCTGCTTGCAGTGAGCCCACTTCTGTCGCGATTAAAACCATGCAACCGATTTCTGTAATACAACTCGATAAGCATATGGATCAGCATTCACTGCGGTTTTCTGGCGTTGTTGAAGCTCAAGAAAAAGCAGATCTGTCTTTTCGAGTTTCTGGAACCTTAAACGAGTTACTGTTTGAACAAGGTGATAGCGTAAAAGCTGGTCAAGTGATCGCAAGACTTGATCCCCATGACTATCAAGTAAGAGCCAATGAACTGACGGCCCGCTTAGCTGAGGCGCAAGCCAGCTTACAACTTGCTGAAGATGAGCTTGAAAGAACTAAAATGGCCAGTGCTGACAATGCCATTTCAGATATCAGTCTACAGCGGGCTGAAACCGGGGTGGTTCGCGCTCAAGCCGGTGTTGATGTGGTCACACTCAACTTACAGCAAGCTAAAGATGCCCTAAGTTACACTGAGCTTAAAGCTCCATTTGATGGTGTTATTGGACGCAAACAGTTCGATAATTATGAACAAGTGATCCCAGGTGTTGCCTTCACGACCATTCATCAGCCAAACCGTCTTAATGCCATTGTGGATATTCCTGAAGCTCAGCTTAATGTGTTTTACCGTAATCAAACAGCAAACGTTACCGCAAACAATATGACCACTCAGCTAAACGGTAAAGTCACTGAAATCACCACGATTCCCGATCCGATTAAACGCACCTTTAGCGCCACCATTGAAATCACCGAATCAAATGACAGTTTATACCCAGGCAAAGTCGTCAATGTGCGCCTAAATGATGAAACCATCGACCCTAATAGTATTTGCCTTCCCTCTACTGCACTCATCAGTCAAGACAATGCCATTTTTATTGCCACCCTTGTTGAACAGCAAGTTAAGCGTGTGGCAGTCAATGTGACTAAGACAGGTAGAAATCAAAGCTGTGTCGTTGCCGCCAATAACAACACCTTATCAGGAGATGAAACCGTAATTGTTGCAGGGGCATCATTCTTGTCTGAAGGTCAGGTGGCGACCAACCTTGTTGAGTTAGGAGAATAGCCATGAATTTTGCTGAATTTGCAATTCGTCAGCGGGTATTCATTACCTTCTTTACAGTATTGGCTGTTATTGCTGGGATCTATTCTTACTTCGACTTAGGTAAATTAGAAGACCCCTCTTTTACGGTTAAAACTGCTGTGGTCGTGACCCTATACCCTGGCGCATCGGCCAGTGAAGTCGAAAACTTAGTGACCGACAAAGTCGAAACTAAACTGCAAGAAATGGCTTCATTAAAGACCCTTAGGTCACTGTCTAAACCTGGCGTGTCGATGATATTTGTCGACTTAGTGAGTCAGACGGCATCAAGTGATTTACCCCAAGAGTGGGATTTACTGAGACGTAAAGTTAATGACATTAAGTTAGCTCTGCCGCCACAAGCGCAGATAAACATAGTTCAAGATGAGTTTTCCGAAGTCTATGGCATGCTATTCGCGATTCACAGTAACGACGCCGAAGCATATCAAATTAAGCACTACGCTGAAGAATTGCAGCGCCGTTTAAAAGAAGTCAAAGGCATTAAAAAAATCGAGCTTCACGGGGTGCAAAACCGCGTGGTCAATATCGATATCAGTGATGAGCGAATTGCCGAATCAGGGCTATCTTCAGCCCAAGTGCTTAACCAACTCAATAGCCAAAACATGTCCCTTGATGCGGGCAGCTTTGAAGTGGGTATTGAGCGAGTACGAGTCGCCCAAAGCGGTGCGTTTAATAGCATCGAAGACATCAAAAACCTATCAATTAAAACCGGTGTAGGCCAGCTATCCAGTGGCTTAGTTCGCCTCGGTGATGTGGCCGATATTTATTATGATTATCAAAAACCTGCATTAACTCAAAGTCGCTTTAATGGCGAGCCAGCCGTCACCCTAGCGGTGAGCCCTGTTTCTGGCATAAACGTGGTGTCTCTTGGTGAAGAATTACTTAATATTATTGACAACTATCAAGCGGAATTGCCTGTCGGTGTGACCATTAGCACTATCGCGTTTCAGCCTGAAGAAGTGCATAAATCGATTACGAGCTTTGTGTCTAACCTTATCGAAAGTATTGCGATTGTGGTCGTGGTGCTATTGATATTTATGGGCTGGCGCAGTGCAGCTATTGTCGGTTCAAGCTTACTGTTTACCATCTTATTTACGCTTATTTATATGAACGTATCAGGGGTGGATTTACAGCGGGTGTCTGTGGGCTCATTTATCCTTGCCCTAGGTATGTTGGTTGATAACGCCATTGTGATTACCGATATGTTTGCCGGTAAACTTAAACAAGGTATGGCCAGACTGGAAGCTGCTAAAAGTTGTATTAGCGAAACTGCACTGCCACTTTTAGGCGCGACAATTATTGCCATTATGGGCGCAGCGCCTGTGGTGTTTTCAACGACTGATGCATCTGAGTTTTCAATCTCCATCATTCAAATTCTAGGTAGCTCATTATTACTGTCGTGGATTATTGCCATGACATTAACGCCGCTGATGTGTTGGGCATTCATTAAAGTGGATGTGAAGGATAGCGAAGACAAACCCAACCTATTCATGACCAAATTGAGCTTGGCAGTGCAATGGGTTATTCGTCACCCTAAATACACCATCAGTTGGGTTGTTGTGGCTGTGGCCGTTACCGCAACAGTTGTACCATCAATCAAAATTAACTTTTTCCCAAGTTCTGACCGAGCCATGGTGTTCCTTGATTATTGGCTCCCCAACGGCAGTCGTATTGAAGATGTTTCAAGCGATATGCAACAGATTGAAAAATGGTTAATGGCGCGCCCAGAGGTAAGCAGTATCTCAACCTCTATTGGCGCGAGTGCACCACGTTTTTCAGTGACTGTAGAGCCTGAACCTATGGACAGCAGTTATGGGCAAATTTTAATTAATACCCACAAATTTGAAGATATCACCTCACTGGTAACCGATGGCAATATTTGGCTAGCTAACACGTTCCCCCAAGCGCAGCCACGCTTTAGGGATCTCAAACTCGCAACCAAAGACAAGTTTAATATCGAAGCGCGTTTTTCTGGCCCTGACCATAAGGTATTACAACAGCTTTCAGAGCAAGCACAGAGCATCATTAACCAGCACCCTCATACTCGTTATGTTCGTGATGACTGGCGCCAAGAAAGCAAGGTCATGATCCCAGTCATGAACCAAGAGCAAGCAAGATTGGCAGGCATTAATCGCACCGATATTTCCTTAGCTCTCAAGCGCGCCACTGACGGATTAACCATTGGCCAGCTTCGTGAAAACGACACCTTAATGCCGATTTTATTTAAATCCACCAATGCCAGTATTGACGATATTGGCGATATTCCCGTGCGCTCATTTATGGGTTTACACAGTGTGCCTTTAGCCCACGTGGTGGACTCCTTTGAAATACAAGGTGAGCAAAGCATGTTGTGGCGCCGTGATCGCGTCCCCACCCTAACAGTGCAAGCTGGCGTTGTGGGCGATGCCGTTGGCAAAGTGCGCAACGAAATCAGTAGTCAAATTGAAGCCATTGAACTGCCAGCAGGTTACAAGCTTGAGTGGGGCGGTGAATATGCTGATGAAAAAGAAGCCATTGATGACTTAATTAAACAAACCCCCAAATCATTACTGATTATGGTGGTCATCTTAATGGCACTGTTCAGTGCTTATCGACAACCCACCATCATCTTTATGCTTGTGCCATTGGCTGGTATGGGTGTTTGTTGGAGCTTGCTGATTTTTGATAAGCCCTTTGGCTTTATGGCATTAGTCGGAGCAATTGCATTGTCGGGAATGATCATTAAAAACGGCATTGTATTAGCGGACCAAATTGAACTAGAGCGACGCAATGGTAAATCACTGGATGACTCAATCTTATCAGCCACACTAAACCGTACTATGGCGATTTCGATGGGGGCATTAACAACTGCACTGGGCATGGTGCCACTGCTTAGCGATCTATTATTCGATCAAATGGCAGCAACCATTATCGGCGGCTTATTTGTAGCGACCTTTTTAACCTTGTTGCTTATGCCTGCACTCTACAAACTATTCTTTAAAAATGACTCTCAGGAGGTTGCCAATGAAAAAGCGTAATCTATCTCTGCTTATTGGCCTATTACTCACTGGTTGTAGTATGACTCCAGACTATCAAGTCAACGACACCATCACTGTAGATGCTGTGTACTTACATGATGCCACTCAAGGTGAAAGTCATATCGAGCACGATGCTTGGTGGAAAAAGTTTAACGATCCGCAACTTGATCAATTAATTGAACAGGTGCAGCAACAAAACATCACCATTCAATTAGCTGCCCAGCGTATTCAGTCAGCAAAAGCTTACGAGACGAGTATATCGTCCTTTAAAATTCCCACAGTGTCGGTCGGTGCGGGTGGTTTTTCCTATGGCATCTCTGAGAAAGATCCTCTGCTAGGTGGCGCTGTATCTGGGATCAACTTAGGTGGGCAAAAACTGGCATTAGATAACGATTATCAAGGCACGGTTGTAGGCGCGAACATCAGCTGGGAAATGGATATTTTTGGCAAAATTGATTCTCTCAGTAACGCAGCCAGTATTCGCATAGAGCAGGCAGAAATTATTCAACAAGGCATGGTGACCTTAATCACTGCCGATGTGGTGCATAACTACCTGCAATATCGCGGCGCACAAGCAAGGTTAGCCATTGCAAAACGTAATATTGATGAGCAGCAACAAACCCTAGATATGGTAAAAAGCTTAGTCAAAAGCGGTTATGGTTCAGAGCTCGATTTAGCCAATGCCAGTGCCGCGTTAGCCACAGTAAAAGCTACCCAGACGGTATTTGAGACCGCTGAAAAAGTGCACTTATATCGACTAGCAACACTATTAGGTCAACATCCGTCTCAGGTAACCCATAAATTTAGTCAAGCACCGCTGCCTTTAGTCACTGGCCAAATTCCTGTGGGGCTACCTTCTGATTTATTAAAACGTCGCACCGACATTGCCTTTGCAGAGCGTGACATGGCGGCCATTAATGAAGAGCTCGGTGCCAGTATTGCAGCACAGTACCCAAGCTTTTTTATTACCGCATCGCCTGCCACACTGGCTAAAAATGCCGATGACTTGTTTAGCTCAGGCTCAGCCTCATGGATGGGCGGGATAGGTGTTAAGTGGAATATTATCGATGGCGGCCGCGGTCAAGCTATGGTCGACCTGCAAGAGTCTCGCTTTAAGCAAGCGAGCTTAGGTTACCAACAAACCGTGAACGATGCGTTTAATGAAGTTGAAACCAGCCTAATGAGCTATGGCAATAGCCTTAAGTTTTATCAGCAATTAAACGCAGCTGCCAACCAAACTCAAACTGCGGTAAGTAAAGCCAAAAGCTTGTATAAAGCAGGTTTAATCGACTACTTACAAGTATTAGATGCGCAAAGGCAAGACAACTTAATGCAAGACGGTTTAGTAGTGGCTCAGCTCAATATTGCCAGTAACCTTATTTTAGTCAATAAAGCATTAGGCGGGGATTGGAGCGCCGCTAAAAGTACACAGCTACTGGATAAGAAAGTACAAGCTAATCAAGTACAAAATAAGCAAGCTCAAGCGGTTGAGTAAGCTTATTTAGTCAGATGAAAAAATCCCCTTATGCATCATCTTAATGTGATGCTCAGGGGATTTTAACGCGTTCAACTTTTATCTCGAATGAGTTGGTTGAATCATGGTTACATTAGCTGTAACTAGTTAATGGTTAAGGTTTGCTCATCAGCTTCCATATCGTAAGACCACATTTGATATATTGGATCTGAACCATTATAAAACCACACGACTGCCACTAAGTGTTGTTGATGGTTCGCCACCAGCAAATCTTCACCTAGGCTGCCTTCATTAAGCGCACCACGTAATAAACATGATTCAAAGTTCACCGTAATTTCTGCACCATTTTGCTCATATTGATCGCAAAGCGAAAAATATCCTCGCTTGGTTGAATCAAGACCCACACTAATGGCTAGATTAAACGCCGCTTGCAAATCAAAGTCAGCATCTACCACTAAGTCATCAATCGAAGTTGCTGGAGGCGTTGGCTCAGTTGGCGGTGTTTCAGGATCTGGGTCAACTGGCGTCTCCGGTGTCGTTGGGGTAGTAGGCGTCGTTGGTGTTGTCGGCGTCGTTGTCGTAGTAGTCGGTGTTGACGCTGCTGGTGCTGGAGAACTGTCATCTCCGCCACCGCCTCCGCCACATGCGGTTAGTTGTGTCAGTAGTAATACCATCGCAATGCCGCTGACTTTTAAGGTTTTAACCGAGTGCGCTGGCTGCTGAGTGTGTTGAGCTGCTGAGGCACTTTCTTGCGTTTTACTGTTCATTAATGTGTTCATAATAGTTACCTTTAAATTCCGTTTATGACTTAAATTCAATGTGTTTGTATTTGCTGTAATTCGTTAAGCACTCATTTTTTAGAGTCAGTTTTAAAAACTAGTCTTTGAAAATTAACGAATCCTCTGCATTTAGGTACCAATAAGGCTTGGTTTCACCTGTTGCATCTGCGGCAAATTCAATAAACTCAATGTAGGCATTATCAACACGTTGTAACTCAGCAGGATGCTGCCATGTGTCAGGTACCTCAATCGCCCAGCTCATACCGTTTTGGTCTTGGAAATACTGGCCTTGTGAAGCCGCCGAAGCATCGTCATGCATACCCAAAAAGCGCGTATCAAATAAATCCGTTGGGGCTTTATTTTTCAAATGGATTTCTAGCTTACGGCCTGGGTTTTGACCATCTGTGATGTTTTTAGCGGCCAAGCCATGATCGGTACCAGGCGTCGCGAAAATAAATGGGTCATATGGGAATTCAGGCATATCATCAACATGAACTGAATCAATGAAAGGCACTGTCATCTGCCATGTCGCACGGTACTGAGTACCACAACCAGGCTCTGTTCTGAAATATAAGCAACCATTACCTGGCGTGGCGTGTTGCCATAAGTCTTCACTAAACACGAGTACCGCATTAGTTTGGTTTTCCTCTAATGGAGACGCTGTTTGTTTAACGCCTTGCATGCTCCAATCAATCGCCGACTCTTGAACGTTACCACGGCCAATTTCAGGTAGCTGCACTGCAAAACCATTATGGTAAGCAGCGCCCATTGCAACCAACTGAGCATCAAATGCTACACGGCGCACCATGTCATTTTTACTGAACTGGCTGATACGTAATTGCATCACCACATCGTTCATATCAAAGTCACCTTGGTTCGGATATAAATCCTCATAGGCAAGTGTTGTGTACTCAGACGAAGACGGATAATAGCTAATGGAAATCCCAGTTTCAGTGACTGTCAGTGGGTAATCTTCCACCTCACCATCACTTACACCACCATTAGGCAGTAAGTCCGCCACTGAACTGAAGCGAAAACGTGACCATGTCTCACCTGTTTTGGCCCAGTTAGGTACATCAATAGATAAAGTCGTGGTACCAGCACTTAACGAGCGAGCTGTAATCACTTTTTCTTCAGCATCAAATTCACCATCTTGATCCCAATCAACCCAGCCATTTAAGAAACCGCCCTCACCTTCGGTGGTGACAATTAACATTGCTGACTCACCGACTTCAAAACCAGTAGGCATACTGATCCCGTCATCATCATCGATACCATCACTTTCATCATCAGAAAGTGGTGCTGGATAACCATCTGCTTCGTTATCCACGATACTACCTAAAGACATGCCAGCAATGATGCCGTGACGGGCACCGTTTGAATCAATTAAGGTGCCGTAACTATCTGGCGCGTCACCAAAATCGACACTGTCACCCACAGGCACTTCAGCAAGCGCACAACGGGCACCGTCATTAGAGGTTGAAGACGGACCGTAAGAGAAAAGTTCAGCCGCAGGGTCGTCACTATCCACGTTAACTTTATAGACGTTACCATCACCGTTGTTACTTAAATAAAGGTTACCGTCTGGGTCAAAGAACTGCGCGCCAAAAGTAAAGCTACCGCTATCTTTAGTAATAACAGTGGCAATATTTTCTGAAGCACCGGTACTTGGGTCAATTTTGATTAATTTACCTGTACTACCATTGGTCACTGCATATAAAAAGCCATTGGTTGGATGGAAGGCAAAATCAGTCACGTTATAAGTGGCATTGTTTTTACTGCCTGGAACAATATTCATTGGGTGGTCATTACCATCAAGCGGGACGGTAAATAACCCCTTACCTTTACGATAGCCGTACCAAACGTTTTCGTTAATGGCGACGTCACCCACATAAAAGTTACCCGCAGATGCAGCAGCGGTATCCTTGTTAATCGTCATTGGCTCAACTTGATAGTCAGCCCCAACTTTACCCAC
This sequence comes from Shewanella sp. TC10, assembly GCF_009663145.1. GTDB lineage: Bacteria > Pseudomonadota > Gammaproteobacteria > Enterobacterales > Shewanellaceae > Shewanella. The sequence continues at coordinate 20,277 of NZ_VKHR01000078.1, forward strand.
GGTGCCATGTTCGTAATCCCAACCGTAGAGGTAGTTATCAAGATAACTAAAACCAACACCATTGAGTGATTTGTTGATCCCCATATCTGGCGATAACACAACATAACTACCTGTGCCGAGTTCAACACCAAATGTTTTTGGTACACCGGAAGGAGTTTGAACGATAAAGGCTTCGGTAGGACACGCTTCAAAGGCTTCAGCGGCATTGGTATTAGCGCTAAATAACGCCATGCTAGTACCAATAGCAATACTACTAAAACCAAGAATATTGATAATTTGGGAATTCAGTGGATTAACAGCTACTGTTTTCGTGTGTGATGTTCTTGCTTTGAATTTTTGCATATTGGCATCTCGCTATTCGTTATCAGGATGTGACTTGATAATGCACAGTGAGTGCCAACTTTTATTTGCACCTAAATACAGTAACTTACAGCATTTGATGAATTATTTATTTGTTTTGAAATGCATTCTGCAACGCATTCTGAATTTGGGAACTTGTGATTTTTAAGGTTGAGAATGGGTTGAATTAGTTGGATACCTTTTGTTCCAAACTTCGTTTGGATTTAAGTCAAGGTGTACCTATATTTCCAAACTCTGTTTGGATTAAGGTCAAGGTCGTGGCGCTTCTCCGACACCAGACTGCAGCTGCTCTGTTATTTTCCAAACTCTGTTTGGATTAAGATCAAAGTCGTGGCGCTTCGCCCACACCAGACGAAAGGGAAACAACAGCATTTCCCTTTTCGATATCCCTTGCCGCTCCGACGAAGTGTTGTTCCTCATGCTAAATGAGCGAATTTGCTATCGCCTCAGATTCGCCATCCCTGGCTCAACTGAGGCTATGTCGGCGTCCTGCCTCCATCACGCAAATTAGCTCAACGCATTCGGACACTTCCAACGGAGTCTATTGAGCCCGAAGATTCATTTGTTATWGCTAGATTAAAAAATCTTTTAAAGGATTGAATACTTAACTTGAATTGAGGCAATCGAGAAAATCGCGTGAGTCTGGCCATGGCCTACTGAAATTGAGTATATGTAAATGAAGTATTGAATTGGTGGCTCCAAAACTTGTTAGCAGCTTTAGTCAGCTAATGATTTCTATTTGAATAGAATCTAAATCAAGGTCGTGGGTTTTCCACCCACACCCGACCAAGAGGGTATTACTGTTGATACCC
>NZ_VKHR01000009.1 GCF_009663145.1 Shewanella sp. TC10
YTGCTGCCAATGACTCAGGATTATTTTGCGCAGTGCCCGCTGCAACAACTAATGCACTTGCCGACTGCAATGTTTCAACGTCATTGTCACTATTATCACTATTGTCACTATTAGCACTAGTAACATTGGCCAAATCATCAGTAGTTTGAATTTCACGACTCTCAGGCATTAATGACTCAGTAGGCATATCTGAAGGTTCAATATATGCCAAACTAGGATCAATTTCAGGCTCTAATAAATCTTCAGTTTGGCTCGCAACAGGAACATTTGCTGCAGCCACTTCTTCTGCTGTTGGTTTTGATAAATCAATACCACTGAGCAGTGAATCTTTTTGTACCCACCACACAACAAGCAAGGCTAGTAAAGCTAATATAATCAAGTAAGTCACTATCGTTAAACGACTATCACGAGCTTCACGAGTCGTTTTACGAGAGAAACTTTGCATTGCTGCTGTTTCGTCAGGTAATTGTTGCGCTAAACATTGCTGTATGGCTTCTGCATCTGCCTCAACATACTTTGCATAGTTTTTTGCATAACCGCGGGCGTATGTTGCCGACGCTATATTATCAAATATATCGTTTTCAATATCTTCAATGACACTAGGACGCAAATGTAACTGGGTTGCGACGGCGTCAACCGATAAACCTTTTGCCTCTCGCGCTGTTCTTAACAGCATACCTGCAGTCGATACTTCTTCTAGTAACTCAGTTTGGTCAGTGTCATTCCCATCAACTTGATTGTCGTCAAGCTGGGAGTTTTCATTGTTATTATTCGTCATTAATGCAAAGTAGCCCTGTATTCTTTCGCTTGTTCAGAGGTGGGATATTTGGCAATTAAAGTAATGCCATAGCGTTTAACCGCTTCATCATCCGCCAATTCTCGCGATATTTTAATTCCTAAAGCTAAACTTTCAGGCGTTTGCTGTGCCACTCGATGGAATCGCTGCAAACTTGATTTTGCTGCATCATAATCATTTTCTGCGATAGCTAAATCAATCAGCTCCATCAAGGTGGACTGTCTTCTTGGATCGTAACGTAATGCACTTTCAAAGTACTGTTTGGCCTTTTCAGGATCACCAGCAGAAAGACTACACACACCTAAATTTTCGTAGCTTGACGCGGTGCGGGTATATTCTTTTGAATCAATGGCATTTTTAAACATTGCTTCGGCTTGACTAAACTTTTCTTGTTGGCATAGAAACACACCAAAGTTATTCATCGCATCACCAGTAGCGTCACTGGTGTTAATAGCTTTGCGATAAGACTCTTCAGTACGCACTACATCATCAACCGTTTGATAGTAATAAGCCATAGCAGTATGCACAGCACTTAACTGCGGCGCATACTCAACTGCACGATTCAAATTAAACTTTGCCTGCTCCATGTTGCCACGTTGTAAGTAAGTTAACCCCAACTGCATTCTTTCTTTTGCCGCTGAAGTTTTATCCAATGTTCTTTCAGAAACAGGGATATCTGTACCAGTATACGTTCTTTCCGTAACACAACCTACCAAAGGAAATGATATGGCAACAATTATTAAAAGCTTCGGCAATCCGTGCATACTTCTTACGCCTATTAATCTATACAAACAAAGAGTTAATCCATTGTGACCGAAATAGCGTTTTCTTGCATGCGTTTTTTCGCTAATCGTTTAGTTCTGTCACGAATGTCACCCGCTAATTGACCACAAGCAGCATCAATGTCGTCTCCACGAGTTTTGCGCACAATCACTGTTAACCCATATTCCATTAATACTTTTGAGAAACGGTCAATTCTCGAATTAGAAGAGCGACCGTATGGAGAACCAGGGTAAGGGTTAAATGGAATTAAGTTAATTTTACATGGAGTATCTTTCATTAACTTAGCTAATTCATGAGCTTGGTCAGTGCTGTCGTTAATATGATCAAGCATCACATATTCAACAGTTACACGGCCGCGGTTGGCATTAGACTTTTCCAGGTAGCGGCGAATACCAGCTAAAAATTCTTGCAGTGGATATTTTTTATTTACCGGCACTAGCACATCACGTAATTCATCATTTGGTGCATGAATACTGACTGCTAAAGCCACATCCAATGCATCACCTAATTTATCTAACGCAGGTACCACACCTGAAGTTGATAAAGTCACGCGGCGTTTTGATAAACTAAAACCGAAGTCATCGAGCATAATGTCCATGGCTGGGATAACGTTAGCCAAGTTAAGTAACGGCTCACCCATGCCCATCATCACAACGTTAGTGATTGGACGGTCACCGGTTTCTTTCTGGAAACCTAAAAACTGCGACACTCGCCAAATTTGGCCAACGATTTCTGCAACAGTCAAATTACGGTTAAAGCCCTGCTGCGCGGTTGAGCAGAAAGTACACTCCAGTGCACAGCCCACTTGAGACGATACACACAAAGTTGCTCTGTCTTCTTCTGGGATATAAACCGTTTCAACTTCTTGGCCTTGGCCGACATTAATTGCAAACTTAATGGTGCCATCTTCCGACTTCTGGAAGTTAGAAATTTCAGGTGCAACCACTTCACACTTACGCGCTAACTTAGCTCGTAGTGCTTTGTTTATGTTATTCATTTCTTCGAAGTCGCTAACACCAAAGTGATAAAGCCATTTCATCAATTGATCAGCACGGAACGGTTTTTCGCCCATTTCGGTGAATAACGCTCTCATTGCCTTACGATCAAGATCCAATAAATTGATCTTTTTCTCACTCATCTTGTGTAACCTCAAAAAAACCTAAAACCTGCTGGCGGGCGGCGAATTATACAGATCCTTACAAAATTTCGCCAGTGCACGTGTATTAAAGCTTTGATACTTTCGTGACTATGCTAAAATTTCCTCGGACTAATATTGGTCTGCCATATGGAGGTGTAATTCCACCTTTATGATAACTCTTATCATTATAGTATTTATCGCCATTGCAATCTCGTTTCTTTGCAGTGTATTTGAAGCGGTATTACTTTCTGTTACTCCCAGTTATATTGCCAATTTGGCAAAAACTAACCCGAAAGCTGCTGAGCGGCTTGATAAACAGAAACAAAATGTGGAATCACCACTAGTTTCTATTCTGACATTAAATACCATTGCTCATACTGTTGGTGCAGCCGTTGCAGGTGCCCAAGCAGCCAAAGTATTTGGTGACGAAATGCTCGGTTTATTCTCTGGTGTGCTTACCTTCTTAATTCTATTCTTTTCAGAAATCATTCCTAAAACATTAGGAGCTAATTACTGGCGCTCGCTTGCGGCACCGGTATCTTTGATTCTGGTATGGATGGAAAGGCTCACTAAGCCGCTAATTTGGATGTCATCACAAGTGACCAAATTAATGGGCAAAGGTGATGAAGGACAATATATTCGTCAAGAAATGAGTGCAATGGCTGAAATTGGTTTGCGTTCAGGTGAACTAGACAAACAAGAGTCTGCAATTTTAACTCAAATGTTGTCAGTTAAAGAAATGCCTGTATCAGCCATCATGACGCCAAGAACAGTGATGTTTAAGCTGCCACTGCATTTATCACAAGGCGAGTTTGTGCAGCAATATTTAGCCAAACCTTTTACCCGTATTCCTGTTTACGAAGACGACCCAGATAATATTATTGGCTACGTAAACCGTAACAACATTATCCAAGCAGAACGCTATACTCCAAAAGAGTCTATTGGAGTATTAAAGAAAAACCTGCTGGTTATTCCTGAAACGGCCAAAATTTTGCCTATTTTCGAATTAATGATTAAGCGTAATACTAAAATTGCGATGATTGTTGATGAATATGGTTCTGGTGAAGGCATCGTCACTCTTGAAGATATTGTTGAATCGCTATTAGGCTTAGAAATTGTTGATTCAAACGATCCTGTCACCGATATGCAGCAATTAGCTCGTAAGTTATGGAGCACACGCATGAAGCATAAAGGTATCGTTTTATCTGATGACGGTGAATTTTCAAAACAAGAAAGTTCGGTTAATGGAGAGCAAGCGATTAAGGCTGAATCCAGTAAAAATGCAATATCAGAGCCAAAACCTGTAAACGATTAATTGAAAACTAAGCCGTATTGTTTGTTGTTCGGCAAATATCAGCTAATCGACAAATATCAGGTAATCAACAAGTAAAGGGAGCCTAGCTCCCTTTTTTGACCAAAAAATATCTTTACTGCGTACATCACAGGTGAAAACGAACAGAGTCGAGTTTGTAACCTAGCAAGGGACTCCTACAATCTTTCTCCCTTGTAAATATAGAGGAAATGATGCCTAATAATTACACGCTGTCTCTCGCTCATATTAACGACACTCATTCAAATTTTGAGCCGAGCAAAGTACAATTTACCCTTAGCCTAGATGGTCAAAAATTTCAGGCAGACACCAAAACGGGTGGTTATGCTCGCCTAAGTTATCAAATCGAAACCGCAAGACAAAAAGCCAAAAGCAGCGACCAAGCATTCATGTTTCTTCACGGTGGTGACAGCTTCCAAGGCACATTATATTTCCGCGAATTCCAAGGTGCAGCTAATGCACACCTGCTAAACATGCTAAAACCTGATGCTATGGTTTTAGGCAACCATGAGATTGATGCAGGTAACAGTCCTGTTTTAGCATTCCTAAACCGCATCGAATTTCCGCTTTTAGCGGGCAATATGGACCTGAGTGAAGAACTCACCGATAAAGAGGGGCGATTAAAAGGTCACTCAATGCTGTTAGATTACGACAAGCAACAGCAATGCGCGAAAGTATTAATCAAACCTTTTTACGATAAAAAAATTGCTATTGTCGGCATCACCCTTGATCAAATGCCACTTATTGCTAGACCCGATCCCGACACTCACTTTATTAATGCTATCGATACCACAATCAACACGGTCAAGATGCTCAAAAAACAAGGCATCGACCATATTGTTGTACTTAGCCACCTTGGGCTTGATCAAGACCGTGAACTTGCAGAGAAAGTCGACGGTTTAAGTATTATTGTTGGTGGACACTCCCATACTCTGCAGGGCGACTTTAGTGACTTAGGTTTAAGCCACACTGAATACGCCGAAACAATCAATAACACGCCTATTATTCATGCCAGTAAGTATGCTGAAGTGTTAGGTCTTGCCGATATTGAGTTTGATGAGCAAGGACTATGTATTTCAATTAAGGGCAATAACTACTTTATGCTCGATGAGCAAATCGATGTTTCACTTGTTGCTAGTAATGAAAACACTCAAGAGAATAGCGAAGGCACTGATGCTACAGCCCTCCAAGCAAGCTCAAAGCAAATATCCCAAGTAACCTCATTACTAAAATCACACCCTGGAATACTAGGAAGTGAAGCTAGCAATGAAGTGCATGAGACTATTATGCGAGATTACCGCCCTGCATTAAACGCCCTCGAAGAGCAAGTTTTGGCCCATATTCCAAGGGACTTAATTCACACTCGCCTGCCCAGTAAACACTTTCCCCATGGCAGCGAAATTGCCCCTTGGGTTTGTCGCAGTATGTATAAAGCGACTAAATTATCAGAGCCAGAGTTAGACTTTGCTCTGCATAACGCGGGCGGCGTAAGACAATCACTCAATAAAGGGAACCTATCTGTTGCCGACGTGCTTGGTCGAATTTTGCCTTTCGAACTGCCTTTAGTTAAATATCAAATTCAGGGTAAATTCCTCTACCAAGTATTAGAATCTGCCATTAACTCAGCCACAAATAATGGCGTAACAGGTACAGGAGCTGGCAGCTTCCCATACACATACGGCATTCGCTATTTCTATGATGGCAAGCTTGAAATGAACCAACGCATTACTTTGATTGAAGAGTATCAGCAAGGTGAATGGCGGGAAATTGATAAAGAAAAGCTTTATATCGGTGTTTCAAGTGCTTATACCGCAGCAGGCAAAGAAGGTTATGACGCCCTATTAAAAGCGCACTGGCAGCAAGATTTAAATTCTATGACTTTACCAGAAGCATTTGTAGACTTTGTATCCCAACATGGCAATTTAATCGAAAACCCGTTGCAACCAAATGTGTATTACATCAGTCACAGATAATCGATGACTTAATTTAAAACACTTTAACCAATGTTCTCTTAGTTGAAGGACACTTTTAAGGCATGACGTTTCAAAGGAATGAGTTTAAGGACATTCGTTTAAGCAACTTACATTAAGATTATTTAACTTAAGAGTATGACAATTTAACTCGAATGGCCGTAACTTCCCTTGAGTGAATGAGAAAATGGTTTTTTATCGACTCGAAAAAGCTACATTAGTCGCCGTTAATATAATTTATGATAATGTAGACTTCACAAATCTGCAGCTGATCACAGACCCTGTATTAGCTTCATGATTTAATGATGTATCTTTATGTAGGTTCATGACTTGAATCATTGCAAATATTAGCCTAATCAAATAGGAAACGATTTCATGAAAGCAAAATTAATCAAATTAGCAGCTGCAGCAACATTAGCGTTAGGCGTATCTTCAGCTTGGGCTGCTGGTATCATGCACCAAGGCGAAGTACTAGACACAATGAATAGCGGTGGCTACACGTACGTACAAGTTAAAGCTGAAGATAAAACTTTTTGGGCAGCAGGTCCTCAAGTTGACATCACTAAAGGCGATACTGTTAGCATGAATGAGCAAATGTGGATGAATGACTTCACAAGCAGCACGCTTAATAAAACCTTCGACGAATTATTATTTGTAGGCAAAATCGAGAAGAAATAACTCGCTTTAGTCTCAGATAAACGCATAATCGACTAATAATTATTAGTCGATTTTTTTTGGTTTTAAATCAAGGTTTATCCCTTTAAGTATGCAGTTAAACAGTCATGAATAATACCAACCTCTCTATCATTGCCTTTTCCTCCGAGTTCGCAGAGTCGGTGAGCCAGTTAGTTCATGATTGCGTTCAAAGCATAGAGCACCCTCGTTATAACACTGAACAGCTAAATGCATGGTCTAGTGCGCCTCGATCTAAAAAGCATTGGCAACAAAGACTTCAGCGAAGCCAAAGCTGGCTATTAGTGGCAGATAGTCCAGCGACTGAAGCGCAAAAAGTAGTGGGGATAATAAATGTTGAAACCCATTTTCACAGCAGAGGCTATATAGATAGTTTGTATGTACTGCCGTCCCTGCAGCGTCAAGGGTTAGCAGCGAAGCTTTTTCATACTCTTGAAAGCTGGGCACAGGCTCAAAACTATACATCACTGAGTGTAGATGCATCTTACCTATCTAAAGGCTTTTTTATTAAACAGGGTTTTAAGCAAATTCAACCTAGTTACCAAATGACTAAAAACCAAGTGATAAATGGTTTTTACATGAAAAAGGAATTAGCTGATTAAGATAGAGGTGGTTAGGCTTGGTCTAAGACTGTAGATCCCCACACCAATTACCCCTAATAAACAGTTCTTGCTCAAGTTTTAATGCTAACAGGCGAAGCTCAAAACGAACCTTTCAATGAAGCTATTTTTTCAGTAGAGGTCTTAACATATCTTCCAAGCCATTTAATTTAACTTCATACATTAAGGCTAACTGCTCACCTAATTTTCCCTCAGGAAAACCTTTACCATGAAACCAAACTAAATAAGGTTCTGGTAACTCCAATAGTTTTCTACCTGCGTATTTACCAAATGGCATCTTTTGGTTAATCGCTTCTAATAATAATGCTTCATTCATCAATCTTATTTCCGACTTTGTTCAGTACGACTTATTATCTAACCCCATGTTACCTCAAGATGCTTTGTCAGGCACAGGCTCGGATAACAATGCAAGGCGTAACCATGAAATTATTACGATAGCTAGCAAGCGGATTGAGTTATGCACTTAACGACTTGCTTCGAGTATTTAAAAATCAATTTAAATATATCAATTAGAAATATAAGAATAGTTTCTAATACTATTTAGCTATTAACTCATATCAATCTCAAGACCAATAGGCGAAAATAACTGGTCGACAATAGTGCAGTGTCAATGTTTTAACGCTCTAAGCTACCAAAAACCAACAGATTTAACCCTCCAAAAATCACTACACTCTAGCAAGTCAAAAAGCTGCCAAAAACACACTTTAGTCAAAATTACATCAACAGGTCAAAATGACTTTATCGTCAATTTACCGCCAATTGACCTGTTACAACTCAGCACATAAAGTTAATAACATTAAAGTTAAATGTTGCTTTTAAATGACGTGTTCATTGACTGAAAGTTCAGTTGCATCATGATTTGCCCGAGTATTACAACAACGAGATTTTACTAAGTCGTTCTCGTTGTCCCATCAGGAGAAGTAAAGATGATCATATTAGTCGGTGGAGAAAAAGGCGGTAGTGGCAAAAGCTGCCTCGCTCAAAATGTCGCGGTTTTTCTCGCAAAAGATGCTAAATCAAGCATCATAATGGTCGATTGTGACCCTCAAAGAACCACCTCAGACTGGATCCAAGCTAGAAATAATAATCCTGAACTTCCTCCAATTAATTGTGTGCAGTTATACGGAAAAATCCGTAACGATTTACTTAGCCTAGAACAACATTATGACTATGTAATTGTAGATTGTGGCGGACAAGATAACCTTGCACTGCGTGCTACACTTTCTGTCGCATCTCATGCATTGATGCCATTGCGCCCTAAACGTCGCGATTTAAAAACTGTTGAACATATGGATGACATCATTGCGACCTGTAAGATGATTAACCCTAAAATGAAAGCTTCTTTTGTCATTACCCAATGCCCAAGTTTACCTAATCAAGCAGGCAGAATTTTTGAAGCCAAAGAAGTCTGTAATACCTTTGATATCAATGTACTTGAATCAATCACATATAGCCGAAATATTTATGATGACAGTGAAGAGTCAGGTTTATCTGTCATTGAAATTGACCCTAGCGGAAAAGCTGCAAATGAGATCCGCAACATTGCTTGCGAATTACTCGAAGTGAAAAATGCACAGCAGATTATCCAACAACGTAATGACGCAGGTAATGTTACGCAGCTGAGGGGGACTTATGGGGCTAGCAGATCTCAAGAAAAACGTTACGCCATGTAATAGCCAATTTTCGCCGCAAATGTCGGTTGATGATTTTATTGAAGCAGCAAATTCTTATGCAATGGGTAAGTCTCATACAAATGCTAAAAGCCAGCATGATTCAAATAAACAGGCGATGGAGCAATTATTTGCTTTAACACAGGCTAATGAGCCAATAAATGAAAAGCTGCACTTAACAAGTAAACCACAGCCTTTTAGAAGGTCAACGTTTACATTAAGCGAAGCTGCGATAGAGCAATTAACATTGCTTAGTCAAAGCAGCCATACCGCTAAGTCGAGGTTAATTAGGCAATTAATCCAACAGCACTATTCACTTTCTGAACAAGAGCAAAGAGCCATAGAAAGTGAGATAGACATTAAATAACCCCATAACGAAGGACAGTAAAAACTCAAACACTAGTGATTAACTAACGCATAAAACAATATACAAGAACTATAAGAATCCCTCCCCTCTTTGCTGGCATCAACGTAAGTTGATTGCCAGTTTTTTTATGGCTTTAAAACATTTTAATTAGTAGTCACTAAATTACCCCCTTGAATTTTGCCTGTTGTCACCCAATAACTTATTTAAGCTTATTACTCTTCAAGGAAGGCATATGACTGCATTGTTGGTTCTGATTATAATTTCAATTATTGCCATTGGCCTTATTGTCACTAAGCCTAAGCGTACCCAACAACGCCGAGAAAGCATTGCACAACAACCTTTCCCTAAAGCATGGAGACAAATCCTTAAACGTCGATTCCCCTATTTCAAAGCTATGCCTACAGACCTGCAATTGCAGTTAAAGAAACACATTCAAGTCTTCATTGAAGAAAAAGAGTTTGTCGGCTGTGATGGTTTCAATATCACTGATGAAGTAAAAGTTACCATCGCGGCACAAGCATGCTTGTTATTACTCAACCGTAAAACAAACTTTTACCCCAAGCTTAAACAGATTTTGGTTTACCCTTACGCTTTTATTGTGGAAAAAAGAGGGACTGATTTCGCTGGCGTAGAATCAAACCAGCGTAATGTGTTGTTGGGTGAGTCATGGGGCAATGGCAAAATAGTATTATCTTGGAAAAGTACACTTGATGGCGCAGCTGATCCATTCGATGGTCAAAATGTTGTAATTCATGAGTTCGCCCATCAACTAGATCAAGAGAATGGTCAAGCGAATGGTGCACCGCCACTTCGCGACATTACTCATTATTCTGCTTGGTCAAAAATCTTAGGCCAAGAGTTTGAAACTCTACAGCATTGTGCCAGACAGCAAATACCTTCTTTATTCAATTATTATGGCGCCACTAATCCTGCTGAATTTTTCGCTGTTATAAGCGAAACATTTTTTGAAAGGCCCCATGAGTTTTACCAGCAACACAATTTACTTTATAAAGAGTTAAGCCACTTTTATCAGCTTGACCCTATCAACTGGCAGTAATTTGATTGTTAGTTGATTTATCATTAAAAAAGAACAAGGAATTCCCATGCAAAACGCCCTGCTTGCCCTTTTACTAACCAGTAGTTTGTGGGTAATGTCATCACTTCCTGTTGAAGCCAATGACACGATTTCAATTGAGTCTAAACAACTGGCCGATAACCTTTTAGATCAACTTCATCAAGATGCTACGGATGCCAACTGGGATAGCTATTTTTCTTTATACGACCCTAAAGCTGTGTTTCTAGGGACTGATGCAAGTGAGCGTTGGGATATGGAGCAATTTTCTGGTTATGCAAGACCCACTGATGGCTGGCATTACAAAGTCAAATCTCGTCAGTTGTTACAATTCGACAATACCATCGTATTTGATGAGTTACTTGAAAGTGCCAGTTATGGGCTATGCCGAGGTACAGGCGCGCTGCAATTAACAGAAAACGGTTGGAAGATTGTGCAGTACCATTTAAGCATTGCAGTACCAAATGAAGATGCTAAAGCGGTCGCAAAGCTGATTGGAGCTAAATAATACTTAAGTGGATAAAAGCTCAAAGAGGTAATTAATAATAAAAGCCAGGGATTATTTCAATCCACTGGCTTTGATTTTAGTTATTTGGCCATAGAAAATAGTTAAATCTGCATATGGTCATCAATGAGGCTAAGGATCTTATCCTTTAACCACTTAGGACCATAATCGTTCATGTCATTGTGCCTTGAACCATCAATCATTATCACAGAAATATTACTCGCATCCTCCCCCTCAGAAGGCAGAACCCCTGTATCTGCAGGATAGTCACTTGCTCTTATTGATAGCACTTTAATTGCTGGATCTCTTGGTAGAGGCACCCTACGGTGGTCTAAGGTAATGATACGACTAATGTAATCGACCTTATTATCAATATTGCTTGCACCTGTGTTTGCTAGCAAAGCCGAGATGTCACCACCATTTGAATGACCTACTAAGGTGATATGTTTAAAATCAAAATGTTCAGCTATATAAGAGGACGAATCAGCTAATGATAGCTTTTGATTAAGGTACTGTGAAGTAACGTACTGCTCACTAAAGTAATGCTGAATAAAGTTCAGTGTATCAGCTCCGCGCTGCCAATTTTCATGGCGAGTTTCAGCGAAGGGTTGAATTCTTGATAAAGGTGGGTCTGAAGGTAATTCATGACGCACTGCTATCACTAAATAACCTCGCTGTTGGAAATGCTGGCTTATGAATTGATATTCAGTATGGAGCAAGCCGTATCCAGAACTTAAAATCATTACTGGGCACAGGCTAGCTTCCCTACAATTGAATTCAGCTAAAGGGTAATAGAGCTCAACAGGGATAGAACGCTTTCTCGATTTATCTTCAACGATGAGGCTATCAGAATTAAATTTGCTGACACTAATTGAACTGGTAGCCGTTGAGCCGGTAGTAGTTGAGTCGGTAGTCGTTAGGCTGGTATCAGGCGAGCTTGTAATAGATGAATAGCTAGATTCATCAGCTGCTGTCACTTTTGTCACAAGCACACTGACTAATAACACACTAAATGCTAACGCTTTGAAGGCTTGCGAAAGATTTAAGTTCATATTTATAAGGTTTTTAAACAATGATGACCTCAGACAGGTTAAGTATTCTGATTAAACTAATGCACTGCTAGCCCAAAACAAAGGTTCGCTAACTGAGTTAAATGACAAAAACTATCAAAGTCTTGCTGAGTGATTTGTCTTGAAGAGTGGTGTTTATCCGCATAAAACAAACCTATTGCTTTGTCGTTAACCACAATTGGGGCAATCATGTAGCCATATTTGAATTGGTTAGCGTCAAAATTAGCACTCACATAGGAGGTTAGCGAGTCTGGTTCTCTTTCATCAAACTCATGTATCCAATCCGCTTGTTTATGATTAATACTGTACAGAAATGGGTTAGTCTCACCTTGCATTTCAATCAGTAACTCAAGTTTAAACTTATCGGCCCCCTCTCCAAATGCAATACGGGGTGATAGTTGCTTTCGATTCGGAGAAAGCAACATAACCGAACAGCGGTCGACGCCTACCCCATCTAAAATACCTTCGAGGGTGGTTTGTACCACTTGATTAAAGTCTGCTTTTTGAATGGCTAATTCAGTTAATTCACGTAGCTTTTTAAGCTGTAAAACCAAGTTTATTTCTCTAGATTCTATGGTTTGTTCAGGTTTATCAAGCGTTGAAATTATCTCTGCCGTATCGGGTAAATGCTGCACTAATTCAATCGCGCCATAATCTTCAGCTAAACGAATGGTTGCTTCCGCACAGCGACTTATACGGGCTTTACATTGCGCTAAACTGATGTTTTGAATCTCTGCTGCAGCAGTTAATAATTCATTGAGCTTTTCAGCATTAATATGAGGCTGGTTTAACGCATCGGTTATTTCGTTAGCCAGAAAAATACTGCGGATTTCAGGCATTCTTTCATCAGGATGAGATAGCGAAGTCGTTAATACATCGCCTAAGCCCCAGGCCCTAGCAATGCTTTGGGTGAGCTGGGAAAACGAAGTACCTAGTTTTTCTCTCACCACCACTTTTTGTTGTTTTGTTGAGTCACAAACCAGCAGCGCTTGGTCAAGATGATCAACAAATTGGCCGCCAATGCTCCAAAAAGCACTTTCGCCTATTCGATATAATAAAGATGCAATGAAGACCTCTTCACGTAGTGCTTCATCATAGTCTTTTAGCATCACACGAGAGATCATCGCAGCTTGAAATGAATGCGCCATTAACTTGATTAAGCGCCGATATACTGACTCTGAAAGGTTATGGTTTTCTAGTAAACTAGTGAGCAGTTTTGCAGTAATGCAAATATTTCGAATAGTATCAAACCCCAACACGACAGCAGCGCGACTAACCGTTGTCACATGACTCGTGCCTTTATTGTAAATCGCACTATTAGCAACCCGTAAAATACGTGTCGTTAGAGCATTATCATGCATCACACTGCGGCCAAGAGATGCCAAAGAAGACACGTCATCCTTAGCCAGTTTCTCTAAGTCTCTAATTGTGGAACATAAAGCAGGCATTTCTTGATCACTAATACGCTTAGTCCAGTAATCGACACCTTTTGTTATTGGTTGTGAAGTTTTCAAATACTTACTCATCAAGTATGACAGTATTTTTACTATAACCTTTTATCAACATTTTTTGGACAAAAAAAACGGCTCCGAAGAGCCGCAACACAAGCGAATGGTTGAAAACTTACTGGGTAGGAAGTTAAAAATCCTCGCATTAAGAACCACAACTAGCTGACGCTAATATTCCAAATACTGGATAAAAACCCGATGAAACCTGTAGGTGAGTAACACCGGGGCAAATCAGCTGCAAAGCAGCTAAACTGTTTCAGGAATGAGTCACTCATTTAAGTGACTCTTCCCACGAAGTAGTAATTAACCCTTTTCAATCTTTTAAAATTAAGCAGTTAAAAGCTCGTATCCTGGTAAGGTTAAAAAGTCGACGAGTTCATCTGATGTGGTGATCTCATCAAATAAGGTCGCCGCTTGATTAAACTTACCTTGGTTAAACCGTTCACTACCTAACTCATGCTCTACCGTGCCAAGCTCTTCACTTAACATACTTTTGAACAAAGCCTTAGTGACTAACTTTCCATTTGATAATGACTTTTCGTGCTGGATCCATTGCCAAATTGAAGTACGTGAGATTTCAGCAGTAGCAGCATCTTCCATCAAACCATAGATTGGTACACAACCGTTGCCTTGGATCCACGCTTCAATATATTGCAGTGCAATACGTATATTTAAACGCATGCCTTCTTCAGTTCGTTCACCTTCACATGGTGTCAGTAACTCATCAGCTAAAATTGGCGCGTCAACATCGCGGGTGATATGCAGCTGGTTAGTTCCATTACCGATGTAATCATTAAAAATGGTCATTGCTGTATCAGCTAACCCAGGGTGCGCCACCCATGTGCCGTCGTGCCCATTACGAGCTTCAAGTTCTTTGTCGCCTTTTACCTTCTGCAATACTTGTTCATTTGCTTCAGGGGTTTTAGCTGGGATAAAGGCTGCCATGCCTCCCATTGCTAGTGCACCACGCTTATGACAGGTTTTAACCAGTAAGCGTGAATATGCACTTAAAAATGGTGTATCCATTGTTACAGCTTGTCTGTCAGGTAATACACGGTCAGCGTGTTTATTCAGTGTTTTGATATAACTGAAAATATAATCCCAACGGCCACAGTTCAATGCAACGATGTTTGAGCGCAGTTCATAAAGGATCTCATCCATTTCAAAAACCGCAGGTAGTGTCTCAATCAAGCAAGTACATTTTATGGTGCCAGGCTTTAGACAAAAGCGGTCTTCTACAAAAGCAAATACCTTTGCCCACCAACGCGCTTCAATATGGCTTTCAAGTTTTGGTATGTAAAAGTAAGGGCCGCTGCCTTTCGCCAATAACTGGTGATAGTTATGATAAAAATACATCGCAAAGTCGAACAACCCAGCTGGAATTGGTTCGCCTTTGAATTCAATATGCTTTTCTTTTAAGTGCAATCCACGTACACGACAAATTAAAACCGCTGGGTCTTCATCTAATTCGTAATGTTTACCTGTGTTTTCTGCAGTAAAGCTAATGTCACCTCTTACTGCATCACGGAGGTTAATTTGACCTTGAACGACTTTTTCCCAACTCGGTGCTAAAGAGTCTTCAAAATCTGCCATAAACACTTTTACATTGGCATTCAGTGCATTAATAATCATTTTGCGATCTACAGGGCCGGTAATTTCAACTCGGCGATCTGTTAAATCTTCTGGCATGTCACGAATAGCCCACTCACCATCTCGAATAGCGCGAGTCTCAGGTAAAAAGTCAGGTAACTCACCATTGTCTATTCGTTGTTGCTTTTGCTTACGCTTGTTCAGAAGTTCTGGTACTTCTTGATTAAACTCAGCACACAGTGTTGCTAATAAAGAAAGCGCACCGTCATTAAAGATAGTTTCTTGGCCTGGGACCTTTGGACCGATTAACGCAAGATCGACACTTGTCGGTAAATCGATATCAGCACTTGGCTGTGAATTCGCATATCTAGCCACTAATTGTTCTGCTGTCATATTAAGCCCCTTGAGCATGAGTCGGTTTTAAAAAGAGAGAAGCCAGTTCATTTCAGCTTTAACGTTTAGCTATACGGTCTATGCTTTTCTCTATCTCTCAACAAACCTGCCAATATTTAACCATCAAATGTTTGTTTCGAACTAAAACCTAACGAGAAACCTTTGCATTTGCAACAACCCCAAATGGATAGAAATCAGGGATAAACTCAATTTTAAATTGGTATTACCAAAGAAGCGGTAAACCTAAGCCACTGAAAAACAATAGATAAAACATATATTGAATTATAATGGAAAAATTATTGGTAAATTGTCTTACAACTTATCCAATAACCACAAATGGAAAATTAACATGTAATTTATTTACCGACCGTAAACTATTAAATACATCATTTTTTGACATTTATACCAAAGTAGAATTAGGCTTCCGTTTTGAACTAACCAAGGGGTAAAGGAGAGGAGTTAAATAAAAACAATAACTTAACATACATAAGGCAACAACCGATTTCAAACAACCGTTTTAAATTGACGCTTACGAAAACGTAAGCACCAATTTAGAATATTTACTCTAGCACTCGGGAGATGTTACCCGATCAACATCATTCTTTTTATTGGTTTACAGCAAAAAAAGTTAAATATTTTTATAAAAAAGTAAGAAAAGTGTCATTTTTCACTTTTTTGATTGGGTAAACAGCAGAAAGTAGCGTTTAAGAATGAGAAGTAAATCTTACATTGAGGCCTTAATAGTTACTTAAAGTAAAAAACTACCCAGGTTGAAAACTGAGATAACTTGAAACACTGCAGCCACTTTCAAGCATAATAATCGTTTTTATATGTAAGTTTCATTCATACAGATAGCATTGACCCTGACTCGAATAGCCCTGAAAGCGAACTAATCCTTTAATTTTGGTGCTTATTTCGATTGAATGTACGACTGGATTAGTCTGGCTCAATATGGCTAAGTTAGCTAGATTGATAGCCTGATATAAGATCGCTTTAGGATAGGTAAAATATAATGCTATAAATGAGAAAAACTAGTTTTGATGGGCTGTATAACAATGCTGTCTAACAAAGGGGTCAGGTCAAATTAAGCAACTGCCTAGGACTTAACAACTCGATTTCTGCCTGCAGACTTGGCTTGATATAGCGCATTGTCAGCACGATTTAAAATGGGATCTAAGCTCAAGTCATCTTTGGTTAATTCGCTGACACCAAAGCTTCCAGTGATGGTAAATTGATGCCCTGAATATCGGGTATTGATATTTGCAAAGGCGGCGCACAGTGTTTGAGCGAGTTGATAGGCAGTTTCCATATTGGTTAACGGCATAAAAATCGCAAATTCCTCGCCACCTAAACGGCAAATAATATCATTGGATTTGACATGTTCCTGAATAGTCTCAGAGATCTTTTTCAGTGCCCAATCACCGGTTGCATGACCAAAGCTATCATTGATTTTTTTAAACCAATCCAAGTCGATTACGATAATACTAATGGTCTCTTCGCGAGCTTGAACTTGCACGAACTCGTTCTCGGCTTTTTCAAGTCCTGCGCCACGATTATATAAACCTGTTAATGCATCTATCTGAGCCTGTTTACGAAATTGATTTCGCTGCATCCACGCTGCAGATAGCAGTAAACTCAGAAATACTACTGTGCCAACAAGGACTGTAGAAAACATAAAGGAAGCACTCTTTTCGTTATTCAATATGCTTCGCTGCTTGGCAATCATTTCATGATCTTGTACGAGTTGGTTGAGTTCACGAGTTTTCTCTGCGGAATCGAACTTAACCATTTGGTAGGCATTTTCTTTTACTTTTTTCTCATTGATTAATTGCATATCTAAAGCATGGGCTTGAACCTGATATTGATAAGCTTCTTTGTATCTACCTTGTCGATTAGCAAGCATTGATAATATTTCACTTACTTTTCTCTTAGGTAACATATAAATAGAATCATTGGGTAGCGCATTGACCAATTCAGCATACTGGTTAGCAGTTTCGAATTCCTTAATATGATAATGGACTATCGCTAATAGTGCGTTTGTCCTTGATAGTTCGTAGCTGAAATTGAACCTTTGATAAACCTTTAAAGCCGTTTCCAATTGCTCTTTAGCCTTACTGTATTCACTCTTTTCCAGGTTAATTTCAGCTAACCCTTTAATGGCCATAGCCGCAACAAGAGAAAACTCGTGAGTTTGACAATAAGCGTATGCTTCATCAAAACTGGAGGAAGCTTCTTGGTAAAGTCTCAAATTTAAATTGCTGTAGCCTAGTCCTACAAGCCCATAGCAGTGGCTTTTAGGTGACTGCTGTTTATTCAAGGCCAATAGTTTTTCAGAAATTCGTTTACTTTCTTTATATGCATCCATGTCTAGGTATACATTTAAAATACGTAAATATGACTCTAGTTTTAATTCTAAATCTTGGTAGGTTTCTACTCGTTCAAGGTTCTTTCTTAATTCAATAAATGCAGAAGTGTAATTTTTTAACCCAATATAAGAAGTGACCTTATACATATAAGATTGGGTTAATATTATTCTATCTTTTGCCACTTTTTGTACATCATCTAGGCGAATTAGTGCTGTCTCAAAATCGCCTATCATTATTTGTCTTTGGGCATCGATCATCCATAACCTAGCAAGCTGGTCATTATTTAAAATCGAGCTTTTATCTTGTAAGGCACTAAAAAGCACTTCCCCTTCATCAGGGGAAGTTTTCATTGTTTTTTCTAATTCCAATAACTCTACGTCAATTTGCTGGTCAATATTGGCAAAAACAAAGGGACTTAGAAAAAACAAAAACAATAATATAAATTTCAAGCCATTAACCTAGGAATGATGAACAAACAATATTTTAGATTTATCAACATCCCCAATTAACGCACAGACTTTACCTTCATCGCATGACATTACAGCTTCTTGTTCCTCTTTACTCAAGCCGTAATCCTGCATGACTTTTTCAGGCGAGCTTTCATAGGCTTGTTTTAATTTTGCATCCGAGCTTAAATCCGTTAAAAAAGAGCTAAGTTTTGACATAGTAATTTCCATTTTAGTGTTAAAAGATTTATCCAATATCGCAAGCTTCAATCCCAAGGCGCTTTAATATGTCGAAATTTAAAGCTAATTGCTCTGAGGGGGGTATTAATAATGTACTAATAGTGCTGAGTTCAACATGGGGCAACTGCTCAAGGTTGAAACGTTCAATTCTAGGTTTTAAATGAGGTAAGGTAGCAGCTTCGTAAATGACGACCTCATGCTCACGGGGATACCACTGTGATAGATGATCCACTAAGATCTCTAACCGTTCTGATGTTGTCGAAAATTCAGTTAAAGTATGTTCGCCAGCTAACGATATTTGCCACAGGAGTAGATGGGTTTTAGGGTTAGGAATATGCTGATACAGCATAAACTGAGTGGCTTCGTAGCTTTGATGTCCAGAAGTGCCAGGATCGATACCTAAATCAGCCCACAGGCACGATTCTGCAGAAATTCCTGGCAGCATTTCGGCTTGATAACCTTCTAATCTCGCCTGCTTAATCGATAAATGCGACACACAAGCAAAAACGCCAGGATGCCCATACAAAGCAACAACTACGTTTAAGCCAAGACGTACTTGTTCGAGTATGGCGTCGACCATTTGTGAATAAGTGTCACGACGATTTTTGACTTCACCTTTCTGGGCATAATAAGGCTGAAGTGAGTGATGATTAGCATTTAAACTAACTAGCCAACGTTCAGTAAACCCATCAGGAACCAGTGAAAAAATTAAATCAGCATTTTCAATGTAGCTTTTACTTAATACACTGATCTGCCCCGCAAGTTGCAGACCCGTCCCCACAAATGTCACCTTACCTGCAGATTTTTGAGGTGCCAGTGATTGTTGATTTCTTTTAGTTTCTTTTGATGACATCGTTAATCATTATTCTTTTTGTCAAATTAGAACGAATATTAAGCACGTATCGGGCTATGCAGGTTTATGAATTAACTTAATTAATCAATTTATCTGTCTCAGCTAAGCCCCATTATTCAAACTTATATAATTACTCTTGGATTTACCATATTTTTCTACATTTTTGCAACATTCAAAGTGGTTTAATTGAGTAAATAGTCAAGTTTCCTACTCTAATAAGGAACTAACTCAGCACTAACCACTCTATTATTCACACAGTTATAGCATTCAACAGATAAAGCCACTTGTCAGCATAGGGAAGCCTTGGGTATGATGGCGTCAGATTTTTAGGAAATAGCGCAGACAATGATAAACAAAAAACAAAGTCTTACCCTTTTAGGCGCAGTTGCGCTTTCAGTATCTTTAAGTGCGTGTAGTGTTTTTGATTGGTTAATCTATAAGCCTGATGTACCGCAAGGTAACTACATGGAGTTACAGCAGGTAGAAAAGCTACGTGTTGAAATGACTAAAGAGCAGGCTGAATATATTTTAGGCCGCCCAGTACTTCGTGATAGTTTCGCTGATAATATTTGGTACTACGTTTATCACTTTAAAAGTGGCCGTGATGCCAGCGTGACTCATAAAGAACTTATCTTATACTTTGACGGTGACTTACTTGAGCGAGTTGAAGGTGACTACAAGTTAAGTGATGATTTTGATACACCACTTAATGAAGGCGCGTTGCCAACAGTTTCTGCCCCCGTTGTCGCTCCTTTGTTGCCAGAGCAAGACCCTAATACTATTCGAGGTGATGCAAAACCTCTGGTTAAAGAAGAACGTATTGAAAATGAGAACGATGTGCCAAAAGGCGGCTCTCAAGGTAATGATAAAGGCGAATAATCAGCTTAAGTTTAACAAGACTTAACCTGCAGAAACAAAAAGCGGAAAGATAATTCTTTCCGCTTTTTTAATGTCTGTTTTTTGGTAACCACAAAAAGTGACTAAGTTGCTTAAACTTAGCGGCTACAACTAAGCGACTACAACTAAGCGACTACAAATAAGCCTCATATCACCAAGCCCAGCTAATTCAGTTTAGCACCGGTGATTTTATTGCTGCGGCCTTCTTCTTTTGCTTTTTCAGCACGCTTACGGCGTACATCTTTGGGATCGGCGATGAGTGGTCGGTAAATTTCAACTCGTTGACCTTGCTGTAATACTTCATCGTGTTTCGCTTGACGACTAAATACCCCTAACTTCACGGTTTCAATATCAATCTCAGGGAAAAAACTCACAATATTACTTTGCTTTACCGCCTCGATAAAACTAGTACCAGGTGTCACATTGACTGTAATAATTTTTTGCTGAGTCGGTAGCGCATAAATCACATCGACCGCAAATGTTTCAACATCATTTGTCATTGTAAATCACCTTAGCTCTATCAGTGAATGCAGTCACCATTGAGTTCATTAATTCTTTAAACACTCGACCAAATGCCATATCTGCAAGTGGATTAGAAAACTCAAAAGTTAAGTCAAACTCTACTTTGCACGCATCTTCAGTAAGCTCAGTAAAGCGCCACATACCATCAAGGTTTTTAAACGGCCCATTTTCCAATGTTAATGAGACGCTTTTGCCAGATACAACCTGATTTCTTGTGGTGAAGGTTTTACGAATACCTGCTTTAGAAACATCGACCGATGCAACCATAGTCTTACCATCAAACTCAATGACTTTACCACCGACACAACCAGGTAGAAACTCATGGTAAGATTCAACATCATTAACCAGATCATACATTTGCATCGCACTAAAACGAACCAGCACATTTTTTGAAATTTTTGGCATGAATAACAACACTATCGATAACAATCTGCCAATTTTAACACGCCTGAGCTAAAACGCATCCATTACGATTAAGGAATAAACTCGCATCTTTAAGTGGTTTGGGTATAATCCCTTGATTAGTTTATTCTCTCCCCCATATCTGCAATATTTGAAAAGTGAGCAGATCTTTTAAATGGGATAACAGCGGGCAGTACACGCGATTATGGTAAAAAAGAATTCGAAAAAATCAAAGAATCCACCCGCTACGATTACACGTAATAAGCGCGCGACCTTTGAATTTAAAATTGAAGAAAAAATAGAAGCAGGACTTGAGCTACAAGGCTGGGAAGTTAAATCCCTGCGCATGGGTAAAGTGACCCTAGCCGATTGCTATGTTTTCATCAAAAACGGTGAAGCATTCATGCATGGTTGTACTGTTCAACCCCTCAACACAGCAACGACTCATGTAGTGTGCGATCCGATTCGTACTAAAAAGCTACTAATGAAGCGCAGCGAAATTGATAAACTTGAAGGCTTAATTGAGCGTCAAGGTTATACCTTAGTACCGCTATCTCTATACTGGCGCAAAAGCGCTTGGGTTAAAGTTGAGATTGGTTTAGGTAAAGGTAAAAAAGATCACGACAAGCGCCAAGATACTAAAGAACGTGAATGGAAAGTAGAACAGTCACGTGTCATGAAAAAGAGTAGACTGGACGGATAATATACAAACGATTGTATTTTAGTGGAATACGCTAGGTATTTTAGCGTTTACCCGATACAATCAACAAACTTTGGGGGCGATTCTGGATTCGACAGGATTCACGAAACCCTGGGAGCATGTCGAGGGGCGGTTGGCCTCGTAAAAAGCCGCACTGTTATAGTTGCTAACGACTCTAACTACTCTCTAGCAGCTTAGGCTAGCTAGCCATCTTACCCACGTCTCTCAAATGGGCAGGGATTCAAGATGGTCATATTACATTTGATAGCGAGGGAACTCCGTCCGAGGGTGAACCGCGAAATAGTATCGGACTCGCCAATTGCAATCCTGTCTTTCGGAGTGTACTTGGTTAACCAAAAGAGAGACTAAACATGTAGCGCCTTGGATGTAGGCTTTCTGGACGCGGGTTCAAATCCCGCCGCCTCCACCAAATACTTAAAAGGGCTTAGCAGCAATGCTAAGCCCTTTTTGTTTACCGCGAATGATTGCTAGTTCCCGTATCGCTATTTAGTTCAGATATATTATTTCAGATATATTAGTTCAGATATATCATTCTAGGGTTAGCTGCTAGAGCTTAGTTTTAGCATTCAACTCTTTGTTTTTATTTTAGTGCTCTATCACAGGCCTTTCGGTCGAGTTCAACACCTTTAACGTGGCTTGTAATTGGGTGTGCTTGGCGATAACGGCTTGCTCTAGCATTACCTTTGCCCATTGAGGCAATGTTGGCGATACAGAATAAAATATACGCAACCCTTGTCTTCTGTCTTTTAACACGCCGTGGCTTTTTAAATGCGCTAAACAGCGAGAAGCTTTAGTTTGATGTGTTTGTAAGGCTGCAGATATTTCGCTAACACTTAATTCCCTTTCAACATGCAATAGTAAGGTTATTATTAAGCGGGTTCTATCTGATATACACTTTAAGAACGTTTCTACATTGAATTGTTCTTCATCTGAGTCTGAGTGGATAAGTGTAAAAAGTCGGATGCGTTCTTGCAGCTCTTCTAGTGTCTTATCAAACCGCTCATCTGATGCCACTTTTTTAGGCGGAATAATATCCCAAGAGATCGTTTCTGAAACGCCAGATATGTTGCTGCACTCCCCTCTTGCGGAGCTACAAAGCGAGATCAAATAATCAAACTTTTCAGCATCAAAATAGTTTAATGGCTTTGAAGTTAATTCACTTGTTGAGTAACCAGCTAACTTCAATGTATTAAGCGTTCTAATATTAATATCTTTAGGTTTGCTACCCACGCTGAACGCTTCATATTTATCGCTATAATCACGATTGATAATTGCCTCGGCCATTTGCGAACGAGATGAGTTACCCGTGCACACAAAAAGAATTCGTTTTTTCATTTGGCCCTCCAAGGCATTCTGGAAATAGTACAAAATGAATATACTTGTTTCAAATGTAACGTGTGAAAATGACACAAAGCTCTAAAAAAGACTTAACTTTCAATTACTGAATGTTAGTTCAAGTCCATCTAGAGATAAAAAAACACCTGCATAAAAGCAGGTGTTTTAGAATTTTATATCGTCGTTAAGCTTGATTAGTTTTGCTTTCTAACAAACTTTGATTTAAGCATCATTTGACCATGACCATCAACTTTACAATCGATATCGTGGTCAGCATCAACAAAACGTTTGACCACAGCTTTCGTACCCACTTTAAGCACTAATGAAGAACCTTTCACTTTAAGGTCTTTAATCAAAGTCACCTTGTCTTCTTCAGCAAGTAAGTTACCAACAGCATCTTTTAAGATGATGGCATCTGGATCTACGATTTCTTCGTTCGGGTTCCATTCATGAGCACATTCAGGACAAATAAGTTGCGAGCCATCTTCATATACATAGACAGATTCACATTTAGGACATGGTGGGATAGTGCTCATGATATTTTCTCTTTAATTTAAAAGGTTTCTGCAACAAGCGTTTCTGCCACAAGCATGAGTAGCGTTGACGAATTAACAGAAATAGATAATTAACATTATACTTAATAAGTAAAATATCAGCTAGCAACTGAATATTGCACATATCACAGTTCAGGGATTAAATTTGACAGACAATGGCATTGTAGCCTCAGTTAAAGCTCACTTCAGGGAAATTAGACAAGTTAAAAATAATATTTAAGTGTTTGAAATATTTCTTAATAAGACTGTTGACCTTGCCTAAAATTCAGCCCATATTGATACATAATTGTGAATAATTACATTCACTTCATTGTAATTAATTCTAAAAATATTGATTCAACATTAAAGTAAATACAGTTAAATATAAGGCCATTAATTGAGTTTAGTTGCTCACTATTTACATAAATGGAAGATAAGGCTGGGAGTATTGCTAGCTTTACTTTGCCTGTGGCCGTTACAAACTTGGCTTATATCCTATCTTGCTGATGATGCGCTAACACCTTACGAAATCAACCTCTCCTTGCCGTTATCTGACGAACTTAATCAGCATTATGGCTTATCTGCAAAGAGTAAAATATTAAACGTATTTGTCAGTGGTAGTTTTTCTGATTGGCATAGTGATGATCCCTTCTATCAGATGCGCAGTTCTGGTGATAATCAATGGCAATACCTTTTACCCATTCACCCTGGCGATATTGAGTACAAACTTGTTTTAGACGTTGAAGGGCAAGAACAAGTCATATGGATATTGGATCCTAACAATCCAAATACTGCGGTTAATCCATGGGGAGATAAGAACTCTTTAATTGAAGTTGCTGACTGGCCTAAAATTGCGGTAATCAGCCAATTACTAACCTTAGCGGTAATTGGTGCATTTTTATTATATTGCCTGTTAGAACCACTATTGTATTGGCTGCTGCATTTAAAAATGCCGTTATATCGCAAGCTAGTACTGTCAAATGTGCTGATTTTAATATGTGTTCAAGTCATATTTTTTAGTTATCAACTACATCAAAATCGGCAATTGATTAAGCTCAGCATCAGTGACACTTTGCATAACATGCATTTAGTCTTAGCCAGTAATCACATTGATTTTGATGACTTAAAAAGCCAAAAAGTTAATATCGATACAGCCATTAACCAGTTTTTCTCCCCCGCGACAACGCGAATAGATAAAAAACAAACCAGCCTTTTTCAAATTACTTTGTCTGACTTTGCTGTGTTAGATAAAAATGGCGAGTTAATATCTTTGCACCATCGTCAGCAAAATCAATCGCTACAACTTAATCGAGCACAAAAACTCGGATTCAATAGTACTGATGATTATTTTATTAAAGGGATGTGGGCGGCATTAATCCCTGAAGCAAAAGAAAATGCATTAAATGGTCAATTAATGACAGCAAAACGCCCCCGCAGTATTAGGCATGTTGAAACCAATAAAACCCGTCAAAGTGAATGGGTATTAGGTTTTAGCCAAGTCATGCAGCCCATTATATCCCGCGGGCAACTGCAAGGTTTTTACGGCGGCTCAATACAAGTCAAACTCTATGGTGCAGAACTACTAAACACTTTATTGTTTCAGTTATTACTATTATCAGGGGTACTGAGTTTAGCCAGTTGGCTATTGGTGAGTGTCGGTAAAATAGTGACAGCAGATATTCTTACATTGACAAATTGGACTCAAAGGATAGTTAAAGGCGACCTTACTCAAAAACTAAAACTTAATAGCCAAGATGAAATCCAACAACTAGGCGATAATTTCGAGTTAATGCGTGAGTCTTTAGCTAACAGTTTTCATCAAATCGAGCAGCAAAATAGTAAACTGTATCAAGAAGCTTATTTTAATAATTTAACCGGATTACCTAACCGTAAAAAGCTGTACGCTGATTTACAACAACACACTGTAAGTTCGTTATTGGTTTTTAATATTACTGACTTCTCTGAGATTAATGACTTCTATGGCGTAAAAACAGGTGATGTCATTATCCAAAAGGTAGCAAATAGTTTTGAGATGAACGCATCGTCCCATAGCCTGTATAAAACTGGCGCAGATGAATTTGTGGTACTGGTAGCCATAGCATTTAATGACCAGCAGCTGCAGCTATTAGCTGAACAACTAATTGATCATGTAAGCCATCAAGCTATTGTCATTGATGATAACGAATTATATGTCACATTGAGTGCTGGCGGCGCTCATCGTGTTAATGACCAGTATTCTCAGCTTCACCAACAAGCAGACCTAGCTAGGCGTATTGCCAGACGTCAGTTCCAAAGGTATCGCTTATTTACCTCTGATATGTCTAATCCTGAAGCTTTTGAGGCAAACATGCATCAAAGCCGCTTATTAGTTTCAGCGGTGCAAAACAACTTAGTGACTCCATACGTTCAGCTGATAAAGCCATTATCTGCACAAACTGGGTCAGAAACCAGTATTTCAGTCAGTTCCAAACCTAAGTTCGAGTGCCTTATGCGAATTTGCCTGCCGGACGGCAATGTATTGGTGCCAGGGCAATTCATGCAAACAGCTGTGCGTTCTCGCCTTTATCCCAAAATGATGAAAGTGATGTTAGAAAAGTCATTTTTAATGTTTGAGTCACTACCTTATGAATTTTCAGTCAATATCTCTCTTGAAGATATTGCTGATTCAGAACGCGTAGATACATTAATTTCGCTATTAAAATCCTACCCAGAAACCGCAACTCGGCTTACCTTTGAGCTACTAGAAAGTGAAGAAATTACTAACTATGATTTAGTCCATGATTTCATCGTTAAAGTGAAGCCTTACGGCTGTAAAATTGCTATTGATGATTTCGGCGCGGGATATTCAAACTTTGTTCACTTAATGCGTTTAGATATCGATATTATTAAAATCGATGGTTCACTTATCCGCCATTTAGATAAAGATACGAAGGCGCAGCATTTAGTGTCCACCGTCACTAGCTTTGCTCAAAAAATGTCGATAGAGACTGTGGCCGAATTTGTCGACTCAGAGGAAGTGCTAAAGCAAGTTAAGCATTACAAAATTGACTATGCTCAAGGCTACTTACTGGGTAAACCCGCTGCTACCATTGAAGCAGCGCTTGCATTAACTCAGGAAGATACAGATTAGCTCTCGTGATGTGTAACTCTACATCAACTAACAAAAAGGCAGCCTAACTAAGCTGCCTTTCTATACTGTGCTTTCTGCACTGTGCTTTCAGAACGGTGCTTTCTGAAAAAGTATTGTCTTAAATCTGCACTCAATCTATAAAAGAATACTTATTACAGGCTAAACCAGCTCAGCGAGCATGGAGTCTTCATAAGGGGTCAGAGCCTTACCATCACGCACCTTGCTTACATAATCAGGATTAGCGATAAAAGCACGGCCGATGGCAAGTAAGTCAAACTGGTTATCGTCAATGGCTTTACTGCCTGTTTCAGCGGTATAGCTGCCCACTCCAACCAGAGTTTGATTGTAATGCTTTCTTAAATAGCTCGACGCCTTGCCATCAAGATAATCAAACTCCATTGAGTCATCAAAAATGCCTAAATGGATGAAAGCTAATTTTCGTAACTCAAATTGCGCCAATAGATAATCGAACACATCACGGTCACGGCTATCAGGTTCCATATTAAAATATGCCCCTGGTGATAACCGAATAGCGGTTCTGTCACTACCGATTTTAGCGCTAATAGCATCGACAACTTCAATAGCGAAGCGCGCCATATTTTCAGGCGTTTCACCGTATTCATCAGTACGATTGTTGCATGAGTAATGTAAAAACTGATCGATTAGGTAGCCATTGGCCCCGTGGATTTCGACACCATCAAAACCAGCTTCAATTGCGTTTTCTGCAGCGTTCGCATAGTCAACAACCAGTTGATTAATATCGGCTTGAGTCGCCGCTTTAGGCTGCTGATAAGTTAACTCACGATTACGTGGGATAGTGCCCTCAATACCAACATTTGATGCAGATATTACTTCGCCATTGTCTTCACCAAAAAAGAAAGGATGCGCTACTCGCCCAGTATGCCAAAGCTGAGCAAATATTTTTCCACCTCTATCATGCACAGCTTGAGTGACGACTTTCCAGCCTTCGATTTGTGCTTGAGTATATAAACCTGGGGTATTCACATATCCTTGGCCATCAGGTCTGATAATTGTGGCTTCACTGATAATCAATCCTGCATCAGCGCGGCGAGCATAGTACTCAGCCATAGTTTGAGTCGGCACTAAATCATCATCAGCCATACACCGAGTGAGTGGTGCCATCATGATTTTGTTTTTAAGGGTTAAGGTATCATTGAGTTTGTAAGGCGTGAATAGCGAAGCAGTCATAAAGGACTTCCTTGAAAAAAATAACAACATTTTTAATTGCAACTAAAAAAGCGACTCAAAAGTGGCCGCTTAAAAATACGCTTTAAGGGTACGTTGTAAATAGAAATTTAGTTCTGAATTAGACTAAATTCTTCTGTGCGTAAACACGTTCACCTAAAGAGTTGAGGATCTTACATTCGCCGTCTAATACCGCAATTATCGACTTGCCAGCCCTAAAATCATTAGGCAGCATTACCCTGCCGGTTTCGCTCACATCTAATCCTGTCAACACGGTATTTTTCATTAGTAACCCCACTGGAGCCTCATAAAATAATACTGTCACCGTCGCTTTATTTTCGTTATCTGTGGTGGCCGGTTCTTGAATCACTTTTGTCATATTTTTACTCTCTTACCGATGCTAACTACATGCTTACGATATGCTTTTTATATCACTTATTTCAGTCTAGACGAATATTGTTACTAATACCTCATTCAAGTAATCAATATCTTACACAAATTTAACAGCATCTATGGTAAATTAATCCTAATAATCCTATATCGGCTGATCTGCATCAACTGAGACGCCCATATAGACTAAACAGCTGCGATTATTTTTGTTAGAATCAGCGGCAATTTTCGAAATATAAAACGAGATCAAGATGGGAAGAGCATACCAAAACCGCAAAGAATCTATGGCAAAGACTGCCGGCCAAAAAACGCGTTTATACTCGCGCTATGGTAAAGAAATTTATGTTTGTGCCAAAAATGGTGGTGTTGACCCTGATGGTAACTTAGCGCTACGTAGCTTAATCACACGTGCTAAGAAAGACCAAGTTCCTGCTCATGTTATCGAACGCGCCATTGATAAAGCTAAAGGCGGTGGTGGCGAAGATTACGACACAGCACGCTATGAAGGTTTCGGTCCTGGTGGCTGTTCAGTCATCGTTGATTGTTTAACTGATAACGTTAAACGTACCTTTACTGAAGTGCGCCAAGCATTCGTTAAAAACGATGCCAAATTAGGTGGACCAGGTACTGTTGCTCATAGTTTTGATCATCAAGCGGTATTCGTTTTTGCCGGTGACGACGATGAAGCAATTCTAGAATTACTGATGATGGCCGATGTCGACGTAACTGATGTTGAATTAGAAGACGGCATGATCAGTGTGTTTGCCCCTATTACTGAGTTCAACAAGGTACGAGTTGCATTAACTGACGATAATGCAGACATCAACTTTGAAGTTGAGCACATCACCTTTGTTCCACAAACAATGACTGAAGTCACTGGTGAAGATGTAGAGACATTCGACAAGTTCATTAATGCACTAGAAGATTGTGATGATGTACAAAACGTTTATCACAATGCTGAGATTAATGACTAATTAGTTATTCATTTCTTCCAATAAAAAACGCAGTCAAATGACTGCGTTTTTTATGCTTTAACTAACGTTAATCGTTTATTTTAAATCCATTTCTTGAACTTTTTCATGAGCGATTTCTGGAGTGGTTACTTTTGGCTTATTGTGTAAATCAGCTTTAAGCTGCCCTTTACGATGCTTTAGTGCTGCATCGAGTTTTTTGCCCGCACTAGACAGTGCTGGATACATAACAGGGTCTGAGGCTTTGGCAGCTATACGACTTCCTTCATAGTTTGTCGTGATTTCAACTTCAAATTCGCCGTGTTCTTTTGAGATGATAATATCGAGCGATATTAGCGTAGGGAAATGGCTGGCAATTTTAGTGAATTTTGCGCTAACGTCTTCTTTTACAGTATCTGTAACATCAACATGGTGACCTGAAAGATTTATTTTCATAGATAACTTATCCTTTAATAATATAGCCTTGCTATATACTTCACTTTCTAGCAGATATTTATTCTTACACAAGTAGATTTTGGGGCATGTGTCCTAGATCACAAGGGTGGTTGCATAAATTATTGTTAACTTAATAAACAAGCTGTCTGCTTTTTAATACTATTGTCATTTATTTAGTTTACAGCTTTAGTATAGACACAAAACCACAACAAAATCTGCAACTTTTGTCGTCTTTACACCAAAATTGTATTTATTGTCATTTTTCAAACAATTAACCATTATATTTGTTTAAATTTCATTCTGTTGACGTATCACTTCGATTCAACATTGCCTGTTAAGTTCGAAAATTCTGTTGAACTCGATACTCTTTTTTGAATAACCTTTAATGCAAACTGCTCATTCAAAGGTGAAAAAACCATAAAATGAGCCCATAAAATGAGTCCATAAAAAAGCCTAGCATTAGCTAGGCTTTTTCAGCGTTATAATGAGTAATTAGTGATTAAAAATGATTAACCTTACTTGTCTCATATAATGACTTGCTAGTTTACCGCATCAACGGTCAATGTCGGAGAACTAGAGCTAGGTCCTGTAACGGTAAAGCGATAAGTACCAGCTGTTGCCACATCAAACAGCATATTAGCTCCTTTCGACGCTAAGGTTTTAATATCACCTTCAATTACCGCTTCTTCACCAGCAATAGCACCAAAGTCTACTGTAGACCAGTCACCTGTTGCGATTTTAAACTCGGCTGTGCCAGCGTCTAATGCGATATCAACAGTGTACACAGACGAACCTTGATAACTTAGGGCATCGACTTCGCCCCAGCCATTCATGCCACCACGAATATACACAGTGTTACCAGCAAACATGTCTGTTTTATTCACAGTCAGAATAGGCTCATCACGATTACTCATATCTAAAGTAAAGGTGTACATTTCTTCTGTCTCAAAATTCAGGCTCATATTACTACCTGAAACAGCTAATGCTTTATCAGTGCCCAGAGTCACCGTGCCGTCTGTATCTAGGCTACCGTAGTCGACCGTAGACCAATCAGCAGAAGCGACTTTAAACTCGTGGTTTGCAGCTGAGACTAGTATTTCAGCTTGATAAATACTGCCGCCCATATACATAAGTTCATCAACTTCACCCCATCCATTCATACCACCACGAACG
Organism: Shewanella sp. TC10; assembly: GCF_009663145.1. Lineage (GTDB taxonomy): Bacteria > Pseudomonadota > Gammaproteobacteria > Enterobacterales > Shewanellaceae > Shewanella. The sequence continues at coordinate 31,126 of NZ_VKHR01000009.1, forward strand.
TAAACGGTGGTGCCAACAAATGGCTCTTCGTTATAGACAGTGAGCACTGGGTTATCTTTATCTGATGCATTAAGTGAGAACACGTATGTCGCATCAATAGCTGCAGTAAAGCTCAGGTTTGCTCCACCCGCTGCCAATGGCTCTGCAACATCTTCATCCACACCCGCTTCTGCATCAGATACGCCACCAAAGTCAACTGTGCTCCAATCCGCTGAAGCTACCTTAAAGTCATAACCACCTGCAGCTAGAGTGATGGCGACGCGATACTCACCGCTTCCGATATAAGTAAAGCTATCGACCTCGCCCCAGCCGTTCATGCTGCCACGCACAAAGACCTCTGCGCTACCGTAAGGAACAACATCAGGGGCACCCGCCGTAGCATCTGCACTTAAACCAGCACCCTGTGCATCACCTTGGTTTTTCACAAATACCGCTGTGGTGTATGCAGGTACTGTGAAGGTACCTTCACCCTCGCCTTCACTAAAGTTAGCGCTCTGTACTGTTGAATCAACTGACATTGCCAGTGTTGGATGTAAGCTGAATCCAGCAGCTGTAGACACAGTATGAGACTGCTCATTTTCACTGCCGTTAATCATCACCACCATGGCATCAACAGTTGGATCGATATCCACTAACCCTGCGCCATCATCCACACTCATGACAATCACACCTTGGGTTTGGTTTTTACCAATATTATGGAAACCCACACGGTCAATTATGTCTTGCTCTGTGGTTAAACGCAGTAATGAACTGTCTTTACGAATGGATAGGAACTCGTTAAATACATTAGAAGCAAACTCAATTTCAGACATTGAAGGCGCTGAATTTGGGTTACCTGCTAAGGCAATAATTTGCTCCATTTTCTCAGCGTTATCTTGCTCTAATGGGAGACCAACATTCCAGTTATTACTTTCTTTTGTAAAGTCGACCCAGTTAAACCAGTCGCCTGAATCATAAGTGTTTCGGTCTAAAGATTTTGACCGCAGCATGTCACCACCCATTTGTAAAAATGGAATGCCTTGGCTCATCAATGGAATGGTTGCAGCAATATTTTGCACACGAACTCGTGTATCAAGCGACATACCAATATCATTTGAGTACTGCAATATATCCCACAGCGACTCATTATCATGCTTTGACACATAGTTAATACTATCAGCCGGATCTAATGTGTAGGCTGTTGGCTGAGAGTTCCAGCTAAAGCTACTACCCGTTGCAGTATTACCATTAAAGTCTTTAAGAACGTAGTTTTGTAAATTACCCGCCATTGATAAACGTAAGGTGTCTTGATCGCGCAGGTAGTCATCTTTTTGCTCTAGCGCAAATAATGCGCCGCCGCGAACCGCTTCACGAATACGGTCATTAAAGGTACCCACTTCGCTGCCAGCCATATTGGCCTGAACCGCTTGTTCAAATAAACGATTATCGGCCACTTCACCAAAGTTCCAGCCTTCGCCGTAGAAGTAGTTATCAGCATCAACTGCTTGTACAGCATCACGTGCGGCTAAAATACTGCTTTTAGGCATATGACCCATGACATCAAATCGGAAACCGTCAAAGCCATATTGCTCAGCTAGAATCACCATCGAATCTGAGACAAACTTATCCATCATTCGATGTTCTGTTGCCGTATTATCACAACAGGTTGAAGACTCAATGTTGCCAGTAATTTCGTTATAACGGTGGTAATAACCTGGCACGACTTTATCAAGTACTGAGTTATCCCAAAGCCCAGATGAACTGGTATGGTTGTACACTACATCCAAAACAACGCGTAGACCTAAGCCATGCAACGCTTGGTTCATTTCGCGTAATTCTTTTACACGGGCAATCCCATCAGCATCGCTTGCATAGCTGCCTTCAGGTGCAATAAAGTGCTGCGGATCGTAACCCCAGTTAAAGCTGTCATAGCCGCGCATCGCATTAACTAACGCTTGAGCATCTTTTGAACCAGGTAAGGCTCCTGCTAAGATTGACTCAATTGTGGCTGACTTATCTTGGGTAACACAGGCATCAGCGTTATCTTCAATCTTGTCACACAAGGTGCCTAAGGTATCGGTGATATCTACGCGCTCAGCAGGATCTTCATTAACAGTAGCGATATCATTAACAGGTAATAAATGGAAATGAGTCACGCCGCTCTCAGCGAGCTTACGTAGATGCTCTACTGGAACACTGCCCTCTTCAGTAAAGGCTAAGTATTTGCCACGGTTCGCTTCTGAAGTACTTTCATCACGTGCACTAAAGTCACGTACATGCCCTTCATAAATCACAATATCTTCAGGGTTTGCTACCGTCATGACTTCGTGGTCATCCCAACCTTCTGGCTTTAAGTCATCGTCACTTAAATTAATAAATTGACTATAGCGGCCATTGGTAGAGACATTAAGTGAGTACGGGTCGGTTGACTCTAACGTTTCAATTGCTTTGGTCACAGGATGAAATACTGTCAACTCGTAACGGTAATACATTCTGTCTAAGCTCATATCACCACTGAATGACCAAATACCTGTTTCAGTATCTAAGCTCATAGCTTCACTGTTGGTCATATTCTTGGCTGCATCATAGATATTTAAGTTAACTGAGTGAGCCGTAGGTGCCCACACTTTAGCCATAATATTGCTACCATCGTATATGATGCCTAAATCAGCTTCGTCTGCATCATTTTCACCTGTGGTGTATAAAGCATCTAATACTTTAGCCACTTGCACATGGGTTGCAGCAACAGGTTTGTTGTCACCATCATATGCCGCCATCACTAACTGATTTTTAGCGATAACTTTTGCTTCATCTGCGCTGAAGTTTGCTTCATAGGCTGGCCAGTCAGCTAAATGTGGTACTAGGGCTTTTTGGGCATCAGTGAGTTCACTAGTGACCACTTCAACTTGTGTACCACTGATATTGCCATCATTGTCAGCTGCAATTCCTGCACTATCAGAATGATGAATAACAAACTTTGCAATGCCGTCAGGATCTTCATTCCACACAAAGGTATTTTGATCTAACCAGTGTGCACTTGCTCCTGCAATTGAAAAGCCAACATCTAAAATAGGATAGTCATAGACATCGCTTTCACCATGGATGGTAAAGTTTGTGCGGTTAAAGTTTGCCTCTGGCTCACCCTCTTCAGCCAGTACTTTAAGGTTCATGACTAAGTCGCCGTCACCTAAAGCTTTACCTGAACCTTCTGTACCAATATGGACAATAAAGTTGGCACATTCGCTATAGCCTTCTTTTAGATTAATGATCCAGTAAGCACCGTAATTAGGGTCAATTCCATCAAACGAATGGCCGTTTGCCCAATCTGTTGAGTCAAAAGGCGCGGCATAGCTATCACAAGTGTCGTTATTCCAAGTGTGTAACTTATAACCGGGGTAGTTAGGGTTGCTATCACTATTATCGTTATCTTTAATGCGGTTGTAATAAAGCACCGCTTGGTTTTCGCCTGCATAAGCGACCGGTTCTGGCAGCTCTGGGTTATAACCGACAATACAGCTTTCATTTTTAGCATCTGGAAACTTAGGTGCAGGGCAACTTAATGGCGGCGGTGGAACACATTCTGTGCCTGCAGCATTAGGTATATTTGGCACATTACACGTTAGCAGTACTTCACCTGGCTCAGATGAATCCCCACCACCACAACCAGCAAGCGCAGCTAAACTGGCTGCCGCTGCTGATAACTTTATGACTTTAGAAATACTCTTCATGAGTGACTTCTCCCCATAGAATTTTGATTAATTTGCGCCATCAGTTTGTTGTTTTTAATTTGATGACCCATCACTCGAATTAACGTTAGGTTGTTTTTATTGTTTTGGTTACATGGCATAAGTGAACCCCAAGTAATATTCACGGCCAAAGTATTGAATGGTGCCGGTTTTGTTTTCGGTTCCGAAATAACTCTTTGTGGGCTCATCGGTTAAATTATTCACTTGGAACAACACCCCTAAACCATCAGTCACTTGGTATGACGCTTGGTAATCAAGTACTGTTTCACCGTCAAAGTTCACCACTTGTTCGTTAATCGCGACTTGTTCAGAAACAAAGTCATCACGGAAGCGACCACTGATACGGGTTTCAAAACCTTCGTATGAATAAAACAAGGTTGCGCTCACCACATTGTTTGAAAGGCCTGGCAAATCTTGAGTCGCTGTATCACCACCTAAGTTGGTAATTGATTGCACTTCTGACTCTGTGTAGGAGTAACTTGCATTAAAACCAAGTCCAGACCAGCCTGCAGGCAATGAGGCAAATACTTGGGTATAGGCAAGCTCAAGACCTCGAATATAACCACCTTCAGCGTTATTAACTGCTGTGGTATAGGTACCGTTTGTGGTTTCAATTTGCTCACCACTGTCTTCATCGATAATGTAATCAGGGACGTTGAAGCCATTGCCTTTAAAGTCAAAATTTTCAATGGCGATAGTGTCGATGAACGAATCAATATCTTTATAGAAAACGGCAGCGACTATAGCGCCCTCATCAAAGTAGTACTCATAAGATAAATCGTATTGATTAGCATAAAACGGCATTAAGAAAGGGTTATTGGTACTCGAGCCATTAATTTCACCATCATCGGAAACTGATGCACTAATATCACCAGCAAGACGGTTAATTGGTGGGCGCGACATCACTTTTGCCGCAGCAAAACGCACTTGCGAATCGTCTGTTACTTTGAAGTTTAAGTTAATTGATGGCAGGTAATCGGTGTAATCCACACCTTGTACTGTAGGTGCATAGTTTTGGTTAATAATACCAATTTCATCGGTAATATTTTGCGCACCTAAAGTTGGGTCGCCTTCAACGTTTTGAAGCATAGTGGCAGATTGGTCGGTATTCACCACACGAACACCAAAGTTACCTGTGATCGGTAGTCCACCGATTTCAGTATCAATATTTGCCATTACGTAGCCAGATAAGACTTCTTCGTAAACATCACCACTTTGCAGTACTGACCATGAGTAGTTGGTGGTATAGCCTTGCGGATCAATCACACCACCAGCATTACCCCAAGTTTGTACGGGATCAGGTGTACCGTCAGGGAACCAGGCATTAAGCGCTTTGTCTAAATCAATCGCCAAGTAAGATGGGAAGTAAGAGAAGTCACCTTCCCAATCAACCACTGTCGTCATGTCGTCTGTGAGTTTTAAAGGCGGCTCAGAGTTAGAGAATGCACCATCATTACCGTATTCAAATACCGAGCGGTCATTAGAATAAGTTCGGTCAGAATAACGTGCGCCAAATTCAACACTCGAGATAAAGTCATTATCTAGCTCGTAGGTAAAATCGACTCGATATGCTTTGACTTCATCTTCATTTTCAAACGGGTAGATACCGTACTTACTGACCATTACTCGGTCAATATCTGAAAAAGCATCAGCTTGATTAAAGCCAACATCAGGTAAATCTAGACCATTGAGTAAGTAACTCACTGATACGTTTTCATCAAAAATAGGTGCATCCGCATTGGCATCAACTGCCACGTTTGACCAAAGTAGACCGTTACGGAAATCACTCTTAGCTGCGGATAACGACACATCAACATTAACATTTAAGCGATCGGTAACTTGCCAATCACCGTTAATACCAAAACTATCAACTTCATCAAAATCTTGGTTATCATCGTTGACAATTTCTACGCGGGTATAGCTTTTCGAGGTTCGGTTAAATGTGCCACCGATGACAGAGTTACCGTCATAAGTTGGGTTTGATACGCTAGCACTTGAGCCACCAAATTTTGTTCTAAACCCACGGGCAAATGATTCACTATCAAAGCGCGACATAAAGGCGTCAGCCTTTAAAACAAAGTTATCAACCGGTGCCCATTCAATGGCGGCCATATAACCGTTACGAATTTCAACACCGCCTAAATGTTGAACTTCAAAACCTTCACTTATGTACTCATTTGCAGGGTTATCTTCAGGTCCATTGGTATCGCCTTCAATGCCATCAACATCTTTAGAGTCATTGTATGCAAGACCAATGAACTGTGTTGCCACACTTGGCTGTTCAAGACGGGCATAGCCCACTGCCACACCTAAAGTATCTTCTAGGAACTTGCCTTGGTATGAGAAACTTAAGCGGTGGCCGAACTCTTCAGCACCATAAACCTCATCAGCGCGATCGTTATACATACCGCGCACGTTGGCAGTAAAGTTATGTTGTTTTTCTTTACTTAATGGGCTGACCGTCGTGAGCTCAACAGTACCTGCTACACCACCTTCAATCAGTGAAGCTTTTGGCGATTTATAAACTGCAGCTGAACTAATTAGCTCTGAAGGGTATTGGTCAAACTCAATGCTACGAGAGCCACTGGTGGATACTTGCTCACGACCATTCAAAGTTGAGAAAACAAAGCCGCCTGACATACCACGAATATTAATCTCAGCTGCCTGACCACCTGTTCGCACAGCTGAAATACCTGGCAGACGTGTTAATGCATCAGCCATTGAAACATCAGGCAGAGCCCCTAAGTCATCTGCTGAAAGTTGTTCAGAAACGGTATCCCCATAACGTTTCGAATTAAGCGAATCAATCAAACTACGGCTATAACCGGTCACATTAATCCGTTCAATTCCAGTGTCGGCTTCCACTTCTTGATTATTGTTTTCAGCTAACACATTAGTAGGCGCTGTCGTTTCAGTTGCGTTAACTTCCACTTCAGCAGTTGATGATTGAACGGTTTCCGCTTTTACCTCTTCAGCCGCAAATGCCTGACTCGGAGTTAGTATAAAACTGACTCCAGCTGCCGCTAGCGCTAGCGATAAAACACTAGGTTTACAATTGAACATTGAGTTTCCCCTCACCTTACTGACTTTATAGTCACCCAACATTCAGTTATACGACTCAGACTAATGGAATATCAGGCATTATTATTTTTCTATACTAGTCATGGATAAGTATTAGCCTCAATTTAATGCATACGTATTCATAACATTTGATTAACAACCCGCTATTATCAAATGATGCTAAGTGAATGAATTGGTGTATAAAAAACGGACAAGTGAAAATGCAAAGGTTTTTTTACGTCTAGACTAGTCGTTAAATATCTAAGCTTTAGTAGATTTCATCAGTCACTTAGGTAAAATGCTTGTTCAGCTAAAAATGTCTAGATAACAGTCTTTAAAATCATTGAGCAAAACTCAAATAAAGCTTACCTAAACATTTGAAATTGTTAATAAAGGATTTTTAGATGGGTTTTAATTTAACGGTGAAGTGGCAAGCCGATCACTTTGAGCATGCAGCGCCAGAGTTTAATCGAGATCACCAAATTGAGTTTGGTACTGGCCAAGTGATTAATGCATCTTCTGCTCCTGAGTACAAAGGTAACGAAGCTAAAGTTAATCCTGAAGAAAGTTTGCTGGCTGCTTTATCGTCTTGTCATATGTTAACTTTTCTAGCCATTGCTCATTTAAAGCGTCTCAAAGTGGATACGTATACCGATAACGCAAAAGCGGAGTTAGGTAAAAATGATTCAGGTAAAATTTCTGTCACTAAAATGAGTTTACACCCACAAGTGACGTTCGCAGATGGTGTTGAAGTTAGCCCAGAAGTACTGCAAAAAATTCATGATAAAGCCCATGCAAATTGCTTTATTGCCAATAGTATTAATTCTGAAGTAGAAATCAATCTATAGCGAATTAACATATTGATTTAAAGTAAAAAGGCCACTCTTCTGAGTGGCCTTTTTACTGCTCGTATGACTTATCAATCATTTTAATACTGTTGATATCGACCTGTGTGAGAAAGCTCAAGATGGGGAATTTTGCTCGCTTAAATCTGCGAACATTTTACTATATTCATTTTTGATCATAGTCCACATAATCAGACCGAAAAGAAGACCTGCTGCAGGGTAAATCAATAGTGCTTGGCTGAATGAATTGATTAGTTGAGTATTCATTAGAAAATGATCGATGAGATAGATAATAAATGCAGTGGAAATACCCCAGCCTAATACCCCATGAAGTAGGATAAATCGCCACTTACCACCAGCAATTAATCTCTCTAACTTTACTTGCTTTGAATAGCTAAACTCGCTCATACCCATCCTTAGGAGTTGACTTAGTTATTGACTTAACATCACTCTATATGAGCATAAGCATCAGTCATTTGGCTTACCTGCCAAAAGTAGAGTTTAAACTACATAATAAACAAGCAACTGTCGAATACTTTTTCGACAGTCGCTTGTTGCTGAACTCAAAATCAAATTTGAGGTTTTACTATGTGTTATTCAGGTAATATATCTGCAGCTGCACCACTTGCAGGGATAGGTTTAGCCTTCAGAGGTAAAATGGGAGTCTGAACCATTTCATTCTTAAGGTAACTGATTGCTTCATTTAGCTGAGCATCAATACCGTTAAACGTAGCATGAGGTAAATTATCCACTTCAATGTCAGGTGTTACCCCAAAACCTTCAACTATCCAGCGGCCATCCATTGCATACTGCGGATACTCAGCAACCCTTGCCATTCCTTTATCTGTAAGACGATTACGACCAGATAACCAGACTCCAGCACCAGCGGTTTGCTTGCCAATAATAGGTGCAATACCGAGCGCTTTGATACCAGCTGAAAAGGTCTCGCCGTCTGAGTATGTCATTTGATCTGCTAATACCACCAAATGACCTCTAAAGGTTTGCTGCATGTTGGTATTGGCTGAGCCATGAGTAGGCTGCCAAAACACCCAAGCACGACGGAGTAATTTTTCGATAATCCAACTATCAATGTTGCCACCTCGATTTCGGCGAACATCAATGATTAAGCCGTCTTTATCGTAATTAGTATAAAATTCTCGAGCAAAACTTTCGATATCACCTGAGCCCATGGCATACAAATGCAAATAGCCCATTTTACCATCACTGGCTTTAGCCACTTTGTTAGCGTTATTGTTTACCCAATCTAAATATCGCAACTTAGCATCTGTACCGTTTTCATGGGGAACAACAATCGTTTTATGGCTTTTCTTACCTCGTTTTAGCTCAAGCAAAACTTGTTTTTTAGCTTGATTTCTTAAGCTTTGAGTCACATCTGCAATATTGTTAACTGGCTTACCATTAATGGCTAAAATAATATCGCCTTGTTTGGCATCGACTTCAATGCGCGCCAGTGGCGAGGCTTGACTAGGAAGTTCAGGATCATTCTGATAGATATGACTTATCTCAATGCCTTTCGATGTTTGGCTTAACTTGGCTCCTAGGCTTGCTCCCACAACGGTATCATTCTTATCAATATCACCGCCTCGAACCTGAGAGTGTAACGAGTCTAGTTCACCCATCATTTGCTTGAAAATATCATTTAACTCACTTCTATCAGTCAATCTTTCAAGTAAAGGTTGGTACTTTTTCTTAATTTCAGCCCAGTCTTTACCGCGCATGTTTTTGTCATAAAATGAGTCTCTATGCATTAACCAAGCATCTTCAAAAATCTGCTGCCACTCTTGCATAGGTGAGATCGATAACAGCCACTGGGCTGTATCAACTTTGGTATTTTTAAGCTCAGCAGGCATTTTATCCCCTGCTGCGACAATGTGTAATTCACTTGGGTTTGATTGCTTGATCACTAACAGTTTTTCACCATCTGCAGACACTTTATAATCGGCAATATCAGCGCCAAACTCACTCAATTCAGGTGACAAATGATCGAACTTTACCAATTTCAAACTGGTTTTATTCCCGTGGGTATCCAGCAGGTAAAATTTATCTTTTAACACGGTTAATTGATCATAATTACCTGGCGCTATTGGTACTTGCCATAATCGCTGATTAATCCCTTGCCAGTCGACTCTGACCTTTTTAGTACTCATATCCGCATCATCAGCAACTTCAGCCAATTTTGCAGCATTAAGCTCAGTAGGTTTTACAAATGGGAACAGTGCTTTCTCATTTAATGCGATTGCAAAAACTTGGGTACGCTTATCAAATATCGGTCCCATATTTCTATCACCCCAAGGGGAACCTGGTGTGGCATCAAAGTGACGATTTGATAAGAAGTATAACCATTGCCCATCTGGGCTAAAGCTTGGAGAGTAAGACTCGTACTTATCACTAGTCAGAGGTTTAGACTTTTCTTCTGACAAAGAATACAACACGATTTGTGGACGCTGCTTGCCTATTTCAGCTTTCGTTACCGCAATCAGTTGGCTGTTAGCGGACCAAACAATATTAGGGTATTCACCTAGGCCTTCACCATTGGTAATAATTTTGCTGTTTTTGCCTTTTTTTAAATCTAGTAACCAAACATTACCGTCATAATCATCATGTGCGATGTATCGTCCATCAGGTGACAGATGTAAGCTGGTGCGTAAGCTACTACCATTCTTAGTTAATTGTTTTGCCCCTTCAGTGCCATCAGCAGGGTATTGCCATATTTCTTGCTGGCCTGAAGCATCACTAATGCCATAAACCCACTTACCATCCACACTTAAAATGCCATCTCTAATACGAGATTCTGCCGGACTTTGGATTTGCACTAAGCGCCTGCCATCATGACTTGCTACAGCAACATGGCTTCTTGCGGTTATGACGGCTTTATCGCCAGATGCTGCGAACTCAACTGATGTGGCATATTCCATCGGATCGTTAATCCAATGGTCGCGGCGATGAGGAAAGTCAGAGGTGAGACTGATATTCAGTATTGATGAGTTTGCGTCATCAATATCAAACATTTTTAAGTCTGCACCATGTTGGAATATAACGCGGCCTTGGTTCAGTGTCGCATCGCGAACTTGCCACTCTTTAAATTGAGTATGTTGCTTAATATCACTGCCATTAAGGGCCATTGACCAAATATTGTCATTACCCGATTGGTCACTGACAAAGTAAACTCTGTCTTGCCAAAGCATAGGTTGTCTTACAGAGCCTTGATGTTCTGTGGTGAGCTTTTGCGCTTCATTGTCGCTACCCAGTTCAAAACGCCAAATTTCACCTAATGCGCCACCGCGATAAACCTTGGCATTATCGCCACTTGCCTGTAGACCAAATTGAGTGAAGTATACATATTTACCTTGCTCATCAATCGTCCCTTCAATTGCATCCGCTAAGGGTAAATCAGTCAGTGTTAATGACGTCGGGTTAACCGTTTTAAGTACCCAGTAATTTGCAGGTCCATGAGCATTGTCTGTGGCGTAAAGCACTTCACCAGATGCAGTCCAGCCTTGCAATCTGACACGGCTGTTTTCAAAACTGACTCGCTTGGCAACTCCACCAGCTATAGGCATTACGTAGACTTCTGTCGCACCGTCATAATTCGCAGTATAGGCCACCCATTTGCCGTCTTTGGAAATCGCCGCATCCATCTCTTCAGCTGCTTGAGTGGTGATACGTTTGGCGTTTGTTTGATTTAACTGGCTTGTCCATAAGTCACCCTCGGCCGTAAACACCACAGTTTGATCATGCAATGCTGGAGCGCGGTAATAACCTTGGTTTTCGATGTTGTTCGCGAAAGCTGAAGTGCTGCATAAGCCTAATGCTAATAGACAAGCGGTAACGGAGTGACGAAGTTTCATAACCAGAAAAGTCCTTGTAAATATTATTATTTTCAAGGACTCAAACTAGCAAATAAATGCTAACTTAGCAGCATCAATTGGGCTATATCGCCCATTTAAATTATAAGAAATTGTAACCAAGTCAACGCCTCTTCAAGTGAGGCGTTAGCATCATGGCGTATCAGTGCCTTGTCAATTTCCGCACGCAAGTTATATCATTGCAAGGTTAATTGCTGTTTTAATTCAGTAAACTGCTTAAATTGTGGATGTTCAGGTTTCACAATGTCAGGGAATCGCTGTTCAATGGTTAACATATAGCGCTCAGCTTGTGCGTAATCCTGAGTATTCACTAGCTCAGTTAACTTTATCATCGCCTTTTCTAGGGAGTCATGTTGCATGGTCGGCGCTGTCATCGACTGCAATTCTTTTGCTGAAAACTCTTCTAGTACCTGCATTTCTATGCTGTGACGAGTGTCATTTTGAAGAGTGCTATTTTGAAGAGTAGATGTGCTAAGTTGATTATCTGTCTGTTGCTGTGGGATTTGCGCATCATTAATAGCAGTGTTATTAAGGACACTGCTACTCTCTGCACTGTCTCTATTTACACTGCCACTATTTACACTGTCTCTATTTACACTGCTTTGGCTCTGACTTAACTCCGTTTGCTGGGGGTCTGGCACTGCGCTACGCATCATGGCAGGTGCTGGAGTATCAGTTACGACAGGGATGCTGTCATCAAGCTCTGTCACTGCATGTTGATTAAATTCAGGGTTAAGCAGCATGACTGAGGCAATCAGCATTACCGAAGCAGCACTTGATAAAGGTAAACGATGCTTTTTCCAAAAACTCACTTTTACAACATTAGTCCTTGTTGCTTTAGCAGCGTTTGATTGAATGGAGGTTGCTTTAGCTTCGTTTGATTGAATTGAGGCTGACTTAACTGCAGGTTGAACCGCTTTTGCTTGCAATAATATTGCAGCATCAATTGCAGCTGAGGGTCTTTCAAGGTCTTGTTGCTTATACAAAGCACTAATATCTTCTTGTAATGCCGCGAACGCTTCGTCTGAAATGGCATTATTGGTGGCATCTGCTTGAGGTTTATCTTTATTACTCATGAGTTCCCCTCTTGCCATTTTATTGCAACACATTGTTTAATGCTTTGGTAGGCATAACGAATTCGGCTTTTAGTAGCCTCTAGTGTTACATCAGCAATATCGCTAATTGCTGCAGCGGTTAAGCCTAATTCTATATTAAGTAAAAAGGCTTCTTTTTGCACCGCAGGTAAATTGGCTATGCATGATTTCAGTAACTTGGCTTTTTGCACATCTTCAAGTTGCTCATCTGGGCGATTATGAGATTGTTCATTATTGGTATTGGCATCAAAGTTATCCATACCGTCATCCCCCATATCTTCAACTTTATCGAGGGGCTTAACCGCCCTAACATGGTCTATTAGAAGGTTATGGGCAATTCGATATAACCAAGTAGTGAATTTGGCGGTCACTTGATAATTACCTGCTGCATTTATCACTTTCCCCCATGTATCTTGATACAAGTCTTCAGCCAGTGAATGGTTACTCAATTGGCGCACAAAGTAACGATACAGCGGGCCTTTATGCTTGCTGTATAATTGCTCAAAAGCTGCCGTATCACCTTGCTGATAATTCAACATTAGTTGCTCATCTGACACGCTATCCGCAGTCGTCACATCATTAATTGGATCTAAGTCTGCCACTCAGTCTACCTTGGGTTACTTACTGGTATAAGTACTGGTATAAGTACTGGTATAAGTACTCGTTCATGTACCACTTTCATTACATAAACCAGTTTGCCCAGAGCAGAAGTTATTGTCTACTAAATATGTTTACTAACAGGTTGAGGTTTAGGCAATGGAATAGGCTCGACTGGCAAAATGAGTTGCTGCTTAGCCTCTGGAAGTTCTCCAATACGCTTAGATTTAATAGGCTGCGGCATTGGATATGGCTCCCGTTGATGAGGAGGTTGCGGCTTTTTGATAGACTGTTGGTACTCGGAGCTTAAGGCTATAACGGCAACAGATTCTGCCAACTCAATAAACTGACTGCGTTTGCCATTAAGCTCATCTTTAGTTGCCTCTTTGGCAATTTGAATCAATTTATTATAATCAAAATCATGTACATAATTACTTCGATTAATTAACTGCCCTAAGCCTGCCACCGCAGCAGCAAATCTAAATCCATCAGTTGTTTGCTCAAAAAACTTTTGCAGCTGATTAATATCAATCGGAAATTGATTAACAAAGCGCTGACCAGAAGTCGATCTCCCATCGGATATCGATACCTCAGCAAGTTCTGTAGCACTAAAGCGTTGTGATATTGATGAGTTATCTGTCTGACTATTCGCATCCACTTCATTTAATCTAAGCTCATATAGGACTATATACTGACGGGCGTTACTCACTGTCAGTTGTCTATTCTGAGTTGAAATTTGATACGCTTTCTCAAAACCGACTAAACGATATTCAGACACTAACCTTGGATTAAATTTCATAGTAGCCTGTAGCCAATTAAATCCAAGTACCGCCTTATCACTAGCATCTTTAGTCAAGGCGATATTGACTAATAGCAGCTGAGTACCTTGATTATAAGGAGATGGAGCAATCTCGGTCGCAATAGCATAATTACTCGATACCTCCTCAAAACCCTCAAACTCATAATCAAAGGTGTTTAATAACTGATGGCTACTAATACTATTTCGTGAAGGTAAAGTATTTTGCGCCACTGCCTGTTGCAATAACTGATAGTCAGCAGAGCTTGTTACCAGATTAAATTGTGATATTGGGGTTTCCCCCGTCACCATATTGCCGCCATGACCATTGATGGCAATTTGGCCATGATAATAACCCGGTTTAACTGGAGGATAAGCAGGTTTTTTCGGTAATGTTATCGGATCAGGAGTGACTGCTTGGACACTTTCAGTGGCATTTACACACAAAGAAGTCGCTATAAGGCTTGTGATTAATAACAAGCGACATTGATATAACCCACTTCGACTTTGCTTTTTCATTTTCAACCTCATTACCAAATCGTTGATTGATATCATTAGTAATAACGTAATCAAAATCAAAAAGGGTTATTTTTTATAAATTATTTTTGGCGCAGAAATCTAACCATTAAAAAGATAGCTTCTACTTCATCTATTTTAAACGACATCTATAACTAAATGTCATAGGTTTAAGCCTCATCTATTATTAACACTCATCTATCATTAAACCTCATCTAAGATTAAACAATTTTTCCAGTTCAGGAATTAAAATGGTCTTCTCAGCTTCACCAAAAAAATCATCATGCATCCTGATAAATGCCTCTTGAAAACTTTGCTGGCTCATCACTCTATCTATTTCACTCATGATTTCATCTCCCTTATCTCCTTTTGAGCAAGCAATATAACCATAAATAGCTTGATCAACATGGCGAATGGGAATGGATACATAATCAAGGGTCTTGTCGTTATCTCTTAAGTAAGCATCAATGACTTCACTATATTCGATTATTCCTAGCACTCTTTCTGCTTTCAACATATCCACTAATCGATTCGATGAGCTCATACCACCGCGAACATAAAACTCATGGGGATTTCTATTAATCTTCTGGTCAATAAAGTCGCCATAAGAGCGGTCTTTAACGACGCCAATTTGACCTTGGGTATTTTCAGGTAACTTTGCTAAATCGAGTTGGTTGGCAAAAATCTGTTGGTTTTTAGCTAGTACTATCAAGCGTAGAGGCGGATATATACTGATGGGATAATGAGAAAAGCTTGCCACCTTCAGTCGTTCCGGGGTTTTAATTTTATTAAACATACAGCTATTTTGCTGTTTACTTAATTCTAGCCAGCCACGAGTCATACTCACTTGCTGCTGCTCAAATGTCAGTTGGTTATCGCTAAATTCTGTGAGCAACGAAATCGCCTCCATTTCCTCAGTACCAGAAATAGACACAATGCTTTCATCAACTTCAGTCAACATCACCCCATGAACACTTGCAGTAGCAGGCTGATTTATAAAAATAAAAATAGATAAAACGTAAAAAACTAGTCCCTTAGTCTTTAACCTTTGGAACGACATAGATTGCCTCCGAGTTTAAAGCCTATGTGACTAACATTAGAGGAGAGTCTTAGCATTCGCAATCAGAAACTAAGTTTCAGCCGCAGAAAACACTGAAAAGCAGCCAAAATAAAGCCAGCATGATATCATCTAGCCCCTTTTTTATAGCGGGCTTTCAGTCAGTTATAAACCCTGTGCCCTACACAGGGAGAAAGTAAAAATAACCTAATAATATAAGTGTGTTAAGGAGTTATCATGCAAGCCCTTGTTGCCGTAGTAATGGGATCTAAGAGTGATTGGCCTACCATGGAAGCCGCCGCAGAAATTATGGATAAGCTTCAGGTGCCGTATCATGTTGAAGTTGTCTCAGCTCATCGCACTCCTGACAAACTAATGGATTTTGCTAGTACTGCTGCAGATAAAGGCTATAAAGTCATTATTGGTGGTGCTGGTGGTGCTGCACATTTACCGGGAATGATCGCCTCAAAAACACGTTTACCAGTGCTAGGTGTCCCAGTGCAAAGTAAAGCGCTATCTGGAATGGACAGCCTACTTTCAATCGTACAAATGCCAAAAGGTATTGCTGTAGGTACTTTAGCTATCGGTACTGCAGGTGCATTCAACGCAGGCTTATTGGCTAGCCAAATTTTGGCAGTAACTGATGCCGAACTTGCTGCTCGCTTAGATGCATTTCGTGAAGATCAAACTAATACTATCCTTGATAACCCAGATCCGAGGGAAGCTTAATGGCTCAGCAAGCTCCTAAACAGCATAATGTCTGGGTATTAGGTAATGGCCAGTTAGGCGCAATGCTTTCTCATGCAGGCCAACCCTTAGCCATTAATGTTCGCCCAGTTGATATTATGACCCCGTCTGATGAGCGCCTACCGCTTGAAGGCACCGATGTCATTACTGCAGAGCGTGAGCAATGGCCAGAATCAAGCCTAAGCTTACAATTAAGCGAACATCCCCATTTTATTAATGGCCCAGTATTTGGCCGTTTAGCGGATCGTTATACTCAAAAGAGCTTATTAGATGAGCTGTCAGTTCCAACATCCCCTTGGGAGTTAGTTGATGACAATACTCAAACTGATGCTTTACACCAACAGTACGGTGATCGAGTATTATTAAAGCGTCGTACAGGCGGCTATGATGGCAAAGGCCAGCATTGGCTAAAGCAAGCTGAAGGGACTGAAATTCCTGCTGATTGGCGCAACGAAGCGATTGCTGAACAAGCGATCAACTTTGATGAAGAAGTGTCAATTGTTGGTGTGAGAACGCAATCAGGCGAGTGTGTTTTCTACCCTCTCACTCTTAACTTACATCAAGATGGTATTTTAATGGCTTCAATTGCGCCATTAAGCCGTTTAGATCATCTCCAGCCTCAAGCTGAAGCGATGCTAACTAGCATTATGGATGAGCTTGAATATGTAGGTGTGATGGCAATGGAGTGCTTCAGAGTGGGTAATGAATTACTCGTAAATGAACTTGCACCGCGAGTACATAACTCTGGCCATTGGACTCAATCAGGCTGTCACATTAACCAGTTTGAATTACACCTTCGCGCTCTTTGTGGATTACCAATTCACAAGCCACAGGTTAACTTTCAATGTGTCATGGTTAATTTAATCGGCGTGGATAAAGATGACCGCTGGTTAAGTCTGCCTAACGCTGAGCTATTCTGGTACAACAAAGAAGTTCGTGTGGGCCGCAAAGTTGGTCATTTAAACCTTTCAGCACACAGTAAAGCAATGGTTGATGACAGTATCAGTCAACTACAACAATGGATGCCGGAGCAATACCAAGCACCATTAGCGTGGATTTTAGAAGAATTTACAGCGTAACACTTTTAGCTGATTCAAATTTTAAAGGCGCCATTGGCGCCTTTTTTATGCTTCAATTTTTATTCTTTGACCGTAAATACTTAACGATACACAGATAAAAGTTTAACTTTATCTGCTTGGGCTTAATGAATGTTTTTATAGATCAGCCCTGTTAAATACAAACTCTGGTAAGTTCTTGTTCAAGATTTTCAGAGCTGGCTTTTTGCTGCTGCGCTCTATCAGAAATCGCTTTAAGGTTTAACTGCACTTCATGACTTAAACGAGAAATTTCAATAGCACGAGTATTGATACTGCCTGTTGAAGTCTGTTGCCCTTGAATACTGTATGTCATGTTACCCGCAACACTATCAAGTTGTTGAAACGCGATGCCAATATCAGAAAATGCCTGACTGACGCGCTGGCATTGCATTAAGCTTTCTTGCGTCACGCGCTGGCTTTCTCCAATTGCATTCACCGCATTGCCCGCTTTAGCTTGAAGCTCTAATACTATTGATTGGATCTCAATCGTTGACTCTTGAGTGCGATGAGCAAGTGCTCTCACTTCATCAGCTACTACGGCAAAGCCACGACCTTGTTCACCTGCTCTTGCGGCTTCAATCGCGGCATTTAGAGCAAGCAAGTTGGTTTGCTCAGCGATGCTTTTAATCACTTCAAGTACATTACCAATTTTCTGGCTATCGCTATTAAGCAGGTCTAAGTCAGACACCATACTTTCAATACCATTTGCGAACGTCGTCATCGAAGTTTGATTATTTTGCGCGTCACTAGTCCCTAGCTCTAGTAACTCTTTAACATCGACTGACGTCGACTTAAGTTCATCAGCATTATTTGACAGCTCGTCGGCTGTTTGGACAATTTCGGTCAGCGATGCGGTTATTTGTTCACTTTCATCAGTACTTTTATTCACTGAGGCTTCTGCAGCCCCCATTTGGGAAGCCAGTTCGTATGAACCTGTTCTTACATCATTTGCATCCTTTCGAATGTTATCAATAACGGATTTTAAGTCTTCAATAAAGTCACTCAGATTATTTGTGATAAGCGCAATTTGGTCATCGCCTTTATCCTTAAGAGGCTTGTCTGGCGCAGTATCGGTACTGATCACCAAACTTAAATAATGACTTAATTTGCTCAACCTTTGCTGTATTTGCTGCTGATATATATAAACACCCAGGACAAATTGCCCTATACCAAGACACACGAGTAGAGTGATGATTTGAAATTTTGAGACTTGTTGTGGAAGAGCTAGCGTGACAACTATCGCCAGCAGCACTAATGAAAGTAACGGTAAAAGCAGCTTTGTCCGCAATTTATTATCATTATGGTTATGCATATAGGGTTCCGAAAACGTATTTATTATATGAACTTAATCGTTCTTATTATTTGGTATACAAATATACCTCAGGTTAATTATTCACCCAAAGGTGCATTTAACACAATAGCTACATTTGTTATCGGAAGTTCGGCCTGAAAGTTTAGCCTTTTCTAGTGAGGTGAATATATTTTTGGCATAAAAAAGCTCCGTTTATATGGAGCTTAATTTTTTAGATATTTTAAACAGTCTTAAGTGAAGTTCACTCTAGCCAAAGAATAAGCGCCATAACCATGAAGAATCTAAATCTTCTTTACAGGTTCGATATTGAGCTGCATATGTTTTAGAGCGAGCATCAACACGATTAGCTACCGGCCCTAACCAAGCTTTGGCCTTGTAAGTGCCACGTTTATAACCGCCCCAACCTTCGTGATAATTCAAATACTGATTCTTGGCATCCCATTTTGAAACGCCATTAATTTTATGGGTTTTGTAAATAAACCAGCCCATAAAGTCCATAGCATCATCAAAATTACTGCGACTTGACCAAGAGTTACCCGTTTCACGAACATAGTCATCCCATGTCATGGTTTTAGCTTGAGCATAGCCATACGCGTCACTTGCACGACCCGTTGGGATAAATCCTAAAAAATACTCCATTGGCGGCGCTGCGTTATGTTTGAACGAGCTCTCTTGGTACATCATTGCAAGTGGTACATGCACTGGTACGCCCCACTTATCACGAGTATTTACCGCCGCTTTATACCAAGAACGGTTTTCTTGGAAAATCGAACAAAGGTTATCAGGTTCTTTGGGAGGTGGTGTAGCGCAACCAGTCAGTTGCAGAAGAATAACTGCGCTAAATACACGGAAAAACCACTTCATAAAAACCCTTATAAACAAATTAAATCAACTGAATGCACACTCAATACTTGGCTAGATTTTCACATCATTAAGGTACAGATGCAAACGAGATTAACAGAAAAATAGCCATTGAGCTTATTCGTTTATAAGGCGACATAATCGACTCGATAAATGACTTTTACTGACACTGTTTCATGATAAAAGTGAAACAAAAGATGTATAAATAATTAGGAAAGAAATGCGGCAAGAAATGAGATAATAAAGGAGGCAATAAATGAGGTAATAAATGAGACAGCAAGTTAAATCACAAACTAATTCGCTTATAGCATTGATGGCTCAATTGGGTTTGCAAAAGCACATTCATATGACTCTTGTTGCCACACAATGGGCTGCCAATAATCAGTATTAAGACCACTATAGACTTTATCTAGCTTGAACTCTGCAGCTAAGTGATAACGTTGCTCACGCTCGACTTCAACCGATATTGTTTTGGTTTGCCTCGCAGCCAGTTTGACTTTTAGTTCAGGCGCTTCAATTAACTCAGCGACAGTAAACTCATGAATACCAGCGGATAATTTATAATAAGGGCGGGAAATAACCGCTTTGCCATCAAGGTGAGTGACTACGACTCGATATAAACTTTCTGCTGCCGGTGGCGTGATATAACTCGCCACAGAGCCGCAGATAAGTTCATCTTCATTTGAAGTTGCGCAGCCTTGTAACAAGGCTACGGATACCGCGAGTAGTACTACTTTTTTCATTGATTAACAGCTGCCACAGGTTCTGCTAAATCAGCAAAATACTCAGCTAAGAAGTCATCAAACCCAACGGTTACTTGCGCTTCAACATCTTGTTGTTGCTGTATAGATTGCTCGGCTTCTGTTTCATACTCTTTGATAGCGGCATCAGACAGTGGATAATTAGTTAAATATTGATGATATTGCTGCGATAACTGTTTAACCCACACACCATGATCAATACCTTGATTAACCACATCTTCAAGCACTCGACCCGACAATGTCTTACTTGAGTCGTTAATCGCAGCATGCCACTGCGTTAATGCATCTTGATATTGGCTGCTTTCACCATCAAGTAATTTTGCAATTCTACTCATCGGCTCAAAAATATCGTTCAACCATTCGCTCATAGCTACCTGCTGACCATTGCGACTTAACTCAAGTCCAGGCTTACGCCCTTCAAGTACAACAGCTTTTAGGTTTGCTGCAATTTCTGTTTCAGCTGTTGCATCTGTTTTCTCTGACGATAACAGTAAACAATACAACAAGAATAAGTCGAGGAATTTCACCTGACTAGCATCAATTCCGATAGGGCTGTATGGATTAACATCGAGTGCACGCACTTCGATATATTCAACCCCAGCTCTTGCCAATGCTTCTGACGGTTTTTCACCTGATTTTGCTACACGTTTAGCACGAATAGGCGAGTAAAATTCATTTTCAATTTGCAGCACATTGCTATTCAGTTGACGGTATTCACCATCCACTTTGACACCGATTTTAGCAAAGCTTGCCGAAGGCATTCTAATGGCCTCGCCAACACCCGCTAAGTATTCAGGAAGCGAGTTATAGCTGATATTAAGCTGCTCTTGCTCTTTATTGGTGTAACCCAAGTCGCTCATTCGCAGTGAAGTCGCATAAGGCAGGTACAAGGTACCTTTACCGGTTTTCTTAAAGTCGAAGCCAACAGACTGACCTTTAACGAACGAGCTGCATAATGCTGGGGATGAACCAAAGAAATATGGCAGTACCCACACAAGACGTCGATAATTTCGGATCATGCCAAAGTAAGATTCAGAGATAAAATCTTGTCGAGATAAACTTTTGTCGCTGTTTTCGTACAAGCTATCCCATAGTTTTTCTGAAACTGAAAAATTGAAATGTACCCCTGCAATAATTTGCATTAACGGGCCATACCTGTGGGTCAACCCTTTACGGTATAAGGTTTTCATTTTGCCGTTATTTGAACTGCCATAACGTGCAATTGGAATATCTTTTTCATCACCAACATAACAAGGCATGCTAACTGGCCATAACGTCTGACCATTCATGTTCTTAACACTATAGGCGTGGGTTTTAGTCAGGCCTTCTAATAAAGTATCAATATTGGTATTTACTGGAGTAATAAACTCGAGCAGTGATTCACTATAATCAGTGGTAATACGAGAATGGGTTAACGCAGAACCTAGCTTATCTGGGTGGCCATCTTTTGCTAATTGACCAGAGTCATCGATACGTAATGCTTCACGTTCAATACCGCGTAACATGCCGAGTAAAGATTCACGGCCTTCGCCGTTAGAAAGGAGATCGATTATTTCATTGAATGAATTCAATTTGCTGTTCTCTTATTGTTGCTCGTATTAGCCGTTCACATCCACGGCATTCTAACTGCTAGACCCGATATTAGACGAGATAATTTCCCACACTGCATAAATAAATACAATGAATGGAATTAATCTCATTTTAGCGCCTAATAAAGAAAAAACGGTAACATTTTTATTGTCACCGTTATTAGTATTTCTCAATTGTATCAGACCCTATATAGGCTATATAGGGTCGATAACTTCAAAAGCAATGGCTAAGCTTATTTAATCTCTTTAATAGGATAGCCTAATGCTTCAAGTTTAGGATAAATAGCTTTCTTATCACCAACAATAACCATGATCATCTCAGATAATTTTAGTTGCTCAGCGGCTAACTTATTCAACTCAGCAGCAGTAATATTCTCAACAATTTCAGCTTGTTGCTCAGTAAAATCATCGGCAAGTTGATATCGCTGAATTATCCGCATAAAACCTGCTTTTTGATAAGGCGTTTCATAATCTAACGCTTTACCCTGAGAAATAGAGCTGCGCATAAAGTCGAGTTCTTTTTCAGTCATACCCTCTTTTTGGAACCGGTTTATCTCATTGATAAACTCAGTGACCGACTCGGCAGTAACATCGCTTCTTACGCTTGCTGAAGCTTCAAAACGGCCAACTAAATCATTACCGCTAAATCCTGTGCGTGCGCCATAGGTATAACCTTTGTCCTCACGTAGGTTTAAATTAATGCGGCTATTAAATGCCCCACCTAAAGGGTAATTCATTAAGAATGATTTGAAATAATCACCCGTGGCATCATAAGGCAAAGCACGTTTACCAATTTTAATCACTGATTGAGCAGCATCTGCTTTATCGATAACATAAATAGTACCACCTTCGAGATCTGGCAATGAAGGTAACGTCATAGCGTCATTCGCTTCACCTTGCCAGTTTTCAAACACGGCTAATGACGGCATGATTTCTTTTTGACTTAAATCAGAAACCACAACCATTTGAGCATTACCCGCTTTGTATTGAAGCTGATAGAACTGCTTAACATCATCGAGTGTCAATGCCGATACGGATTCAAGTGTCCCACCAGCATTAGCGCTTAAATGGCTGTCATCACCAAACAGTAAGCTCGAGAAATTACGACTCGCTAAGTAATTAGGATCAGACTCTTGATGCTGTAGCCCTTGAATTTCTTGTTGCTTCAAACGCTCAAAATCAGCTTCAACAAAACCTGGGCTGAACAGCTTTTCTTGTAAAATCGCTAATGTCGGGGTTAAGTTTTCCGTTAAGCTCGAGACTTGAATATAACTTTGGGTCGCTGAGGCGCCAAATGAAATACTGCTACCTAACATCTCAAGCGCACCTGCTAATTCCTCAGTTGTGCGTTTTTCACTTGATTCGTTCAACATTGAAGCCGTAATTGATGCTAAGCCAGCTTTGTCCATATCAGGCAGTCGATTTCCACCTTCAAGATAAATCAGTAACTCAACGGTTGGGGTTTCATGGCTTTCAGTGCCCATGATTTCAATATCGTTTTTTAATTCAGCAGTCCATAGTTGAGGCACTTTTAATACCGGTGCTTCACCCACTTTTGGCATAACTGAGCGATCAAAACTTGAGGTGATTTGACGAACGTTTTCAGTACCAGTCACAGCACTGTCAGCAATAGGTAACATCGTTGGAGTGAAGTTATCAGGCTTGGCGATTAGCTGTTTAGCACCTTCAGGTACCACACTCATGACCACCATAGGTTTGTCTTTGATGTAAGTGTTGAAAACACGCATCACATCTTCTTTAGTGACACTGGCGTAACGCTCAAGATCGCTGGCAATCATATTCGGGTCGTCAAAGAAGGTCTGGTTATAAGCTAATGTAGAGACTTTACCTTTTACACTTTGCATACCGTAAATGGTGTCAGATTCAAATTGTACTTTTACTTTCTGTAAATCATCATCTGTTACGCCACGCTGTTCAAATTCAGCTATCGAGTCATTGATCTTTTGCTCAAGATCAGCAAGGTTGGCTCCACTTGCAGGATTAGCTAATGCATACAAGGTTAATCGACAAGATAATTCCTGGCATGGATGTCCTACTGAGGCTTGCACAGCAAAGCCATCTTTTACTAAATTTTTATAAAGCAACGAGGTTTTACCGCCACCTAAAATATTGGCAAGTAAATCCAATGCAGCTTCATCTTGGTGACGCGCATAAACGGTTGGGAACCCCATATAGATGAGCGGCAAATGTACCTTATCTTCCATAGAAATATAGCGAGATTTATCTAAACTCACAGGGGTTTTAGGATCCGCATTCACTTCAGGGCCACGCTCTAATTCGCCAAAGTATTTATTCACCATGGCAAGAGTAGTGGCTTCATCAAAATCACCACCAATCGTTAGCGTGGCATTATTCGGCCCATACCAGCGTTTAAAGAAGTTTCTAACATCATCAACTGTGGCGCGTTCTAAGTCTTCAGGCCAACCGATAACCGGCCAAGAATAAGGGTGACCAGCAGGAAACATTGCTTGGTTAAAGCGTTCATTCAAACGGCCATATGGTTGATTATCAATGCGTTGAGCACGCTCATTTTTAACGGTTTCTCGCTGTACTTCGAATTTTTCACTCGTTAGAGCAGGAAGCAAGAACCCCATTCGGTCTGATTCTAACCACAACATTTTTTCTAACTGATTACTTGGCACAGTTTCAAAATAGTTAGTGCGATCTGTATTGGTTGTACCGTTTAGTGTGCCACCCGCTTCGGTGATCACTTTAAAGTGCTGCTCGTCACCTACATTTTGTGAGCCTTGGAACATCATGTGTTCAAATAAGTGTGCAAAACCGCTTCGACCAGCAACTTCACGCGCTGATCCCACGTGATAAGTCACATCGACATGGACTAATGGATCTGAGCTGTCTTGGTGCAAAATGACTGTTAAGCCATTTTCAAGTTGGTATTTCTTATACGGGATGCCAATCGCATCTGATACTTGAACGGTTTCAAGTAAGGTAACACCTTCTGGTAATGCTGAAGACGTTGTTGCTTCATGGGCGCAACCACTAATGGCGATCGATATTGCTGCTGCCAAGATCCATTTTTTCACTTTATTCTCCTTGAATAAAAGGTCAATGAGGTTTGCTATATTCATGTCTGACAACACGAAAGGCATAGGGTTTCAATTTAAACTTCCCTATTAATTCAATAGCCTAAAATTTCCTCATTGGACATTTCCTCATTTAACATAGTGTTATATAACATTTAAGCGCTAAAACACTTTTACCATGCCCATATAAATGCCGCCACAATTAAAGAGTATCGAATTGTTTTGCCGATTAGAATCATGATCGTTGACGGCACAATTGGCAGCTTTAACCAGCCAGCAATTAAACACAAAATATCACCAATTAGCGGTAACCAAGAAAGCAAAAGTGCCCAGTAGCCATATTTTTCGATTAATTTTAATCCATGTTGGTACTTTTTAGAGGCAAAGTCGTCAGGAGTCTTCGCAAAGCGGCCTAAATAGCCTAAATAATAGCTGGTGACTGCGCCTAATGAATTGCCCACACTGGCTACAATTAACAAAGACAACCACATTTCAGGTGCATCTGTTAATAAGGCCACAAGTAAAACTTCTGAGCCTCCTGGTAACAAAGTTGCCGCCAAGAAAGCTCCACTAAACATTAACCATAACGCAGTCATTCACTTTACCTAATGATATCTATAGAGTTTTAAACACTTTTAAAAGACTAAAACTAAAGTTAGCAAGTTGTTGAATTTTAAAGTGCATTTAACATAGTATGTAATTGATATAAGTTATATCAAAAACGGTTTGTTCCATCTTGGAACACTCAATACAATTCGAAAAATTGTGCAGCTGAAGACTGTAGTTAAGCAATATTAAAATAAGCTGAACCTCAACTCGCTTATCGCGGTATACCTACTTTCTTACAAAACAAATCAACAATGACTATCAATGGCCTTTATGTGTGATTGTGTTAGGTTATTGACATAATAATCCCCTTGCTCACTTGATAGAGCAAGTATAATAACTAGTTGGAATTGAAATGATTTTTCAAACATTGAAGCGTATTCCTTTTTGGCAGAAAGTGCTGGCAGGTTTTGCATTTGGTATTTTAGCAGGTGTCGCATTGGGCGATAGCGCTGTTATGCTAAAACCATTAGGCGACTTATTCATTAGCGCCATTAAAATGCTGGTCGCACCTTTGGTGTTTTGTGCCATTGTGGTCAGTATTACCTCTTTAGGCTCTCAAGCTAACCTTAAACGACTCAGCTTTAAAACCCTTGGCATGTTCATGCTAACTGGTACAGCGGCCTCATTTATCGGATTAGCGATTGGTAGCTCATTTGATATGGGCGGCAGTATTGAACTGGCCACGACCGAAGTGCGTGACCGTGACATTCCAGGCTTCGCTCAAGTGCTGCTAAATATGATACCTGTTAATCCTTTTGCCTCGTTAGCAGAAGGAAAAGTGCTGCAAATCATCGTATTTGCTGCATTAGTCGGTATCGCCATTAATGCGGTTGGCGAAAAAGCAGCTCCATTAAAGAACACCATTGAAGCTGGCGCTGAAGTGATGTTTGAACTAACACGTATGGTATTAAAGCTAACACCGATTGGTGTATTTGGTTTAATGGCATGGGTTGTTGGTGAGTACGGCCTATCTACGCTATTGCCACTGGGTAAGTTCATTCTTGCCATATACGTCGCTGCCTTAATCCATATCATTTTTGTGTACGGCGGATTGGTTAAGTTTGTTGCACGTTTAAGTCCAGTGCAGTTTTTCCGCAAAGCAATGCCTGCACAGCTAGTGGCATTTAGTACTGCATCAAGTTTTGGTACCTTGCCTGCAAGTAGCAAATGTACTGAATCTATGGGTGTGTCAAAACGCTATAGTGCATTTGTTCTTCCACTTGGCGCTACCATGAATATGGATGGTTGTGGCGGTATTTACCCAGCAATTGCAGCAATATTTATTGCACAGATTTACGGCATTCCATTAGACATGACTGACTACATGTTAATTGCAGTTACAGCAACAGTAGCCTCTGTCGGTACGGCAGGTGTTCCTGGTAGCGCAATGGTGATGTTAACTGTAACTTTAGGTGTTGTGGGTTTACCACTTGAAGGTATCGCTTTCATTGCCGCAATTGACCGTGTCATTGACATGATCCGCACCGCAACAAACGTGACTGGCGATATGATGACTGCTGTAGTAATTGGTAAAAGTGAAGGTCAGCTCGACGTGGAGCAATTTAACTCTAATGAAAAGGTGGTTGAACAAGCCGCTTAATGGTGAGTTTATCCAGCAGCGAATAGCTGGCTTTATTTGAATCGAGTATTAAACAAAAATGGCAGATGAAATCATCTGCCATTTTTATTAGTTAAAGTGTCATCACTCAGCATTAAAACTTAGTATTAAAACATAGTATTAAAACATAGTATTAAAACACAGCATTAAAACTTAGCATTCGCCCATAACCAGACTTTATCGGTATCAACTTTACCTGCAGCCACATCACCTGCAGAGTATGCAGCGTATTTAATCCCTAAGGTGTAATTGTCATACACAGGTACACTGAATACTGCATCAATTTCTGAACCTAAATCATCCACAAGTGCAGACGATTCATCAGCTTCAAATTCGTGATAAATCACAGCCCATTTACCGCCTAAGACTTTACCGCCAATAGATGCGTATAAATCTGCTAAACCTTGCTGAGGTGTCGTTAAGAATTGGTCTGTCCAACCATTAAATCCGTGCAATGTAGCAAGTGGAGTTGAGAAACCATAATCACCGCCATCAGAACCTAATAGTTCATAACCCACTTTGAATGTAATAGCTGAAAATCCAACCCCACCTTCAACACTCATATAATCTGCCGAGTAGGACTGACCAGCACTATCTGAATCCTGGGTGGCATATTCTGCTGAGTATAAAACCTTAATATCACCGACGTCTGTGCTACCAGCAAAACGAAGACCATAGGTGTCTAAACCATTGTCTGTATCATTATCCACTTCAAGCAGATAACCATAACCACTCAAGGTACCAAAACCTGTTTTAAGCGATGCATTGATCAGGCTATCCTTCGAATCTATATCTTTTTCTTCAGCAAAAATACGGTTACGTTGAGTGATGTAGCCATAGTCAATTTTGAAAATATCATTGAATTGATAATCAAGCATCACGCCATCAAATGTCTGCCTGTCTTGGCGCCAGCCCACATGACCCACAAAACGTTGGTTATCAAAGGTGATCACCTGACGACCACCTTTAACACTAAAACCTTTGAATTTGTATTTAAGGAATAATTGGTCCAGCTCTGTGGTTTCTGGATCTGCGATCACAGAGTAATCAGGATTTTTCCCTAAGGTGTTATTGTAATCATCAACACCCGCTACAACGCGTGAATCTTCAAACTCCACTAACGATGAGAAGCCATAGTAATCAGCTGTGGCATAAGTCAGTCTGGTTCGAAGTGTAAAAGCATCGGCATCTTTCAATGCATTGTCTTGTTCCACCATTTCATAGCGAAGGTTCATGTCTAGCTTCATTTTTCCTTCAGTTACAGCTTCTGCAATACTGGTTGCTTCAGCTGCATTCACTTGACCTATCGAAAGGATGGCTAGCGATGCTGGAGCAAGCAAAGTTAAAGCAGGTTTTGCCAACTTCTCTTTAATTAAGGCTGCAAGTTGATTCTTTTTCATCATAGTTCCCTTAGTTTTTATAAATCTTATCCATCAATAAGTCTTAGCCAACATTAGCAGTTTCGCCATCACTAATTGATGACTTGCTAATATTAATATTCTCAACTTTACGTTGTTTCTCGTATAAGAACTTAAGTACCTCTGCTCTTAGACGGTTATATTCTTTGTCTTCTGCCAGTGCTAAGCGTGCCCTTGGCCTTGGAAGATTAACGTCTAAAATCTCGCCAACTGTTGCTGCGGGCCCATTGGTCATCATCACAATTTTGTCAGACAACAACACCGCTTCATCCACATCATGGGTGATCATAATGACGGTATTGTTTAGCTCATTTTGGATTTCCATTAGCGAGTCCTGCATATGAGCACGTGTTAGCGCATCAAGTGCACCAAAAGGCTCATCCATCAATAAAACATCTGGTTGCATCGCCAATGCACGTGCAATGCCTACACGCTGCTTCATGCCACCTGATATTTCACTTGGACGTTTATGCATGGCATGATCCATGTGCACTAGCTTGAGGTTATGCTCAATCCATTGCTTCATTTCAGCCTTATTCATTTTCTTTTGAAATACTTGTTTAACCGCGAGCTCCACATTTTGATAGGCTGTTAACCAAGGTAAAAGCGAATGATTTTGAAACACGACCGCGCGTTCAGGGCCTGGTTCGGCTACTTCGGTGCTGTTTAAAATCACCCCACCTTTGGTCGCTTGATACAAACCCGCCACAATATTTAATACCGTAGATTTACCGCACCCAGAGTGACCAATTAATGAGACAAACTCGCCTTTATTGATTTTAAGGTTCACTTCCTTAAGGGCTTTAAATGGCCCATTAGGAGTGGGGAAATCCATATCAATGTTACTAATATCTAAAAAGGTGCTCATCAGACTTTTCCTCTTTCAATCACGACTTCTTTTAATGACTGCTTCTTTGATTGGTTACTTATTTCAATGATTATTTAGTTTTATCCCACGAGAACCAGCGTTGTAGCGCCAGCACACCTCGGTCTAATAAAAATCCAATCAAACCAATCACAACAACTGCGGCCATAATGCGGGCTAACGACTCTGAGCTACCATTTTGGAATTCATCCCAGACGAACTTACCTAAACCAGGGTTTTGCGCTAGCATTTCAGCGGCAATCAACACCATCCAAGCAACACCTAGCGATAAACGCATACCTGTGAATATCAGTGGGATCGAAGCTGGTAAAACGATTTTTTGCACATGAGTCAAAGGCGATAAACGCAGTACTCGGCTCACATTCACTAAGTCAGAATCTATGTTAGCTACACCCAATGATGTGTTAATCATCATTGGCCACAAGCTACATAAAGTGACCGTCAGTAGTGAGTTAATAAATGACTTAGACACCATAGGATCTGGCGAGACATACAGCGCACTCACAACCATTGTCACCAAAGGCAACCAAGCAAGGGGAGAGACTGGCTTAAACACTTGAACGATTGGGTTTAATGCCGCATTCAGTGTGGGACTTAAGCCCATCCAAATCCCCATAGGTATTGCAATTACAGCCGCAAGAAAGAATCCCGACATCACCGTGACAAGACTAGTAAAAATCTGATCAACAAAGGTTTCTTTACCTGTATAAGCTCGAATTTTTACTACATAGCTTGGATCAACTTCTAGCCTTGCAGCATTGCGTTTGTCTTGGCGCTCGTAAAAAGCTTCAGCTTTCACTCGCTCTGCAGTGTGCTCTTGATATAAAGCGCCAAACTGCCCTGCCACGGCAACAGGTCCTGGGAACTTACCTAGCGAAGTATTAATGCTGTTTGCTGCAATTGACCAAATCACTAAAAATACCGTGATACCAATAACAGGTAGTAATAACGCTTTGCTGGCTTGGGTCATTAAAGATAGGAAAGAAGTCACCTTGCTTTTATCTATCATTAATCGATCTGTTAACCGTGTGATGGTTGTCATAATGTTTTCCTTAACTACTTAACATTAATCGTAAGCAACATGGTTAATCATGCTGCTTACCAATGGCTTACGAATAAACGCTTATAGTTTGTCGCCTTGCTTTAAACCAATAGCGAACTTACTTAAATAATCATTTGGTGCACTGCCGTCATACACGATGTCGTCAATAAAGTGCTGCTGTGGCTTTTTGAAACCTGTCTCTGTGGCAAAGTCTGGGAAGTGTTTTGCTGCAATGGTTTTATCATCAATCAATGATTGCGCTGCTTTTGCGTAAATATCAGGACGATAAACTTTTGCTGCTACTTCTTTGTACCAAGCATCAGGCTTGTCATCAGAGATTTGTCCCCAACGACGCATTTGAGTTAGGTACCAAATAGCATCTGAGTAATATGGATATGTCGCGTTGTAGCGGAAGAACACATTAAAGTCAGGTACTGCACGCTTATCACCTTTCTCATATTCAAACGTACCAGTCATGCTGTTTGCGATAACGTCGTAATCGGCGCCAACATAGTTAGATTGAGATAAGATTTTTACTGCAGCTGGGCGGTTAGCATTGTCATTATCATCTAACCATTTTGCAGCTTTAATTAACGCGCGAGTTAAACGAATTGTGGTATTAGGGTATTTTTCAGCAAACTCAGCTGTGATCCCAAATACTTTCTCAGGGTTATCTTTCCAGATCTCATAGTCGGTAACCACTGGTACACCAATGCCTTTAAATACCGCTTGTTGGTTCCATGGCTCACCGACGCAGTAGCCATAAATAGTGCCCGCTTCAAGTGTTGAAGGCATTTGCGGTGGAGGTGTCACTGATAAAAAAGCTTCAGCATCTAACTGACCTGAAGTATCACCTTTATGTGGTGCATAATAACCAGGGTGAATACCACCTGCTGCTAACCAATAACGTAATTCATAGTTATGAGTTGATACTGGGAATACCATACCCATTTTAAAAGGCTTACCTTCTTCAGTGTATTGTTCAACCACAGGCTTTAATGCATCAGCTTTAATCGGGTGAACAGGCTTACCTTCGCTATCTTTAGCAATATTTGGCTTCATTTTTTTCCAAATATCATTTGAAACCGTAATTGCATTACCGTTTAAGTCCATTGAAAAAGGCGTGATAATATGAGCTTCAGTTCCGTAACCAATGGTGGCAGCGATAGGCTGACCCGCTAACATATGCGCACCATCTAAACGACCGTCGATAACACCATCTAATAGCACTTTCCAGTTTGCCTGAGCTTCAATTGTGACGTACAAGCCCTCTTCTTCGAAGTAGCCATTTTCGTAAGCAATCGCAATCGGCGCCATATCAGTTAATTTGATAAACCCAAACGTTAGCTCCTCTTTTTCAGGAAAACCGACTTCAGCCATCGCTGGCGCTACTGTGGTAAACGATACCGCCAGTAAGGTATGTTTAAGTGCTTTTTTCCAATTCATCTTTATATCCTTGTAAAATTTAAAAAGAGAAAACAAAAAAGGCGCCAATTACTCCTTTAGGAATAATTAAGCGCCTTTGCTTAAATGTAAAATTAGCTTTTAACTCTCAAAAACCATTCAAATCGTTTAATTAAACAACGATTTGTACTGTATTTTGAAAATGTTCGAATATGTATTTGTTATATATTACTATTCAGCAACCGTGCCAACTTAATAAGTCATTGTTTTATAAGGATGTAGTGATTTTAGATTAGGTACTACTCATAAAGAGGTGTTCCAATTCAGTGCGATATCAGCTTAACCGCACCTAAATGGGTACTTAACATCCACATTGGCTCCTAAAAGGTGCGAAGCATAAATCAGTTATTAATGAACACCGCACATTGCATTGATAGAGATATAGTTTCTGCTGATTTCGCAAACTGAGCATATACAAATGATTGAGTCTTAATGACAACTTCAGAGAACTCTGTTTGTGAGATAGAGTGACAGGTCAAATGACAGGCATTAAAAAGCCACTGACATGCAGTGGCTTTTCAAAACCTTATCACTTCTTAATGATAAGCAATGGACTTAATGATAAGCAATGTACTTAATAATAAACAGTGTACAACATCAACAACAGCTTAGCCTAATACCGCTAGTAGTACACCAGCAGCAACAGCACTACCGAGAACACCGGCAACGTTAGGTCCCATAGCATGCATTAACAAGAAGTTTTGTTGATTAGCCTCAAGACCCACCTTATTTACAACTCGAGCAGCCATAGGCACCGCAGATACCCCTGCAGCACCGATCAACGGATTGATCTTACCACCTGAGACTTTAGACATCAGTTTTGCCATCATCACACCAGCAGCAGTACCGATACTGAAAGCAACAGCGCCTAACACTAAAATGCCTAATGTTTCGATACGTAGAAATTCTTCTGCTTGCAGTTTTGAGCCCACAGCTAAACCAAGGAAGATCGTCACAACGTTAATTAACTCATTCTGCGCAGTGCTTGAAAGTCTATCAACCACGCCACATTCACGCATTAAGTTACCAAGACAAAACATACCGACTAATGGTGTAGCAGCAGGTAAAAACAAAATAGTCATGCCGACAACCATCAACGGAAAGATAATTTTCTCTTTCTTACTCACTTCACGCAGTTGCTCCATCTTAATCGTACGCTCTGACTCACTTGTCAGTAAACGCATGATTGGTGGCTGAATTAACGGAACTAACGCCATGTAAGAATAAGCAGCAACGGCAATCGCACCCAATAAGTCAGGAGCAAGCTTAGAGGCTAAGAAAATCGCCGTGGGCCCATCAGCACCGCCAATAATGGCGATAGCGGCAGCATCTTGCATGCTAAATTCAAAACCTGGTACTAAGTTCAGTGCAATAGCACCAAGCAAAGTGGCGAAAATACCAAACTGCGCTGCGGCGCCCAATAACAAGGTTTTAGGGTTTGCAATCAGTGCCCCAAAATCTGTTAGTGCGCCAACGCCCATGAAAATCAATAATGGGAAAATCCCCGTTTCAATACCAACATAATAGGCATACCACAGCAGTCCACCTTCATCGGTAAACCCTGCATTTGGGATGTTCGCTAAAATTGCACCAAAACCAATAGGCACTAAAAGCAGTGGTTCAAATCCTTTACTAATAGCCAGATAAAGTAGTAAGCCACCTATCGCCATCATGAATAATTGATCAGGTGCGAAGTTAGCAATGCCCGTCTCAGACCAAAAGGCCATTAATCCTTCCATGCTATCTCCTACGCTAATGCCAACAGAGGAGAACCCACTGTCACAGCATCACCTTGTTTAACTGACACATTACGGATAACGCCCGCAGTTTCTGCTCGAACTTCTGTTTCCATCTTCATCGCTTCAAGAATAATGACGACATCACCTTCGTTCACTTGATCGCCATCTTTGACCAATACTTTGAAAATATTGCCTGATAGTGGCGCGTTCATCGTTGTTTTGATTTCATTACTAACAGCTACGTGCGGTGCTAATGGAGCTGGCGCTTGTGAGCCTGCAGATGCCGCAGCAGCTGGCACTATTTGGCTGATATCGCCGCCTTCACTCACTTCAACAACAAAGCTTTGACCTTGAACATTTACTGTATAAGTTTCAGGCCCCTTCTCAGCCTTAGCTGCAGGTACTGCCATATCATCTGCACTAGGTACTGGCTCAAAGGCATCAGGGTTGCCACGATTTGAGAGGAACTGTAAGCCAATTTGGTTGAATAACGCGTAGGTCATTACATCGTCATCTGTATCAGCTGCTAAGGTAAAGTTATCTTTCTTAGCTATCTCACTGAGCTCTGAGCGGAGCTTATCCAGTTCAGGTTCAATCAGGTCGGCAGGACGACAGGTAATTGCTTCTGCGCCATTTAACACGCGCGCTTGAAGCTCTGCATTAACAGGTGCAGGAGTTGCTCCGTACTCGCCTTTTAATACTCCTTCAGTTTCTTTAGCAAGGGTTTTATAACGCTCGCCCATTAAGACGTTAATCACTGACTGAGTACCAACAATTTGTGAGGTTGGTGTCACTAAAGGTAAAAAGCCTAAATCTTCACGTACGCGGGGGATTTCCTCTAGCACAGCATCCATTTTGTCTGCAGCGCCTTGCTCTTTAAGTTGGTTTTCCATGTTAGTTAACATGCCACCTGGTACTTGCGCGCGAAGAATACGAGAATCAATCCCTTTAAGGGCCCCTTCAAAACGAGCATATTTTTTACGCACGTCTCTGAAATAAGCAGCAATCTCTTCTAAAGTTGCCATGTCATAGCCAGTCGAACGACCATTATCTTCAGCCATCGCGACAAGCGTTTCTGTTGCCGAGTGACCATAGGTTTGGCTCATTGATGAGATAGCGGTATCAAGGACGTCAATTCCAGCCTCAATCGCTTTTTGATACGTTGCTGTACTTAAGCCGGTGGTTGCATGGCAATGCATAGAAACAGTTAAATCAGTTTGAGATTTTAAACGGCTAATAAGATCATAGGCTTCCATTGGTTTAAGTAAACCCGCCATGTCTTTAATACACAGTGAGTCACAACCTAAATCTTCAAGATTTTTGGCCATAGAAACCCAAGTATCAACCGTGTGAACAGGACTGGTTGTAAATGAAATTGTTCCTTGTGCATGACCGCCAACTTGTTTAACTGCTTTAACAGCAGTTTCAAGGTTACGTACATCGTTCATTGCATCAAAAACACGGAATACATCTACACCATTTGTGTGAGCACGCTCAACGAAACGGGTCACCACATCATCAGCATAATGGCGGTAACCTAATAAATTTTGACCACGTAATAACATTTGTTGTGGTGTGTTTGGCATGACCTTTTTTAATTCGCGAATACGATCCCAAGGATCTTCGCCTAGATAACGAATACATGAATCAAAGGTAGCACCACCCCAAGACTCTAAAGACCAAAAACCAACTTTATCCAGTAAAGGAGCGATAGGTAACATATCGTCTAAACGAAGGCGTGTTGCCAAAATAGACTGATGGGCGTCTCTTAATACTACATCTGTTAACGCTAAAGGCTTGCTCATAAAAACTCCTAAACTTTAATCTTTTGCACGATACTGATGAATAGCAGAAGTAATAGCTGCTACTAACTTAGGATCAAGTGTTGTTGCTGATGCTGCGGCCGGTGTTGGCACGTGAGCAACGGCAGGTTGATTCTCTGACTTGCATAATCTAGCGACGATTTTAATGCCGACAATTAGCATACTTAAAAATACGAATACTAAGCCCATCCCCATTATCATCACGCCTAGGGCGTTAAATAACTGCTCAGATATTGAAGTCATACATCCTCTCTTGTCTTAATGTTCAATCAGCGATTGCACATAGGATCCACTTTGGATTACGTAAAGCCGATGAAGCGACTCATACCATTAACTCATGCACCATCTTTAAGCATTGAGCCATGTTTGAGGGTCACTTAGAATAATTATTCAGTCCATATTAACCAATTTCAGATTATAAAAAAGGGCTTAAACCATCCAATTTGGTTATATAAAATTCTTCATCGACGAAAAATATAACTAATCTATAACAATTAATCCAACACCTTGTAAATTGGTCAGACCAAAAATAATAAAATTAAACCTCACTATGTAATAATTCACTAATTATTTCGCTGTATTATTGAGGATCGTTCAATTTTGAGTGTTCT
Source organism: Shewanella sp. TC10 (assembly GCF_009663145.1). Taxonomy (GTDB): domain Bacteria; phylum Pseudomonadota; class Gammaproteobacteria; order Enterobacterales; family Shewanellaceae; genus Shewanella. Next base: position 67,345 of record NZ_VKHR01000009.1, read on the forward strand.
AATCAAAAAATGACAAGATTATGACGAGATCTATATAAAAAGTGATATCAAGAATAAGAACAACCAACCGCCCCAAAGCTGTGCATGACTGCTAAAAAGCATAAATATGTCGTTTTTGAGGCTTTGAGATGACTAATTATGAAGTGAGTAAACCCGGTTTAACGAAAGCAGGTCAACTATTCTAGTAATAGCGCTAAATGGCGATGTGTTTATCTTTATAAATTGGATTTTAGAGTGAGATTAGCTAACGCACAGCGAACTGAAAAACTGACGTCGGTATTTTCATTAATAATGAATTCCATCTAGATGAAAAAGGCTTTCAAAGTGGAACGCTTGGAAGTAGCAAGCAAAAGAAAAGGCGAAATTTAGACAAAAAAATACCCTGTAGTTACCTACAGGGTATTCTCTATCATGGTGCGGATGGGAGGATTCGAACCTCCGACCGCCTGGTTCGTAGCCAGGTACTCTATCCAGCTGAGCTACATCCGCAAATCTTTTACTTTTTGCTCAAGGCTAATTGAGCTTAGTTGCATATTCAATATATGCAAATAATGGCGGAGAGGGAGGGATTCGAACCCTCGATGGGAGTTAAAGCCCATACTCCCTTAGCAGGGGAGCGCCTTCGGCCACTCGGCCACCTCTCCGAATTATGGTGCGGATGGGAGGATTCGAACCTCCGACCGCCTGGTTCGTAGCCAGGTACTCTATCCAGCTGAGCTACATCCGCATAATTTGGTATGAATTTTATATGGTGCGGATGGGAGGATTCGAACCTCCGACCGCCTGGTTCGTAGCCAGGTACTCTATCCAGCTGAGCTACATCCGCATATATAAAATGGTAAAGCTTTTGAATAATCTAATGGTGCGGATGGGAGGATTCGAACCTCCGACCGCCTGGTTCGTAGCCAGGTACTCTATCCAGCTGAGCTACATCCGCTCATTAAATAATTCAAACACAAATAGCAATGGTGCGGATGGGAGGATTCGAACCTCCGACCGCCTGGTTCGTAGCCAGGTACTCTATCCAGCTGAGCTACATCCGCATCGATATACTATTTTAAGAAATGGCGGAGAGGGAGGGATTCGAACCCTCGATGGGAGTTAAAGCCCATACTCCCTTAGCAGGGGAGCGCCTTCGGCCACTCGGCCACCTCTCCGTTTCTTGGGCGGTATATTACTGTTTGAAGAAAATAAGTCAAACCCTTTTTCAGAAACATATATTCATTTGAACTGTTTTTAATCATATTGCCGACTTAAGCCACAAAAATTTTCAATTCACCCTACCGATTTTTGTTTTTTAAGTTAAAAACAATTAAATCGATTTTTTACTCTAACGGCTAAATCGGACTGTTTAGACGGCAAAATGTTTTTTTATAGGATTTTAAGCTCCAATAACTTTAGCTCAGGATTTTAGTTAGTTTTGCTAGCCTAAGAAGATAGTTTGATTGCTTGCTTATATATAGAGGCTACGAAATAGAAACAAAAAGTAGATGTAGAAATAAGAAGTAGTAGAAGTAGTAGAAGCAGTAGAAGTAGAACTAAGAAGTAGAAGTAGAAGTAGAAGTAGAAAGTGCATCCAATCAGATTAGGTAGACGAAACTGCATCCAAACACAGCAAAGCTATTATTTTGAGATATTGCTGAAACATTCACTCTGTATAATCAGCTATTAAAGTACGATTGAACTTTGCTAAAGAGTTATGAGGCTAAAGAGTTGCGAGGTCATTCGGAGATAGAAGTGACCGGTTCAAATATTGAAGATTGATGGCCTGATGCTTTTTCTAGGAGATATTCTTAAATAGCAGACACAAAAAAGCCAGCATAAACTGGCTTTAATGGCATAACGCTTAACAATTCTGATTTATCAGAAATTGCCACCCTCTGGGGTAGTGTTTCCAGATTTTTCAGACTGGATACGTTGGTAAATTTCTTCACGATGAACTGATACTTCTTTAGGTGCATTCACACCGATACGTACCTGGTTACCTTTAACACCTAGTACAGTAACAGTAACTTCATCACCTATCATTAATGTTTCGCCTACACGGCGAGTCAAAATCAGCATTCGATTGCTCCTTTAGTTCAATCAGCATACACCAGCTTCTATCCGTAATATGCGCGTTTTAATAGTGTTAGCTTAATACAAATCATTAGTTACGACACTAAATCAATAAAATTTTTAAGCTTTTTAGCGTAAAAAATCGAAAATCAATGAAATTTGGCAATATAAAGGTCTGCTTGTATCAAGCTGTTAACATTTGCAGACCATTCTTTAGACAAAGCTAAAACAGAACCTTCAAAACAAGTTGATGCTTTCATAAACAAAAAAGCATAAAAATCTATACTAATTTAATTTATAGTGCTTTGAACCAGATTTTAATAAAAAACGATGTCTCATAACTCGTTAATCGACATCGATAATTATACTATGCCAAACCTTATACAATCACTCAAGCCATAAAGCGGTTGTCTTTGGTTGATGATGAAATAACTTAAACCAAATCACTTTATTAAGTTCATTTGGCTAAGCTAACTTCATAAAGTCATCACCAACCCACTTCAAGCATTCAACCTGCTTGGCTTACTATTTTTTGATTAGCTTAAGCGCTCAGTTAACCAAGGTTGAACAAGTGCTAAAGCATTGTCCAGATTTTCAGGTTGAGTGCCGCCTGCTTGCGCCATATCAGGGCGTCCACCGCCCTTACCGCCAACTTGTTGCGCAACCATAGCCACTAACTCACCGGCTTTAACTTTACCGACAAGGTCTTTACTCACACCAGCAATTAAGTTCACTTTGCCTTCGTTGGCAATACCTAGCACGATAATGGCTGAGTTAAGCTTTTGCTTGAGCTCATCTTGAAGACCACGTAAAGATTTAGGATCAACTCCTTCAAGTTTTTTCACTAAGACTTTGACGCCGTTAAGCTCAATTGCTTCGCCTGCAATATCAGCACTTGCAGCTGCCGCGAGCTTGTCTTTTAGCTGAGACATTTCTTTTTCTAGTTGCTTCACTTTATCAAGTTGCGCTTTAAGTTTAGCAACCACAGAAGCTGAATCAGACTTGAGTAATGAAGCCGCTTTATCAAGCTGTGCTTGTTGCTCAGCAACATACGCCATTGCCGCAGCACCTGTAACAGCTTCAATACGACGAATACCCGCAGCGATACCGCCTTCGGATGTGATTTTGAATAAACCAATATCACCAGTTCGGCCAACATGAGTACCACCACATAGCTCAATCGAGAAGTCACCCATAGTGACAACACGTACTTCGCTATCGTACTTTTCACCGAATAAAGCCATAGCACCCTGCTCTTTGGCCTCATCAATACCCATTACCGCCGTTTTTAATTGATGGTTGCGACGAATTTGAGTGTTAACCATTTCTTCAACTTGCTTAAGCTCTGCAGCAGTTACCGCTTCAAAGTGTGCAAAGTCAAAACGTAAGCGCTCAGGATTAACCAATGAACCTTTTTGATTAACATGGGTACCTAATACATTACGTAAAGCTGAGTGTAATAAGTGGGTGACTGAGTGATTAAGCTGAGTACGGTGGCGTAATTTTTTATCCACTTCAGCAGCAACCGTTTGACCGACAGTTAATGTACCTGCAGTTAACTTACCTTCATGACCAAAAGCTTGACCAAAGATTTGTGTGTCTGAAACAGCAAATAGATTGTCGCCAATTGATAACTGACCTTTATCACCAACTTGACCACCTGATTCGGCGTAAAATGGCGTGTTATCTAAAACAATGACAGCTTCTTGCCCAGCAGATAAAGAATCTACCGCAGTACCTTCAACATATATTGCACTGATTTTGCCTTCGCCATTCAAGTCGGTATAACCGCAAAACTCGGTCTCGCCTTCAATTTTAAGGCCACTGTTATAGTCAGTCCCAAAGTTACCTGCTGCTTGTGCACGACTACGCTGTTCTGCCATTGCCGACTCAAAGCCCGCTTCATCAACTGTGATATCACGTTCACGGCAAACATCAGCAGTAAGATCTACAGGGAAACCGTATGTGTCATATAGTTTAAATGCCGTTTCACCATCAAGCACATTAGTCGTTAACTCGTTTAACGCCGCATCTAAAATCCCTAAACCACGTTCTAAGGTTCTAGCAAATTGCTCTTCTTCTGCTTTTAATGACTTTTCAATAATGGCTTTTGCTTCAACAAGGCCTTTACCTGCATCGCCCATGACTTCGATAAGTGTCGGCAGTAACTTGTAGAAGAAAGTCTCTGTTGCGCCAAGCTTATTACCATGACGCACTGCGCGGCGAATAATACGACGTAAAACGTAACCACGGCCTTCATTTGATGGCATAACACCATCAGCAATAAGGAACGAACAAGAGCGAATATGATCAGCGATAACACGTAGTGACTTATTTTCTAAATCTTCAACGCCAATGATCTCAGCCGCTTTTTTAATTAACGCTTGGAAAATATCAATTTCGTAGTTTGAATGAACGCCTTGCATAATTGCAGCAATACGCTCGATCCCCATACCAGTATCAACAGACGGTTTTGGTAGCGGCTTCATTTCACCGTCAGCTTGACGGTTATACTGCATGAAGACGATGTTCCAAATCTCAATAAAGCGATCGCCATCTTCTTCAGGTGTGCCTGGGCGGCCGCCCCAAATATGTTCACCGTGATCGTAGAAGATTTCAGAACATGGACCACAAGGGCCTGTATCACCCATCTGCCAGAAATTATCAGATGCATACGGTGCACCTTTGTTGTCGCCAATACGGATAATGTTTTCAGCAGCAACACCAATCTTTTTATTCCAGATTTCAAATGCTTCATCATCTGTATCATAGATAGTGACGCATAATTTCTCTGTTGGTAATTTCAATGTTTGAGTTAGGAAGTTCCATGCATATGAAATAGCTTCTTCTTTAAAGTAATCACCGAAGCTGAAGTTACCTAACATTTCAAAGAACGTATGGTGACGAGCGGTATAACCCACATTGTCTAAATCATTATGTTTACCACCAGCACGAACACAGCGTTGTGACGTTGTCGCACGTGTGTAACCACGGTTTTCTAAGCCAAGAAAAGCTTCTTTAAACTGGTTCATACCAGCATTAGTGAATAATAACGTTGGATCGTTATGAGGCACTAAAGAGCTACTATCGACAACTTGGTGTCCGTTGTTACCAAAATACGCTAAAAATGCGCTTCTTAATTCTGTGGTGGTCTGAAACATGAAATCGCCCTAAATGGATAAATTCTATTTATCATGAAGCTGTATATCAGCTCGAATATTGGCAACATTATATACTTAAACAAACTGAAGGTGCGAGAATCTAGCGGCTAAGATTAGTGATTTTCTTGCATTGGATGGCGATTACGCTAATCGACAATTCATTTTATTGAAATGAAACACTAAAACCTGTCATTTATCCGCCTAGCTTTAACAAACCTTAGCAATAACATTTATCTTGTTAGTATTGCGAATAACTTGATAGATCCCACCAGATAAAGACAGTTGCTCACAAATGTAGTTAACGCCGTATTCACACTGCCAGAATTCGGCAATAACTGGCGCAGCTGAACCGGTAGCACTATCTTCTTTGGCTCCATATTGTGGTGAAAAGTATCTAAAAAATATCTCATTTTTATTGGCTGCTTTATAAGTAACAATCAGCGCTTGTTGTGTTAACTCGCTAAACTTTTTCTCATCAAAATCAAAGTTCACCACAGCTTCTTTACTGGCTAATGGAACAATCAAATAACCATTCAAATTAGCGGTTTGTTTCGCCTTATCAAGCTGCGCCGCATTATTAACAACAACTTCATCAACAACAGCTTCAAACTTTTTCGTTTCATCTAAACAAATATGATTATCGATAACTTCGACCAAATCAGATGATAATGAAGGTGCTATAAGTTCAACGGCAGCCAGTTCAAGAATGTATGTACTATTTGAGTTTGATTTAACCTTAATGTGCTTGTTTATAAATGTGCAATGTGAAAGGTTAATGTCAGTATTAAGTTCACTGACAATGACATCTGCAGCAGCTAAGGCGCCATGACCACATAAGATCACTTCAGTTTCAGGTGAGAACCAACGAATATGATAACCAAGCCCGGTATGATTGCTGTCTTTAAAAATAAACGCACTGATTGGCAATTGGTTTTCTGCAGCGCGTTTCTGCATCATTGATTCGTTTTCAAAAACCACTATTGAGCAGCAAACTTCTACTGCTGCGGGGTTACCAGCTTGAGTGTCACCAGTAAAAACTTGGCGAATAAATTGATTGAATAAAGGCTGTTGGGTCATAGCTATTCCAATGAATAAGTCATGCAAATTATGGTTTAATTCAGCTCGAAGAGCCTATCTATTGCTTAAAAGTTCCATCAATTAAAAGGCTTGCTCGAAACAAACTTGCACCTTAGTAGATCTCTTTAGTCATGGTTTTAATTAAACACTGAGGGTTAATTTTGCCCTGATTGCAGATGCCTAAAGGACTTAGAGTTTGCATAAATAGGCTTTAATGAAACAGTCATCATTAGTGAGTCATAATCTATATTTATATTAGAAAACATCTTGTATATTTAATCATCAGAAATCAAATATAGAGATAACCTTGTATGCTTTTACCTTCATAACAAAATACTAAACCTATATGGTATTTGAGTGGAAAATTTTGAGTGGTTAATTTTCAATAGTAAATAAGGACTAAACTAGAAGATATGTAGGTGTTATTAATTACTGTGTGCGCAATAAAACTGGAATTTTAAGGAAAAGGAAGTGTATATGGAGATAAGCACGTCGCCTAAATTATCAAAACTCCTATTGTTACTTGAACGGTATAAAGCAACCAGAGCCGAAACTAATCAAATTTGTAATCGTTTAGAAATAGAAGATCTTTGCATACAGCCTTGCGCTGAAGTCAGTCCACCCAAATGGCATTTAGGCCACACCACTTGGTTTTTTGAAGAGCTTATTCTAGTTCCATTTTTAACAGGCTATGAAAGATTCGGTGAACAATTCAGTCTAATATTTAATTCCTACTATAAAGCTGCGGGACTGCATTGGACCCAACAAAATCGTGGTCACCTTTCTAGGCCGACCGTGGCAGAAATTTATCAATACCGAGAACAAACAGATCAATTAATAGCCAAGCTGCTTATTGATTTAGATTTATTAGAACATGACTTATTAAATAGTGACTTTTCTAATAATGACTTACTAAATAGTGACTTGTTAGCTAGCCAACAGAGTGAAGTAGCAAAGCTGATTGAAATTGGAATTCATCATGAGCAGCAACATCATGAATTACTCTATATGGATATCAAATATATCCTCCATTGCAACCCATCAACGCCTCCATATATTCAGCAACAGCTTCCAGCATCTAAAGAAGTAAAGCCGTCATGGCAAAGCTTTGACAGCCAATTAACAGAAATTGGTCATCAAGGAGATGGATATGCATTTGATAATGAGTGTCCTCAGCATAAAAGCTATTTAACTGGGTTTTCGATATCAGAAACCCTTGTCACCAATGGAGAATACCTTCAATTTATTGAAGGAAAAGGTTATCAGCAAGCGAAATATTGGCTGAGTATGGGCTGGGATTGGGTGTGCGAAAATAACCTAATATCACCACTTTATTGGCGACAAGTTAATGGACAGTGGTATGAATATACCTTCCATGGACTCGCCCCGATAGATTTAAATGCTCCTGTGGTTCATGTCAGCTATTTTGAAGCAACCGCATATGCACAATGGCGACAATGCCGTTTACCGACAGAACAAGAATACGAGCACTTTCTATTTCATAGAGAGTTAGCTCATAAAGAACTTAGCCCCACCGATTTACAAGCTAATGTCTTCCATCCCAATAAAGCAGATGCGCAAACCCATCAAGTCTGGTGTTGGACCCAAAGCCATTATTCTGCTTATCCAGGTTACAAACCATTCGAAGGAAAGCTTGAAGAATACAATGGTAAATTTATGTGTAATCAATTCGTACTTCGAGGGGGTTGCATAGCGACACCATCAAACCATTACCGTCATACTTATCGAAACTTTTATCAACCACACCAACAATGGATGTTTTCAGGTATCAGGCTTGCTAAAGATTTAAGGAATTAGGGATAAAAAGTGAAAATATCTAAAATTGATAACAGCAAAAAAGCTGTTGCAGCAATGAATAAAGAGCAATTTGCTATCGATGTGCTCACAGGGTTGAGCACATCTCCAAAAGCACTGCAGGCCAAGTATTTTTATGATGATACTGGCAGTAAAATATTTCAAAAAATCACTCAGCACCCTGACTATTATCCGACAAAAACTGAGTACGAAATATTAGATTCTGTTAAACACCAACTTGCAGATCTTATTAATGAATCAGAAATCGACATAATCGAGCTAGGTGCAGGAGATGGCCATAAAACTCAGTTAATCATAAATGGTTTTATCGATAACAATTGTAAAGTGAATTACTACCCGATCGATATTTCAGAAAAAGCGATGTTAATGCTAAAAGAGACCATTAGTCCTCATCCATTTGTTGAGTGTCATGGCATCGTCGCTGAATATTTCGAAGGCTTACGTCAGGTAAGGGAAACATCTAAGAATCGACTGTTAGTATTATTTCTTGGATCAAATATCGGTAATTTTGACCGAGTCCAAAACCAAGGTTTTCTGAGACGTCTATGGATGAACATGGACAACAATGATTACTTACTTGCGGGGTTTGACTTAAAGAAGGATGTCGATGTGCTAACTAAGGCGTATAACGACTCCAGCGGACTGACAAGTGACTTTAATTTAAATTTACTAACACGAATCAATAACGAACTTGGCGGTGACTTTGATATCAGTAAATTTCAGCATTTTGGTGTTTATAGTCCGTTACTCGGGGCTATGGAAAGTTATGTCATCGCCACTGAACCGCAAAGCGTTTATATCGCTGAGTTAAAACGCCATTTTCACTTTGAAGCATTTGAACCTATACACTTAGAATTTTCATTTAAATTTTTAAAAAGTGACATTAACTTTATCAGTCAAAAAACTGGGTTTGAGGTCATTAGACATTTTAGTGATAACAAGGAGTACTTCATTGACTCCCTTTGGCAAGTACAAAAATAGTTTTAACTTTGAGCAATTACAAAGCTGTTGGATAAGCTCTATTTTAGGATGAATAATTAAAACGAGTTTTTCTCTACAACGATTCAATAATGACTTTGGTAGGATAATAATTATGGCAGATGACACTTCATATAAGACTCCACATGATACTCATAGCAATAAACAAAATGCGATCGCATTCTATGAAATGGCTTATTTAGGTGAACCAGAAAAAGCCGTAGGTTTATATGTGGGTGCAGACTACATTCAACATAATCCGGTTGTTGGTGATGGCAAACAAGCTTTTATCGATTATTTCACCGAAATGGCAGAGTATCAGGGTAAGAGCATTCGTTTTGTTAGAGCGATAGCTGAAGGTGATTTGGTTGCATTACATACCCACCAAACTTGGCCTGGAAATGATCAATATATCACCATGGACTTCTTCCGTTTTGATGAGCACGGAAAAATTGTTGAGCATTGGGATTCAATTCAACAAATACCGAGTGAATCTAAAAACAACAATACCATGTACTAGCTTGGCTCATATTAGCCTTACTCGTATCAGCCTTGCTCATATTAGCCTTGCTCATATTAGCCTTACTCGTATCAGCCTGGCTCGCGTTAGCAAGGCCCATATTTATGTTTCCAAATACTGATACTGATATTCAACTTAAACCATTAATATCCAATCTTACTTAATAAAAAAATCGCGATAGACATATGCCTATCGCGATTATTATATTTGCATCAAGTGGCTAGCAGTTGCCCCTTAAACAAAGTTTAGAATACTTAAGCTAAACTCGACTTAAAAAACTTCACCAGTTTCTAAATCAATGTTTTCATCAGACTCTGCAGGAGCGGCATCTTTTTCTTTGCTTAATAGCATTTGACGTAAGTTAGTTTCAATCTCTTCAGCTATTGCTGGGTTCTCAACTAAGTATTTACCTGCATTTGCACGGCCTTGACCAATTTTATTGCCTTGGTAGCTGTACCATGCACCAGCTTTTTCAACAAGTTTATGTGCTACACCTAAATCAACTAATTCACCGGTACGGTTAATACCTTTACCATAAAGGATCTGGAATTCTGCTTGTCTAAAAGGCGCTGCAATTTTGTTTTTAACTACTTTAACTCGGGTTTCATTACCCACCACTGAGTCGCCATCTTTAATCGCACCTGTACGGCGAATATCAAGACGAACTGAAGCGTAGAACTTAAGTGCGTTACCACCAGTTGTGGTTTCTGGGTTACCAAACATTACACCGATTTTCATACGGATTTGGTTAATGAAGATAAGCAAAGTATTTGATTGCTTAAGGTTACCTGCAAGCTTACGCATTGCTTGGCTCATCATACGCGCCGCTAGGCCCATATGTGAATCACCAATTTCACCTTCAATTTCAGCTTTAGGTGTCAAAGCAGCAACTGAATCGACAATGATGACATCAACCGCACCAGAGCGAGTTAATGCGTCACAAATCTCAAGAGCTTGCTCACCAGTATCAGGCTGAGAACATAAAAGATTATCAATATCTACACCTAAATTCTTAGCATAGATAGGATCAAGAGCGTGCTCAGCATCGATGAAAGCACAAGTTTTACCTTGGCGCTGCGCTGCAGCAATAACTTCAAGTGTTAAGGTTGTTTTACCTGAAGATTCTGGACCGTAGATCTCTACGATACGCCCCATAGGTAAACCACCAGCACCTAATGCAACATCCAACGAAAGCGAACCAGTAGAAATAGTTTCAACATCCATTGTGCGGTCTGCGCCCAATTTCATGATTGAACCTTTACCAAATTGCTTTTCAATTTGACCTAGTACGGCGTTTAGCGCTTTCTCTTTATTTGGATCTGCTTTCATTCTCTTTATCCCTTTAAGGTGACTCAATTCGGCATGCGAACTTGGTAACGAATAAATTTGTCTGTCTAACAATATGAGCTCAGTATACTGTATAATCATACAGTATCAATAGTTACTGTATACTTTTTTGACATTAATTGAACCCAATAAAAACAAATCCTTTAAAATCAATGGTTAAATACAAATATAAATTTTTAGCATCAAAATCTACTCACTAAAAACCACTGTATATACAGGTAAATAATACTGTAAACATTTGGAATATAAACTAATTAACTTGCTCAAAATACCACTAGTTAACTCTTTAAACACGACTGTATGAAGATAGCTTATTGGGAATCAAACTAATTATTGCTAAGATGAGCGCCGTTGATAATTCCGTATTGAAGCCAGATTAAGAGCAATTACTTAATGACCGTAAATGAAGACCCAAGTTTAGAAAAGCATACCCCAATGATGCGTCAGTATTTAACGTTAAAAGCACAGCATCCTGAGATGCTTTTGTTTTATCGTATGGGAGACTTTTATGAATTATTTTATGAAGATGCCAAGCTAGCATCAGAACTATTAGGGATTTCACTTACTGCGAGAGGGAAAAGTGGCGGTAACGCGATCCCGATGGCGGGCTTACCCTACCATGCTGTCGAAGGTTATCTTGCCAAGCTGGTTCAAATCGGTCAGTCGGTCGCAATATGCGAGCAAGTTGGCGATCCAGCCACTAGTAAAGGCCCAGTTGAACGTAAAGTCGTCAGAATTGTGACTCCAGGTACCTTAACTGATGAAGCATTACTTCAAGAAAGACAAGACAACTTGCTGGCTGCTGTTTATCAAGGTAAATCTGGTTATGGTTATGCCACATTAGATGTTTCTTCTGGTCGCTTTGTCGTGGTAGAACTTGAAAATGCAGAAACATTAGAAGCAGAATTACAGCGCACAAGCCCTGCAGAACTACTATATAGCGAAGATTTAGCGGATCGTTACCTCATTGAAAACCTTAAAGGGATCAGACGAAGACCTGAGTGGGAGTTTGATTACGATACCAGTATTCAGTTATTACTCGAGCAATTCGGTACCAAAGATCTTCATGGTTTTGGCATCACCAATGCACGCTTGTCGCTTCAAGCTGCTGGTTGCTTAATGCAGTATGTTAAAGATACCCAAAAAACTGCTCTGCCCCATATCAGTAGTATCACCATGTTTAATCAGGCCGATACGATTATTTTAGATGCGGCAACAAGACGTAATCTTGAACTAACAGTTAATCTTTCTGGTTCTCGAGATAATACCCTTGCTTGGGTACTTGATAAAACAGCTACGCCAATGGGCAGTCGAATGTTGCAACGCTGGATCCATCAGCCTCTTAGAGATCAGCAGCACATTAGTCAACGTCAGCAAGCTGTCTCTGAACTAATCGAAACTGGGTTATATGCCGACTTACACCAGCAGTTAAAAGCCTTAGGCGATATTGAACGTATCATGGCACGTCTTGCTATTCGTAGTGCGAGACCGAGAGATTTTGCCCGCCTACGCCAAGCATTAGATTTATTGCCAGAAATTCAACAAACTCTTAGCCACTGCAAACAAAGCGAAATGCAACGTCTTGCAGGCTTATTGGGAGAATTCCCAGAGCAACAGCAGTTATTGCAATCAGCAATAGTTGATAACCCACCGATGTTAATACGTGATGGTGGTGTTATTCGAACGGGTTACAACGCGCAATTAGATGAGTGGCGTGGCCTTAGTGAAGGTGCCAATGATTACCTTGTGCAAATGGAAGCCCGCGAGAAAGAACAAACCGGCATCAATACCTTAAAAGTCGGCTATAACCGAGTACATGGCTACTACATTGAAGTCAGTCGTTTGCAATCAGACCAAGTACCGCTGAGTTATCAGCGTCGCCAAACCCTGAAAAACACTGAACGTTATATCACCCCAGAACTTAAAGAATATGAAGAAAAGGTGCTTTCAAGCCAAGGCAAAGCTTTAGCAATTGAAAAGCAACTTTGGGAAGAGTTGTTTGACTTACTATTGCCCAAATTACATGAATTACAGCAATTTGCCCAAGCTGCATCTGAGTTAGATGTACTGAGCAACTTTGCAGAGCGCGCAGAAACCTTAGGCTATAACTGCCCGCAAATAAGTAACGAAATTGGTATAAAAATTGATTCAGGACGTCATCCAGTCGTTGAACTGGTTAGCCAGGCTCCTTTCATAGCAAACCCAGTAGAACTTGCTCCAGAACGTCGAATGCTCATTGTGACTGGTCCTAATATGGGCGGTAAGTCGACTTATATGCGCCAAGTTGCCCTGATTACATTAATGGCACATATAGGCAGTTTTGTACCTGCACAAAAAGCGGTAATTGGACCCATTGACCGTATATTTACTCGTATTGGTGCTTCAGATGACCTTGCCTCTGGCCGCTCAACCTTTATGGTCGAAATGACAGAAACGGCAAATATTCTCCATAATGCTACCGCAAAAAGCTTAGTTCTCATGGATGAAATTGGCCGTGGAACATCCACCTATGATGGTTTATCTCTTGCCTGGTCAGCTGCTGAATACTTAGCCGAAAAAGTGGCGGCGTTAACGTTATTTGCAACCCATTATTTCGAGTTAACTCAGTTGCCTGAACAGATGAGTAGTGCAGCCAATGTGCATTTAGATGCGGTAGAGCATGATGACACTATTGCCTTTATGCATGCTGTACAAGAAGGCGCTGCGAGTAAAAGTTATGGTTTACAAGTGGCGTCACTAGCAGGTGTACCGGCCCATGTTATTAAAGCAGCGAAACAAAAACTACATATGCTTGAAAGCCGAGATTTAGCCAATACTCATCAAGTGCCAATACAAGAAGCACTTAACCTAACAATGCCTGAGCCACAAACCTCACCTGCTACGGATAAACTGGCTCAAATTAACCCCGATGATTACAGCCCTAAACAAGCTTTAGATATGCTGTATGAACTAAAGCGATTAGCTAATCAGTAAGACGATTGGTTAACTACTTGATGATAAGCCGCTACAAGAGAATGTAGCGGCTTCTTATTCAGAGGATTTGCTTTAACTATTAGTTTTCAAGTGATTTTAATCCACTCGTATCAACATCTTTCATGACTTCGCGCTCCAATGCATGCTGCTCAGCAAGTTCATTAGTCTTTTTCTGCTGCTGTAAGTTTTGTTGCTCAATGCTCATTCTTACCTGACGCTGTATGGATTCTTGCTCAGTTTCACATTGACGAAATCCATCAGACCAACCTTGAGCATAATCGGTTTCAGTATTAAAACGGGTTACATCCTTTTTAAATTGATCAAATAAACTTCCCCCAGCTTTATTTCCGCTATCACAACCATCCTGAAAACCATCTGCATAAGCTAAAGGGTAGCCTTGCTCGACCATGCTATCGCGAGTACTTTGGCAAGCTGTAATAATTAATAAGCTTAATGGAATTATTAATAGAATAATTTTACTTTTCATCTTAAACCTCCAATTTCTGAACATTCAGGCAATAAAAAAGGGCATTAATGCCCTTATTTTTCGAAATTTCAAAAGCGCTAGCTTCTAAATAAAGCTTCTACTGACAAGCCTTGAGCCCCTAATACATCTTTCAATCGTTTCAATGCTTCTACTTGAATTTGGCGGACACGTTCACGTGTTAATCCAATTTCAGCTCCAACATTTTCTAATGTAGATGGCTCATAACCTAATAAACCAAAACGTCTCGCTAATACTTCTCTTTGTTTAGTATTTAGCTCGTTTAACCATCCTACAATTGAATGAGATAAGTCTTCATCTTGTACTTTATAATCTGGCCCTACTGAATCATCATCAGCAATGACATCAAGTAATGCTTTGTCATTATCTCCACCTAATGGGGTGTCTACTGAAGTGATTTTCTCGTTTAGCTTTAACATGCGGCTTACATCGCTAGTAGAGACGTCTAAAGTGTCTGCGATTTCTTCTGCCGTTGGCTCATGATCAAGTTTTTGAGCTAGCTGTCTTGCGGTACGTAAGTACACATTAAGCTCTTTAACGACATGAATAGGTAAACGAATAGTACGGGTTTGATTCATGATAGCTCTCTCGATGGTTTGTCTAATCCACCAAGTCGCATAAGTTGAAAAACGGAATCCTCGCTCTGGGTCAAATTTTTCGACCGCGCGAATAAGTCCTAGATTGCCTTCTTCAATAAGATCAAGTAATGCTAGACCTCGGTTGTTATACCTTCTGGCAATTTTTACAACCAAGCGTAAATTACTTTCTATCATGCGGTTACGAGACTTCTCGCAGCCTTTGAGTGCTTTACGTGAAAAGAAGACTTCTTCTTCTGCACTAAGCAAAGGGGAAAAACCGATCTCACCTAGATATAGCTGAGTGGCGTCAAGATTCTTTTGCAGATCATCCTGAACTTGTTGATCAATATCGGATTGCTGACCTTCTTTGGCACTTCCTGCCTTTGGCGCAACCTCTTGTGGTTGTTTAGCTAAATCCATAAGCTCTACTGCGACTGCAGCGTTTTGTTTTTGGCTCATATGGTGCTCTCCCAAACCTGGTAAATTTAAGTAACTAGTGCACTTGCCTATCCTCCGTTTTAATGTGAACTAAACAGTTAGCGTTTAGGTAAATAATTTAATGGGTTAACTGACTTACCATGTAGACGTATTTCAAAATGTAACATCACCTGGTTTGCCCCTGTGCTACCCATTTTCGCTACTGTCTGTCCGGCATTTACATACTGCTTTTCTTTGACCAATATTGAATCCGCATGGGCATATGCACTTAGAAATTCTTCGTTATGTTTGATAATAACCAAATTGCCATAACCACGAAGTGCATTACCTGCATAAACAACTCTTCCATCAGCAGCAGCTTTGATAATATCGCCGCGTGAACCTGCAACCTTAATACCTTGGTTGCCCTGCTGAGTTGTAGAGAAATACCCTATAATCTTGCCTTTATTAGGCCAGTTCCACTTACTTACTTTGTCTGGTAAGCCTGAAACAGGATTTTTCGCTACTTGAACTGTTTTTTCTGGGGTAGTTTTTACAGAATACGCAGGCTTAGCTTTGTGATCAAGCTCTTTTTTTGTACTATTTTTGTTAGCTGACGCATTTGCTTGTTTTGTTGCTGTAGTTTGTTTTGGCACAGTTTTCTTTACTGGCTTGGGTTTGCTGTTCGCTACAGCGACCGGTTTAGTGGTTGTTTTGGCCGCTGCGGGCTTGTAGAGTTTTAAGGTCTGACCAGGGTAAATGGTATAAGGAGCCTTTAGCTTGTTATACGCGGCAATATCGCTGAAATCTTTACCTGCGCCCCATGAAATTGAATATAAAGTGTCGCCTCGCTTAACTTTATAGCTACCTGAAGTAATTGAGCCTTTATTATATTTGGGGCCAGCTGTAGAAGAGATACTTTTTACAGGCGCAGGACTATGGGCTTGAAAACTACAGCCTGATAAAAAAGTTAATAAACAGATAATGCAAAGCCAATTGTGATACTTCAAACACTCTCTCCAGCTAAGATGGGAAATATCACCCTAATTAAGCAAGTTCACCATTAATTAATGGTACAAATTTAACTGCTTCAATAATTTGCGAGTTAAATTCATTATTCTGACGCGTTATTTTTAATAATTGCTGTGAATCTTCACCTACAGGAATAATTAGCACACCGCCTTCAGAAAGCTGAGTTAATAACGCTTCAGGCACTGAAGCTGCTGCTGCAGTCACCATGATTGCATCAAATGGCGCTTTATTTTGCCAGCCTTTCCAGCCATCACCGTATTTAAATGACACATTATGTAAATCCAAACGCTTCAATCTTTGTCTCGCTTGAATTTGCAGGGCTTTTATTCGTTCAATAGTACAAAGCTGTGGTACAAGCTGAGCCAAAATGGCTGCTTGATAGCCTGAACCAGTGCCAATCTCTAAAACTTTAACTGGATTATGTTGCAATAGTAATTCGGTCATACGCGCAACGATGTAAGGCTGAGATATTGTTTGCCCCTGCCCTATAGGTAGTGCGGTATTTTCATAGGCTTTGTGTGCAAGTGCACCGTCTAAAAATAACTCCCTTGGGGTATTAGACACAGCCTCTAGCACTGCATTATTACTAATGCCGCCTTCATGTAATTTTCTAGCTAAATTGATAGCAACAGTTGACGCTATCTGACTCATAGTTTGTTTATCCAGTTCTCTAAACCAGCAAGCTGGTTATATGCTGTTAAATCGACCGTTAGCGGAGTGATAGAAACATAACCTTGTTCAACTGTACCAAAGTCTGTATCTGCGCTCGCATCTTGTTCTTTACCAGGTGGGCCAAGCCAATAAATATCTCGTCCCGCTGGGTCTTGCGTTTTAATCATACCTTCAGCTTTATGCCTTGAGCCTAAACGAGTCACCTTCATACCTTTGATTTCTTCTAAAGGTAAGTCAGGTACATTCACATTTAAAATCTGATCCTTATCAACAGGATGCGCTAATAACCCTTGCACGATTTTGGCAGCATATACAGCGGCTGTTCGGTAATGTTTGAGTTCTTTGCCAACAAGAGAGACCGCAATTGCTGGTAAACCAAGAAATCGTCCCTCTGTCGCTGCGGCAACAGTGCCAGAATACAAAGTATCATCGCCCATATTCGCACCGGCATTAATGCCAGAAACGACAATATCGGGTTCATCTTCACACAACTCTCTAATAGCTAAATGAACGCAATCTGAAGGTGTGCCATTGACGGCAATATATCCGTTATCTAACCTATTAATTCTTAATGGGTTAGTCAAGGTTAAAGAGTTACTTGCGGCTGAACAATTTCGGTCTGGCGCAACGACTTTTATATTGGCAATTTGGTTTAACTCTTCAGCCAACGCTTTAATACCTGGCGCTGTCACACCATCATCATTACTAACTAATATATTAATCATGATGAAGGCTCTTGTTTACCATCTTGTGTTGATTGTTCTTCAGTTTCTGGGGCAGAAACTGAAGCTGCTGAGCATGCTAGGGCTTTTTGCTGCGCAAGTGCGTTTTGTTCTGCCACCATTTGTAGACGTTTTACTTCTTGTACATCTTGATAGTCTAGTAACTCTCTAAGCACTGATGTCGCATAGCTTCCTGCAGGCAACATAAATTCAATAATTAAACTATCTTGTTCAAATCGATATTTCATGGCTTGTGGCTTTAACAGCAGCGGACGACGTTCTTGCTCCAACCCTGCCTGCTCAAGCCCAGCTAAATCCGTCGTTAAATTGGACAATGCGGTTTGCTCAACCAAGGCAGCATCTGCCTGAGGAAGGATCGCGCCACGTCCCCATAAAGGTGCGGATAATTGAATATCGTTATCAGCTAAACGCTTAAGCGTTGCAGGATCCCATTTTTCAGTGACAAAAAAGCTTTTGCTACCTGTTAGCATCACACAATCGCCAGTCAAAGGCGCTACGCTGTGGTGGTTTAATCGATATGATACCGCTTGATTAAACACATTTGATCTTACAGCAGACAAATACATGCTGCGTTTTTTACGATCTTTAACCTTTTTGCCAGCGAGCATTTGCTGACCGAAAATCAAGTTTTTTCCTTGATGACCAAAACGCTGCTCACCAAAATAATTGGGAACACCCGTTTCCATGACTTGTTGGATGCGTTTTTCAAGGGTTTGTTTATCAGACACATTACGTAATGTCAGCTCAAAGCAATTACCTAACAATGCGCCAATGCGTAATTTTTTACTATGGCGCTGACTTGAAAGAATCGTTAGCCGCGATTGATTTGCCGTCTCACCCTCCACATCTGAAGTTGATAGTGATTGCCAATCAGGTGTTTCTTTACCAGGTATACGCACACCAAACCATTGCTCAGTCACTGCATTTCTATCTTTTTGACCAGCGTATGTCACTTCCTTTTGATGTACTTTGGCAAACTTAGCTAGTATCTCAGCCACTTGATTGGTATTAAGGCCTTCTTTACGAACATGGATCATGTGATGCTCACCTTCGCCAGTTGGGCTGAAAGGCAGCATTTCCTTCACGATAAAATCACTATTAAAAGTGCGTAAGTCAGCGGTGCAAGTGGGTTTATCAAAAAGGTAATGTAGCGAACTCATGTCATATTCTCAAAAATCGGGTTTATAATGGCAAACGGTTTAAAATTGGTTTTATACAGACTTAGTCATCAACACCACAGATTCGACGGCAATACCTTCTTTACGTCCTGTAAAACCTAACTTCTCAGTTGTGGTGGCTTTGACATTGATATTATCAATTGATGTTTCTAAATCTTGAGCTAAGCATTCTCTTATCGCTTGTATATGCGGTAACATTTTGGGTGCTTGAGCTATAACAGTCACATCAAGGTTACCAATGACAAAGTGCTTTTCAGTCGCAAGTTTAAAGCAGTGTCTTAGTAATACTCTGCTGTCTGCTCCAGCAAATTCAGCATCAGTATCAGGGAAATGCTTACCAATATCTCCTAAAGCCATCGCACCTAAAATCGCATCTGAAACAGCATGTAGCACTACATCACCGTCTGAATGTGCAATCAAACCTGTCTCATAAGGTACAGTAACTCCACCTAAAATTAGCGGTTTGTCGCCGCCAAACTTATGTACATCAAAACCATGACCAATACGTATATTCATTATTGTAGATTACCGTTTATTATATGACTGTTATTAATAAATATTTTAATGATTAACTCTTTTTAATCAGCCTTATTTAATTAAAGCGACTGAATGTTAGTCAAAAACAATTTAGCTAACTGTAAATCATCAGGGTGAGTCACTTTGATATTATCAGCTCTGCCAGAAACTAACCCAGGATTTACATCCGCCCACTCCATAGCACTGGCTTCGTCAGTAATATTGGCACCTTCTTTAAGGGCTAAAGACAAATTCCGTTTAAGTTGCTGACTTGGAAATAATTGCGGCGTTAACGCATGCCATAGATTATCTCTACATACGGTTTCAGCAATTTTCTCTCCAGAACCAGCCTTGTTTTCAGCACTTGCAACAACACTTCTTTTCATTGTGTCTCTTACTGGCATAGCCAAAATTGCACCTTGAGGGTGTATTTCACGGGACTTGAGTAATTTATCAATATCAGTTTGAGTGAGACATGGTCTGGCTGCATCATGGACTAACGCCCAAGTCGTGTGCTTGCTCGTTATTTCAGTGATGTCATCATCTAAGGTATTCAATGCTGCGAGGACTGAATCAGCACGCTCATTTCCACCTATTACTGTCACTATTTTTTCGTGATTGGCTTGAGTTAATTTAGCAAAAAACTCATCTTCAGGGTGCAAAGCCACAATAACTTGGCTGATGTCTGGATGCGTGATTAAGCTATCCAATGTATGCGCAAGAATAGTTTGTTCACCTAGCATAAGATATTGCTTAGGAATAGCTGCGCCCATTCTGGCGCCAATACCAGCTGCTGGCACAATCGCGACAACAGATTGCTTTTCTGAATTCATAATGATTACTGACCAAATGTAGAATTGTTACGAGGATTATTGCCAACGACGCGATAAAAGGTCTCACCTTCTTTAACCATACCCAATTCATTACGGGCACGCTCTTCAATGGCTTCTGTACCACTTTTTAAATCGATGATTTCAGCTTTAAGTACTTGGTTGCGAGCGATGAGTTTGTTATTGCTTTCTTGCTGGCTGGCAATCTGCTTTTGCAGATTCATATACTGGGAAAGATTGTTCTCGCCTAACCAAAGTCGATACTGCAACAAGCCTACTAAGATAAACAGTAATAGTAAAAGTCGTTTCATAAATCGGTTATCAGCGATAATTATTAATATTAGTAACGCTATAGTACAACAAAAAAGGCCACCTAGTGGTGGCCTTTTTAAGATTTAGCAAAGATTAACCTTGGCCTTTCACTTCTTTAAGACCGTTATACGGTGCTTTTTCACCTAATGCTTCTTCAATACGAAGTAGTTGGTTGTACTTAGCAACACGGTCAGAACGGCTTAAAGAACCCGTTTTGATTTGGCCAGCAGCAGTACCAACAGCTAAGTCAGCAATAGTTGCATCTTCAGTCTCGCCGCTACGGTGAGAGATAACAACAGTGAAACCTGCATCTTTAGCCATTTTAATTGCAGCTAAAGTCTCAGTTAAAGAACCGATTTGGTTAAACTTAATTAGGATTGAGTTAGCAATCCCATTGTCGATACCACGCTTAAGGATCTTAGTGTTTGTTACGAATAAATCGTCACCCACTAACTGAATTTGGTCGCCCATTAGTTTAGTTTGGTGAGCAAAACCATCCCAATCAGACTCATCAAGACCGTCTTCGATAGATACGATTGGATATTGCTTAGTCAGATCTTGTAAGAAGTAGTTAAATTCTTCTGAAGTGAATTTCTTACCTTCACCCTTAAGGTCGTAGATGTTTGCCTCTTTGTCATAAAACTCAGATGCAGCGCAATCCATCGCTAATGTAATATCTTTACCTAACTCGTAGCCCGCGTTTGCAACAGCGTCTTTGATTGCAGCAAGTGCCGCTTCGTTAGATTCAAGGTTTGGTGCAAAACCACCTTCATCACCCACTGCAGTAGAATGACCAGCAGCTTTAAGCACTTTAGCAAGGCTATGGAATACTTCAGCGCCCATACGTAGGCCTTCACGGAAGTTAGCAGCACCAACAGGTTGGATCATAAACTCTTGAATATCTACAGAGTTATCTGCATGTTCGCCACCATTGATGATGTTCATCATTGGAAGCGGCATAGAGTAAACACCAGGTGTACCGTTTAGGTCAGCGATGTGAGTGTATAAAGGCACTTTCTTTGATGCAGCAGCAGCTTTAGCGGCAGCTAAAGAAACAGCAAGAATAGCGTTTGCGCCAAACTTGGCTTTGTTTTCTGTGCCATCTAGGTCAATCATGATTTGGTCAAGTTCAGCTTGAGCCAATGCATCTTTACCTTTTAGCGCCTGCGCAATTGGACCATTAACAGCTTCAACGGCTTTTAATACGCCTTTACCTAAGTAACGAGCTTTGTCACCGTCACGTAATTCTAAAGCTTCACGCGAACCAGTAGAAGCACCTGAAGGAGCAGCAGCCATACCGAAAGAACCATCAGCAAGATGGACTTCAGCTTCAACTGTTGGGTTACCGCGTGAATCCATGATTTCGCGACCAATGACATTAATAATGTTAGCCATAACTTCCTCGATAAATGTAAGATAAAATTAAAATAGAAAACCAATACCATTAATCAGCAACATTTCTACTATTGAAGATTGATTATTGGTATTTGACTTTCAGTTTGGTAATTAACTATCAATTTGAAGCATAGCATAGACCTATTATCTTGACGCTTCAACTATCAAAGTGACAACTTGGAATACACTATGAAAAAAAAGCCATTGATGGGTTCATCAATGGCTTTCGTTATTCTTAGCTAGCATCACCTTTTTGATGAGCAGCAGCGGCAGCTACAAACCCTTCAAATAGTGGGTGCCCATCACGTGGTGTTGAGGTGAACTCAGGGTGGAATTGACCAGCAACAAACCAAGGATGATTTGGTAGCTCAATCATTTCAACTAATTTACGGTCAGATGACAGGCCACTAAATACCAAGCCAGCTTTCTCTAAACGTTCTACGTAGTTGTTGTTCACTTCAAAACGATGGCGATGACGCTCAACACAAGTGTTAGCCTTGTATGCTGCAGCAGCTTTCGTGCCTTCAGCTAAATGACATAGCTGAGCACCTAAGCGCATTGTACCGCCTAAATCAGACTCTTCATGACGAGTCTCAACGTTACCTTCTTCATTGATCCACTCAGTGATCAAGCCAATTACAGGATGCTGTGTTTCAGAGTTGAACTCAGTTGAATGAGCTTCTTCAAGCTTAGCAACATTACGAGCGAACTCGATAAGAGCCACTTGCATACCTAAACAAATACCGAAGTAAGGAATGTTGTTTTCACGTGCGTATTGCGCAGCATAAATTTTTCCTTCAACGCCACGCTCACCGAAACCACCTGGAACCAAAATTCCGTCTAAGCCAGTTAAGACCTCTTCGCCTTTTGCTTCAACAGTTTGCGAATCAACATATTGAATGTTTACAGTAACGCGATTTTTAAGGCCTGCATGCTTTAATGCTTCATTAACTGATTTATATGCGTCAGGCAGTTCAATGTATTTACCCACCATACCAATGGTGATTTCACCTGTTGGATTAGCTTCTTGGTAAATAACGTTTTCCCACTCTGATAAATCAGCTTCTTTACAATCGATCCCAAAACGCTTGATAACTAATTCATCAAGGCCTTGTGAACGAAGTAAAGCTGGGATTTTATAGATGCTATCAACATCTTTTAATGAAATAACCGCTTTTTCTTCTACATTACAGAACAGCGAAATTTTCGCTTTTTCGTTTGCAGGAATTGCGCGATCACCACGACAAACCAATACGTCTGGCGCGATACCAATTGAGCGAAGCTCTTTTACAGAGTGTTGTGTTGGTTTTGTTTTAATTTCGCCAGCAGCGCCTAAGAATGGCACTAAAGTCAAATGCATGAATAAAGTGCGGTCACGTCCTAGCTCAGCACTTAATTGACGAATTGATTCTAAGAATGGCAGTGATTCGATATCACCCACTGTGCCACCAATCTCTACGATAGCAACGTCATGACCTTCACCACCTTCAAGTACTTTCTCTTTAATCGCATTAGTAATATGCGGGATGACCTGAATGGTTGCGCCTAAATAATCACCACGACGTTCTTTACGTAGCACTTGCTCGTAAATACGACCGGTTGTGAAGTTATTACGACGGTTCATTTTGGTACGAATAAAACGTTCGTAATGACCTAAATCTAAATCAGTTTCAGCACCATCTTCAGTAACGAATACTTCACCATGTTGAGTTGGGCTCATGGTTCCTGGATCAACGTTAATATATGGGTCCAGTTTCATAATGGTTACATTGAGGCCACGCGCCTCTAAAATTGCTGCTAGAGATGCTGCTGCAATGCCTTTACCTAGTGAAGAAACAACGCCACCAGTTACGAAGATATACCTTGTAGTCATGCTGAACCTGAGAATGTGAGTTTGAAAAATACGTGCTTGTAAGAAAGCACTAGGACGGGGCGACATTCTACCAAAATAGCTCGATAACAACAAACAATAAACTCATTAAATTACGATAATAATGTTTACTAAGCCAACAGCTTCATTCCATGTGTTTTAAAACCATAACGGCAAAGTAGAATTACCCTAGATAGCTGGCGCTTATGCATCGGCTAAAGCTTAATTGAACCAGAGTTTAATTAAACCTAATCTTAATTGAACCTAAGCTTAAATACAGCTTAGCTGCTTTATGTCTTTTCCTGTTGCTTAACTTGACCCCAATAAGCATCTAACTCCTCTAAGGAATGTTCATTCATGGCCTTACCACTTTGCTTAGCACAGTTTTCCACCCCTCTAAAACGTCGCTCAAATTTCTGATTCGCCTGTCTTAAAGCTTGTTCTGGTTCAACACCCAAATGTCTTGCCATATTCGCAACCGCAAATAGCAAGTCCCCCATCTCATCGACAACTCGCTCATGATAAATTTCTGGCTGCGCTTTTAAGTGCTGCGCTTCTTCCATCACTTCATCAATTTCTTCATGGACCTTTGCTACAACTGGCGCTAAATCAGGCCAGTCAAACCCGACCTTAGCGACTCTTTTTTGAATTTTAATGGCTCGGTTTAAAGCAGGTAACGCCACAGGAATATCATCGAGCAATGAAAACTGTTGTTTCTGTTCCCTTTCTGTTTGTTTGATAGCATCCCACGATTGTTTAACCTTTTGCGCATCAGCTAGTGGTGACTTGGCATCATTAGTTGGAAAAACATGAGGGTGGCGGCGAGTCAGTTTGTCACAGATTTTCTCCACAACGACTTCAAAGTCAAACATGCCCTGCTCTTTCGCTAATTGGCAATAAAACACCACTTGAAATAATAAGTCTCCTAGCTCATCAGGCAGAGACTCAAAATCAGCCTGCTCTATCGCGTCAGCTACCTCATAGGCTTCTTCTAATGTAAATGGCACTATCGTCGCGAAGCTTTGTTGTTTATCCCACGGACAACCCGTTTCTGGATCGCGCAATTTCTCCATAATCGTTAATAATGGCTGAATAACATTATGAGTTTGAGATGGGTCTTTAGACATGAAAAACATCCAAATTATTAGGGACTAAACAAAAAGGTGGAAAATCTAGGGCCAGTTGATCTTTCAAGGTTGTTTTTGCAGCGAGTTGTTGGCCATTTATACAAGGCAGAGACTTTGTGGTGTAGTTATTCTACATAAAAAGTCGATAACGCAGTAAAAATGACCAACAAACGCTGCCCAAAGGGTCGACTAAAAGCGTTTTACTCTTTGTTGGATGCATCTTTGTGAATAAAAGGTGCTTAGATGGCTAGGCATCAACTCATCCGCCTCGATTAAAACGCTTTTATTTCGAACAAAACTTAACCAGCAAAGATCAACAGGCCCTAGCGATTTACCACATCTATCAATTCACATTAACTTATTTGTTAAGCGTTATAAGCGTCTTGCTTCAATCACGCCTTCAATCTGGCCAAGTTTAACGAGAATACGTGATAAGCCATCAAGATTATAAAGCTCTAATTCAAGGTCTACTGCAGCAGTTTGATTCTTTTCATCTGATGTTGAGCTCATCGCCATCACATTAGATTTCTCCGCAGCCAGTACTGTGGTCACATCTCTTAATAAACCGCTGCGGTCATGGGCACTGACCTGAACCTTAATCCGATAACCACCAGAGTAATTCTCGCCCCACACCACTTCAACACTTCTTTCTGGATGAGCGCGCATTAACTCTTTTACTTGAGCACAATCGCTGCGATGAACGGAAACGCCGCGGCCCATGGTGATATAACCAAATATTTCATCACCTGGGACAGGTTTACAACAACTGGCAATATGACTCAGTAAATTACCAACGCCATTGACTTCCACTTGCCCTTTACCTTTTCGAGCAGGTTTTGTGTGCGAACGTTTAATGATTTCTTCAACGATTTCTTGCTCTGAACTTGGCTCTTTGCGCAAGCTCGTTTCGACATAGTTCACAACTTGGTTTAAGCGAAGATCGCCGCCACCAATTGCGGCTAACATGTCGTCCATTGAGTTCATGTTGAATCGTTCAACAGCCACTTGAGCATCTTTAATTTTTAGCGATACACGAGCGAGTTCAGCTTCAAGTAATTCTTTGCCAGCAACCATGTTTTTGTCACGGTCTTGCTGCTTGAACCAATGTTGGATTTTAGAGCGTGAACGAGACGATTTGATGTAGCCTAAGTTTGGGTTTAACCAGTCGCGTTTCGGATTAGGATGCTTTGAAGTAATAATCTCAATTCGCTCGCCCGTTTCAACTTGGTAAGTAAAGGGCACAATACGACCATCCACTTTAGCACCAATACACTTATGTCCCACATGAGAGTGAATATAATAGGCGAAATCCAGTACGGTTGAACCTAGTGGTAAATCAACGACTTCGCCATTAGGAGTAAATACATATGCTCGGTCTTCGAAAACCTGACTGCGCACTTCCTCAACAAGGTTGCCAGTTTCAGCCACATCTTCTTGCCATAATAAAATCTTACGCAGCCAGTTTATTTTCTCTTCATAGCCGCTTTGCTTGCCACCAGCCGTACCTTCTTTGTACTTCCAATGTGCTGCGACGCCGAGCTCAGCATCTTGATGCATGGCTTCAGTACGGATTTGAATTTCGACCGTTTTACCTTCAGGGCCTACCACAACAGTATGAATTGATTGGTAACCATTAGGTTTAGGGTTAGCGACATAATCATCAAACTCACGTGGAATATGATGCCAAAGCGTGTGCACTACCCCTAAAGCCCCGTAACAGTCTTGCAAGCGATCAGTGACAATACGCACGGCACGTACATCAAACAGTTCATCGAACTTAAGATCTTTGCCTTTCATTTTACGCCAGATACTATAAATGTGCTTAGGGCGACCATACACTTTGGCTCTTATCTGATCGGCATCTAATCTTTCTTGCAGTTGAGTCACAAACTTATCGACAAACACTTCTCTGTCGACGCGTTTACCGTCTAATTGTTTCGCAATATCTTTGTATACGACAGGATGAAGATACCTAAATGAAATGTCTTCTAATTCCCATTTAAGCTGGCCAATACCGAGTCTGTTTGCCAATGGCGCGTAGATGTCAGCAACTTCACGGGCAACCAATACTCGGGTTTCTTCATCAACGTTTTTAATCTCGCGTAATAAGCGTAAGCGTTCTGCAAGTTTAATCACCACTGCACGAACATCTTCCACCATCGCAAGCAGCATTTTACGGATATTATCAATTTGCGGCTCGGCAGTACGTGAGTCCTGACTAACCTTCAATGCACCAATGGCTTCCATCGTAACGACACTTGCCACCAGCTTGCTTAAGCTTTTACCAAATTTTTCTTCGATATCTTCAATCGACAAAATGCCTTCATCGTGCACGATAAATAATAAAGAGGCTTGGAGGGTTTCGATATCCATATTCAATGGGGCAAGAATTTCCACCATTTCACGTGCACGGTCTAATAAACCGCGATGAACATCTGGAGTCGGAGTTGGCAGCGCATCTAACTGTTTAATAAGATCCAGCAACATTTGGGCTTCCTCTTCGTTATCAAGATAACGGGTCACCCATTCGTCGATATTAAAATCGGCTGAATTAAAATGTGCTTCTCGGACTGAGACCATAATTAACTTCCTTATTGGTACTTATTTGCTACCAGTAAAACAAGCCTGATTATATTTTCGATAAAAAGGCTATTGCAGATGCGCTCTGCGTTATTACAAAAGAATCATCTTGAATGTTCAGTAATCTATGTCAAATTAATATTAATCATTTTACAAATTCTTACTTAAAAAATCGAAAACGGTTTAATTTTCCATCAAATTTTAGATTAAACAAGGATAACGTATATCAGTTATCAATAATAAAGCATCAGATTGGTAACTAATGTTCTATCGGCAACATTGTGTCCACTAATTAAGCATCACTTTGTTTCAAATAATGCCATTGCCTCAATATGATGAGTTTGAGGAAACATATCTAGCATAGTGAGCTGCTTTAATTTATAGCCCTGCTCGATTAACACTTGGCTGTCTCGCGCTAAACTTGCAGGGTTACACGACACATAAACCACTTTTTTAGGCTTCATTTTTGAAAGCCACTGTAAACTTTCAAACGCACCTGCTCTAGCTGGATCAAGTAATAACTTATCAATACGTCCAAGCCATTTGGCTTCTGATAAATCCGCACTAAGATCTGCATGAAAGAAACTTAGGTTAGTAAGATTATTATCTAAAGCATTTTGTTTCGCTTGAGCGACCATTTCTGGCACCCCTTCAACACCAATAACATCTGCCGCTTGGGTGGCAAGGGGTAAACTAAAGTTACCGACACCACAAAATAGGTCTAATATCCGCTCGTTCTCTTGTGGCTCGAGCCACTCTATCGCTTGCGCCACCATACGCTCATTAATATCAGCATTGACCTGAACAAAATTGCCTGGGCTAAAGCGGCAATCAACTTGGCCATCAGCTAAACTATATTGCGGTAGTTTGATATCTGTGTGTTCACTAGCGTCAGTTGTAGAATGTAATGAATGAATTGCACTGTCATTGTCTTGAACTAGCAAATTAATATTATGGCTTCGGGCAAAGCTAACTAATAAATGCTGATCGCCCTGCTTAAGTTGCTTGGTTATTCTCAGTACTGCAAACAGCCCATTTTCAGCTTCAGTGAGTTCCAAATGACCTAAAGTAGTTTTAGCTTGCAACTGGTTAAGTAGCTCAGTGAAAGGCGTGATAAGTACCGACAATGATTTTGCCAATACATCACATTGTTTGATTTGCACAATATCGCTACTGTTAGCCGCTCGAAACCCTAATTGTAAGGTTTTCGACTTTTTATCAAACAAGGTGGCTAAGCGAGCACGGCGGCGGTAATGCCACTCATTGCCTGTAACCGCTTCTGTCAAAATCGATTCATCAACTTTGGTAGCCAGCTTGCTGATTAAATTGGTTAGAGCGGATTGTTTATGTTCGCGTTGAGCTTCAATGCTCATATGCTGTAAATCACAGCCACCACATTGATGATAATGCGGACATTGGGCGTTAACACGACTGACTGTGGGCTGGTCAACTTTTATCAGTTTGGCTTTAGCATATTTCTTTTTTTGTTCTGTGAGTTGAGCTGTCACCGTTTCACCAGGGAGCGCACCCGGTACAAACACGACTTTCCCGTTATGCTGTGCAATACCTGCACCTAGGTGATCGAGTTGTGATACCGTTAAACTCAACTTTGCGGATAACTGCTTAGTCTTGTTTGGTTTTGCTTTAAAAAATTGCGCCATTTTGGCCTCTGGTTTTGAATAAATTACTGGTCAAGAGTGCTGTGTTTCTGGCAGTCTAGACAACATAATTGATAAAAGTCTTTAGGAATAATAACTTCACGATGAATAATGCTAACAACATGACCAAATACAGCCTCCGTTCCTGGGTGCTGGTACTTGCGTTAGCACCTACTGTCATGGTGGGTATTCTACTTGGAAGTTACTTCACCATAAACCGTTTTTATGAACTTGAAGAAACCTTAATTGCACAAGGTCGCAGTATTGTTGAACCTTTAGCCATTGCGAGTGAATTTGGTTTGGGCACCGAAGATAGAGAAGCCAGTAAACGCTTATTAGCAGCATCTCAACTTAATCATTCTGCATTAATCCACTCTATTGCGATTTTCGACATCGATAACCAATTGTTTGTCACCTCCCATTACCACAAAGATTTTGAAAGCATGCGCTATACCAGAGCACTTGAGTCCCTGGTTGGCAGCCAATTTGAAACCATAGACGACACTATGGTGATCCGCGTGCCTATCATTTCTCATACCGGTATTGCTCAGCGCAATAATAATTACATTGCCAGCGCCTCGCCCGCACAAACAGCAGCGCCAGCGCTGACAAATGCAGAAGGCCAGCAAATTCTTGGCTATATTTCTATTCTACTGAATAAAGAAAATGCCTTACTAGAGCAGCATCGCGCTGCTATTGCAGCATTTGTGATAGTGCTGATTGGTGTGCAATTAAACCTATTTTTTACTTTTAGACTGGTAAAACACGTTAACTACCCCATTACCGAAATGGTCCGGGTGGTGGCAAAAATCCGTGAAGGTAAGCTTGATACCAGATTAGATGGACAACTCATCGGTGAACTGGATTTATTGAAACGTGGTATTAATGCCATGGCGAGCTCATTGTCTGAATACCATGATGAAATGCAGCAAAACATCGACCAAGCCACTTCAGATTTGCGGGAAACCTTAGAGCAAATTGAAATTCAAAACGTTGAATTAGATTTAGCCAAAAAGCGTGCTCTAGAAGCCAGCAGAATTAAATCTGAATTCTTAGCTAATATGTCCCATGAACTGAGAACTCCTCTGAATGGTGTTATCGGTTTCTCGAGGCAATTAATTAAAACGCCTTTGCATTCAAGTCAGCTTGATTACATTAAAACCATTGAACGCAGTGCCAGTAACTTACTCGGTATCATTAACGATATTCTCGACTTCTCTAAACTTGAAGCAGGCAAAATGGTGCTTGAGAAAATGCCATTTGCACTGAGAGAAACTATTTCAGAAACCGTCAGTATTGTTTCAGGCAGTGCCCAACAGAAAAACATCGAATTAGTCATTGATATCGATGATAACGTGCCAGAAAGTGTTAGCGGTGATGCTATGCGAGTTGGTCAAATCATGACAAACCTTATCGGTAATGCGATTAAATTTACCGACCATGGCAGCGTGGTATTAAAAATTCACCTTGTTGGTCAAAAAGATGAAAACATTACTTTGCGCTGTGAAGTGATTGATACAGGTATTGGCATTGACGAAAGTCAGCAAGAATATTTATTCCAAGCATTTGGCCAAGCAGACTCTTCAATCTCGCGACGCTTTGGCGGAACTGGGCTTGGGTTAGTGATTACTAAACGCCTAATTAATCAGATGGGCGGACAAATTGGTTTTACATCGACTCCCAATAAAGGCTCAACGTTCTGGTTTATGCTGCCGCTAGAATTAAGTCAATTTCATATTGGTGAGGTGCTGCATCTTGAAACATTAAGAGATAAGACCCTATTACTGTTTGAAACTCGTGAATTAACACGTGATACCTTTAATCGCCGCTTTGAAGCCTGGGGGCTGCACTTAACCTCGGTAGGTAAAGTAAATCATCTTGAATCGACGCTTTCATCAAGCCAAATACACTATGATTATATCCTCATCAGCTGTCACGGTTTTAACGATGATAAACAGTTGCTCGAGTTTTTGAAAATCGCCAGAGAGAAAACCGCTTGTTTAGTACTATTGCATGACTGCATTGAGCAACAAGAGATTCTCAATAAAGCTTTACGTCCAAATACTGACATATTGATGAGTATGCCAATCAGTGACTACGATTTAGCGAATCAACTTATCCATCCACCAACCCAAACGGCGTTGCTAACAGAGCAAAGCCAAGAGGTGGTTTATGAGCGCAAGAATCTAAGTGTGTTGGCTGTAGATGACAACTTAGCTAACCTAAAACTTATCGACACTCTGTTAAAAGAGATTGTGGTCAATGTCATTTCTGTCAACAATGGCGACGATGCAGTTAAATACGCCAAGCAACAAGCCTTTGATGTCATCTTTATGGATATTCAAATGCCTGGCACTGATGGAATTAAAGCCACTAAGCTAATTCGCCAAGAATCACTCAATCGAAACACTCCTATCATTGCTGTCACCGCTCACGCTATTGCAGAAGAGCGCGAATTGATATTAGGCAGCGGCATGGATGGCTACTTGCCAAAACCAATTGACGAAGCCGCTCTAAAGGGCGTCATCAACCGCTGGATAAGTAAACCTAAATTTACCCATTTTGATATGCACACACTCAATTGGGAATTATGTTTGGCTCAAACGAATCAAAAACCTGATTTAGCGATCGAAATGCTGCAAATGTTGGTGACTTCATTACCTGAGAGTGTCAGCAATATAGAAACCGCAATGAAAGAGGCCGATAGCGATCTAATGTTGCAGACAGTCCATAAACTTCATGGCGCGAGTTGCTACTGCGGAGTGCCAAATACCCAAAAGCTTTGCCAAGAGATAGAGTCAGCCCTGAAGAAAAAAATTAGCCTTGATGATCTAGAACCAGAAATACTAGAGTTACTTGATGAGCTAACTAAGGTAGAATCAGCTGCAAATCAAGTGATATCACAGTTATCAGCGGATGTTCCCCATGAGTAATAAACCCGGCTTTTTTAAACGTTTGAAAGCGTTATCTTTACCTCAAAAGCAATTATTTGCGACCGCACTTTGCCAGCGCATGCTACCTAACTACCAATTGTTTTCAGAAGTATGCGAATTTGGCGAGCCAAAAATGTTAAGCACGGTATTGGACTTACTTTGGCAGTCCCAGTACGACAAAAAACTTAAGTTTAACTACGACATTCACTTACAGCGTCTTGAAGACAACACGCCAGATCCAAGTGAGTTTGAAGCATACGGTGTTTACCCTGCAATGGATGCAGCTGTTGCATTAACAACGCTTTTGGGTGGCATTCAAGGCAAAATAGAAGAAGACATTACTAATATCAGTAAACTGTCTTCAAGTACCGTCGCCAATTACATTGAAGCCATTAGCGTAGAAGAATTGCAAGACGAACTGAATGAAGAAGTCGTTGAAGAGTTTGTTTTCAATCATCCAGTGATGAAGGAAGAAAAAGAACTTCAAGGTATGCTGCTCGATATTATCGAAAGTAATCCTAAGATTTCTGCAGAGTTCATTAAAGAGCTTCGTAAAGAAATCATCGATGCTGGTGTTTCTAATATTGGCATTAGCGCTCAGTAAATAGCTCCGGTTACTCTGTTAAACCTGAGATAATTGTGGGAGTGTTTCCAGCAACACTCCCTTTAATCTTTCCATGTATTTATCATCTAAAGTAAGACCTTAATCGCATTTTCTTTTACGTTATTTAAAGTAGACTCATTAATAGAGCCGAAATTAAGGGCTATGACTCATTCAATTTACAACCCAAAATTTCTTGTATTACCTACAAGCTATTGAAGCTTGTAATCTATTAATTCATCTTGATATTTAGAATTTTAAGATTGAGTATTTTATGCTTTAATCGCTAAAACACTCGCAACTAGCGCCTATCATTATCACTTTACTCATTAACAAGGATTGAGGGATGCCCAGTATTCTTACCCCTCTTATTGCCGTTTTCGGAATCATGCTTTTAGGCTTTGTTATACAAAAGCTTAAAGTTTTGCCACATGATACTGACTTTACCCTTAATGAATATGTCTACTACGTTGCCTTCCCTGCAATACTGTTTATTGCCTTAGCCGAAACAGACATTGATGAAATCTTACAATGGGGGTTTATTTTCTCATTTGGCCTTGCCATGGTGGTAACCTATTTTGTCACAGCTATCATTTCGTTATCAGCTGATAAAAAGCAACCCGCTTTAGCTGCTATCAGGGGGCTTAATACCAGTTTTGGTAATACAGCCTTTATTGGGATCCCCTTGATGATGATGCTATACCCTGATAATAATCACGCAGTGACTGCGGCGGCCATTGCCAGTTTATTATCTATTGTGATGTTCGCCTTTGCGATGGTCAGTATGGAATTAGCCATTAATAAACAGCAAAAACATCATCCTGTGATTATTATGCTCAATGCACTCATCAGTAACCCAATTGTTATTGGTTGCGCCCTAGGGGTTGCAGCCTCCACGGTTAAGCTTCCCATACCAGATAGTCTTAGCATGATGATGCGACTTATTGGCAACACATCGAGCCCTTGTGCCCTGTTCGCAATTGGTATGGTATTAGCTAAAGCCATGCACGGCAGTACAGAACCAGCAATACCGAGACGTCATATCGCTATCGAAATGACCGTGCTCAATACCTTAAAACTGGTATTCCAGCCGGTTATCGCCTATTGCTTGTTACGGTATTTCAATGTCGACACTGAACTTCTAATGATGGGGGTTATTCTTGCTGCACTTCCTTCTGCGGCAAGTGTTTACTTACTTGCTCAGCGTTATCAAACCTATGCTTTAGCCAGTGCTAAATGCATTCTTATCAGTACCATTGCCACTTTTATTACCTTGCCTATTATTGAAAAACTACTGCATGGCTTAAGTTAAACAAGCTTTTAAAAGCTGATTCAGCGTTTAAATATTCGACAAGCAAAAATCTTCAACCAGTACTTTACTGTATAAAAAAACAGTGTACACTGTTTGTAGATACAGTGGTTTGATGATTATTCACACAAGGATTGATTATGCTTTGCCAATTAAGCATTAATAATTTCGCGATTGTACGTTTTCTAGAGCTCGATTTTAAAGCCGGCATGACCAGTATTACTGGAGAAACAGGCGCAGGTAAATCCATCGCAATAGACGCACTAGGTCTCTGCCTTGGGAATCGTGCAGATGCTAATACGGTAAGACCCGGTGCTAGCAAAGCAGAGGTAAGCGCTCGTTTTACTCTAGATGATGTTCCTTTCGCCAAGCGTTGGCTTGAAGATAATGATCTTGATGTTGAAGAAGAATGTATTTTACGTCGAACCATTAGTGCTGATGGTCGCTCGCGCGCCTACATTAACGGTAATCCTGTCCCACTTTCTCAATTAAAAGCATTGGGGCAATTATTTGTTGGCATACATGGTCAACATGCGCACCATGCAATGCTTAAAAGTGAGCATCAACTTACCTTACTCGACAGCTATGCAAACCATAAACTGTTGCTTGATAGCGTAAGTAAAAGCTATCAACGCTGTAAAAATATAGAAAATGAACTTAAGCAATTACAGCAGAACCAACAAGAACGTATTGCAAGAAAGCAGCTGGTTCAGTATCAAGTTGAAGAGTTAGACGAATTCGCACTTTTACCTGGTGAGTTTGAACAAATTGAGCAAGAGCATAAACGCCTTGCTAACGGCACTGACTTAATTGAAAGTTGTCAAAATACCTTACAGCTCCTAAGCGAAGATGATGAACATAATGTTGAGTCACTACTTAACCGAGCAGTGGGATTTGCAGATAATTTACAAAGCTTTGACCCTAGCCTTAAAAACATTGCAGAAATGCTCAATGAAGCCTTAATACAGGTCCAAGAAAGTAGTAGTGAAGTTCAAGACTACCTCAGCAGAATAGAGCTCGACCCAGAACATTTTGCTTATCTCGAGCAGCGTATTTCAAAAGCAATGCAATTGGCCCGTAAACATCACGTCCAAACAGAAAACTTAACGGAGCATCACCAACAGCTTAAAACAGAACTGTCAGCATTAAGCAGCGATGCTACTCGTCTTGATGAAATCCAGCAACAGGTCGACGATAGCAAACTGGCTTATATTGCTAGCGCACAAAAGCTAAGTCAAAGTCGTCAGCGATATGCTAAAGAATTAAATAAACTGGTGACTCAATCGATTCATGAGCTGAACATGCCAAAAGGAAAATTCAGCATTGCTGTTAATTTTAACCCTGACATACAGTCATTGGTGGGAAGTGACCAAATAGAGTTTCAGGTTACCACTAATCCAGGCCAGCCATTACAGCCCATCGCCAAAGTTGCTTCAGGAGGAGAGTTGTCGCGTATAGGTTTGGGAATACAGGTTATAACCGCTAAAAAGGTTTCCACCCCGACACTGATATTCGATGAAGTTGATGTGGGCATATCAGGCCCTACAGCCGCTGTGGTTGGCCGAATGTTGAGAAGCTTAGGAGAATCAACGCAAGTTATTTGTGTAACTCACTTACCGCAAGTTGCAGGTAACGGACATCAGCATATGTTGGTGAATAAATTTACCAAAAGTGGCGGCACTGAAACCCAAATGAAGCCTCTCGATAAAGAGCAACGTATTAGTGAGCTAGCAAGGCTTCTCGCAGGTGACGTTATTACTGAAAATACCTTGGCGAATGCTAGAGAACTTTTACACTAATTTTTACTCATTAGGTCTTTCATTAAAAATGACATAAACAGAGTCAAAATATTATTAGTTATTAGCATCTATTAACAGCACCTATTACCAACCACTATCTAGAAACAACTATCTAGAAACGCTCACCTTTAGCTCATAAAAAAGCCCACTTTAAGGTGGGCATTTTTATGTAGTTCACTGCATAGCTATTGCGTTAGCCACAGTTGATTCCATTTCTGTTTACACAAAATAATAAATAGCTTGTAAACACACTAACGCAAAGATGCCAGCAAGCACATCGTCAATCATAATGCCAAAACCACCGTGAACTTTGGCATCTAACCAACGGATAGGCCATGGTTTTAGAATGTCGAAGAAGCGAAATAATACAAAACCAATCACTAACCAGATCAAGCCAGCTGGGGCTGCAATCATGGTAATCATCAGTCCTGCCACTTCATCCCAAACGATTGCGCCATGATCATGTACGCCCATGTCCTTTGCCGCTTTATCACAAATATAAAAACCAACAAGGGTACTAATTACAGTAATAATGATAAAAGGCGTTAAACTTAAGTGCCCCATTAAATAAACCAATGGAACAGCTGCAAGCGTACCAAACGTGCCAGGGGCTTTAGCTGCTAAACCACTACCAAACCCTAATGCTAAAAAATGCACCGGATTTTTTAAAGAAAGTTTTAATACTKSTGGATA